>SSSZ01000060.1 GCA_009469675.1 Azonexaceae bacterium | reverse complement strand
CCTACACCGCCGGCTACACCAACATCCACGAGCACATTCCCTTCCGGACGCTCACCGGCCGTGCCCACTTCTACCAGGATCACGAGTGGTTCCTCGACTTCGGCGAAGGCTTCTGCGTCTTCAAGGCGCCGGTGGACCTCAAGGCCCACGAACAGGTGCCGGACAGCGTGCGCCGCAAGCCGCACCTGACCCTGTCGTGGATCACGCCGCACTCCAAGTGGGGCATCCACTCCAGCTACCAGGACAACCTGCGGATGCTGACGCTGTTCCGCGGCGGCCCGTACGTCTGGATTTCCGAAGATGACGCCAAGTCCGTCGGCATCGCCGACAACGACTGGGTGGAAGCCATCAACGGCAACGGCGCCACCATGGCCCGCGCCGTGGTTTCCCAGCGCGTTCCCCGCGGCATGGCCCTCATGTACCACGCCCAGGAAAAGAACGTGAACGTCCCGGGCAGCCCGTCGTCCGGCAAGCGCGGCGGCATCCTCAACTCGGTGACCCGCGTTGTCGTGAAGCCCACCAACATGGTCGGCGGCTACGCCCAGCTGGCCTACAGCTTCAACTACTACGGCACCGTCGGTTGCAACCGCGACGAGCAGGTCGTCCTGCACAAGGTCGAGGACAAGGATATCGACTGGCTGGAACGTCCGCTGACGCCGGAGCGCGAAGCCCAACGCAACCCCAAGGGCATCGGCAAGCGCTGAGCGTGACGCATACGGAACTTAGGAGAAAGAAATGAAAATTCGCGCTCAATTCGCGCTGGTGTTCAACCTCGACAAGTGCATCGGCTGCCACACTTGCTCGGTGACCTGCAAAAACGTCTGGACCAACCGCAAGGGGGTCGAGTACGTCTGGTTCAACAACGTCGAGTCCAAGCCCGGCATCGGCTACCCCAAGGAATGGGAAAACCAGGAGAAGTGGCAGGGCGGCTGGACCAAGATTAACGGCAAGCTGGAACTCAAGGCAGGGGGCCGCCTGAAGAAGATCATCCAGATCTTCGCCAACCCCAACATGCCGCAGATCGACGACTACTACGAACCCTTCACCTACGATCACGCCCGCCTGCAGAACGCGCCCCTTTCCGAAGCGGCGCCGACGGCTCGCCCGATTTCCCTCATCACCGGCGAGAAGATGGACAAGATCACCTGGGGTCCGAACTGGGAAGACGATCTGGCCGGCGAGTTCCACAAGCGGGCCAAGGACCAGAACTTCTCCAACATGGAGAAGGAGATGTACAAGGAGTTCCAGAACACCTTCCATCTCTACCTGCCGCGCATCTGCAACCACTGCATCAACCCGGCCTGCGTCGCCTCCTGCCCCTCGGGCGCCATGTACAAGCGCGAGGAGGACGGCATCGTCCTCGCCGACCAGGACCGCTGCCGCGGCTGGCGCATGTGCATCTCGGGCTGTCCTTACAAGAAGGTCTTCTTCAACTGGGAGTCGTCCAAGGCCGAGAAGTGCATCGGCTGCTACCCCCGCGTCGAATCCGGCCTGCCCACCATCTGTTCCGAATCCTGCGTCGGCCGCATCCGCTACAACGGCATTATCCTCTACGACGCCGACAAGGTGCTTGACGCCGCCAGCACGGAAAACGACCAGGACCTCTACAAGGCCCACCTCGACATGTTCGTCGATCCCTTCGACCCGAAGGTGATCGCCCAGGCCAAGGCCGACGGCATTCCCCAGTCGTGGATCGAGGC
The DNA here is from genome assembly GCA_009469675.1 of Azonexaceae bacterium. GTDB lineage: Bacteria > Pseudomonadota > Gammaproteobacteria > Burkholderiales > Rhodocyclaceae > SSSZ01. The sequence continues at coordinate 88,610 of SSSZ01000060.1, read as the reverse complement.
GGCGCAAAAGTCGCCCATCTACAAGATGGCCGTCGACTGGAAGATCGCCTTCCCGCTCCACCCCGAGTTCCGCACCCTGCCGATGGTGTGGTACGTGCCGCCGCTCTCGCCGGTGCAGTCGCAGATCGACCAGAAGAAGCTGCCCACCGAATCCGATGGCTGCATTCCCAAGGCCGAGGCCATGCGCCTGCCGGTCAAGTACCTGGCCAACCTGATGACGGCGGGCAAGGAGGAGTACATCGTTTCGGCGCTCAACCGCCTGATCGCCATGCGCTCCTACATGCGGTCGATCCACGTCGAAGGCACCCCCGACACCCGGCCGCTGGTCGCCGCCGGCCTCACCGAAGCCCAGGCCAAGGACATGTACCGCTACCTGGCCATCGCCAACTACGAAGACCGCTTCGTCATCCCGACCTCGCAGCAGGAAATGCAGATCGAGGATTACCACGGCTTCCAGGGCCAGAACGGCTTCACCTTCGGTAACGATTCCTCCGCCGGCATTTCGGCCAACTCCCTCTTCCCGGAGCGCCGCAAGGAAACCATCGAGCCGCGGGAACTCGCCCCCTTCGCCGCGCCGCGGGATTACTAAGGAGCCGCCATGCAAGTCTTCAAACTGCTTTCGGTGCTCCTCGACTACCCCTCGGACGTCGTCCTTGGCGAAATCCGCCAGGCCGTCGCCGAGGCCGGGGCGGGCGGCGCCCGCGACCTGGTGCTCGGCCTTGACCGGGACCAGGTCTTCTCGCCGGACGAGCGCCTGGGCATCGCCCAGTTCATCGAGGCGCTGCTCGCCCTTGACCCCACCGAGGCCCAGGCCCGTTATGTCCAGACCTTTGACCTGACGGCCGAACACAGCCTGCACCTGACGCACCACATCTTCGGCGAGGAAAAGACCCGCGGTCCGGCCCTCATCGACCTTACCGAGTACCTCAAGACCTTCGGCTTCACCCATGCCGAAACGGAGTTGCCCGATTTCCTGCCGCTTCTCCTGGAATTCGTCTCCGAACTGCGGGAAGACGAGGCCAAGGTCTTCCTCGGCGACGCCGGCAAGGTGCTCAAGGTCATCGCCGCCAATCTGGAAAAGGCGGGCAGCCCCTACGCCCCCCTCGTCCGCATCATCGATAACCACGGCTCGCTGGTCAAGCTGGCAGCCTGAGGAGAGAACCACCATGAACCTCTCGAAAATCGTCTTTTCGATTTACCCCTACATCGTCCTCACGGTCTTCATCGTCGGCAGCTGGATCCGCTACGACAACGAGCAATACACCTGGAAGACCGATTCCTCCATGCTGCTTTCCAAGAGCAACATGGTTTTCGCCAGCAACTTCTTCCACATCGGCATCCTGTCGATCTTCGGCGGCCACTTTGCTGGCCTCGTCCTGCCCCACGCCCTCTGGCTGGCTTTCGGCGTCTCCGACATCCAGCACCAGTGGCTGGCCATTTCGGCCGGTTCGGTCTTCGGCCTGATGTGCCTGATCGGCGGTTCGGTCCTCTGGCTGCGCCGCATGTTCAACCCGCGCATCCGGGCCGCCAGCCGCTACATGGATATCTTCATCCTGTCCTGGCTGATGGTGACGCTGCTCCTCGGCCTATCCACCATCCCCGTCTCGGTGGGCCACGCCAACCACGCCGATCCGGGTGCCATGCTGGCCCTGTCGGGCTGGGTGCAGAGCATCCTCACCCTCAACCCCAAGCCCGAGCTACTCGACAACGTCGACACCGTCTTCAAGGTGCACATGGTGTTCGGCATGACCGTCTTCCTGCTCTTCCCGTTCTCGCGGCTCGTGCATATCTGGACCGCGCCGTTCAATTACCTGGGTCGTTCCTATCAGGTGGTGCGTGCCAAACGTCGGGCCTAACGATGTATCCCCCACGGTTGCTGTTGCCGTGGCACCCCCCTTCCCCTCGCCACCCGGCGAGGGGTTTTTCCGTTCACGGGGCGGACTTGCTGCGCTGTCAGTCGACGGTCCGGGCATGAGCGACCTGGTCGCCGCCGGCCCGCCCGGTGACATCCCCCAGCGCCTGGCCAACAAGATCACCGGCCTGCTGGTGCTTTTTTTCATCGTCTCGGTCGTTGCCATCGGGCTGACCCTGCTCGTTTCCTGGCAACTGGAGGGCAGCGCCGCCGCCATCAACGACGCCGGCAGCCAGCGCATGCGTTCCTACCGTCTGGGCTACCTGATGGCCCGCAGCGCCGCCGAGGACATCAGCGCCCACAGCGCCGCCATCGAAATCGGCGGCGAGATCGAACGCTTCGAGCAGGTTCTGCGCGACCTCGAACAGGGCGATCCCATGCGCCCCCTGGCACCGCCCCGCGACCCCGAAGTCCTGAGTAGCATCCAGGCCATCCGTGCCGACTGGCTGCAGATCGGCCGGCCCATCCTCGACGACTACCTCCAGGCCACCGACCGCACCCACCGCTTCCTCGCCGTCTCCCGCTACGAACAATGGATTCCCGGCTTTGTCCACGACATCGACCGCCTCGTCCAGCGCATGGAGCGTAACTACGCCTTCAGCGCCAACCTCCAGCGCATGTTCCAGATCGCCCTGCTGGCCTTGGCCTTGCTTGGCACCATTATTCTCATCCGCTTCTTCTTCGTTCTCGTTATCCGCCCCCTTGACCGGCTTTACGACGGCATCAAGCGCATGGCCGGCGACGATTTCTCGGTCCGCCTGGCGATCGAGACCCGTGACGAATTCGGCCTCGTCACCCGGGGCTTCAACCGCATGGCCGAGCATCTGCAGAAACTCTACGCCACGCTGGAAGAGCGGGTTGCCGCCAAGACCAGCTCCCTCGAAGCGCGCAATCTCGAACTCGGCCTGCTCTACGAAGTGGCGGCCTTCCTCAACGAGCCGGCCAGCATCGAAACGCTTTGTTCCGGCTTCATCAAGCGGGTCAAGGCCGCCGCCCGGGCCGACGGCGCGACGGTACGCCTGTGCTCGGCGGGCGGCGACGACCTCTTCCTCGTCGCCCAGGAGGGCATGTCCGCCGAATTCCGCGCCTGCGAACACGTCATCCATCGCGGCCAGTGCGTGTGCGGCAAGGTGCTCGACACCGCCACCCCCATCGTCATCCGCCCGCAGCGGCCGCCGCCGGAAATGTCCCTGGGTACCTGCACCCGCGACGGCCAGCAGACCACCGCCGTATTCACCATCAGCCACAACAAGCGGATGTGCGGCGTCTTCAACCTGTTTTTCCGCGAGCCGCGGGAATTGACCCGGCCCGAGATCTGCCTCCTCGAAACCCTCGGCCAACACCTCGGGGTGGCCGTCGAGAACCAGCGCCTGCGCTCCCGCGAGCGGGAGTTGGCGATTTCCGAGGAGCGCAACCTGCTCGCCCAGGAACTGCACGACTCCATCGCCCAGGGGCTGGCCTTCCTCAACATCCAGGTCCAGCTCCTGCAGGACTCCCTGGACAAGGAGCGTCCGGAAGAATTCCAGGCCACCGTCGACCAGATCCGCGAAGGCGTCCAGGAAAGTTACGAAGACATCCGCGAACTGCTCGTCCATTTCCGTACCCGGGTCAACCAGACCGACCTCGATTCGGCGATCCGCGCCAGCCTCGACCGCTTCGAAAGCCAAACCGGCATCGCCACGGCCTTCGCCATCCACGGCAGCGGCACCCCCTTGCCGCCGGACAGCCTGGTTCAGGTCATGCACATCATCCAGGAGTCCCTTTCCAACATCCGCAAACACGCCATGGCATCCCAGGTGCGGGTGGTCGTCGAGCGCGACGAGCGCGGCACCCTGGTCGAAGTCCGCGACGATGGCGTGGGTTTCGACCCGGTGGTTCCGAGTGACCAATCGGGCCGCCACGTCGGCCTCAAAATCATGCAGGAGCGGGCCGGCCGGGTGGGGGCCCGCTGTTCGATCGAATCCAAGCCCGGGGAAGGCACCCGCGTCGTCCTGGCGATCTAGCGAGTTCAGGGAAAACAAGGAGAACGCAATGGAAAAAAGAATCCGGGTATTGATCGTGGACGACCACGTCCTCTTTAGCCGCGGCATCAAGTCGCTGCTCCAGCGCCACCCTGAATTCGAGGTGGTGGACGACGTCTGCGACGGCCTCGAAGGAGTCAAGCGGGCGCAGACGCTCAAACCTGACGTCGTCCTTCTCGACCTCCACATGCAAGGCATTTCGGGCCGCGAGGCGGTGCGGTTCATCAGCGAAACAGTCCCCGAAACCCATGTTCTCATGCTCACCGTCTCGGAAGACACCGAAGACCTGGTCGAATGCCTCAAGGCGGGAGCCGCCGGCTACCTGGTCAAGAACATCGAAACCGAAACCCTGGTCGACGCCATCCATCGCGTTGCCCAGGGCGAATCGGTGATCTCGCCGCAAATGACCACCAAGCTGGTCCGGGGCTTTCGCGCCCACGTCGGCGAAAGCCACGCTCCCGTCGAGCAGGAGCGCCTTTCCCCGCGGGAAAAGGAAATCCTCGGCTGCCTCGCCCGCGGCGACACCAACAAGGAAATCGCCCGGGCCCTCGAACTGGCCGAAAGCACGGTCAAAATCCACATCCAGAACATCTTCAAGAAGCTCAACATCTCGAGCCGGGTCCAGGCCGCCCTCTACGCCGTGGAGCACGGTTACAGCAGCGAAAAAATCTGAGCCCCGGCGCCCGGCGAAAAAAAGCCCGTCCATGCAGGGCCGGGCTTGGGCCGGTCGGATGCCGGCCAATCCTCAGGGGAGGAGGTTAGGGGCAGAGCGCCACCGGAAGCGGGTGGGTGCGCTGCAAATGGCGGTAGGTACAGACCAGTTCCTGGACGTGATCGGTCTGACCGCGTTCCAGGGCGTGCTCCATGTTCTCGATAATCATCGTGTGCAGCTTGACCACGCCTTCCGGCGAACTCAGCAGCACATCGCCCACTTCGGCGGCGACGGTGAGGGGAATGTGTTCGTGTTCGGCGACCGCTGCGATTTCGCCCTCGTTGAGGTCGCAGTAGTCGATTACGTCTTGCAATGACAGCATCGCACCTCCTTCGGCAATCAGCCAGAAATGATTGTCACGGGGTCAACCGTGGGGTGACGAGGTGTTGTGATTGTTGTGGCTGCCTTTGAAGTGTTGTCGGTGGCGAGCTAGGTTCACTATAGCCCTCAAGCCAGCAGGGTCAAGCTTTCGTTTGCCAGCGGCATCGTACCGGCGGCTCAGCCCGGCACAAGTCCCAGTGCGGCGTCGCTGGCTGCCGGGCCGTATTTGTCGGCAGGGGGCCAGGGCCGGCCTGGCCAGGGCGGGGCCGGGGCGAACGACGATACCCGGCGCCCGGGCAAGAGGCCGCCGTTGCCGGCGCCCCGGGCGTAGTCGTAATACAGTTTGACGATTTCCTCGCGGCTCACCTGCTGGGCGGCCGGATGGGCCAGGCAGGCGTCGCGCCAGCGGCGCACCCGGGCGAACCGGGGCGTCGCGGGCAGGGCGAAGCCTTCGTAATACTCGAGGAACCAAAAGCGCATGAATAGCGGCGTGAACACCGCCTCGGCCCAGCCGAAAGCCGAGAACAGAAAGTCGCCATCGGGGCTGTGTTCGCCGAGAAAATCGTCGAGCCGCTCGAACTGGCGCAGCATGCCGGCGCGGAACGATTCCCGCCGGGAGGCATCCTGGTTCATTACGTAGGCGTAGCCCTGGTTGCAAAAGTCGCCCTCGAACCGCGTGAGCATGCCTTCCACTGCCCGCCGGTAGGGGTCGCGCTGGGCCACCGGGGGGGCGGGAAAGACATCCTCCAGGTACTGCATGATGACCAGGCTTTCCTTGAGCACCCGGCCATCGGCCGTTTCCAGCACGGGCAGCGCCGTGGTGCCGCGGGTCTTGGCCAGCAGCCAGGGTGGGCGGGGGCGGGTGATGTCGACGACGTGGAAGCCGACGGCGCCGGACAGCCCCTTCAGTGCCAGCAGGATTTCGACGCGCTGGGAAAAGGGGCAGACCGGGATGTGGTAAAGGAGGGCTTGGGGCATGGGGGATGGCTCGACGGCCGGGGGATCAGGCCTCGGCGGCGGGAAAGTTGAGTTCGACCCCGTTGCCGGCGGGGTCGCGGCAGAAAATCTGGACTTCGCCGCTGCCGGGCACCCGGGCAACGCGGTAGGGCACCCCCTGCTGGGCGAGGCGCGCCTCGAATTCGGCCCGCCCCCGGCAGGCGAAGGCGGCATGATCGAAGTTTCCGGCGGGGGCCGGCGCTGCCTCGCCGCTGCGGGTTTCCGACAAATGCAGCACCGCCTGGGCGCCGGCGTAGAGCCAGTAGCCGAAGCTTTCGAAAGGCGGCCGCGGACCCTCGGTCAGGCCCACGACCTCGCAATAGAAGGCGCGCAGGGCCGCCATCACGGGGCGGGGGGCACGCAGATTGTAGTGATCGAGACCGAGAGTGGGCATGGCGGAAGTTGGATGAGAGGGAAGAACGATAAGCGATAGTCGGCCCGGCGGGCAATCCTGGGCCGCGTGTTCATGCCCCGGGCCCGGCAGTCGGCCGCCGGGCTTTCCGGCCCGGGCGGGGACTCACCGGGCGAACCCGAATCGGACCAGCGCCAGCGCCAGGGCAAACAGGTAGCCATAGGTGAAGCGGTCGAGACGCAACACCTCCTGACCCCGGCGGACCCGCCAGGCGCCCAGCCAAGCCATGGCCAACCCCGCCAGGACGGGCGTCACCAGCAGGTTGGCCAAGCGCAGGCCGCCGCCGACCAGGGGCGAGGGAAAGACCAGGAGGCTGAGGCCCCCGGCAACGGCGCCGAAGACCAAATACCCGGGCGCCGCCAGCCACGGATTGGGGGCCTTGGCAAACGGCTCGCGCAAGGAGCGCAAGCCCATCTCGGCGAGGGCTTCGACGGCAATTTGCAGAAGAAATTCGCCGATGACTTCGAAAATCAGCTCAAACACGGGCCTTTCTCGTTTCACGCCGTCCAGCGGCGCTGCGCTGCTTCAATGGGCCGGCGCACGGCCGGCGTCGCGCCGGTTGGTCGAAGGAGCTTCGGCGGGCCAACTCCGGCCGTCTCCCCCGTTATTTCGGGCGCCCCGGGACGAATGGTAACTGCCGCCGGAAAAAAACGCTCGCCGCCGCTACGGCGCCGGGTTCCCATCTGCTCGGCGGGTGGCGAGGGGCAGCCCGCAACGCCCTTGGCACCCATGCCTTTGGCCTGGGGCGGCGCATGCCAATTCGCTTGCCACCGTGACGTTGTCGGCTTCGCCTTGCCGTGCCGCAGTACTGTCGTCGGCTCGCCTTCGCGTCTCGAGTTGCCAGCGCATCGGCATTACCCCTTGCCGTGGGGTTGGGTGGGGGGCATGCGTCGGCTATCCAGGGGGTACGACGCTGGTTGCGTTATTTCCATAGAAAAAATTGTGTATAATTATTTCCATAGAAAAGGAGCCCGGTGATGCTCGTATCTCCCAGCAATCTTGCGGCAAAGCCTGATCCATCGTCGGTGCTGAGCAAGGCCGTGGCCCGGGCGGCGGAACGGCTGGGCATCTCGCGTGCCCTGCTCGCCAAGATTCTGGGCGTCAGCCCGCCGACCGTGACCCGCCTGTACGCCGGCGGGTACACCCTCGACCAGCGCCGCAAGGAATGGGAGTTCGCCCTGCTGTTTGTGCGCGTCTTCCGTTCCCTCGATTCCATCGTCGGCGATGAGTCCACGGCGCGCCAGTGGCTCAACAGCGAAAACCGGGGCCTCAACGGCCGCCCGGTCGACCTCCTGCGGCAAACAGAAGGGCTGGTCCGTGTCGTTCACTACCTGGACGCCTCCCGCGGTCTCGTCTGAGGCGTTCGCCTGGCGGGGCGACGCCTGGCGCCTGGTGGAGTCGCAGCACATCGCGGCCACCATGAAACTGGTCGACAACCGCGGCGAGCAGGATGTCCTGGAAGCCCTGCTGGAAGGGAGCAAGCCCGCCCGGCCGGACGACACGGCCGGACTCGACTATCTGCTCGCCACCCCCTTCCGTTATCACCCCGAGCGGGGCGGGTCGCGTTTTCGGGCGGTGACCGATCCCGGCGTGTTCTACGGCGCGGAATCGGTCAGGACGGCGGGCGCGGAACTGGGCTACTGGCGCTGGAAGTTTCTCCACGACGCCGTCGATCTCAAGCGCCTCGAACCGGTGGCGCACACCGCCTTCCGGGTCGCCCTTGCCGCCCAGGCGGTGGATCTGCGGCGCCCGCCCTTCGCCGCCGACGGCGCGATCTGGCAACACCCCGCGGATTACGGGCCAACCCAGCAGTTGGCGCGGGTTGCCCGGGAGGCCGGGGTCGGCGCCATCGTCTATCAATCGGTTCGGGATCCGCGGCCGTCGTGGTGCAGCGCCCTGCTCACCCCCAGGGGTTTCGCCAGACCCAGGCCCTATGCCGAGCGACAGACCTGGTATCTGGCGGTGTCGCCCGACGAAGCAACGCTGCGGCGGCATGGCGAATCCATGCAGTTTGCCGCGGTGGCATGGCAGGAAGGGGCGGCATGACAAGCCGCCGCCGGGGTCACCGGGGTTTTTCTTGACGGGACAGCGGCCATTGCTGCGCCGACCCCTTTGAACTCGGCCAATCGGCTCGGTTTTATGTGCCGCTTGCCGGGCACAGGCGGGCCGGGCGTCGCTCCCGAAGCAACGCCCGGCCCGGGTGTCAGGAGGGTTGCGGCCCGTCGTAGCCTTCGATGATGACCAGATCGATCGTCGACACGGGGGGCAGGCGGAGGGCAATGGCCTTCTGGTATTCCGGCGAATGCCAACAATCCAGCGCCGCCTGATAGGAAGGAAACTCGATGACCACGTTGCGCGTCCGGCTCGACCCCTCGGGATTCTCGAAACGCCCGGCCCGGACCAGGAAATGGGCGCCGAACTTCCTGAACGGTTCTGCGTTGGCGGCAATGTAAGCCTTGTAGCTGTCAGGATCGGCGATATCGACGCGGGCGATCCAATACCCTTTTGTCATGGGATTCTCCTTGGTGAGGTAACGTGCGTTCGCGACGGACAGTGTGCCCGATAGGATGACCGATGGGGCGGGAAAAACGCCGGCTCCCGCTCCCGTTCAGGACCAGCCCCGCCCGGGCCGGGTGTCGGAGGCCAGCGTCCAAGCGCCGCCTCGGGGGCGCCCGGCGGGACTACTTGCTGCGCCCGTAGCGCCCGGTCAGGCTGGCCTTGCCCAGGCTGTTGGCGTTAATCATGTAGCCGGCCAGGGCGGCGGTGGCGCCGGGGGGGAGGTCGAGTTTTTCCACCTTGAGGGCGTGCAGGGTGAAGTTGTAGCGGTGGGGCTTGTCGCCCACCGGCGGGCAGGGGCCGCCCCAGCCCGGGGCGCCGAAATCGGTATTGATCTGGGCGGCGCCGGCCGGCAGGGCGCTGCCGTCGGCCTTGCCGGCGCCGGCCCGGAGCTGGGTGGCGTCGGCGGGCAGGTTGACCACCACCCAGTGCCACCAGCCGCTGCCGCCGGTGGGGGCGTCGGGGTCGTGCACGAGGAGGGCGAAGCTCTTGCTGCCCTTGGGGGGGTTTTTCCAGGCCAGGGCGGGCGAGACGTTGCCGCCGGTGCAGCCGAAACCGTTGAAGACCTGCTCGTTCTTGAGGGCGGCTTGGGGCTTGAAGTCGGCGCTTTCCAGGGTGAAGCCGCCGGCCTGGGCGTTAAGGCCCACGGCGGCAAGGCTGATGGCGAGAAGGGTGGATTTCATGCGGTCGCTCCAGGGGTTAAGAAAATCGATGCGTCAGGCATTCTAGCTGTTGCGGTTGGATTCACAACCGGGCGGTGGCCGGCCGGCGGGCCGCCTGGGCACGCCCGCCGTAGCCCCAGGCCTGGCCGTCCACGTCGTGGATGACGACGTAGCTGGCCGGGTCGAGCCGCCCGTAAAAGTCGGCCATGGCGCCGAAGACGGCGGCGATGTAGGCGGCTTTGTCGTCGGCGCTGTTGGTGCCTGCGGTGATCTTGATGTCGAGTTCGAAGCTCGGCGGGGATTCCGCCGCCAACCCTTCACCGCCGATGAACCAGCGGCCGGCGGGGAGGGTTCCCGCACCTCGGCCGTCCGCTCTGCCACCTCGGCTTCCAGGCGGCCGCCCCAGGCCTCGAGCTCCCGGGTGCGCTCGGCGACCCGCTCTTCGAGGTGCCCGATCTGCCCCTTCAGGCGCCCGACCATGCCGTTGAAGGCGTTGGCCAGGTCGCCGATCTCGTCGTCGCGCCGGAGGTCGCCGACGGCCGAAAGATCGCCTTCGTCGTTCCGGCGGGCGACCGCAGCCAGCCGCAGAATGGGCGCCGTGAGGCGGCGGATGAAGAACCAGGCGGCGGCGGCGGTGATGGCCAGGCCGGCCAGGAAGGCGAGGAGGATGCGGTCCCGCAGCCGGTCGCCGCTGGTGCCCAGGTCGTCCACGTAGGCGGTGGCGCCGAGATACCAGTCGTATTCGGGCACGTAGTGCATCCACGCCACCTTGCGGTAGGTGTAGTTGTCGGGATCCTCGGGCCGGTTCCAGAGATAGTGGGTGGTGCGGTCGGGCCGCCGGCTCGCCGCCGCCAGTAGCTGGGCCAGACTCTGGTCGGTGCCCGGCACGGGAAGACGTGCGGCGGAAGTCCCCTCGATGCGGGCGTAGGGGTGAACCACCAGGTCGAATTGGCCGTCCATGACCAGAACGTAGCCGGTGCGGGCCAGGCGCACCCCGTGCAGGTAGGTGCGCAGGGAGGCCACCATGGCTTCGCGGCGGCGGCGGATTTCGGCTTCGATGTCGTCGATATAGACGCCGGTGCCGACGATTAGCCCCCAGGCCGGCAGCGCCCGGAAATAGCCGAGTTTTTCCGCCTCCCGGCCGGTTTCCAGGCGGGGCCACCAATAGGGCAGGAAGCCTTCACCGTCCTTTTGCGCCGCCGCCACCATGGGCGGCACCACCAGGTTGCCGCGGGTGTCGCGGATGTCCCGTGCGTCGCGCCGGTCGAACTCCTGGATGGGATGGGCCACGAGGAAGGAATCCGGGGTCGCCGCCCAGACGTAGTCGGCATTGCCGAAGCGCAGCCGGCGCAGCCAGTCGAGGAACTGGCGCCGCCCGGCCTCCCGGGAGAGGCGCCCGGCCTTGACCTCGGCGTCGATCAAGGCGGCCTGGGACGCCACCACGTCCAGCACCGTCCTCAGTTCGCGCTGGTGGGCCTCGAGGGCCGATTGGCGCCAAGCCTCCAGATCCCGGTGGGACTGGGCGACGATCTGGACGACGTTTTCCAGGATGGTGCGGCCGGCGGTTTCCTCGACCTCGTAGGCCAGGCGGTTGATGAGGGGAACGGTGAGCCAATAAAAGACCGGCAGCCAGATCAGCAAAGCCAGCAGCAGGGAAAGAAAGGCTTTCCGGAAGAGTTTCGAGTAGAAGGCGGGCACGTTCGTGTTCCATCTCCTCGGTCGGGGCGGCATCCGGTTTCCCATGGCGGCGGAGGGGACGCCGACGAACCGGTAAGCACGTCAATTATCACATAAGTAATACTATGAGAATTGATCCACGGCAAATCCCGCCTCGCCTTCCCCTCCCAGGCGAGGCCGGGGCGGACATGAATTTCCCGCATGCCTGCCATGAAAAAGCCTCGCCCCACGGGGCTTGTCCCGGGTTTACGATGAAGCTGCCATAAACCCCAAGGAGAACAGCATGGAAAACCCGAACTATTCAGCGCTCGCCGGCTATACCCTGCTCGGCCTGCTGGCCGGGGTGATGATCCTGGCCGTCGCCCGGGGTAACGACCAGAAGCGGCTGGTCGGCTACGACGAGGCCCGCTCCCTGGTCGCCGTTTGTTCCCCGACCAAGGCGGCGGTATTCACCAATGGCGAACGCCAGGCGGTGTTCCTGGAAAAAACTGACGGCCGGGTGGCGGCCCAGCCGGTCTTTCGCGGCGCCACCGTGGTCGATCTCGACTGCGACCCTTACAAGGGCGAAATCGTCGTCACCACGGCCCGCGGCCGGGAGCACATCGCCATCGCCTCGCTCCGGGCCGAAAGCCGCGAACTGGCGCTGACGCCGTGAGACCCCCGGGCGCCGGCGGGAGGCCTCAGGCCGGGCGCTCCGCCGACGGCCCGGCGGCGGCGATGAGCCAGTCGACGAAAGCCATGACCCAGGGTTTGCCCACCGATTCCGGGGCCAGGACGACATGGTAGCCGCGGTCCCGGGGCGCGAAGGGAAAGGGCATGACCAGGCTGCCCGCCGCCAGGTAGGGTTCGACCAGCTTCCCCGGGCTGACCGCCACGCCGTTGCCGGCGGCCGCCGCCTCGATCATCATCACCGCGTCGTCGAACTGGACGCCGCCGACGGGTTCGGGCCAGTCGAGGCCGGCGGCGTCGAGCCAGGGACGCCAGGGCAGGCTGGGGTGACGCAGCAGGCGCGCCTTGGCCAGGTCGGCCGGGGTGGCGAGTCCGCCGATGCGGGCGGGGTAGTCGGGGGCGCAGACCGCCACCAGCACCTCGTCGGTCAGCCGGTAGGCGACCAGCCCCGGCCAGTTGCCCGGGCCGAAACGGACCCCGACGTCCACCTCGCCGGACTTGATGTTGGCGAGTTGGATCGAGGCCGACAGGATGAGGTCCACATCCGGATGCTGGCGCTGGAAATCGGCCAGGCGGCTGACCAGCCATTTGCTGCCCAGGGCCGGCGCGACGCTGACCTTGAGGGTGTGGCGCACGGCATGGACGACGCTGCGGGTGGCCAGTTCGATGTCGGCCAGGGCTTTGCGGATGGCGACGAGATAGCTCTCGCCCTGGGGCGTCAGGGCGATGTTGCGGTTGATGCGCAGAAAGAGCTTGACCCCGAGGTCGTCCTCAAGCTGCCGGATGCGGTGGCTGATCGCCGACTGGGTGACGCACAGCTCGTCAGCGGCCTTCAAGAAGGACTGGTGGCGGGCGGCGGCCTCGAAGGCTTCGAGGGCATGCAGGGGAGGCAGGCGCAGCGCCATGGCTCAGCGCCTGCCGCGCAGCTGGCCGGGGGCCAGGCGCAGGTTCTTGAGGGTGAGCTTCCTGAGCGCCGTGGCGTCGGCATAACCCACCCGGCTCGCCACCTCGGCGATCGGCAGGCGGGTGGTCTCGAGAAGGTGCTGGGCGTGGCGCAGGCGCACCGCCTGGATCACCGCCAGGGGCGTCTGGCCGGTGGCCCGCTGCACCCGCCGGGCGAGCGTCTTTTCCGAGACGTGCAGCGTATCGGCCAGGGCGGCCAGGCCCGGCACCTCGGGCAGGCTCTTCTCGACCAGTTTTTCCAGCTTCTTGACGGTGTCGTCGGTGCTCTGCAGGTGCGACCAGGCCATGTAGCGCGATTGGGTCGGGCGGCCGTCGAGAAGCAGGTAGCGCGTCACCAGGTCGGCCACCTCGAGGCCGTAGTGTTCGCGGATGAGAACCAGCATGAGATCCATCTGGGCGAGGGCGGCGCCGGCGGTGACGACCGGGCCGTCGCGCACCACCATCTGGGAGACATCGACCTTGCAGGCCGGGTAATGCTGCTGCAGGTAGCCGTTGAGCCGCCAGTGGGTGGTGGCGGTGCGCCCGTCGAGCAGCCCGGCGGCCGCCAGCACCAGGACGCCGGAGCAGGAGGCGGCGACCACCCCGCCGGCCGCCGCCAGTTCCGCCGCCTTGGCCGCCAGGAGCCGGGCGTCGGGCAGGTCCACCCGGCGGCCGATGACGTTCCAGTCGTAGCGCCGGGCCATGCCCGCTTCCGCCGGCTGCTCCCGGGCGCCTTCCAGGGCCGGATGGTCGAGTCCCAGGCCGGGGATGACGAGGGTCGTGCGGCCAAGGTCGGTCCCCGCCTGCAGCGGCTCGGCCGGCAGGAGCAGGCCGCCCGACAGGGGCACCGGGCTGCTGCTGCCCAGCACCCGCCAGGTCAGGATCGGGCGGCCCAGGCCTTCGGCGATGCGGTTAGCCGAACGCAGGGCATCGAGGCTGACGGCGACGCTGGAAGCCAGCGCCCAGTCGAGAACTGCGAGGGTGAAATCCGCCATGTCTATTTTGGCCCCAAAGTAGTCGTTATGGACAATCGCATGATGAAACGATCCGGAGTCAAATGCAAGCCATGAAATCGGAAACCATTCCCCTCCCCGACCTGCCGCCGGGCTACACGACCTTCGCCGCAGCCGACGGCGAGCGGCTGGCCGGGCGCCTCTACCGGCCGGTGCTCGAACCCCTGGGGGCCGTGCTCGTCGTCCCCGCCATCGGCATCTGCCAGGATTTCTACGAAGCCTTCGCCTGCTGGCTGGCCGGCCAGGGCTACGCCGTGTTCACCTTCGACTACCGGGGGATGGGTTTTTCCCGCCGCCGCCCCCTGCCCGAAGTCGAGTGCACCCTGGTCGACTGGGGCCGCCTCGACTGCAGCGCCGCCTTGACCGCCTTCGCCGCCCGCCTGCCGGCCGGCCTGCCCATCCACTGGCTGGGCCACAGCCTGGGCGGCCAGTTGCTGCCCTTCGTCGCCGACCGCCGGCGGCTCGCCCGCGCCATCACCGTGGCCAGCGGCAGCGGCTACTGGCGGGAGAACGCCCCGCCCCTGAAGCGCCGGGTGTGGTGGCTGTGGTACGTCGTCGCCCCGCTCAGCCTGCGTCTCTGCGGCTATTTCCCCGGGCGCCGCCTGGGCATGGTGGGTGATTTGCCGGCCGGCGTCATGGCGCAATGGCGAAGCTGGTGCCTCGACCCGGACTACGCCCCCGGCGTCGAAGGCGACCACGTCCGCCAGCAGTTCGCCGCCGTCACCACGCCCTTGAGCGTCTTTTCCTTCGCCGACGACGAATACATGTCGGCCGTCAACACGGCGCGCCTGCACGACCTCTACGTCGGTGCGCCCCAGGCCCGCCACGCCATCGCGCCGGCCGACCACGGCTTGAAGCGCATCGGCCACTTCGGCTTTTTCCGGGCCGAACGGGAATGCCTGTGGCCCCTTCTTCTCCCCCACCTGGAAGCCTGAACCATGGCCACCGTGCGCTACGAAAAACGCGACCGCATCGCCTGGATCACCCTCGACCGGCCGGCCGCCCGCAACGCCATCGACGCCGCCATGAACGCCGAACTGGCCGCCGTCTGGGCCGACTTTGCCGCCGCCGACGACGTCGACGTCGGCATCCTCGGCGGCAACGGCCCGGTCTTCTGCGCCGGGGCCGACCTCAAGACCTATATCCCCCGCTGGGCCGAGGCCAACGCCGCCGACCTGCGCGCCTACGCCGGCGGCCCCGGCCTGGGCGGCGGCCTCACCCGCAACGGGCCGCGCCTGCACAAACCCCTCGTCGCCGCCATCGACGGCCCGGCCTTCGGCGGCGGCTTCGAACTGGCGCTCGCCTGCGACCTGCGCATCGCCACCACCAACGCCCGCTTCGGCGTCTTCGAAGTACGCCGCGGCCTGCACCAGACCGACGGCGGCCTGACCCGCCTGCTGGCCATCGCCGGCCTGGGCGTCGCCCTCGATCTCACCCTGACTGGCCGCGAGGTGGGCGCCGAAGAAGCCTTCCGCCTCGGCCTGGTGAGCCGCCTGGTCGCCCCCGAAGCCCTGGCCGAAACGGTCGAAACCACGGCCCGCGGCATTCTCGCCAACAGCCAGCGGGCGCTGCGCTCGGCCAAGGAAACCCTGCACGCCCTGGTGGGCCGCAGCCTGACCGACGCCCTCAACCTCGAAGCCCTCAACGGCTATTCCTGCCCCGGCGACTACGCCGAAGTGCAGGAGCGCCTCGCCCGCTTCTTCGCCAAGGAGGCGTGAGTCATGACCACCACCGGCAGCCTCGCCTGGTCCCGCCGCACCGGCGGAACCCTCTCTCCCATCGACCGTCTGCGCCTCACCGCCCAAGCCCTGCTCACCCGCCTCGCCCGCTGGCCGGCTTTCGCCCGCCAGCGGAGCGGCCTCGACGACCGCACGCTCGGGCGCTTCGACACTGACGCCTTGCCCCTGCCGGACAGCGCCGACGCCCGCCGTGCCTTGGACCACGCCGCTCTTCTCACCCCCGGCTGGCTTTATCAGCACAGCCTGCGCACCTACCTGTGGGGCGCTCTCCTGGCCCGGGGCCGCGGCATCGCCTTCGACGCCGAACTACTCCTGGTCGCCAGCGCCCTCCACGACCTTGGCCTCGCCGAAGAGCCTCGGGGCTGCGATTTCGACGACGCCTGTTTCGCCGTCCACGGCGCCCGCGCCGCCGGCCGTTTCGCCGACCAACTGGGCTGGCCGACCGAACGGCGGGACCGCTTGGCCGAGGCCATCAGTCTCCACCTCAACGTCCGCGTCGGACTCGCCGCCGGGGCCGAGGCCCACCTCCTGCACGCCGGGGCTGCCCTCGACTGCATCGGCGCCCGCCTCAAGGAGATCCCCTCGCCCCTGGTCACCGCCGTGCTTGCCCGCCACCCGCGCCAGGGCTTCAAGCAGCGCATGGCCGCCGCCCTCGACGACCAGGCCACCGTACGCTACGCCTCCCGCGCCGCCTTTCTGGCCCGACTGGGCTTCAACCGCCTGATCCAGGCTGCCCCCTTCGCCGAGTAAGTCCCGACCCCCACCGCAATAGGAACCACCATGCCCTACCTCCACCTCAAGCTCAGCCACCCGGCCGAACCCGCCGCCCTGCAGGCCATCGCCGGCCGCCTCACCGACCTCACCGAAAGCATTTTGCGCAAGCAGCGCCACCTCACCGCGCTGACCATCGAAATCCGAGGCCCGCTTCCGGGCCCTGGTCGACCAGTCAGTGGCGGGAATCTTCGTTATCCAGGATTTTCGCTTTCGCTACGTCAACCAGGGATTCGTCGACCTCCACGGTTATGCCGGCCCGGCCGAGGTGATCGTCGCGGTCGGCCCCCTCGACCCCGTTGCCCCGGCCGACCGGGACCGGGTCGAGGCGGTGATCGGGCGCCTTCTCGCCGGCCAGGACGCATCCTGCGACATCGAGTTCGCGGCTCGGGGCAAGGACGGCCGCGCCATCGTCGTCGAAGTCGGAGCCAGGAGCTTCGACTACGGCGGGCGGCCGGCCATCATCGGCGTCGCCATCGACGTCACCGAGCGCCGCGCCGCCGAAGCGGCCCGGGAGCAGGCCCTGGCCGCCGCCGAAACGCTGTTGCGCCTCAAGAGCGAGTTCATCGCCAACATGAGCCACGAGATGCGCACGCCCCTCAACGGCATCATCGGCCTGGCCCACGTCGGCCAGCGGGCCAAGGATCTCGACAAGGCGCGGGAAGTCAGCGGCCGCATCCTCGAATCGGGCCGCCGCTTGCTTGGCGTCGTCACCACGGTGCTCGATTTTTCCCGCCTGGAATCCGGCCGGCTGACCCTCGACAACGGCTATTTCGACCCCCGCGCCCTGCTGGCCAAAAGCGTCGCCCCGTGGGAACAGGCGGCGCGGGCGAAGGGCCTGGCCTTCGCCGCCGAGGTCGCCCCCGATCTGCCCGCCGAAATCTGGGGCGACCGCACCCGGCTCGCCCAGATCGTCGACGTCCTGCTCGCCAATGCCGTCAAGTTCACCGCTGCCGGCCAGGTCAGCCTGCGGCTTGCCGCCGACGAGAGCGGCTTGACCCTGACCGTCGCCGACACCGGCATCGGCATGACTCCGGAAGAAACCGCCGCTCTTTTCCGGCCTTTCGAACAGGCCGACGGCAGCGCCACCCGCCAGTACGGCGGCATCGGCCTTGGCCTCGCCCTGGCCCAGCGCCTGGCCGCCCTGATGGGCGGCCGGATCACCGTCGATAGCCGCGCCGGCGACGGCAGCACCTTCCGCTTCGAACTCCCGCTGCCCAACGGCGGCCAGCGTCCCCGGTCGGCCGACTACTCGATCTGACCGGCCACCGCCGCGGATGAATTTCCTTCACCTTGCCATGCGGCGAATTCGTTTGCCAGCGCGAGCGCCCAGCGCGATTCTCCCGGTCATTGCAAGCGACAAGGAGAAGCGGCATGGGCATGGACGACCGCGACGGCTGGATCTGGCTGGATGGGCAATTCGTTCCCTGGCGGGAAGCCAAGGTGCATGTGCTGACCCACACCCTGCACTATGGCCTGGGGGTCTTCGAGGGCATCCGCGCCTACCGGACCCCCGCCGGACCGGCCCTCTTCCGCCTCGACGACCACCTGGAGCGGCTTTTCGATTCGGCCCACATCCTTGCCCTGGACCACGGCTTCGAGCGCCCGGCCCTGGCCGCCGCCTGCCGCGACGTGCTGGTCCATAACGGCCTGGACTCCGGCTATATCCGGCCGCTTTTCTTCCTCGGCGCCGAAAAGCTCGGCATCGACCCGGCGGGAACCGAAGTCCACGCCATGATCGCCGCCTGGCCCTGGCGCGCCTATCTGGGTGAAGGCGCCCTGGAGGCGGGAATTCGCATCAAGGTCTCGTCCTTTGCCCGGCACCACGTCAATGTCCAGATGTGCCGCTCGAAATCGGTCTCCACCTACGCCAATTCCATCCTCGCCACCCGCGAGGCCAAGGCCGACGGTTACGACGAGGCGCTTCTCCTCGACACCGACGGCTTCGTCGCCGAAGGGGCGGGGGAGAACGTTTTTCTCGTCAAGCGCGGCGTCCTCTACGAACCCGAGATCACCTCGGCGCTGGACGGCGTCACCCGCCGCACGGTGCTCGAACTGGCCGGGGAAATGGGGCTGCCGACCGGGGCCCGGCGCATCACCCGGGACGAACTCTACTGTGCCGACGAGGTCTTGTTCACCGGCACCGCCGCCGAAATCACTCCGGTCGTCGAGGTGGACCGCCGGCGCATCGCCGACGGCCGGCCCGGGCCGGTGACGCGGGAACTGCAGCGGCGCTATTTCGCCTGCGTCCACGGCGACGACGCGGGGCACCGCGACTGGCTGACGGCGGTGTGAAGGCTTGTCCGGATTTGCACGCTGATTGGCGTCGCCGGCCCTGGCCTGGCGGTGCCCGGGCCGGCAAGATGGCACCGGCCCCACTCTGGAGACTGTCATGCATGGCGAAAAAACAGTAGAACGCTTCAATCGGATCGGCCAGGGGCACTTCCCCGGCTTTCTCGGTATCCGGGTGCTGGAAATCGGCGACGGCGCGATCAGCGCCGAGATGGAAGTGCGCCCCGAACTACTCGCCCCCAACGGCTACCTCCACGCCGGCAGCGTCGTCACCCTGGCCGACACCGCCTGCGGCTACGGCTGCATCGCCGAGCTGCCGGCCGGGGCAAGCGGCTTCACCACCATCGAACTGAAAAGCAATTTTCTCGGCACCGCCCGCGACGGCCACATCGACTGCCGCGCCACGGTGCTCCATCGCGGCCGCCAGACCCAGGTCTGGGACGCCACCGTGTTCCGCCGCGAGGACGGCCGGGCCATCGCCAGTTTCCGCTGCACCCAGATGATCCTCTGGCCCCGCCCCGCCGCCTGACCCGGCTCGGGGCCGCCTTGCCGCAAGCCGCGATTGCCGGCAAGATGACCGCCATTGCAGGCCACCGGAGCAAGGCCCATGGCCCCCCGCCCCCCGACCAACCCGGATTTTTCGCCGCCGCCTCGCCGCGGCGCCGGCTCCGTGCCGCCGCGCTGCGCCGGATGAGCTCCGGGGCGGCCGTGGAATTGCCTTTCCAGTGGATCGTCGAACAATCCCTGGCGGCCATCTACGTCATTCAGGACGACGTCTATACCTACGTCAATCCGACCTTTCTCGCCATGCTCGGGCGGTCGGCCGACGAGGTCATCGGCCGCGGGCCGGAAGCCATTGCTCGTCCCGACGAGGCGGCGCGCATCCGGGAAAACGTGCGCCGGCGGATCGACGGCGAAATCCTGAAGCTGCGCTATGTGGTCGAACTCCTGCACCGCGACGGCCGCACCGTCTCTATGGAAGTCGATGGCGCCCGCGTCGAGGTCGGCGGGCGGCCCGCCGTGGTCGGCATCGGCCTCGACGTCAGCGAGCGCCTCGGCCACCAGCGCGAACTCGAGCATTCGCGCCAGCGCCTGCAGGAATTGACGGCCTACATCAACACCCTGCGCGAAGCCCAGCGCGCCAAGTTCGCCCGGGAACTGCACGACGAACTGGGGGGCATGCTCAGTTCCCTCAAGATGGACATCGGCCGCCTCACCCGCCGCACCCGCTCGCCGGCCATGCTCGGGGTGCTCGGCGAAATGGACGGGGTGGCCCGCGAGGCCATCGATATCGTGCGCCGGGTGGCCGACGACCTGCGGCCGGCGGTCCTCGACCACCTTGGCCTGCTGGCGGCGATCCGGGGCCGACTCGAACAGTTTCAGCGGCGCTACGGGGTCAAATGCATCCTCGAACCGGAAGAACTCGAACTGCCGCTGCCCCAGAGCCACGCCAACAACATCTACCGCATCTGCCAGGAGGCGCTCACCAACGTCGGCCGCCACGCCCGGGCCCGGACCCTCTCGGTCCATCTTGCCTGGGACGGCGCGGTGTTCGTCCTGACCATCGACGACGACGGGGTCGGCTTCGCCGCCACGGTGCCCCGCCCGGGGGCCATGGGCCTGCTCGGCATGGGCGAGCGGGCGAGGGAACTGGGCGGCACCCTGGAATTCCTGCCCCGGCGGCCCCGCGGCACCCGGCTCGTCTTGCGCGTTCCCCTGGCGGCCCCATGAACGCCGAAGCCAGCCCCGCCCGCATCCTCCTGGTGGACGACCACACCATCTTTCGCAAGGGCATCCGCCGGCTCCTCCAGGACGAAGCCGCCGCTTTCGTCATCGACGAGGCGAGCAACGGCGCCGAGGCGATGAACCGCATCCGCGCCGGCGATTACCAGCTCGTCCTCCTCGACCTCAACCTGCCCGGCCGCTCCGGCCTCGAATGGCTCAAGGCCATGCAGAGCGAGCGGCCCCGCCTGCCGGTCATCGTCCTCAGCATGTTCCAGGCCGAGCAGTACGCCGTCACCGCCTTGCGTGCCGGCGCCCGCGGCTACGTCTCCAAGGACATGGATTGCGACCAGCTCCTCGGGGCGATCCGCGCCGTCCTCCGCGGCGGCGCCTACGTGCCGCCCGAAGTGGCCGCCCAGGTGGTGGTCGCCCTCGGCGACGGCCATGCCCGGCCGCCCCATTTTTCCCTCACCCACCGGGAACTGCAGGTGCTCCTCGGCATCGTCCGGGGCCAGTCCCTCACCGCCATCGGCAACGACCTTCTGCTCAGCGTCAAGACGGTGAGCACCTACCGCACCCGGGTGTTGTCCAAACTGCAGCTCGGCAGCAATGCCGAACTGGTTTCCTACGCCATCCGCCACGGCCTGACCGTCTAACCGACCGGCGGTTTTTAGGATTATTCCTACACGACTCCGGGAGGAGTCCGATACGGATTCGTCCCGGCCCTTGCCACAATCGCTGCCATAAACGGGCCCCCTGCCGGCCCCCCCGGAAACCCCGGGCGAAGGAGACAGAATATGGTCGAAGACACCCGCGGGTCGGAGCCGGACGGCGACGGCCTCTGGCGTTGCGGCGCCAACCGTGCCCCGCTCAATCCGGTCAGCCTTCTGCTGCGCACCGCCCAGACCTATCCGGGTAAGACGGCGGTGGTGCACGGCGACCGGCGCTATACCTACGCCCAGTTCCACGACCGCTGCGTCGCCCTGGCGGCGGCGCTGGCCGCCCGGGGCATCGGCCCCGGCGACCGGGTGGCGATCCTCGCTCCCAACGTGCCGGCCATGCTCGAAGCCCATTTCGGCGTGCTCATGGTGGGGGCTGTCCTCAACGCCCTCAACACCCGGCTCGACCCGCCCGCCGTCGCCTTCTGCCTGGCCCACGGCGGCGCCCGCCTGCTCCTGGCCGATACCGAACTGGGGGGCATCGCCCGGCAGGCCGTGGCCAGCCTGGAAGCGCCCATTCCCATCGTCGATATCGCCGATCTGCCGGAATTTCCCCGGGTGGGCGAAATCGAATACGAAGATTTCCTCGCCACCGGCGCCGCCGATTTCGTCCCCCGTATTCCCGAGGACGAATGGCATTCGGTGTCGCTCCTCTACACCTCGGGCACCACCGGCAACCCCAAGGGTGTCGTCTATCACGCCCGGGGCGCCTACCTCAACGCCTTGTCCAACGCCCTCATGTCGGAGCTGAACAGCCGCACGGTCTATCTCTGGACCCTGCCGCTCTTCCACTGCAACGGCTGGACCTATCCCTGGGCGGTGACGGCGGTGGGCGGCACCCACGTCTGCCTGCGGCGGGTCGAGGCCGGGGCGGTCTTCGATTTGATCGGGCGCGAGGGGGTCACCCAGATGCACGGCGCCCCCATCGTCCTCAACCTCCTCATCCATGCCCGGCCGGAAGAGCAAAAACCGCTGCTGCGGCGCGTCGACATCGGTGTCGGCGGGGCGGCGCCGCCCTCCACCGTGATCGCCAGGATGGAGGCCCTGGGCTTTCGCGTCACCCACCTCTACGGCACCACCGAATCCTACGGGCCGGCTTCGATCTGCGCCTGGCAGGAGGGCTGGGAAGACCTTCCCGGCGCAAGCCGGGCCGCCCTCATGGCCCGCCAGGGCGTGCGCATGCTGGCCCACGAGGCGCTCATCGTCGCCGACCCGGTTACGCTGCAGCCGGTGCCCCGGGACAGCGTCACCCTGGGCGAGGTTCTGCTGCGCGGCAACGCCGTGATGAAAGGCTATTTCAAGAACGGCGCCGCCACCGCCGGGGCGCTGGCCGGCGGCTACTACCACACGGGCGACATCGCCGTCTGGCACCCCGACGGCTATATCGAGGTCAAGGACCGCTCCAAGGACATCATCATCTCCGGCGGCGAGAACATTTCTTCCCTGGAGGTCGAGGAAGCCCTCTACCGCCATCCGGCCATCATGGAAGCTGCCGTGGTGGCGGCGCCCGACGCCAAGTGGGGCGAGGTGCCCTGCGCCTTCGTCACCCTGCGGCCGGGGGCGGCGGCGGTCGGGGCCGACGAGATCATCGCCTTCTGCCGCGAGCGCCTGGCCCATTTCAAGTGCCCCCGCTACGTCGTCTTCGGCCCCCTGGTCAAGACCGCCACCGGCAAGGTCCAGAAATTTCAGTTGCGCGACACCGCCCGCCGGCAACTGGCGACAGCCGGGGAGAAGGAATAGGCCGGCCCGGCCGCCCCGGCAAAGGGCTTCAGACACCCCGCCCGGCCGCGGTTCCGGCCGCCGGGAAAGCCGCCGATACCGGCGGCCCATTTGACCAGTGAAGGAGAAAGCATGGAAATCAAGAAAATCGGCGTCGTCGGCGCCGGCACCATGGGCAACGGCATCGCCCAGGCCTTTGCCGTCTGCGGCTACGACGTGGTGATGACCGACATCGCCCGGGCCCCCCTCGACCGCGGCCTGGCGACCGTGGCGGGCAGCCTCGACCGGCTCATCAAGAAAGAGAAAATGAGCGCCGAGCAGAAGGCCGCGGCCCTCGGGCACATCCGGGTATCCACCGACCTCGCGGCCCTGGCCGACAGCGACCTGGTGATCGAGGCGGCCACCGAAAACCTCGCCCTGAAGCTCGAAATCTTCAAGAAACTCGACACCCTGGCCCGCCCGGAGGCGGTCATCGCCACCAATACCTCGTCGATTTCCATCACCCGCCTGGCCGCTGCCACCGGCCGCGCCGATCGGGTGATCGGCATGCACTTCTTCAACCCGGTGCCGATGATGGCCCTGGTCGAGCTGATCCGCGGCCTGCAGACTTCCGACGCCACCTACGCCCAGGTTGAGGCGGTATCCCGGGCCATCGGCAAGACCCCGGTGCAGATCAAGAACAGCCCTGGATTCGTGGTGAACCGCATGCTCTGCCCCATGATGAACGAGGCCATTTTCGCCCTCGGCGAGGGACTCGCCAGCGCCGCCGAAATCGACGAGGCGATGAAACTCGGCGCCAACCACCCGATCGGCCCCCTCGCCCTGTGCGACCTGATCGGCCTGGACGTCGAACTGGCGGTGATGCAGGTGCTCTTCGAGGGCTTCAAGGATCCCAAGTACCGGCCCGCCCCGCTCCTCGTCGAGATGGTCGAGGCGGGCTACCTCGGGCGCAAGACCGGGCGCGGCTTCTTCGACTATCGCTGATACCGAGCGCTTTCAAACCGATCCATTGTCGACTTCGCCTTGCCGTGCACCAGCACTGTCTTCGGCTCGTCTTCCTGTCTCGATTGGAAAGCGAATAGGTATGAGGCGTTTCTTGGGCGGCCTGCTGCCCCCGCGGCCGGGGGCGGGGCCGTTTTTTTTTGCCAAACCGTGCGGGCCGGCACCGGGGCAGGGGAGGGAGGAAGCGTAATGAAACGATGCCAGCGGGCGATACTCGGACTTGCCGCCCTCGGGTGCCTGTGGCTGGGGGCGGCGCAGGCTCTGGCCCAGGCCAGCCTCAAGCTGGGCCAGAGCCTGCCTCTTTCCGGCCCCCTGGGCGAACGCGGCGGCGAATACAGGGACGGCGCCCTGGCCTATTTCAAGTGGATCAACAGCAAGGGCGGCGTCCATGGACGCCGCATCGAACTTCTCAGCCTGGACGACGGCGCCGGGGTTGAAAAGACCGTGGCCAACGCCCGCCGGCTCCTCGACCAGGAAGGCGTCCTGGCCTTTTTCGGCATGGCGGGAACGGCCAACTACGCCGCCCTGCTGCCCCTCATCGCCGAGCGCCAGGTCGTTTCGTTGGCCCCCTACACCGGTTCCGACGAACTGCGCCGGGCCAACTCGCCCTACACCTTCTGGCTGCGGGCGAGCTATAGCGACGAAGCCGAGCAGATCGTCGATCAATTGACGACCATCGGCATCCACCGCATCGCCGTGTTCTACCAGGACGACGCCTTCGGCCGGGACGCCATGGCCGGGGTGGACCGGGCCCTGGAGAAAATCGGCCTCAAAATCCATGCCGCCGCTTCCTACGACCGGAACAACGGCGAGGTCGGGGCCGCGGTCAAGGCCATCGCCGCGGCGCAGCCCCAGGCCGTGGTGATGATCAGCACCGACGCCCCGACCGCCGCTTTCGTCCGGCAATTGCGCCGGACCGGCCAGCGCCCCCAGCTCTTCGCCCTTTCCGAAACCAGCCACCGGCGCCTGCAGGCCGACCTGGGGAGCGAATCGGCCGGCATCGCCTTTTCGCAGGTCGTTCCCCATCCCGGCCGGGGAGGCATAGCGGCGGCCCGGGAGAGCGACAGCCTGCCCAAGGAGTTTCTGCCCCCCGGCGGCATGACCTATACCCGCTTCGAAGGCTACCTGGCCGCCAAGGTCATGGTCGAAGCCCTGCGCCGCGCCGGCCCGCAGCCGACCCGGGAAAAACTGCTGGCCGCCCTGGAAAGCATGAAACCCTACGATGCCGGCGGCTTTTCCGTGAGCTTCGGCCGGCGGGAGCGCCTCGGCTCGCGCTACGTCGATATCGCCATCGTCGGCAGCAACGGCTTGTTGATGCGTTAGGCGCGGTCCGGCGCCCCTTGCCGGGCCGGCGGGATTTGGCGAGAATCGCCGGGCCGCCGCAAAGGAAGGAGTCCCCATGCAGCACATCCTGGTTTATGCCGATTCGCTCTCCTGGGGCATCATTCCCGCCACCCGGCAGCGCCTGGAATTCGACCGGCGCTGGCCGGGCGTCATGGAAAACCGCCTCAACGCCGAGGGGCGGCAGGTGCGGGTGATCGAGGACTGCCTCAACGGCCGGCGCACCGTCTGGGACGACCCGTTCAAACCGGGCCGCCGCGGCCTCGACGGACTGGCCCAGCGCATCGAAATCCATTCGCCCCTGGCCCTCGTCGTCCTGATGCTCGGGACCAACGATTTCCAGTCGATGCACCCTCACAACGCCTGGCATTCGGCCCAGGGTATCGCCGCCCTGGTCGGGGCCATCCGCCAGGCCCCCATCGAACCCGGCATGCCCGTGCCGCCCGTCCTGATCGTCGCGCCGCCGCCGCTGGAAACGCCCAGGGGGCCGATCGCTCCCAAGTTCGCCGGGGGCGAAGTCGGCGCCGTCGGCCTCGCCGAGGCCTATGGCCAGACGGCGGCCGAGTTGGGCTGCTTTTTCTTCGCAGCCGGCGAAGTCACCCCGGCCAGCCCGGTGGACGGCGTGCATCTCGACGCCGGCCAGCATGCCCTCCTGGGGGCGGCCCTGGCCGAGAAGGTGGCAGCCATCCTTGCCTGAGGGTTTCTCCGGCATGCCCAATCGTCCGAAATGATTGCTGAATAGTCTTTTGGCATAGACCGGCGGCCGGCCGGCGGATTACACTGGGCAAACGCCCCGAGGGGCGGTTAATTCCATGATAATAAAGCAAATCCTTATTGACTGGCGGCGGCCTTCCGGCCCTGCCAACGGGGAATTCCGGTGATCCCCGGCACCGATCCGCCCAAAATGGGCGGTTCGGCGGATCGCCGTTGCGTCTGGCGCCTGGTACAGGCCATCTACAATAACCTGCGGGCCGGCCTCGCCATCAATTTGGCGGCGTCCGCCGGCATTGCCCTGGTCCTCGGCCTGCAGGGGCAGGCCTGGGCGGCGTTCTGGCTGGCGGCGGTGGTGCTTGTCAGCGGCGTGCGCTTCGCCTACCTCGGGGTTTTCCTGCGCCGCCACGGGGCCGAGTCGATCGCCGGCCCCGGCGTCTGCCGGCGCTGGCAACGGGGCTACGAGGCCGGCATGCTGGTCGCCGTCAGCCTGTGGATGGTCGTCGTCTGGTTCGGCCTGCCGGTCCTCGATACCGAGGGGCGCTACGTTCTGCTCATCGTCATTTCGGCCATGGCCGCCGGCGCGACGCTGCTGCTCGCCCCCCTGGACCGTTCGGCCCGGGTGTATCTCAGCCTTCTCATGCTGCCCGTATGCCTGCGGCTGATTCTCCTCGATTCCGCCCACTGGCTGCTCGCCAGTCTGGGCGTCGCCTTTTACGCCACCATGCTGGTTCAGCATCGGCGACTCCATGCCTTGCTCGCCGACGCCATCCGGCTCAAGGAGAACAACGCCGACCTGGTCACCCAACTCGTGACGCGCAACGCGGTGATCGAAGACCTCAACGTCGGCCTCGAGCGGCGGGTCGTCGAGCGCACCCAGGCGCTGGAACAACTCGCCGCCCAGGACGCCTTGACCGGCCTGTTGAATCGCCGCAGTTTCGTCGAACGCCTGGAAGCCCGCCTCGCCACCCCGGGGGCTGGCGGTGTGGCCGTGCTCTTTCTCGACCTCGACCGCTTCAAGCAGATCAACGACGGCTTCGGCCACGGGGCCGGAGACGCCGTCCTGGCGGCCGTCGCCGGGCGGCTGCGCGACTGCCTGGAAGGGGAAGGCAGCGTCGGGCGCTGGGGCGGCGACGAGTTCGTGGTGCTGGTGGACGACGCTGCCGAGGACCGGTATTTCGCCCGGCTGGCGGGCCGCTTTCACGATGCCGTGACGCGGCCCATCGTCGTCCATGGCGAACCGCTGGTGGTCGGGGTCAGCATTGGCATCGCCACGCCGGGTCAGGGCGTCGATACGGCGCCCGCCCTGATCCGCGCCGCCGACCTGGCTGTGGCGCAGGCCAAGCGTTCCGGCCGCGGCATGGTCTGCCACTACCATCGGCGCCTGTCGGAAATCCACAAACGCCGTCTCGATATCGGCCTAGGCCTGCGCCAGGCCGTCGCCCTGGGCGAATTCCGCCTGGCTTATCAGCCCGTCGTGGACAGCCGCAGCGGCTGCCTGACGGCCCTGGAAGCGCTTCTGCGCTGGTCCAGCCCGGGCCTCGGCGAGGTCGCTCCCGGTGAGTTCGTCGCCATCGCCGAGGAATCGGACCGCATCGTCGAAATCGGGGCCTGGGTCATGGCGCAGGCCTGCCGCGACGCGGCCGCCTGGGGGGGAGACAAGCCCGCCGTGGCGGTGAACGTTTCGGTGCGCCAGCTGTTGGCGCCGGGATTCGTCGCGATGGTGGCAGCGGCCCTGGCCGCCGCCGGCCTGCCGCCTCACCGCCTGCACCTCGAAGTCACCGAATCGGTGTTCGCCGCCGAGAATACGGCCCTCGCCTTCGACGCCCTGTCCGAACTGCACGATCGCGGCATCGCCATCCATCTCGACGATTTCGGCACGGGTTACTCCAGCCTCTCGCGGCTCCAGGAGTTTCCTCTGGATGCGATAAAAATCGACCGCGCCTTCGTCAACGAACTGGAACGCCAGGGCGCTGGCATCATCGAGGGGGCGCTTCTCATCGCCCGCCGTTTTGGGCTGCGGGTCGTCGCCGAAGGTGTCGAGACGCCGCAGCAGGCGGCCCGGCTTTGGGGTCTGGGGGTCGATGCCCTGCAGGGCTACTGGTTCGGCAAACCGGACTTTACCCCCCGGCTCGCCGGCTTTCCCCCAAGCTGGGTGGTGGACAGTTCCCGGGACGGGGCGGCCGCAGCGCGGCCTAGTCCGCGTCTGCCGCGAGATCGGGAAACAGGACTTCGGTAAAGCCGAAGCGGGTGAAATCCCGGACCCGCATGGGAAAAAGCCTGCCGGCCAGATGGTCGCATTCGTGCTGCACGACGCGGGCGTGGAAACCTTCGGCGCGGTGGTCGATGGGCTGCCCGGCGGGGTCGAAGCCGCGGTAGCGGATGCGCCGCCAGCGGGGAACCAGGCCGCGCAACCCGGGGACCGAAAGACAGCCCTCCCAGCCTTCCTCCTCGTCGTCCCCAAGGGGTTCAATCAGCGGGTTGATGAGTATGGTCTGCGGCACCGGTTCGGCGTCGGGATAGCGGGGGCTTTTTTCGCAGCCGAAAATCACCACCTGCAGGCCGACGCCGATCTGGGGCGCGGCCAGGCCGACGCCGCCGGCGGCGGCCATGGTGTCGAAGAGGTCGGCGATCAGCGCCGCCAGGTCCGGGGTTGAAAACGCCGGCACCGGCGCCGCCGGTACCAGGAGGCGGGGGTCGCCCATTTTGAGGATTTGGCGGACGGTCATGACTTCACTTTCGGTGGAGGGGGCGCCGGCTCATGCGCCAGCCGACCTGCCGCGATTCCGGCCGGCGATGGCCGCGGGCCAGGTGCCAGGCGCCGACGACGGCGGCGACGACGATGAACGGGCCGAGCAGCACGAGGTCGACGCGGATCGCGCTGTCGGAAGAAGTTGTCGCCTCAAGAAGGCAGAATCCCCACCAGACGACGGCGCACAGGCCCAGAACCAGGCGGCTGCCGGAGGAATAGACGGGGACAAACACAGGAACCGTAAAGGCCATGGCGACGATGGCGCAAAGCACCGGGTTGAAGGCGAAGACCCGCAGAGGCCAGAGGAAAAAGCCCAATAGATCCATGGTTCATCAGGGGGATGCACGGCGAGCCGCCACTATAACGCGCCTTGCCCGGCCGCCGGCAGGGATCTCGAGGAAAGCGGGTTCAGAAGGCGGCGAGGTCGCCGTAATCCGGGCGGCAGCGGACTTCGCTGGTGACCGAATTGGCGATGAAGCATTCGGCGTGGGCCAGGGCGTGCAGGCGGTCGATGTCCTCCCGGCCGGGCCGGTTTTCGCCGGAGAAATCGACGCGGGGGTGGAGGGTGACCACGGTCATGGCCAGCTTTCCCCCGGCATTTCTGGCCATGACGCCCCGCGGGCGGTCGACGTAGCGGTCCACCCGCCAGCCCGCCCGGGCTGCGAGGTGGAGAAACCACAGCATATGGCAGCTGGCCAGGGCGCCGACGAAGGCCTCTTCCGGGTCCACCGCGCTGGCGTCGGACAGGGGTTCGGGCACGACGTGGGGGGAAGACGACCCGACGACCTCGGCTCCGCCGTCGAAGCGCAGGCGGTGACGGCGGCTGTAGCGATGGTCGAGAAAATCCTGGCCGTCCCGCTGCCAGAGGAGTTCGACGCCGTATTCGGCCAACGGCGCCCCCTCAGCGGCGGCGCACGGCGAGGAACTCGCCGTTGCCCACCGGAACGAGTGACGTGGCCCAGCCCTCGGCCACCACCCGGGCCATGAAGGGCGCCATTTCTTCGGCGTGGGAGGTGGCGTTGTCCACCACCAGGAGGCCGCCGGGCCGCAGAACCTCGCGTAGGGCCGGCCACCAGTCGACATACTGGCTGCGTTCGGAATCGAGAAACAGCAGGTCGACGCTGGCCGGTGCCGCCTCCGCCAGCACCTGGCTGGCGTCGGCCTGGAGCAGGGTGATGCGTTCGGCCAGCCCGGCCCGGGCAAAATTGGCGCGGGCCAGGCCGGCCTTGTCGCCGCTCAGCTCGACGGTGGTGACGTGGCCGCCGGTGGCGCCTGCGGCTTCGGCCAGCCAGAGGGTCGAATAACCGTTGGAGGTGCCGATTTCCAGGATGCGGGTAGCGCCGGTGGCGAGTATCTGGACGACGAGAAACTCGCCGGTGTCGCGGGTGATGTTGAGCATGCGCCGGGAACGCTCCCGGTGTTGCCGGTCGTGGTCGGCGCCGAACCGCTCCAGTTCGGCCAGCAGCCTGGCGAGTTGCGGGGTCATCGCAGAGTGTCTCCGGGTTTGGGCCTAGTCGGTAGGCATAATGCCCCGCGCCGCCGGCTTTGCCAAGCGTCCGCGTCCACCGGGGCCAGCGCCTCAGGCCGGGGCGGCGGACCAGGCCGGCGATCCCGGCAGCCGTTCGCCGTCGTCGACGGCGCCCGGGCCGGCGTAGCTGCCGGCGACGACCTGGATCACCAGATAGGGCAGCGGGGTTTCGCCGGTATTGCGCCAACTGCGCCCGCCGGCGGGGGCGACGCGGACGACGCTGCCTTCGCTCACCGGGAAGACGGCGTCGTCCACCTGGAATTCGCCCCGGCCGCCGAGAAAGACGTAGATTTCCTCGTTGTTCCGATGGCGGTGCAGGAAGGGCACGGCGGCGCCGGGGGGCAGGCTGTTCAGGGAAATCTCGGCGCCGGTGAGGTGCATGGGCTGGCGCAGGAAGCGCTTGCCCGAGATGGGATGCACGAAGGCCGGATGCCGGTAGCGGAATTCGAGCCAGGCGGCGAGGGGGCCGTGGTCGGCGACGCTGTGCTGCGGGCCGTGGCGGACGATGGGGTCGGGGGCGGGCATGGCAGTCTCCTCGGGGTAAGACGCCCGGGGCGGGCGCAATGCCATTTGAGCATCCGGCCAAGGGGGTGGAGACTGTCTAAATCGTCCAATTAAAAGCCGATTTGGACAGAAATCAGAGGGTCAGAATGCCTCCCGGCAGGGTCGCCGTCAGTTGCAGGCGGCTCACCGTCGGCAGGAGATCGAGGCCGGTGGCGGCCTTCAAATTCCTGGCTCCAGCCCGCAGGGTGTCGAGGCTGGCCGATACCGGGTCGCCGGCGGCGGCGAAGGTGATGGCATTGCCGCTGTCGCAGGAGGGGAAAGCGATGGCCCGGTCGTCGAAGGCCGTCTTGATGCGGTCGACGCTGGTCTTGAAGCCCCGGTTGCGGCCCAGGAGATTGACCGCCAGCAGGCCCTGCGGGGAAAGCCGGGCGCGGCAGGCCTGGTAGATGGGCAGGGTGTCGAGGGCGCCGGAGCGGCCCTTGGGGTCGAAGGCATCGACGAAAATGGCGTCGAAATGGCTGTCGCCGGCGAGCAGAAAGTCGGCGCCGTCGGCAAGGACGACCCTAAGCCGGGCCGGATCGTCGGGCAGCTTGAAATACTGGCGGGCCACCCGCTCGATCTGGGGATTGATCTCGACCACGGTCATGCGGCACTGGGGCAGGTGGCGGTAGATGAACTTGACCAGGGAGCCGGCGCCCAGGCCGACGAGCAGGGCCTGGCGAGGCCAGGCGGAATCCTGTCGCAGCAGGAGGCCGGCCATCATCTCGCGGGTGTACATCAACTCCAGCGACCATGGCCGGGCGATGCGCATGGCGCCCTGCACCCAGTCGGAGCCGAAATGGAGATAACGGACGCCGGCTTCTTCGCTGATGTCGATGGGGTGCATAGGCGGAAAAAAGGCCGACCGGCGGGAGGAAAGGCCGGAATTCTAGCGTTTTCTCCCGGTTGCAACGCTTTTTTTGGGGTGATGGTCTAAGCTTTATCACAAAGCGGCCGTAAGTGGCGGTAGGCCACAAGCGTTGCCGCGGGGGCGCCGGATATGTTGTCGCAGCACCAATTGCACTGGGGGGTGGATCAATGGGCGGCTTTTCTCAGCGCTCAGCAGTTGCCGTGCATGCCGCGTTCCAAGATGCTGCTGGCGGCGCTCGAACAAATTCAGGGCGAACGCCTGGCGGTGCGGGAACTGGCCGATATCGCCGGCGGCGATCCCTTCCTCTGCCTGCGTCTG
This sequence comes from Azonexaceae bacterium, assembly GCA_009469675.1. Lineage (GTDB taxonomy): Bacteria > Pseudomonadota > Gammaproteobacteria > Burkholderiales > Rhodocyclaceae > SSSZ01. Next base: position 56,689 of record SSSZ01000060.1, on the reverse strand, counting down.
TTGCGCGAGGCCGAAGCCCACCGCACGCGGCGCCTGGGCCACGAGACGACCACCACGCTGGCGGCCGTGATGCAACTGGGGAGCGACACCTTCCGCGAACTCCTGGTAAGCAGCCCCGAAACCGACGAAACCAACCCCGGGCTGGCGGCCTGCGAGGCGCGCTCCCATCTGGCGGCGCAACTGGCGCAGCAGTGGGGAGCGGCCCGGTCCGACGTGGCGCCGGAGGAGGTGGCCCTGGCGGCGCTGCTCTCGGAAATGGGCGAATTGCTGCTCTGGTCCTTCGCCCCGGAACTGCCCCTGGCCGCCCAGGAGGAACTGGAATCGGGCCGGGCGGTACGCTCGACCCAGGCCCAGGATCAGGCCTGCGGCTTCACCTTCAAGCAGCTCACCCTCAAATGCACCCTCATCTGGAACCTGCCGCTCCTCCTGCAGCAACTGATCCGGGGCGCCGACAATCCCCGGGCCAACCTCTCCCGCATTTGCGTCGACACCGCCCGCCACTTGTCCAGCGGACCGGACAATCCGGCCTTGCCCAGCGACCTGGCCGCCGCCCGCCGGCTGATCTCCGGCGCCTCCCTGGAGTGGCTGGCCGAGCGTCTGCTCGGCCTGAACGACCAGCAACGGGCGGCGGTCATCGACGGGGCGGAAAAACTGCTGGCGGCAGAACCCTGAACCGGCGCCGGCGGGGGAGCGCGGCGCCGCGGCCGCGGAAGCCGGGTGGTCCCCTCGACAGGAATCGAACCTGTATTTGCCGCTTAGGAGGCGGCCGTTCTATCCATTGAACTACGAGGAGCGGGGCGCGTATTGTAGCCGTTCGCCCGGGAGCAAGCCAAACCGGGCGTTCCGGGCGGCCCGCCGGGGTAGAATCGGGGATGGTTCAAACGCGCCGCTGGGCGCCTCCGTCTCTCATGCCCTACCTCAAACTATCCGCTGCCTGCCTCGCTTACGGCCACGTTCCCCTGTTCGACCATGCCGACTTCCAACTCGACCCGGGGGAGCGCGTGGCCCTGATCGGCCGCAACGGCACCGGCAAATCGTCGCTCCTTGCCGCCCTGGCGGCGGGGGCGGGGCGCGGCCGGCTCGACGACGGCGAGGTCTGGGTGCAGCCCGGCATCCGCGTCGGCTACGTCCCCCAGGAGCCGCCCTTCGATCCCCGGTTGACGGTGTTCGAGGCGGTGGTGGCGGGCATGGGCGAGAGCGCCCGGCTGCTTGCCGCTTACCACGAGGTCTCCCATCGCCTGGCCGCCGGGGAAGGCGACGGCGACGCCCTGCTGGCCCGCCTGGACACCCTCCAGCACGAACTCGAAGCTGGCGGCGCCTGGGCCTACGAAGCCCAGGCGGAGCAGGCCATCGCCCGCTTTTCCCTGGATCCCGACGCCCTGGTCGGCACCCTTTCCGGCGGCCAGAAGAAGCGCCTCGCCCTGGCCCAGGCGCTAGCCGTGGCGCCCGAGGTGCTGCTCCTCGACGAACCGACCAACCACCTCGACATCGCCGCCATCGAATGGCTCGAGAAGCTCTTGGTCGACAGCGGCGTGACCCTGCTTTTCATCACCCACGACCGGCGTTTCCTCGACCGCGTCAGCACCCGCATCGTCGAACTCGACCGCGGCCGGCTGACCAGCTTTCCCGGCAGCTTCAAGCTCTACGGCGAGCGCAAGGAACAGCAGCTGCACGAGGAGGCTCTGGCCAACGCCCGGGCCGACAAACTGCTCAAGGAAGAGGAAGTGTGGATCAGGAAGGGCGTCGAAGCCCGGCGCACCCGGGCGGTTTTCCGGGTGCAGCGCCTGGACCGCCTGCGGGCCGAACGGGCGGCCCGGCGGGAAAGGCTGGGCAAGGTCAATCTCCAGCTCGACGCCGGCGACAAGAGCGGTCAACTGGTGGCCGAACTGGAACACGTCGGCAAGGCCTTCGGCGAGCGCGTCGTGGTGCGGGATTTCTCGGCCCGCCTGCAGCGGGGCGACCGCATCGGCCTGATCGGACCCAACGGCGCCGGCAAGACGACCCTGCTCCGCCTCATCCTCGGCGAATTGCCGGCCGATTCCGGCCGCGTCCGCCCGGGCACCAAGCTGGAGATCGCCTATTTCGACCAGTTCCGCACCCAGCTCGACCCGGAAGCCAGCCTGGCCGACGTCATTTCGCCGGGGTCCGACTATGTCGAGGTGGGCGGCGCCCGAAAACACGTCATCGGCTACCTGGAGGACTTCCTCTTCGCCCCGGAACGGGCCCGTTCGCCGGTCAAGTCGCTGTCCGGCGGCGAACGCAACCGCCTCCTGCTGGCCCGGCTTTTCGCCCGGCCGGCCAACGTCCTGGTGCTCGACGAGCCGACCAACGACCTCGATATCGAAACCCTCGAACTACTCGAACAGCTTCTCCAGGACTACGACGGCACTCTTTTCCTCGTGAGCCACGACCGGGCCTTCCTCGACAACGTCGTGACCCAGACCATCGCCGCCGAAGGCGACGGCGTCTGGCGAGAATACGTCGGCGGCTACAGCGACTGGGCCGAATACCAGGCCCACCGGGCCGGCGGGACGGAGGCCAAGGCCAGGAGCGCGGCCCGGCCCGCGGCCAGGCCGGCCGAACCCCCGAAGCCGCGGGCCGACAAGCTGTCGTGGAAGGAAGAGCGGGAGCTTGAAGCGCTGCCCGGCCGGATCGCCGCCCTCGAGGCGGAGCAAAAGGAACTGGCCAGGCGCCTGGAAGACCCGGCCATCTACCAGCGCGATGCGCCGGCTGCCCAGGCGGCGGCGTCCCGCCTGGCTGCCATCGACGACGAGTTGCTGGCCCTCCTGGAACGCTGGGAGGCCCTGGAGGCCAAGACCGCGGTTTAATACCAATTCGCTTTCCAATCGAGACGCGAAGACGAGCCGCGGACAGTGCTGAAGCACGGCAAGGCGAAGTCGACAAAGGATCGGGTTGAATGCGAATAGGTATAAGGCGGGAACTCGGCCGGGTTCAAGGGTTCGAAAAGCACGATGAAGTTCGCCAGAGCCATTTTTCCCCCAGTTGAGTCCCGCCGCCTCGCGCCGGGTGCCGGGGTTCGGCCGTGAAACCGGCGGCCCGATGGTTCCTGGCCGGGGTCGCGGCCGCCCTGCTGGGGCTCGGGCTGGCGGCCGTTTTCGTCGCCTACCAGAAACCCGAACTCCTGCTCGATTGGGCCAACCTGCGCTATTGCGGCTGATCCGGCGCGGCCGGGGCCTCCAGGCCGAGGCGTTGCATCACCGCTTCCGGCGACCAATGGAGGAGTTCGCCGATGTCCTTGTAATCGTCGGGCAGGGCCGGGTCGTTCCAGCCGTTGGCCGAATGGCGGGCCAGGCGGACGGCGAGGGTGACATTCTTGACGCGCAGCTGGCCGGCGTTGTCGTCGTCGATCAATTCCCGCAGGAGTTCCGGCAGGTGCCAGACGCCGCACAGGGCGATCTGCATTTCGAGAAAGGTGAAGCCCAGCACGTCGCCCTGGGCCTTGGCGCTGCGCAAACCCGGATGGTCGGCGAGGGCGTGGCGGATCTGCAGGCCGAGCTTGGGCGCGAAGCACCACACGAGGATTTCGGCCAGGTCGTGGAGGAGGGCGGCGATGCGCACCTCTTCCGGGTTTTTGTCGTGGCGCGCCCGCGCCCACTCCTGGGCGTAGTCGGCGGCGCGCTGGGCGCGCCGGATGACCTGCAGAACGCCGAGAAGGGCCAGGGGATCCTCGCCCTTGAGCATGTTTTCGATGGTCGGCAGTTCTTCGAAGCGGTGGAAGAAGGGTTCGATCCCCGACATCATGATGGCTCCGGCCACGGTCGTGATGTCGTGATGCAGGGCGCGGCCGGTGATGGGCTGGATGTAGGCGAGGACGCGAACTGCCATGATCGGATCCTGGAGGATGACGCGGGCCAGTTCGCGGGCGTCGACCGCATCCAGGTTCTGGCGCATTTCGTCGAGGCGGCGCCTGGTTTGCCGCAGCACCGGCAGGCTGTTGTTGGAAAACAGCAGGAGCCAGGCATCGAGATCCTGCAGCGGGTGGTCGAGCATATCGCGTAATACCTCAGAAAATGGCGCTAACTAACTGTTTTGCTTGTTTCCTTGGAGTTTATGCAGCGGGCGGGGGGAGGGCAAGCATTTTTCACGTGCGATAATTGCGCCCCCGCCAATTTTCCAAGCTTACGCCATGCGCTACGCCATCATCCCGGTCACCCCTTTTCAGCAGAATTGCACTGTTTTCTCGTGCGAAGCGACCCGCCGGGCGGCGGTCATCGATCCGGGCGGCGATATCGAGCGCATCCAGCGCTTTCTCGCCGACGAAGGGCTGACCCTGGAAAAAATCCTCGTCACCCACGGCCATATCGACCATGCCGGCGGCGTTGCCAGCCTGGCCGAAAAAACCGGCGTGCCGATCGAGGGGCCCCAGGCCGAGGATCGCTTCTGGATCGAGGGCATGCCCCAGCAGAGCAAAATGTTCGGCTTTCCCGCCGTGCACGCCTTCGAGCCGACCCGGTGGCTCAAGGACGGCGACCGCGTCCATTTCGGCGAAGTGGAACTCGAAGTCCTGCATTGCCCCGGCCATACGCCGGGCCATGTGGTGTTCTTCCATCGGCCGAGCGGCCTGGTCCAGGTCGGCGATGTTCTGTTCCAGGGATCGATCGGCCGCACCGATTTTCCCCGCGGCGACTACGATACCCTGATCGCCTCGATCAAGGAGAAGCTCTTCCCCCTGGGCGATGAAGTCGAATTCATCCCCGGCCACGGGCCGATGTCCACCCTGGGCGAAGAGCGGCGCCACAATCCCTTCCTCAGCGGGCGCTTCGGCTAGCCCGGCACCCCGGTCAGGACGGGGTGCGGATTTTGCTCGCCCACTCCAGGGCGTTGATCTGGTCTTCGGTATAGCCGTCCGCGGCAAGGCCCGATTGGGCGAGGAGGCTGGCAGCGCTGGGAAGGTCGTGGTTATCGACCGCCGCGATGATCTTGAGCAGGTCGCCGAAGGGGCCGCCGTGGGTGGCCAGCGCTTCCTGCACCGCTTCCGGCAAGGGCAACTGCGGCAGGATGTCGGCCATCGACAGGTTGAGCAGGACGTCGAGCAGGGAGAAGGTGCCGACCATGAAGGCCGCGTCGCCCCAGTCGTCGATGCCATCCACCGGCGTCCGGCGGGCGGCGAGCAGCTCCATCAGGCGGCCGCGGGTGGCGGCCATGAGCAGCAGCGGATTAGGCGGCGCGCCGTGGTTGGCGTCGGCATAAACCAGGAGCTGCAGCCAGCGTTGCAACTGGCGCCGTCCCAGCAGGTTGATCGCCTGGCCGAAGCTGGTGATCGGCGAACGGGGCGCGATGGCCGCCGAATTGACCAGGCGCAGCAGGCCGTAGGACAGCTTGGGCTGTTGTTTGAAGACTTCTTCCAGAGCCGGGGTGTCGGCATCCTGGGCGACCAGGGCGAGGAGTTCGAGGAGCTTGAGGCGGGTGACGTCGGGTTTGCCCAGGGCCGTCTGCCGGGTCAGCAGGTATTCGCCGGAAACCAGCGAACACTGGTTGGCGGCGGCCCAGGCGTAGTCGTTGCGGGAGCGCACCGAATTGACCGCGACCAGGGTGCGCGAGGCCAGGCCCATCAGGGTAAAAGGTGGCAGGGTGCGGGCGTGGCCCACCGCCATCACGACGTAGTCCCAGGCGCCGGTGGGAGGCAGGGGGTCGCCGGGCGAGACGATCAGGCCGAGCTTGCGGCCGCTCCGGCGCAGATCGGCTTCGAATTGCTCGGCCGCCTCCTGGTGGGCCGGATCGGCCGGAGGTTTGAGCAGGAAGACCAGGCGTTCCGGGGGCAGGGCCTGGGTGCGCCGCACGTCGGACTCGTTGACCACCGGGACGAACCAGGGCAGACCCGAATTGACCGAGCGGGTGGCGGCCAGCGAGAACAGATGGGATACCTCGCCGCCGGCCAATGTGGGATTGCTGCCCCCAAGCTGGAAGCCTCCCCAGGTTTCGTCGGGATGGAACCACGGTTGGATGAACAGGTAATCTTCGGTCGCCATAGTGAATCCGTGTTGTTTTGGCCCATGGTAGCAAGTTTGGGCGGCAACGTCAGTAAGAGTCGGGGCAACCGCCGGGAGTGGGCCGGGGGCGGCTGCGGTGCCGGGGTGTGGGGAACTATCCCGCGCCCCGCTCCCGGCCGGCGTGGTGGATAATCGGTCCATGCTTCCCGCCTACTGGCCCGCTGCCGCCCTTTTCCTTTCCCGCTGCGACCCCGTCATGGCCGCGCTGGTCGAGCGCTTTGCGGGCGTCGGCTTGCAGTCCCGGGGCGACGCCTTCGTCACCCTGGCGCGCTCCATCGTCGGCCAGCAGATCTCGGTCAAGGCCGCCGAGGCCGTGTGGGGGCGTTTCGCCGCCCGCCTTGGGCAGGTGGCGCCGGAGGCCGTGCTGGCGGTGCCCGAGGGCGAGCTGGCCGCCTGCGGCCTGTCGCGGCGCAAGGTCGAATATGTCTGCGATCTGGCGCGGCATTTCGCCGAGGGGCGTATCCGCGTCGCCCACTGGGCGGACCTCGACGACGAGGCGATCATTGCCGAATTGACCGGCGTGCGGGGCATCGGCCGGTGGACGGCGGAGATGTTCCTGATCTTCAACCTGCTGCGCCCCGACGTTTTTCCCCTCGACGACCTGGGCTTGCAGCGTGCCGTCAGCGCCCACTATTTCGCCGGTGCCAAGCCGCCGCGCCGGGTGCTCGCCGAATTCGGCGAACGCTGGCGGCCCTGGCGCTCGGTGGCGACCTGGTACCTCTGGCGCAGTCTCGACCCCCTGCCCGTCGAGTATTGACCTCCGGGAAGGGGATCGGCCTTTTGGGGTAGAATACGCGCCGACCCAAATTGGGAAGCACTCCATGAAAACCAGTTTCCTCGACTTTGAACAGGCCATCGCCGACCTCGAAGCCAAGATCGAAGAGCTTCGCTTCGTCCAGGACGATTCTGCCGTCGATATCTCGGAAGAGATCGGCCGTCTGGAAAAGAAGAGCGCCCAGCTCACCAAGGACATTTACGGCAAGCTCACCCCCTGGCAGGTGGCCCAGGTGGCACGGCATCCGCAACGGCCCTACAGCCTCGACTACATTTCCCGCATCTTCACGGATTTCGAAGAACTCCACGGCGACCGCGCCTTTGCCGACGATCACGCCATCGTCGGCGGGCTGGCCCGCTTCAACGGCCAGCCCGTGGTGGTGATCGGCCACCAGAAGGGCCGCGACACCAAGGAAAAGATTTTCCGCAACTTCGGCATGCCGCGTCCCGAGGGCTATCGCAAGGCCCTGCGCCTGATGCGGCTGGCCGAGAAGTTCGACCTGCCGGTGATGACCTTCGTCGACACCCCGGGCGCCTACCCCGGCATCGACGCCGAGGAGCGCGGCCAGTCCGAGGCCATCGGCCGCAACCTCTACGTCATGGCCGAACTCAAGGTGCCGATCATCGTCACCATCATCGGCGAAGGCGGTTCCGGCGGGGCGCTTGCCATTGCCGTCGGCGACGTTGTGCAGATGCTGCAGTATTCGACCTACTCGGTCATTTCGCCGGAGGGCTGCGCCTCCATCCTCTGGAAGAGCGCGGAAAAGGCTCCCGAGGCGGCGGAAACCATGGGCATCACCGCCGCCCGGCTGAAAACCCTGGGCCTCATCGACAAGATCGTCAACGAACCGGTGGGCGGCGCCCACCGCGACCACGCCGTCATGGCGCAAAGCCTGCACAAGGCGCTGCAGGAGGCGCTGCGCCAGGTTTCCGGCCTGACCAAGGCCGAATTGCTGCAAACCCGCTACGACCGGCTGATGAGCTATGGCCGCTTCAAAGAGCAGCCCGTCAGCTGACCCCGGGCGCCGCTAGCAAGGCGCCGCCATGACTCCCGCCGAAGTCGCCGCCGGGCTGCAGGAAGCCGTCGCGGCCTTCGTCGCGGCCCGCACGGCGCCGTCGGACGCGCTCTGCGTCGGCCTTTCCGGGGGCCGCGATTCGGTGGTCCTGCTCCATCTGCTTGGCGCCGCCGTCGCCCCCGGGCGACTTACCGCCATCCATGTAAACCACGGTCTTTCCCCTCGGGCCGAGGCCTGGAGCGAGTTCTGCGCCCGGCTTTGCGCCGACTGGGGGGTGCCCCTCGTGCAGCGTCGGGTCGAAATCGATCGCAGCGCCGGCGAAGGCCTCGAAGCGGCGGCGCGCCGAGCCCGCTACCGGGCCTTCGCCGACCACGGCGCCCCGGTGCTATTCCTGGCGCATCACCGGGACGACCAGGCCGAAACCCTGCTCTTCAACCTGCTGCGCGGTACCGGCGTGGCCGGGGCGGGGGCCATGCGGGCCGAACGCGCCCAGGGCGGCCAGCGCATCCTGCGTCCCCTCCTGGCCGTGGGGGGCGACGCCATTGCCGCCTATGGGGCGGCGGCCGGGCTGGCCTGGATCGACGACGAGAGCAACGGCGATACGGCCCTGGCCCGGAACTTCCTGCGGCACGAGGTGATGCCGCTGCTCGCATCGCGCTTCCCGGCGGCCTCCGCGCGGCTGGCCGCGGCGGCCGCCCACTTCGCCGAGGCCGATCATCTGCTCGCCGAACTGGCGGCCGCCGACTGGGCGGCACTGGCCAGGGGCGAAGGGGTGCGGGTTGCTGTCCTGCGCACCCTGGAAGGGCCGCGCCTCAAGAATCTCCTGCGCTGGCGGCTGCGCGTCCTCGGCTGGCGGGCGCCGGCGGCCAGCCGTCTCGACGAATTCGCCCGCCAGCTGCGGCAGGCCGGACCCGGGCGCCGCCCCCAGCTGGTTCTGCCCGACGGGGAAATGCGCGTCGTCCGCGGCGTCCTTGCCTGGCATCCTGCCGCCGGGCGTTGAATCTCCCTTTGCGTCCTGGCTTCGGTTAGAATCCGACAATTGTTTTCTTACATTCCACGGCCATGATTACCGGATCCATCGTCGCCATCGTCACCCCCATGTTTGCGGATGGCAGCCTCGACACCAACGCCCTCAAGAACCTCGTCGACTTCCACGCCCGGGAAGGCACCGACGGCATCGTCATCGTCGGCACCACGGGCGAGTCGCCCACCGTGGACGTCGAAGAGCACTGCGAGTTGATCCGCATCACGGTCGAGCATTCCGCCGGGCGCATCCCGGTGATCGCCGGCACGGGGGCCAATTCCACCGCCGAAGCCATCGAACTGACCCGTTTTGCCAAGAAGGCCGGGGCCGACGCCGGACTGTCCGTGGTGCCCTACTACAACAAGCCGACCCAGGAAGGCCTCTACCGCCACTTCAAGGCCATCGCCGAGGCCGTGGACCTGCCGCTCATCCTTTACAACGTGCCCGGCCGCACCGTTGCCGATATGGCCAACGACACCGTCCTGCGGCTGGCCGAGGTGCCGGGCATCATCGGCATCAAGGACGCCATCGGCAACCTGGAGCGCGCCTGTGACCTCATCGCCCGGGCGCCCAAGGGATTCGCCCTCTACAGCGGCGACGACATGACCTGCGTCGCCTCCATTCTGCTCGGCTACCACGGCAACATCTCGGTGACCGCCAACGTGGCGCCGCGCCTCATGCACGAGATGTGCACCGCGGCCGCCGCTGGCGACGTCAAGACCGCCCGGGAAATCCATTTCCGCCTGCTCGCCCTGCACCGCGACCTGTTCTGCGAGGCCAATCCGATCCCCGTCAAGTGGGCCGTCGAGCAGATGGGCCTCATGCCGGGCGGCATCCGCCTGCCCCTGACCCCGCTTTCCGCCGCCAACCAAGAGCGCGTCCGCGCCGCCATGCGCCAGGCCGGCGTTCTCGCCTGACCGGAGTCTCCATGTACAAACGTCCGTCCGGTCTGGTCCTGACGCTGCTCGCCATTGCCCTGGCCGGCTGCGGCATGTTGCCCGAATCGAAAAAGATCGATTACAAGTCGTCGGGGAAGGTGCCCTCCCTGGAAGTCCCCCCCGACCTTTCCCAGATCGTCCGCGACGACCGCTATGCCGTTCCCGACGCCGGCGGCAAGGGCAGTGCCACCTTCTCCGCCTACACGGCCGACCGCTCGAACGCCAGCCAGAGCCAGAACACCACTGTCCTGCCCCAGGTCGACAACGTCCGCATCGAGCGTTCCGGCAACCAGCGCTGGCTCGTCGTGGCGGTTCCGGCTGACCGGCTGTGGGGGACGATCAAGGATTTCTGGCAGGAACTCGGCTTCATCGTCAATCTCGAGCGGCCCGAAGCCGGCGTCATGGAAACCGACTGGGCGGAAAACCGGGCCAAGATTCCCGGCGATTTTCTGCGCAACGCCCTGGGCAAGATTCTCGACTCGCTCTATTCCACCGGCGAGCGCGACAAGTTCCGGACCCGCCTCGAACCCGGCGCCGAACCGGGAACAACCGACGTCTTCGTCAGCCACCGCAGCATGGAAGAGGTTTATACCTCGTCGGCCAAGGACGATACCCGCTGGCAACCGCGGGCTTCCGACCCCGAACTCGAGGCCGAGATGCTGCGCCGCCTGATGGTCCGCCTAGGCACCGAAGAGAAACGGGCCGAAGCTGCCGTGGCCTCGGCCCGGGCCGAACCCCGGGCCAAATTCGCCAAGGCCGACGACGGATCGGGGTCGGTGGACGTCCAGGAACGCTTCGACCGGGCCTGGCGCCGGGTCGGCCTGGCCCTCGACCGGGTCGGCTTTACCGTCGAGGACCGCGATCGTTCCAAGGGCCTGTACTTCGTCCGCTACGTCGATCCCGGCCTCGATAGCAAGAAAGAGGAGAAGGGCGGCTTCCTGTCCAAGCTGGCCTTCTGGAAGAGCAGCGACGCCGACCTAGACAGCAAGGTACGCTACCGCATCTACGTTCGCGACAACGGGCCGACCAGCACCGTCCAGGTGCTGTCGAGCGAAGGCGGGGCGGACCGCTCCGACACCGCCCGCAAGATCCTCAACCTGCTCTACGAACAGTTGCAGTGATCCGTTTCGCCTCCCTCGGCAGCGGCAGCGCAGGCAATGCGCTGCTGGTCGAGAGCGGTGCGACGCGGGTGCTGATCGACTGCGGTTTCGGTCTGCGTGAGATCACGGCTCGGCTCGGCCGCCTCGGTCTGGCGCCAACCGACCTGTGCGGCCTCCTGGTCACCCACGAACACGCCGACCATGCCGGCGGGGTCTATCGCCTCGCCCGCCGGCACGGGCTGCCGGTCTGGCTCACCTACGGCACGCTCCAGGCCGGCGCCGCCCACGCCGCCGGAGTCGACCTGCGGCTGATCGACGGTCACCGGCCCTTTGCCCTGGGGGAACTCGAGATCGAACCCTATACGGTGCCCCACGACGCCCGGGAACCGGTGCAGTACGTGCTGTCGGATGGGGCCTGCCGCCTCGGGGTGCTGACCGATGCCGGTGAAATCACCGCCCACATCCGCCGGGTGCTCGATGGTTGCCAGGGATTGGTCCTCGAATGCAACCATGACGCCCGCCTCTTGGCCGAATCCCGTTATCCGGCGTCGCTCAAGCGTCGTATCGCCGGCCCCCGCGGCCACCTGGAAAACGCGGCAGCGGCGGGGTTGCTCGCCGAAATCGATACCTCGGGCCTGCAGCATGTGGTGGCGGCCCACTTGAGCGGCGAAAACAACCGTCCGGAGCTGGCCGTGCAGGCCCTGGCGTCGGCCCTGGGCTGCGACCCCTCCTGGATCGGCGTTGCCACCCAGGAAACAGGATTCGACTGGCGGACTCTGGCCTGATACCAATTCGCTTTCAAACCGATCCTTTGTCGATTTCGCCTTGCCGTGCTACAGCACGGTCTTCGGCTTGTCTTCGCGTCTCGATTGGAAAGCGAATTGGTCTGAGGCGGAGGCCGGTCGAAACTCGGCCGGGGAGCGGGAACGCGGGAAAAATGGACAAAGAAAAAGCGGGGCCGAAGCCCCGCTTTCTTGCTGTGGCGGCCGCCGATTACTTCGCGGGAGCAGCCGGGGCAGCCGGGGCAGCCGGAGCGGCGGGGGCAGCAGCGGGAGCACCAGCCATGCCGGACATGCCGGACATACCACCCATACCGCCCATGCCGGCCATACCAGCCTGATCGGCGGGCTTGGCGGCTTCCATGCCGGCCATGCCAGCGGGAGCAGCCGGAGCGGGAGCGGCGGCGGCCGGAGCCGGGGCGGGAGCCGGAGCGGCAGCCTTCGGCTCTTCCTTCTTACCGCAAGCGGTAACGGCCAGAGCAACCAGAGCAGCAACGAGGATAGACTTATTCATTGGTAATTCCCTTATCGATAAAGAAACCAGCAGACTTGCCAAAAATTTTTGGTGACTGACTGAGCAGTCAGTAAAATATTATATCAATATTCAAATTGCCGCGGCCAGTAGTATGTTGCGCTGCGGCCCACTGTTGCGGCTCCGCTACAGCCCCAGCGTGGTGGCGCTCACCGGGGTGCCGCCTTCGCTCCAGATTTCCTCGAAGCGGTTGAGGTAGGGCAGCAATTCCTCGGTCTCGTCCACCAATAGCTTGCTGCGGGGCTGTTCGCGGTCGAAACGGATGAGGCCGTGTTTGCCGTCCACCAGCAGCATGGTGTCGCGCAGGCCGGCCAACTGATCGCTGCAGCGGTGCACGGCCATCGTGTGGTGGTAGGTCCGCAGGAGGTCCACCAGCCTGGGTTCCTTGCGCAGGAAAAAATCCGGATCGTGCACCGCGATGCGTAAACACGGCTGGGTAGGGCCGGCCAGCAGGCGTTTGAGCGCGTCAAGGCGCGAACCGCCCCCCAGGCGGAGGTTGCCCAGATCGGGATCCCAGATCAGGATCTCGGCGCCGGCCATGGCCAGCAAGCGGTCGATTCCCGCCTGGTAGTCGCCCCAGGTGGTAAAAAGTTCACGTGCCATGGCATCCAGTTTAGCCCATTGTTAAAATTCGCGCTTTTGCCGGAGTTGGCTATGCCCATCGGGGCCATCGAATCCTTGGATCATGAGGCACGCGGCATTACCCGGCAGGCCGGCAAGGCCATTTTCGTCGACGGGGCACTGCCCGGGGAGGTCGTGGCCTACGCCAGCTTCCGGCGTAAGCCCAACTACGAACTCGCTCATCTGGTGGGGGTGCTCAAGCAATCGCCCCAGCGCGTCGCGCCACGCTGCCCCCATTATGGAATTTGTGGCGGTTGCGCCATGCAGCACGTTGATCCGGCGGCCCAGGTCGCCGCCAAGCAGCGTGTTCTTGAAGACAGCCTGTGGCACATCGGCCGCCTCCGCCCGGAGGAAATGCTGCCGCCCGTTCAGGGGGCGCCGTGGGGCTATCGCCACCGGGCCCGCCTGGGGGTACGCAAGGTGCCGAGCAAGGGCGGCATGTTGATCGGGTTCCATGAGCGGCGCAGCAGTTATATCGCCGACCTGCATTCCTGCGACATCCTGCCCCCCACCGTTTCCGACCTCCTGGTGCCCATGCGCCATCTCTTCGCTGCCCTGTCGGTGGCCGATCGCCTGCCCCAGGTCGAGGTGGCGGTGGGCGAGCGCTGTACGGCGCTGGTATTCCGTATTCTCGCGCCGCTGACGGGGCAGGACGAAGACCGGGTGCGGGAGTTCGCCGATCGCCACGGCGTGGTGATCTATCTCCAGCCCAAAGGGCCGGATACGGCCTTTCGCTTCCACCCGCTGTCCGGGCCGAAGCTGTCCTACACCCTGCCGGAATTCGACCTCGAACTGGAGTTCAAACCCACCGAATTCACCCAGGTCAATCATGCGGTGAATCGCGTTCTCGTCCGTCGCGCCCTGCGCCTCCTCGATCCCCGGCCGGGGGAGCGCATCGCCGATCTGTTCTGCGGCCTGGGCAACTTCACCCTGCCCATCGCCCGCCTGGGGGCCACCGTGGTTGGCGTCGAGGGCAGCCGCGCCCTGGTCGAGCGCGGGCGGGAAAGTGCGGCGGCGAACGGGCTGGCCGAGCGGGTCGAGTTCGGCGTCGCCAATCTTTTCGCTTGCACCGGCGAGTCGCTGGCCGGCCTTGGGAAATTCGACAAGATGCTCATCGACCCCCCCCGGGAGGGCGCCATCGAGGTAGTCAAGGCCCTCGCCGACGAAGGGCCCCAGCGTATCGTCTATGTCTCGTGCAACCCCGCGACCCTGGCCCGGGACGCTGCCGTGCTGGTCAACGTCAAGGGCTACCGCTTCAAGGCGGCGGGGGCCGTCAATATGTTCCCCCAGACCGCCCACGTCGAATCGATCGCGGTTTTCGAGAAGCTGTGAGGAGCGATCGGGCAATGAAAAAGGCGGCCATGGAGGCCGCCTTTGTCGCCTGGCCGGGAAGGCTCAGTCGCGTTCGCCGGAAAAGGCCATCAGCAGGTTCAGGAGACTGACGAAGACGTTGTAGATGTCGAGATAGACCGCCAGGGTGGCGGTGATGTAGTTGGTCTCCCCGCCCTGGACGATGCGGCTGATGTCGTACAGGATGTAAGCCGAGAAGATGAGCACCGCGGCGGCGGAAATCGCCAGGGCCAGCGCCGGAATCTGGAAGAAAATGTTGGCGACGGCAGCGAGGAGGACGACGATCATGCCGACGAAGAGGAACTTGCCCAAGCCGCTGAAATCCCGCTTGCTCACCGTGGCGACGGTGGACAGGGCGAAGAAGATGGCGCCGGTGCCGCCGGCCGCCATGGCGATGAGCGATCCGCCGTTGGAAAAGCCCAGCGCCACCTGCAGGATACGGGAGAGCATCAGCCCCATGAAGAAGGTGAAGCCGAGCAGCAGGGCGACGCCCCAGCCGCTGTCCTTGGTTCGCTCGATGCCGTACATGAAGCCGAAGGCGATGCCGAGGAAGAGCATGAAGGCGAGGAAGGGGCTGCCGGCCAGGAAGCTGAACTGCATCTGGATGCCCAGCAGGGCGCCAAGGACGGTGGGCACCATGGAAAGGCCAAGCAGCATATAGGTGTTGCGCAGAACGCGGTTCTGCTGCAGTGCCAGTTCCTGAGTCGCTTGTCCGGGTAGCGGGAAGCCAGTTTGCATGCGGTTTACTCCTTGTCGATGATTTATACCAATCGTTTCAAACCGATACGTTGCCGACTTCACTTTGCACTGCTGCAGCATTGTCTTCGGCCCGTCTTCGCGTATCGATTTGAAAGCGAACAGGTGTTACGCGGTGGCTAAGACTAATGAATGGGGGCGAAAGTTGCAAGTTCAAGAACCCGCCGGGGATTTCGCCAATCGAAGCGACCCGGCTCTTGTGCTATGATCGCCAGCCTGTCGCCCGCCCGGCCCTACCGGGTGCGTCCGCCGGAGGTGTGGCAGAGTGGTCGATTGCACCGGTCTTGAAAACCGGCAAGGGGAAACCCTTCGTGAGTTCGAATCTCACCGCCTCCGCCAAACCTGCAAAACTGTCGCGCTGGCCGTGACCTCGTTAGGTGGCGGCCGGGGCCGCAAGGAGCCTGGTCATGGAATTATCCGGCGAAATTGAACGCCTTTGCGATGGGGTTGCGGCCGGCCTGCGCCGGGCGGAGCGGGTCTTGTTCATCACCGGTGCCGGGATTTCGGCCGATTCGGGCTTGCCGACCTACCGGGGGATCGGCGGGCTGTACGAGAGCGAACTCACCGACGAGGGTTTGCGCATCGAAGAGGCGCTGTCGGGGGAGGTGTTTTCCCGGCGGCCCGACATTACCTGGAAATACCTGGCGCAGATCGAAAACAATTGCCGCCACGCCGGCCCCAACGCGGCCCATCGGGCCATCGCCCGGCTTGAGGAGCGCTTGCCCGAGGTGCTGGTGTTTACCCAGAACGTCGACGGCCTTCATCGGCGGGCCGGGAGCCGCAACCTGATCGAGATTCACGGCAACTTGCAGCGGCTGGCGTGTATCGTCTGCGATTTCCGTACCGAGGTGGAGAACTTGGCGGGTTGGCCGATTCCGCCCCGTTGCCCGCGGTGTGCCGCGGTGATCCGGCCGGAAGTGGTGCTCTTCGGCGAGATGCTGCCGGCCGGCTTGATGGAGCGCTTCATCGAAACCCTTGATCGGGGTTTCGATATGGTCTTTAGCATTGGCACCTCGAGCAGTTTTCCCTATATCGTCCAGCCGGTGGTTTGGGCCGCCCAGTGCGGCATCCCGACGGTGGAAATCAATCCCGCCCGGACGGCGCTGAGCCGCCTCGTCGATTTTCACCTGCCGCTGGGGGCCGCCGCCGCCATGACGGCCCTGCTGGAGCGCCTCGATCAGCCGAGTAGGGCGGCGTAGATGCGCAGATCGGCCGGGCGGAAGCAGCAGAAAATCACTTCCCCCGGGTGCGGCGCGGCGGCTTGCCAGGTGGTGACGGTGTCGACGGCGATGCGGGCGGCGGCGTCCTGGGGGTAGCCGTAGATGCCGGTGCTGATCGCCGGAAAGGCAAGGCTCATCAGGCCGTGCCGGTGGGCCAGCTGGAGCGCGTTGCGGTAGCAGGCGGCCAGGAGTTCTGCTTCGCCCGCCCGGCCGCCCTGCCAAACCGGGCCGACGGTGTGGATGACGTGGCGGGCCGGCAGGCGGGAGCCGCCGGTAAGGCGTGCTTCGCCGGTGGGGCAACCCCCCAGCGAGCGGCACTCGGCGAGCAGTTGGGGGCCGGCCGCCCGGTGGATGGCGCCGTCAACCCCGCCGCCGCCCAGAAGGCTGGAGTTGGCGGCGTTGACGATGGCGTCCACAGCCAGGGTGGTGATGTCGGCGAGGACGGCGCGGCGGGGAATCATCGGGAAAACCCCGGTTGCCCGCCCGCCAATGCCTGGGGAATCCCTGGGGCCCAAGTGCTTTCTCCGCGCTCGTACGCTGCTCCCGGGATCGATCCGCAACGCCCCCGCCGGGTCGTTCGGCCGGGTCGTTCCCCGGCCCGGGGCCTTGCCGCAGGGCGTTGGCCAACCGCCCCAGGGTGGCGGCAGGGTTTTCCAACGGCGGTTTCTCGGATCATGGCAGTTCTTCCATCGTCCTGAGCACCTGCGGCAGGTAGGCCGCACCGAAAAGATTCAGGTGATTGAGCTGATGATACAACTGGTAGAGTCGGCGGCGTACCGGCCAGCCGGGGAGCGGCGGGCGGCAGGCCCCGTAGGCGGCGAAAAACTCCCGGGAGAACCCGCCGAAGAGGGCGGCCATGGCCAGGTCGCATTCGGGGTCGCCGAAGTGCACCGCCGGGTCGTAGAGGCAGGGATGGCCTTGGGCAAAGCCCGCGTTGCCGCGCCACAGGTCGCCGTGGAGCAAGGCCGGGGGCGGGCGGTGGCCGGCCAGCAAGGCGGGCAGACGGGCGAGCAGGGCCTGGCCGGGGGCGGCCACGGCGGCGCAGCCCCGGTCTTGGGCAAGGCTCAGCTGGGGAGCGAGGCGGCGGGTGGCGAAGAATTCGGCCCAGTCGGAAGCGGGGCGGTTGTCCTGGGGCGTGGTGCCGAGGTAGTTGTCGCGGCCCCAGCCGTAGGCCTCGCCGCGCCGCTCATGGAGTTCGGCGAGCGCCGCGCCGAGGCGGGCCTGGTCGCCGTCGGTGGCGATGTCGAGCCATTCGAGGGCGAGAAAGGCGACTCCGGCGGCGCGACCCAGGGCCAGGACGGCCGGGCAGCGCACCGCCGGGCAGTCCGCCAGGGCGCCGAGGCCGTCGGCTTCGGCGGCGAGGCGGTCGAAATCCGGGCTGGTCTTAAGGAAGAGGTGCCGACCCCCGGCCCGCCCGCGCCAGTTGTCGGTAAAGCCGCGGCCCAGGGCGGTCGTTTCCGTCAAGGGGGCGCCGAGCTGCTCCCCGATGGCGGCGCCGAGCGCCGGGTTCACAGTTCGAGGAAGTCCCGCACTTCTTCGGCCCGCTCCATGGTGTCTTTGTAGCCGAGGTCGATGAGGGCCCGCGTGTAGGGCTGTTCGAACAGGAGGTAGCTGGTCAGGGCGCCGCCCCGCCGGTTCATGGCGCCGATGCCGCGGAGCAGGAGCTTGACCGGCCGCGGCAGGGCGTCGGCGTGGTGGGCGGCGATGAGGTCGAGCCGCTGCGACGGCGCGATGACCAGGGTGCGGATGGGGCGTAGCGGCACGCCGGCCTTTTCCAGCACCTCCGGCGACAGGGCCGAAACCGTGTTGTTGATGCGCTGCAGGCGCTCGATGTCCACCGCCAGGCTGTCGAGGAAGATGCTCGACAGGGCGTGGCCGGCGATCTGGGCGAGGGAAGGGTGGGATTCGCTGCGCGAGCGCTCCTTCATTTCGTTCATGCGGCCGGCGCCAACCACCAGGATGCGTTCGGCGCCCAGGTGGATGGCGGGCGAAATGGGCGCCAGCTGACGCATCGAGCCGTCGCCGAAATATTCGCGGTTGATGTGGGTGGCGGGGAAAACGAAGGGTATGGCGCTGGAGGCCAGCAGGTGGTTGACCGTGATCTTGCAGCGGATGCCCAGGCGTTGCACCCGCCGCCAGGGTTCGGCCGAGGGGTGGCCCTGGAAGAAGGCGATGCTCTCGCCCGATTCGTAACCCGAGGCGGTGATCGACAGGGCGTGGAGGGCGCCCGAGGCAATGGCGTGCTCGATGCCGCGAAAATCGAGATGGCGGTTGAGGAGATCCCGCAGGGGCGAATTGTCAAGGAGCGAGCGGGGCGGATTCTTGACCAGCCAGCCGGCCACTAGCATGCCCAGCCATTTGAGGCCGGAGCGGCCCACGCCCAGGGCATCGGCGCGATAGATGTGGCCGGCGTGCATGTTTTGCCAGACGGCGGATACCATCTCGACGGCCTTGCCGAAGTTGTCGGCCAGGCAGGCGACGCTGGCGGCGTTGATGGCCCCGGCCGAGGTGCCGCAGAGGATGGGAAAGGGATTGACCCGGCGGTCGGGAAGCAGTTCGGCGACGGCGACCAGGACGCCCACCTGGTAGGCGGCGCGGGCGCCGCCGCCGGTGAGGATGAGGGCGGCGCGGGGACGGGGGTTCAGGTGAGCCATGTGGGGTCGGGACGGAAGGCGTTAACCCAGGCCGGGATCTGGTCGGCGGGCATCGGCCGGGCGATGCCGTAGCCCTGGGCGCGGTCGCACCCCAGGGCGAGGAGGCGGACGCCGTGTTCGGCGGTTTCCACGCCTTCGGCGATGACCGCACGGCTAAAGGCCCGGGCCAGCCCGATGACGCCCTCGACGATGGCCAGGTCTTCCGGATCGACCAGCATGTCGCGGACGAAGGACTGGTCGATCTTGAGGGTCTGGGCCGGCAGGCGTTTGAAGTAGATGAGCGACGAGTAGCCGGTGCCGAAGTCGTCGAGGGCGAAGCTGACGCCGAAAGCCAGGCAGCGGGTGATGACGCCGCTGATGTACTCGACATCCTCGAGGGCGGCGGTTTCGACGATTTCGAGTTCGAGGTTGCCGGCCGGGACGTCGGCGTAGGTGGCGAGCAGGGCTTGCAGGCGGTCGGCGAAATCCGGCGCCTGGAGCTGGCGGGCAGCGATATTGACGCTCACCGGCAGGTCGATGCCCAGCCGGCGCCAGCCGCGCATCTGGGCCAGGGCCGTGGCGGTCACCCATTCGCCGACTTCGATGGCGAAATCGCTGTTGTCGATGATCGGCAGGAACTCGTTCGGCGGCACCAGGCCCCGCTCCGGCGATTGCCAGCGGATCAGCGCCTCGGCGCCGATCACCCGGCCGCTGCGCATGTCGACCTTGGGCTGGTAGTGGAGGACGAATTCGCCGGCCGGCAGGGCGGCGCGCAGGCGGGCGAACTGCTCGCTGTGGGCGCGCACTCGGCGGTCGTGGTCGGAATCGAAGAAAATGAAGCGATTGCGGCCGGTCTGCTTGGCGACGTACATGGCCTGGTCGGCATTGCGCAGCAGGCTGTCGGGATCGGTGCCGTCGTGGGGGAAGCGGGCGACGCCGATGCTCGCCGAAAGCTCGATGGGGCGGCCCTTGATGCTATAGGGCCGGGAAATGACCTGGAGCACCCGCTGCAGCGCCACCTCGCATTCGCCGAAATCACAGCTGCGGATGAGCAGGACGAACTCGTCGCCCCCCAGGCGGGCGACGGTGTCGCCGCCCCGGATCGATTCCCGCAGGCGATTGGCCACCTCGACCAGGAGGAGGTCGCCGGCGTCGTGGCCGAGGGTGTCGTTGACCGGCTTGAAGCCGTCGAGGTCGAGATAGGCCACCGCCACCATCGCTTCCTCGCGGCTGGCCTGCCCCAGGGCGAGGCGCAGGCGGTCGCCGAGCAGAACCCGGTTGGGCAGCCGGGTGAGGGCATCGTAGTGAGCCAGGGATTCCAGGCGCTGCTGATGTTCCTTGAGGGCCGTGATGTCGGAGAACATCAGGATGTAATTGCAGGCCTGGCCGGCGGCACCCTTGACGACGCTGGCCGTGACCAGCTCGGGAAAACTTTCTCCGTTCTTGCGCCGGCCCTGGGTTTCGCCCCGCCAGTGCCCGTTTTCCACCAGGGCGGCAAGGGCGGCTTCGAGAAAATCGGCGTCCCGCCGCTCGGCCAGCAAGGCCAGGAGGTCGGTGCCGACCAGGTCGTCGCGGGTGTAGCCGGTGAGTTCGAGGGCCATGGGATTGACGTCGACAATGTGCCAGTCGGCGTCGGTGATGACGATGCCCTCCCGCGCCTGGCCGAAGACGTTGGCGGCAAGGCGCAGCGACAACTCGGCCCGCTTGCGTTCGGTGATTTCCGTGGACGTGCCGCGGTAGCCGATGAAGTTCCCGGCGCCGTCGTACACCGGCTCGCCGCTGACGGAAAAATGGCGGACGGTGCCGGCGATGGCGGTCGAGCCGTATTCGAACTGGCGGAAGGTGCGGTGAGCTTCGAGGGTGGCCCGATGGGCCGCCCATTCGGCTTCCGACAAGGTATTGGGCAGTTCCCAGCGGCACTTGCCGAGCCACGGGCTCGATGCGTACTGCTCGGGCAGGGCGAGGCGTCCGGCCCGGTGCAGGGTGAAGCGGAAATCGGCGTCCTGTTCCCAGTACCAGTCGGTGGAGAGATCGAGAAGGCCGCGAAAGCGCGCCTCCGAAACCTGCAGGGCGCCGATCTGGTGCTTGAGTTCGGCGGCCATGCGGTTGAAGGCCCGGGCCACCTGGCCCACTTCGTCCCGCGTTCCGGCGGCCACGCGGCAATCCAGATCGCCGGCCGAAATGGCCCGGCTGGCGGCCTCCAGGCGCCTGAGGGGGCGGGTCAGCCAGAAGGCGACCAGGGTCAGCGCGGCAGCGGAGAGAAGCATGGCGCCGAGGGCGATGAGCAGGCTGTCGCGGATGAAGCTCTGGCGGGCTTCGGCGATGAATTCAGTGGAGATGCCGAAGGCCAGGCGGCCATAGCCCTGGCCGGCCAGGGTGACGGGGATCTCGGTGTCGAAGCGGGGGCCCGCCCGGCCCGGGTCGAAGCTCGCCTGGGGGGCGGGCAGGGCCTGATCGGGAGTCCAGCCGTCGCTGGCCAGTTCCCGGCCGCGCCAGTCGCGCAGGACAAAGTATTGGATGCCGTCGTGGTGCCGGCTGGCGCGAAAAACTTCAGCGATCGAACCGTAGTCCTGGGCCGCCATGAGGGGGCCGAGGCTGGCGTTGAGGAGTTCGGTCACTTCCTGCAGGCGCAACTCGGCCTGGCGGGCCAGGTGGGTTTCCATGAGCCGCAGGCCGTTCCAGACCAGGCCGCCGACCATGGCCAGTTCGACGGCCAGCGTCGCGACGATGAGTTTCCAGCGGATCGAGCCGGCGAAGGGATTGGTCATGGGCCGAGTTGCCGCCGGGTTTCGGCCAGGTAGGGGTCGGCCTGGCGCATGAAGGCCTCGTCGGCCGGGAGCACGCCCTGGTAGCGGCTTTTGGCCAGGAATTCGGCCCCTTGCGGCGTATTTCCCAAGTGCAGCAGGGCCTGCCGGATGGCCTCGCGCTCGCTTGCCGGCAGGCCGGGGCGGGCGAGCAGGGTGACCCCGGGCAGCGCTTCGGAAAGATAGGCGAGGCGTAGCCCCCGGCGCTGCTCCGCCGGCGTCTGGTCGAAGGCGTAATGGGCGACGATGGCGGCGTCGGTTTCGCCCCGCTTGAGCGCCAGCAGGGCGTTGCTCATGGAGCCTGCGGGAACGAGTTCCAGGTCGGCTTCACCGATGCCCTGGTCGGCGAGGCGCAGGAGGGCGACGATGGTGACGAGGTTGGTGCGGTCGGCGAAGGCCACACGCTTGCCGCGCAGATCGGCCAGGCCGCGGATGGTGGTGGTGCCGCCCACGGCGAGGGCGGCGTGGAGCGGCCCGGAAAAGCGGACGAGGGGCAGGTAGCCGGCTTCGATCTGGGCCAGGCGGGCCTGGTGAGCCGGGGTGACGACGAGGTCGAAATCGGCCTTGAGGGTCCGGCGCAGGAAGGTCTTGGTGTCGGGGGCGGTGTAGAGCTCGACGGGGCGGCCCACGGGGCCGGCGAGGGCGGCGCGCAGCGGCTGGAAGAGGCCGATCAGCACCTTGGGCGACAAATAGGGAATGATCCCCACGGTCAGAGGTTCCGGTTGGGCGCTGGCGCATCGGCAGAGCAGCATGGCGACGGCGAAGAGCCATGCGGACCATTTTTTCATTATTGTCCTCCGAGGCGCCCGGGACAGGCGCCTTCCCCACGTCTTCCGGCAGTATAGGAGAGTCGGGGCGGGAGCTCAATCGCTTGCCGGGCGGACGGCGTCGGCCCAGCAATTGGGGGTTTCGTAGAGACGGATGCGTTCGAGGCGCAGATGGTTGCCGTAGGTGTCGCGGTACACCGCGTCGAGAATGCCGAAGGCGATGCGGGCAAGGTTTTCGGCGGTGGGCACGCGGTCGAGGACGACCGTCTTGTGGCCGGGCAGGGCGGCGAGGAAGTCCACCACCGGCCGGTCGCCGGCATAGGCCAGGAAAGCGTGGTCCCAGAGGTCGACGACGTGTTCCTGGGCCAGCTGCTTGACCTGGGAAAAATCCATGACCATGCCGTTGGCGGCGTCGCCGGCCTTGTCGATGACCTCGCCGGACAGGGTGATCTCGATGGCGTAGCGATGCCCGTGCAGATGCCGGCACTGGCTCTGATGGTCGGGAATGCGGTGGCCGGCGTCGAATTCCAGGCGGCGGGTGATGAACATGGGGCGAGCCGGAAATCCGGCGGTGATTTAAGCGAGGCCGGATTATACAATGGCCCCATGCTCACCATCGCGGACCACCGCCGGGACAGTGCCGGCCTCACCTACGTCTATCCCGTCGTATCGCGCCGGGCGGGCGGCGTGTCGATCGGCATCAACCTCAACGTCAACAACGCCTGCAATTGGGCCTGTACCTATTGCCAGGTCGAGGGCCTGACCCGGGGCGGTCCGCCGCCTGTCGACCTCGACCGCCTGCGCCGGGAGCTGGAAGACTTCCTGGCCGCCGCCGTGGACGGCGATTTTCTCGCCCGGGAGACGCCACCCGAGGCGCGCCGCCTGGTAGACGTGGCTTTTTCCGGCAACGGCGAACCCACCGCCGCGGCGGCTTTTCCCGAGGCCGTCGCCAGCGTGCGGGATATCCTGGCGGCGCGGGGTTTGGCCGCCGCCGTCAAGATCCGCCTCATCACCAACGGCAGCCTGGTGCACCGTCGGGCGGTGCAGGCCGGCATCCGCGCCATCGGCGAAGCGGGGGGCGAGGTCTGGTTCAAGGTCGATCGGGTGGGGGAGGCAGCGACGCGAGCCATCAACGGCGTCCCCAGCGACCCCGCCAAGGTGCTGCGCAACCTGCGGCGCACTGCCGCCCTGGCGCTGACCTGGGTGCAGACCTGCTGGTTCGCCATCGACGGCGCCGCGCCCACGGCCGAAGCGCGGGACGCCTATTGCGCCTGGCTCGGCGAAGCCGCCGCCAGGCTGGCCGGCGTCCATCTCTACGGCCTGGCCCGCCCTTCGATGCAGCCCGGAGCAGCCCGGCTGGGACGCTTGCCGGCCGCCGATCTCGTGGCCTTTGCCGCCGAGATCGAAAAGAAAACGGGCGTCCGGACCGTCGTCAGCCCGTGACGCCCGCCGTGCAGCGGTAAGGCTCAGGCGGCCTTCTTGGCCTTGGCGCGGGCGGACTTCTTCAGGGACTTGAAGAGTTCCGGTTCCTGGGCGCGGAGATACTCGATGACTTCCCAGTCTTCGCGCTTGATCGCCTTGATGTCGACTTGCTCGACGTGGACGAGGCGCAGCAACTCGCGTACCGGCTTGGGCATGTTGCGGCCGCTTTCGTAGCGGGAGCCGCCGCTCTGGGTCACGCCGATGGTGGACCAGAACTGTTGTTGATTAAGGCCGAGCTTACGGCGGATTTCGCGGGGTTCGATTTTCTCGATGGTCTTCATGGTCAGATCTCCATACGCCGACGTGATAGGGATAAGCAGACATACTTTTTACGTATGACCTAGGTCATAGAACTTATTGTATAACTTGTTTCGCATTTTGCAAGTGGCATTGCAACAATTTTTTGGGATTTTTTCACGCGCCGTGGATTTATTCCGATCGGGAGGGGCGCGCCTCCCCCGCTCTTTCGCAAAGGGCCGGGATGGACTAACATCCTTGCATCAACCCGACGGAGCCACCGGCATGCAGGTCAGCGAGATCATCCGAATCAAGGGCGGCACGCTCTATACCACCACTCCCCGGCAGGCCCTGGCCGACGCCATCGACACCATGGCCGAACTCGACGTCGGCTCCCTCGTTGTGATGGGCAGCGGCAAGATGGCGGGCATGCTGACCTTCCGCGAAGTGCTGCTGGCCTTCAAGAAATATTCCGGCAACCTGGCGGGGGTCACCGTCGGCGACGTCATGGTCAGCGACCCGGTCACCGCCTTCCCGGCCATGGAAGCCAACGAACTCCGCCGCCTGATGATCGACAAGCATTCCCGCTACCTGCCAGTGATGGACGGCGAAACCCTGATGGGGGTGATTTCCTTCCTCGACGTGGCCAAAGCGGTTCTCGAAGAGCAGAGCTTCGAGAACCAGATGCTCAAGAGCTACATCAAAAACTGGCCGGACCCGGCAGCCTGAGGGCTGCGCCAGTGATGGCGCGGGGGGCTGCGGTTGTCCCGGGGGAAAACCGGGGTCAGAAAACCGGGGTCAGGTCTTGCACAGCAACATTTTCCTGCCCCTTGCTTCGGTGCCAAGCCTAAACTATGCTCCCGCCATGACCCGACCCCTGCGCATCGAACTCGCCGGTGGCCTCTACCACGTCACCTCCCGGGGCGACCGGCGGGAAGACGTCTACCTCAACGACGCCGACCGCCTCTACTGGCTCACCCTCCTCGGCGCCGTCTGCCGGCGCTTCAACTGGCGCTGCCACGCCTGGTGCCAGATGACCAACCACTACCACCTCGTCGTCGAAACGCCGGAAGCCAACCTCGCCCAGGGCATGCGCCAGTTGAACGGTGTTTACACCCAACACATCAACCGCCAACACCGCCGCGTCGGCCACGTCTTCCAGGGGCGCTACAAAGCCATCCTCGTCGAGCGCGACGCCTACCTTCTCGAACTCGCCCGCTACGTCGTCCTCAACCCCGTGCGCGCTGGCATGGTCGCCGCCCCCGGCGACTGGCCCTGGAGTTCCTGGCCGGCCATGGTTGGCAGCCAAGCTGCGCCCGACTGGCTCGACACCGGCTGGCTCCTCGGCCAATTCCCCGGCCCCATCGAAGACGCCCGCCGCGCCTACATCGACTTCGTGCGGGCCGGCATAGGGCTCCCCGGCCTGTGGCAATCCCTGAGCGGGCAAATCTACCTGGGCAGCGAAGACTTCATCCGGGAAGCCCAAGCTGCCGTCGCCGAAGCCCTCGATCACCCGGAAATCCCCCGCACCCAGCGGCGTCCGCCGGCCAGGCCGCTCGAAAGCTATCGGGACACCGCCCCTGACCGCGACACTGGTATCCGCACGGCCTATACCACGGGTGACTACACCCAACAGCAAATCGCCCAGTGCTTTGGGGTGCATTACGCGACGGTCAGCAGGATTGTGAAACGGGGGGAAGGATGAGGCGGGTCAAGGCGGTAGCGGGACGTTTGGCGGTGGTTTGGGGTGGATGTTTTGATGCAAGACCTGACCCCGTTGCGCGTTAAACAATCAGGTTGCCGCTTTGCGGGATTTTCTGTCGATCTACGCACTAACCAAAACCGATGGTGTCACTGACGATCTCAAGGAGAATATCGTCAATACGACGGCGGCTGATCTGTTCGGAAATATGATCAGCGGAGTAATAATCGGGGGGCAATCCTATCCAAAGAAGGTTAACGGGAAACTGCAATATACGACCGACCCGACTACGGGGAAGCAAACACCCGTAATGGTGACGCAAAACCCATATCGCAACATCAACGAGATTCTGAAGAAACTTGGACTTAGCCCGCAGACGGCAATAGACCACGAAACCCATTTCCACATTTACCTCAAGCCGCCGACAGCGAAAGATATTTCCAAAAATCTTTCTGCGGACGAGACGGACTCCGATGTCAGTCGGATTGAATCCGTCGAGATTCCTCCCGCGCTGCTCGATTACGCGGAAATCCTCGTTTTAGGAGACACGCTAATGATGACTCTGGACGTTCCGTACGTTCCTCAGCCGGATAATCGCCCGGCCATAATGGCAGAGGCGGGAGTGAGCGCCGCGCCACCTCGCTTTGATTTTGTCTACGATCTATGCAGGGAAACACAACACACTCCAGAGTATCTACAGTCAGCGATGCGCGGCCTCAGCCCGGCCTCTGGATTGAGGAACTATTACGGGAGCATTGGGTACTCCATTAAGCTAGAAGATATCAAAGTCAAGTTGCTGCAAGAGACTCAACACGGGAAGCTGACTATCTGGGGTTATCACGATAAGGGGCCTGCGTTTTTCCGTTACGATCCTGATCCCGGCTATTTGGGAGACGATCAGGCCGTATTCTTGGTCGAGTATGGCGGCAAGGTATTCAAAACGATCTATACCATCAAGGTATTGGAAGTGGTGGATGACCGGAGCCCGACATGCCCCGATCCCGTGATGATCAAGGCTCCCAAGCCTGCAAAACATGGGACCGCCGTGGGCACCGTTGCCGATGGGGTCAATGGTGAGCTAGCTCTGAGTGTGCATTTTGACAACCTGGATACCGGCGTAATCGGTCAAGAAAACGCCAATGGCATTGCACTTGATGCTACCGCCGCCGGTCACGGCTGGTTCATCGACTACACCCCCTACCTCAACGAGGAATTCCTCCCGACGTCGAACCCTAACGAATGGGTTGCCAAGCCGGGCTCGGAAGCCGAAGGCAAGATGGACATGCTCACCGTCCTCCTGCACGAATACGGCCATGCGCTCGGGTTGGATCACACGGCGGATGCCCACGACTTTATGGCCGCCACGCTGCAGCCCGGCGTACGCCGCACGTTCACCGTCGACGAGCAGCTCGAACTGATGCGTCTGGCCGGCATATTCGTCACGCCAGATAGTCCGAGCGAACCCTACGCCCCCACCGACCCCGGCGCACCGCTTCCCTTCACCCGCGTCGTCGCCACACGTAGCGCCCGCCGTGCGGCCGGGTTCGATTCGCAGGTGCCGCAGTTCGACACCGCTGCCAATCCGAAGCTCACTAACTCCGATTTCGCGAGTGCAGATGGCTGGTCCACCACGGGCGACGTCCGCTTCGAAAACGGCACTGCCACGCTCGCCGAAGGCGCCGCTACGCAGACTCGCCTGAATCAGGTCTTCGTCGTCAACGAAGGCGACCGCTTCCTCTCCTTCACCGTCGCCAACGTGGCCCTCGGCGATCAGGCCTACGGCCCGGACGACGCCTTCGAAGTCGCGCTGCTCGACGCCAACACCGGGCTGTCGCTCCTGGGCGGCACCGGCCTCACGAAGAGCGATGCCGCGCTCAACCGGCAGGCGGACGGCAGCGAGTTCAAGGCTTCCGGCATCAGCTCGGTCGCCAACGCTGACGGCAGCCGCACCTATCTCGTCGATCTCGCCGGCATCGCCGCCGGCACGACGGTCAACCTGTCGTTCGACCTGATCGGCTTCGGCAATGGATTGGAAGCGCAGAACAGCCGCCTGACCATCCGTGACCTGCGCCTCGGCGTGCCGCAAACCACCGATGATGCCGTTACCACCGCCGAGGATGCACCGCTCGTAATCGATGCGCTGGCCAACGACCTCAACGCCCGCCAGCCCGGATTCGCGCCGGTGGTTGTCACCGGCCCGGCGCATGGTGCGCTCAGCATCAACGCCGACGGCAGCTTTGCCTATACCCCGGAGAAGGACTGGTTCGGCGAAGACCTCTTCACTTATAAGCTCTCGGATGGTCGCGTCGATTCCAACCTTGCAACCGTGGTGCTCACCGTTACGCCGGTGAACGATGTACCAGTGGCGCCCAGGCGCACGGTAACGCTCGATGAAGACGGCAGCACGACTGTCGATCTGTTGGCCGGTGCCAGCGATGTCGATGGCGATGCGCTCACGGCGGCAGTCACTGCCATGCCGCAGCACGGCAGCTTCACGCAGAACGTCGACGGCACCTGGACTTACACACCAGCTGCGGACTGGAATGGCACGGACAGCGTCGCGTTCGAGGTGAACGACGGCGTTGCGACGACTGCCTCGCGCACCACCTTCGTGGCTAACGCGGTGAACGATGCGCCAACGCTGGGCGACCAGTCGCTGGCAGGAGCGGAGGACGAGTCTGTCGCGGGCATGCTGCTCGCCACGGCGGCGGATATCGATTCGACAGCGCTTGCTGGCCGCATCGTCAGCGGCCCGGCGCATGGGCAGCTGGTGGTCGGTGCTGGCGGTAGCTTTGTCTATACGCCGGTTACTGACTGGAACGGTACCGACCACTTCACCTATGTGGTGAACGACGGTGAGCTCGATTCCGCGGTAGCTGAGGTGGTGATCGTCGTTGCGCCGGTGAACGACGCACCGACGGCAGGCAACCTTTCCCTTGCCGGCCGCGAGGACGAGGCGCTTAGCGGTGACCTGCTGGCTGCGGCTGCGGGCATCGATTCGACCGCGCTCGCGGCACGTAATTCCAGTAATTCCAGGGTCAAGTAATTCCAGGGTCAGGTCTTGCACCACAACATCTGATTCCTGGATCGGGTCTCGCAAACCTGCAGCCTTTGGCGACTGGCTACGATGTCGAGTTGGCATCATGGCGAAAGCATAGCGAGAGCGATGGTTGGAGGCGAGATATCCCCTGAGCCTCGCCATGCTCTGATACCCGCTTCCCATGGTCCCAGCTTGGGGGGGTTTGCCCGGATTTCAGTCGGCGGATGCGGTGGCCTCCAAAGTTCTGTTTGCTGCTGTGCAAGACCTGACCCTGATTTTCCTATTACCGTGAATCCCAGCCGTAGCGTTTCGTGCGCTGCCAGCGGGCGGCCTGCTGCGGCCTTGGGTTGGGGGAGGCCGGTGGGGCGGTGGGGCGGGACGGGGGCGGTCCGGGTCGGGCGGGGGCGGGTGAGGGCTTTTTCCTGGGCATGGTAAACTCGCCTTTCCATTCTAGCGCGGCGCTCCTCCGATGTCCGGCAATACCCTAGGCACCCTGTTTACTCTGACCTCCTTCGGCGAATCCCACGGCCCGGCCATCGGCTGCGTCGTCGATGGCTGCCCCCCGGGATTGGCCCTTTGCGCCGCCGACATCCAGGCCGAACTGGACCGCCGCAAACCCGGCACCTCGCGCCACGTCACCCAGCGGCGGGAACCGGATACGGTGGAAATTCTTTCCGGCGTCTTCGAAGGCAAAACCACCGGCACGCCCATCGGCCTCCTCATCCGCAACCAGGATCAGCGCAGCAAGGATTACGGCAACATCGCCGAAACCTTCCGTCCCGGCCACGCCGACTACACCTACACCCAGAAATATGGTTTTCGCGATCACCGCGGCGGCGGCCGGGCTTCGGCCCGGGAGACCGCCGTGCGCGTCGCCGGCGGCGCCATTGCCCGCAAGTGGCTGCAGGAGCGCTATGGCGTCACCATCCGCGGCTGGATGAGCGCTCTGGGGCCGATCGAGATTCCCTTCGTCGCCGAGGCCGACATCGACGGCAACGCCTTTTTTGTCCCCAATGCCGGTATCGTCCCCCAGCTCGAGAGTTACATGGACGACCTGCGCCGGGGCCGCGATTCGGTCGGCGCCCGCATCACCGTCGTCGCCCGCGGCGTGCCGCCGGGCTGGGGCGAACCGGTCTACGACCGCCTCGACGCCGAAATCGCCTACGCCATGATGGGCATCAACGCGGTGAAGGGGGTCGAAATCGGCGCGGGTTTTGCCGCGGTGGCGCAAAAAGGTTCGGAGCACGGCGACGAAATGACACCGGCCGGCTTTGTATCCAACCACGCCGGCGGCATCCTGGGCGGCATTTCGACGGGGCAGGAGATCGTCGTCAATATGGCCATCAAGCCCACTTCGTCGATCGCCCAGCCGCGGCGTTCGGTCAACCTGCGGGGCGAAGCCGTCGAGGTCGCCACCGAAGGGCGGCACGATCCCTGCGTCGGCATTCGGGCGACGCCCATCGCCGAGGCCATGCTGGCCCTGGTTCTCATGGACCATGCCCTGCGCCACCGCGCCCAGTGCGGCGACGTGGCCTGTGCGACGCCGCGCATCGCGGGAAAAATCGAGTAAAATCCAGGTTTTTTCCGCCCTTGGGGCGGGTGTTGTTGCCAGAGGGGACCTCAACATGCAAGTCGATCACCACGATCTTCACACCGAATTTCCGGACATGCACGACGCCATCGACGTGCTCAAGCAGTCCAACGCCCATTTCGCCCGGCTCTTCGCGACCTACCATCGCCTCACCGGCAAGGTCGAAGATCTCGAAGCCCACGATATGCCGGTTTCCGATTTCACCCTGGAAGACATGAAGAAGCAGCGCGTCAAGCTCAAGGACGAGCTCTACCATCTGCTGCTGGCCTTCCGCGCCGGCCAGAAACACGCCGCCTGAAGCTGATCGTGCCGCCGCCTGCGGGCGACGCGGCGCTCCGCCCGGAGTGCATCCGGTAGAATCGGCCGGATGCACGCACTGCCCTACTGGCGCCTCTCGGGCTACTACTTCTTCTATTTCGCCTTCATCGGCGCTTTCTCGCCCTATTTCGGGCTCTATCTCCAATCCTTAGGTTTTTCTGCCTGGGACATCGGCCTCTTGATGTCGCAGATGCAGCTCATGCGCCTTTTCGGCCCCAATCTCTGGGGCTGGCTTGCCGACCGCTGCCGGCGCCGGGTGCCCATCGTCCGCCTGGCCGGGGTGTTGAGCCTGGGCGGATTCACCGCTTTTTTCTGGCTCGAGCGCCTGCCCGGGCTGCTGGTGGCAATGGCGATCCTGGCGTTTTTCTGGAGCGCCGCGCTGCCCCTGGTCGAAACCCTGACCTTCGACCATCTGCGGGAACAGCCGGCCAGCTACAGCCGCATCCGCGTCTGGGGGTCGATCGGTTTCATCGTCGCCGTCCTGGCGGCCGGCGCCTACCTCGACCTGGCACCGCCGGCCGGAGTGCTCGCCGTGTGCTGGGCCATCCTGGCGGGCATCGTCGTCCTCGGCCTGCTGGTTCCCGAGCCACCCTTGACGGCCCACCGCGACGAAGGCCCGCCCATCGCCGACATCCTGCGTCAACCCCGGGTCCGGGCGCTGCTGGCCGCGTGTTTTGCCATGTCGGCCGCCCACGGCGCGCTCTACGTCTTCTATTCCATCCACCTCGACGCCAACGGCTACAGCAAAACCGAGGTCGGCGCCCTGTGGTCCCTCGGCGTGCTCGCCGAAATCGGGGTCTTTCTGGCCATGGCCCGGATTTCCCGGCGCTATTCCCGGCGGGCCATTCTCGCCGCTTGCTTCGCCGCCGCTGTGGTCCGTTTTCTCTTCATCGGCTGGGGCATCGGGTCGATGGCGGTGGCGGTCTTCGCCCAGCTGCTCCACGGCCTGACCTTCGGCGCCTACCACGCCGCCGCCATCGCCGCGGTGAACCGCTGGTTTCCCGGCCGGGCCCAGGGCCGCGGCCAGGCCCTCTACTCCAGCCTGAGCTTCGGCGCCGGCGGCCTGCTCGGGGGAGTCTTCAGCGGCTGGGCCTGGGACGCCATCGGCGCCGGCTGGACCTATACCTGGAGCGCCGTCTTTGCGCTGGTGGGCGGGGGGCTGGTCCTCGTCTGGTTCCGCGAGCCCTCGCCGGAGCGGGCCTGAGCCGCCGGCCCCCGGGTTATCCCGGCGCTGGAAATGTCCGTCGTCTGTGCGATAATTCAACGCTTTACGGCCATTTGCCAGGACCATGCCGAAGACCCTTTACGACAAGCTTTGGGAAGACCACGTCGTCCATCAGGAGGACGACGGGACGGCGCTTCTCTACATCGACCGCCATCTGGTGCACGAAGTCACCAGCCCGCAAGCCTTCGAGGGCCTCAAGCTGGCCCACCGCAAGGCGTGGCGGATTTCGTCCATCGTCGCCACGGCCGACCACAACACCCCCACCGACCACTGGGAGGAGGGGATCAAGGACGCGGTGTCGCGGCAGCAGGTCGAAACCCTCGATGCCAACATCCGCGAAACCGGCGCGCTGGCCTATTTTCCCTTCAAGGATCCGAAGCAGGGCATCGTCCACGTGGTCGGCCCCGAAAACGGCGCCACCTTGCCGGGAATGACCGTCGTCTGCGGCGATTCCCATACCTCGACCCACGGCGCCTTCGCCTGCCTGGCCCACGGCATCGGCACCTCCGAGGTCGAGCATGTGCTGGCCACGCAATGCCTGCTGCAGAAAAAGTCGAAGACCATGCTGGTCGCCGTCGAGGGCCGCCTGGGCAAGGGCGTCACGGCCAAGGACGTGGCTCTGGCCATCATCGGCACCATCGGCACGGCGGGCGGCAACGGCTACGCCATCGAGTTCGGCGGCAGCGCCATCCGCGGCCTGTCGATGGAGGGCCGCATGACCCTCTGCAACATGGCCATCGAAGCCGGGGCCCGCATGGGCTTCGTCGCCGTGGACGACACCACCATCGACTACCTGGCGGGCCGGCCCTTCTCGCCCAAGGGCGACACCTGGGACAAGGCGGTGGCCCATTGGCGGACCCTCAAGTCCGACGAGGGCGCCCGCTTCGACCGCGTGGTCAGCCTCAACGCCGGCGACATCCGGCCCCAGGTGACCTGGGGTACTTCGCCGGAAATGGT
This sequence comes from Azonexaceae bacterium, assembly GCA_009469675.1. Taxonomy (GTDB): domain Bacteria; phylum Pseudomonadota; class Gammaproteobacteria; order Burkholderiales; family Rhodocyclaceae; genus SSSZ01. The sequence goes on along the minus strand of SSSZ01000060.1, from coordinate 23,812 downwards.
CGTGGCCATCGACGCCGCCGTGCCCGATCCAGCCCGCCAGGCCGATCCGGTCAAGCGCGAAGGCATGGAGCGGGCCCTGCAGTACATGGGACTCAACCCCAACACGCCGATCCAGGACATCCGGATCGACAAGGTATTCATCGGTTCGTGCACCAATTCCCGCATCGAAGACCTGCGCGAGGCGGCCGGGGTGGTCAAGGGGCGCCACGTCGCCGCCAACGTCAAGCTCGCCCTGGTGGTTCCCGGCTCCGGCCTGGTCAAGCGCCAGGCCGAGGCCGAGGGCCTGGACAAGGTCTTCGTCGCCGCCGGGTTCGAATGGCGCGAACCGGGCTGCTCCATGTGCCTGGCCATGAACGCCGACCGGCTGGAACCGGGCGAGCGTTGCGCCTCGACTTCCAACCGTAATTTTGAAGGCCGGCAGGGGCCGGGGGGGCGCACCCACCTGGTCAGCCCGGCCATGGCGGCGGCGGCGGCGATCGCCGGCCGCTTTGCCGACGTTCGTGAAATCCTCTGATAGGAGAATCCCATGAAGAAATTCGCTCTCGCCCTTCTCGCCGCCGCTTCCCTCGTTTCGCTGGCGGCCTGCAACACCGTCCACGGCATCGGCAAGGATATCGAAAAAGGTGGGCAGGCCATCGAGAAAGCCGCCAAGTAATGGATAAGTTCGTCCGCCTGGACGGGCTGGTGGCGCCCCTTGACCGCAACAACGTCGATACCGACGCCATCATCCCCAAGCAGTTCTTGAAGTCGATCAAGCGCTCGGGCTTCGGCCCCAACGCCTTCGACGAGTGGCGCTACCTCGATGTCGGGCAGCCCGGGCAGGATTGCACCCACCGCCCGAAGAACCCCAACTTCGTCCTCAACCAGCCGCGCTACCAGGGCGCCGCCGTGCTGCTCACCCGCGCCAACTTCGGTTGCGGCAGTTCCCGCGAGCACGCGCCCTGGGCGCTTCTCGACTACGGCTTCAAGGCCATCGTCGCCGAGAGCTTCGCCGACATCTTCTTCAACAACTGCTTCAAGAACGGCATTCTTCCCATCGTCCTGCCGGTCGCCGAGATCGAGGCGCTGTTCCAGCAGGTCGAAGCCGCGCCCGGCTACCGCCTGGTGGTCGACCTGCCGGCCCAGGCCGTGGTCCGGCCCGACGGTTACGGCATTCCCTTCGATATCGACGCCTTTCGCAAGGAATGCCTCATCAACGGCTGGGACGACATCGGCCTGACGCTCCGCCACGCCGACAAGATCAAGGCCTTCGAAGAAAAACGGCGGATCGACCAACCCTGGTTGTTCGCCTGACAAGGAATCAAGCATGAAGATTTGCGTTTTGCCCGGTGACGGCATCGGTCCCGAAATCACTGCCCAGGCCGTGCGGGTCTTGCAGGCCCTCGACCTCAAGTTCGAGATGGAAGAAGCGCTTCTCGGCGGCTGCGCCGTCGACGCCACCGGCAATCCCTATCCGGAAGCCACGCAAAAGCTCGCCCGCCAGGCCGACGCCATTCTGCTCGGCGCCGTCGGCGGCCCCCAGTGGGACAGCCTGCCCCGGGAAAAGCGCCCCGAGCGCGGCCTCCTGGGCATCCGCAAGGATCTCAACCTGTTCGCCAACCTGCGGCCGGCCATTCTCTACCCGGAACTCGCCAACGCTTCGACCTTGAAGTCGGAAATCGTCGCCGGGCTGGACATCCTCATCATCCGCGAGTTGACCGGCGACATCTACTTCGGCCAGCCCCGCGGCGTGCGCGAGGAAAACGGCGAGCGGGTCGGCTTCAACACCATGGTGTATAGCGAATCGGAAATCCGCCGCATCGGGCGCGTCGCCTTCGAAGCCGCCAGGAAGCGCGACAAGCGCGTCTGTTCGGTGGACAAGATGAATGTGCTGGAATGCACCCAGCTCTGGCGCGACGTCATGGTCGAAGTGAGCAAGGACTACCCCGACGTCGCGCTTTCCCACATGCTGGTGGACAACGCCGCCATGCAACTGGTCAAGGCCCCCAAGCAGTTCGACGTGATGGTCACCGGCAATATGTTCGGCGACATCCTCTCGGACGAGGCGTCGATGCTCACCGGCTCCATCGGCATGCTCCCGTCGGCCTCCCTCGACGAGAACAACAAGGGCCTCTACGAGCCGTCCCACGGCTCGGCCCCGGACATCGCCGGCAAGGGAATCGCCAATCCGCTGGCCACCATTCTGTCTGCCGCCATGTTGCTGCGCTACACCTTCGGTCTGGAAGAAGCGGCACTTCGCGTCGAAGCGGCGGTCAAAAAAGTTCTGGCCCAGGGTTACCGCACCGGCGACATCTACGAGCGCGGCACCACCAAGGTCGGCACCCAGGAAATGGGCGACGCGGTAATCGCCGCGCTGGCGTAAACCGCGAGGCGGGTTCGCACGTTAAACGAAGGTTCTATTCGGAGAAGGAAGTCATGAACAAGGTTGGTCTGGTCGGTTGGCGTGGCATGGTCGGTTCCGTGCTGATGCAGCGTATGGTCGAAGAGGGCGATTTCGCCCATATCGATCCGGTGTATTTCTCCACCTCGGCGGCGGGCGGCAAGGCCCCGGCCTTCGGCGGCAAGGAAGCCTCACTGCCCCTGCAGGATGCTTCCAACATCGAAGCGCTGAAGGCCTGCGAGATCATCATCACCTGTCAGGGCGGCGACTACACCAAGGATGTCTTCCCCCAGTTGCGGGCCGCCGGCTGGAACGGCCACTGGATCGACGCCGCCTCGGCGCTGCGCATGAAGGACGACGCGGTCATCATCCTCGACCCGGTCAACCTGCACGTCATCAAGGATGCCCTCGCCAAGGGCTGCAAGAACTGGATCGGCGGCAACTGCACGGTGTCCCTCATGCTCATGGGCCTGGGCGGCCTCTTCCAGCACAACCTGGTGGAATGGATCTCCTCCATGACCTACCAGGCCGCCTCCGGCGCCGGCGCCCAAAACATGCGCGAACTCATTTCCCAGATGGGCGCCGTCCACGCTTCCGTCGCCGACCTGCTCGCCGATCCGGCTTCCGCCATTCTCGACATCGACCGCAAGGTGGCCGAAACCATCCGTTCCGACGCCTTCCCCAAAAAGAACTTCCGCAACACCCCCCTGGCCGGCAGCCTCATCCCCTGGATCGACGTGCCGGTGGAAAACGGCCAGTCCAAGGAAGAATGGAAGGGCGGCGCCGAATGCAACAAGATTCTCGGCAATCCGGCCTTCCGCAGTCCCGGCTCGATCCCCATCGACGGGCTGTGCGTGCGCATCGGCGCCATGCGCTGCCACTCCCAGGCCCTGACCATCAAGCTCAGGAAAGACGTTCCCCTGGACGAGATCAGCGACATGCTGGCCAAGAACAATCAATGGGCCAAGGTCGTTCCCAACGATCGCGAGATATCCGAGCGCGAACTGACGCCCGCCGCCGTCACCGGCACCCTCACCGTTCCCGTCGGCCGGCTGCACAAGATGGCCATGGGCAACGACTATCTCGCCGCCTTCACCTGCGGCGACCAGTTGCTCTGGGGCGCCGCCGAGCCGCTGCGCCGCATGCTGCGCATCCTCATCGACTGACCGGACTACTCCGGCCGTCAAAAAAACCGGGGCCGCGGCCCCGGTTTTTGTTTGTTGGGAATATGCATAAAACAAGGAAAACTAGAAGCGGGTTTAGCTTGCATAGCTAAGTTCATGATGTTATTTTAAAAGCCCCATTTCGACGCTCAGGGTGGCGCCGTGAAAAACAAACTCGGTTCTCAGTTCAAAATGCGTGCCGCGGTCGCTGCCGTGGTGTCTTGTTTGTCCATGACCCCGTGGCTTGCCGAAGCGGCCGGGTTGGGCAAGATCACCGTTCTCTCGGGATTGGGGCAGCCCCTCAAGGCCGAAGTTGAACTCAACGCCAACCGCGACGAGCTGGCGGGGATGACCGCCCGTCTGGCGCCCCAGGACGTTTTCCGCCAGGCCGGACTCGACTTTCCCTCGGGCCTCCTCGACCTGCGCTTTACCGTCGACAAGCGGGCCAACGGCAAATCCATCGTCCGGGTCACGTCGACCAAGCCGGTCAATGAACCCTTCCTCGATTTCCTCATCGAGCTGAACTGGCCGGCCGGCCGCCTGGTCAGGGAATACACCTTCCTCCTCGACCCGCCGGAAGTCGCCGCCAAGGCCGCCGGCAAAGCCGTTTCGGTAGCCGAAGCCAAGCCGGTCGCCGCCGTGAGGGGCGGCGAGGCGGCGGAACCCTCGACCCGCGAGGCACCCGCCAAAGCCGAAACCAAGCGCGAAGCCAAAGCCAAGGCGGCGCCCGCCGAGGCACCCGCCCCCCAGGGCGGCGCGACGCGGGAGGTCAAGACCGGCGACACCCTGGGAAAAATCGCCCGGGAAACCCAGCACGAAGGCGTTTCCCTTGAGCAGATGCTGGTCGGCCTGTTCAAATCCAATTCCGACGCCTTTATCGGCGGCAATATCCATCGCCTCAAATCCGGCGTCATCCTGAACGTTCCCGACAAGGAAACCGTCGCCGCGGTGCCCGAGGCGGAAGCGAAGAAGGTCTACGTCTCCCAGACCGCCGACTGGAACAGCTACCGCAAGAAGCTGGCGGCGGCGACGGCCCAAGGGCCGGCCAAGGACGACGGCGCCGGCCAGGCGGCGGGCGGCAAGATCACGCCCAAGGTGGAAGACAAGGCCGCCCCGGCCGAAGCCGGCAAGGACCAGGTCAAGGTTTCCAAGACCGAGGCGGCCAAGGGCGCCGCCGGCAAGGGCCGAAGCGCCGCGGAAGAAGACCTGGTGGCCAAGGAAAAGGCGCTCAAGGAAGCCAACGAACGCCTGGCGCTCCTGGAAAAGAACGTCAACGAGTTGCAAAAGCTCGTCGAGATGAAGAATCAGAATCTGGCCGAGTTGCAGAAACAGGCCAGCGGCGCCAAGAAGGTCGACGACGCCAAGGCGGTCGAAGCGGCCAAAAAGGCGGAAGAAGCCCGGAAGGCCGAAGAGGCCAAGGCGGCTGAAGCGGCGAAAAAGGCCGAGGAAGCGAGAAAGGCCGAAGAAGCCAAGAAGGCGGAAGAAGCCAGGAAAGCGGACGAGGCCAAGAAGGCCGACGACGCCAAGAAGGCCGACGACGCCAAGAAGGCCGACGACGCCAAGAAGGCCGACGAAGCCAAGAAGGCGGAAGAAGCGAAGAAAGCCGAGGAAGCCAAGGCGGCGGAGGCCGCCAAGAAAGCGGAAGAGGCGAAGAAGGCGGAGGAGGCGAAGAAGGCCGCCGAAGCCAAGCCGGCGGAAGCGCCCAAACCGGCGGAACCGCCCAAGGCTGCCGAAGCGCCGAAGCCGGCCGAGGCGCCGGCAGCGAAAAAACCTGCCGCCCCGCCGCCGCCCCCGGAACCCGAGGAAGAAACCGACCTCACCCTGCCCTTGGCCGGTGGCGGTCTGCTCGCCCTGCTGGCCGGTTATTTCTTCTACAAGCGTCGCCGTTCGCCGCTGCCGTCGGTGCCGACCACCGCGGTGCCCAGCCCCTCCAGCCTCGGCCCCAATTCGGTTTTCCGCGCCACCGGCGGCCAGAGTGTAGACACCGGCCAGACGCCGCCGCAAACCGCCGATTTCAGCCAGACCGGACCGGGGACCATCGACACCGATGAAGTCGATCCCGTCGCCGAGGCCGACGTCTATATGGCCTATGGCCGCGACGCCCAGGCCGAGGAAATCCTCCTCGAAGCGATGCAGAAGGATCCCCAGCGGACGGCGATCCACGCCAAGCTCCTGGAGATTTACGCCAACCGCAAGAGCCTCAAGCAATTCGAGACCCTGGCCAGCGAACTCTACGCCCAGACCGGCGGTGCCGGTGCCGAGTGGGAAAAGGTCGCCGCCATGGGGGCCAAGCTCGATCCCGGCAACCCGCTCTATACCGGCGGCCGTGCCGGGGTCGGCGGCGTGGCGGAATTCGACGCCGACGCCACGATGGTCGCCTCGCCCAAGGACGCCGACGGCATGCGGTCAACCGTGACCCTGCCCGGCGCCCTGGCGCAGATGGCCGATAGTGCCGCCGCCACCGCCACCTTTGCCAGCGCCGAGGAAACCACCGCCGTGCCGGTGAGCGAAGCGACCGCCGCCCTGGCGGTACCCGCTGCCGCGCCCGAAGCGCCCCCCGAGGCGGCCGCGGCGAGCGACGAACTGATGAGCCTGGATTTCGATCTGGGTGGTGCCCAGGAAGCTGCTCCGCCGGCCTCTCCGGCTCCGGCCGAGGTGGAAGAAGGCGACGCCTACGTCGATACCGTGACCAATGCCGAGGCCAACGTTCTCGATTTCAACCTCGAAGCCTCGCAACCCACCAACGTCGCGGTGCAGGCCGCTGTCGCCGAAGCCGAGCCGGAAATGCTCGATTTCGACCTCGGTCTCGATACAGCGGCCAAGCGCGAACCGACGCCTTCGGCGGCAATGCAGGGCATGATGCTGGAGAGTGCGCCGGACGAAGCCAAGCACCTGGCCGATACCTTCGTCGGCGGCGGTGGCGATGTGGCCGAGCCGATCGTCGATTTCGAACTTGACCTCGGTGGCAAGGCGGCTGATACCGTGGTCGACCCGCAGGCGGCCTTCGCGGCTGAAAGCGAGGAATCCCCCGGGGCCGGCGGCATGCGCAAGGCCGAGGACACGGTGGTCAATCCACACGCCCTGCTGCAGCCCGAGGACGACCAAAAGGTGGACGAAGAACTCGTCGATATTGGCGAAGTCGACGCCGATGCCCTCGAATTCGACGTCAAGCTGACCGACTCGACCATTCTCGGTCAGCCCATGCAGGCTCCCAGCTTCGACATGGGTTCGATCAACCTTGATCTCGCCGCCCAGCCCGAGGAGGCGCCGCCTCCCGCCCCGGCCGCCGCGCCGCAGCCGGCCGCTGCGCCGGAAGTCGAGGAAAGCGTCGGCATGGGAACCCAGTGGGAGGCGGTCAGCACCAAGCTCGATCTGGCCAAGGCCTACGAGGAGATGGGCGATCTCGAGGGAGCCCGGGAACTTCTCCAGGAGGTCATCGCCGAAGGTTCGCCGGCCCTCGCCGAGCAGGCCAAGGCCATCCTCGCCCGCGTCAGCGAGTAGAATCGCTCCTTTGCGTACGGCACATAGCCCCCGCGTGGGGCTATGTGCATTTTGGAGCCCTACGTGCGACACCCCGCCGCGCCCCTTCTCGCCTGGCTTGCCGCCACCATCGCCGTGCAGTTCGTCGGCTGGGCCGGCCTCCTTGTCCTGGCCGGCGCCCTCGTCCTCGCCGGAACGGCCGTGCGCCGCCGCTGGTGGTGCCTGGTGCGGCGGGCCCGCTGGCTGTTGCTTACCCTCGGCCTGATTCTGGCCTACGCCACCCCCGGGGAAGCCCTGATCGACGCCGTCTGGTCGCCCACCGACGCCGGGATCGAAGCCGCCGGCCTGCACGGCCTGCGCCTCGGCCTCATGCTCGGCCTGCTCGCCTGGCTGTTCGAGCGCCTCGACCGGACCCGCCTGGTCGCCGGCCTCTGGGCGGCGGCGCAGCCCGGCAAGGCCTTCGGCGTCGCCGCCGACCGGGCGGTGGTTCGCCTGGCGCTGGTTTTCGACTATCTGGAGAAGGAGCCACCCCGGGGTTCCTGGCGCCAGGTCTTGCAGGACCACGGCGGCGACCGGGAAGGCCCCGAGGTCATCCGCCTCGACCTCCCCCCCTGGAACTCCGCAGATTCGCGCTGGCTCGCCGGGTGCGGGCTGCTCCTCCTGGCCGTGGCGGTCTTGCCATGAGAATCGCCCTGGGCCTGGAGTATTGCGGCACAGCCTTTCGCGGCTGGCAAAGCCAAGCCGGCGGCGGCACCGTCCAGGATGCCCTCGAGGCGGCCTTGAGCGCCATCGCCGGAAGCCCTACGGCGGCGGTTTGCGCCGGGCGCACCGACGCCGGGGTGCACGCCAGCCTGCAGGTCGTCCACTTCGATACCACCGCCCTCCGGCCACTCACCGCCTGGGTGCGCGGGGTCAATTCCCATCTTCCCGACGGCGTCGCCGTCCTCTGGGCGCAGCCCGTGGAGGATGAATTCCATGCTCGCTTCAGCGCCCGCGGGCGGTGCTACCGCTACTTTCTTCTCAACCGGCCCCAGCGCCCCGGTCTGTGGCGGGGCCGGGCCGGCTGGCACCATCTGCCCCTCGACCTGGAGGCCATGCGCCAGGCGGCCGCGGTGCTCCCCGGCGAACACGACTTTTCCGCCTTCCGGGCCGCCGAATGCCAGGCCAAGTCGCCGGTCAAGACCATGACCCGGGCCGAGGTCAGCCGCCAGGGCGAATTTTTCGTCTTCGATTTCGCCGCTTCGGCTTTTCTCCACCACATGGTGCGCAACCTGGTGGGCAGCCTCGTCCATGTCGGCAAGGGCGCCGCGCCGCCGGCCTGGCTGGGCGACGTGCTGCGGCAGCGGGAGCGCAAGCTGGCGGCGCCGACCTTTTCCCCCGACGGCCTGTATTTCCGCGGCCCCATCTACGAACCCCGATGGGGCCTGCCGCCGGTGGGCGGCGATTTTCCGCCGGGCCCGGCGCCATGATTTCCGGCCGCTCGGTTGCAGCGCCGAGGCGCCGAGAGCGCCGAGGAGGCGCGATGGAGTCCGGCTCGTCCGTCCCTTACCGGGAGGGCGCCGGGGGTTCGGGAAGCAAGCCGTCGAGATTGCCGGAATCGCCGGGTCTCGGCGTTGCCCTGTTGAGGATTTGATGATGAAGCCAGCCACTACCGTCCGCATCAAGATCTGCGGCCTCACCCGCGAAGACGATGTCGACGCCGCCGTCGCCGCCGGCGCCGACGCCGTCGGTTTCGTCTTCTACCCGCCCAGCCAGCGCTTCGTCACGCCCGAGCGGGCCGCCCGGCTCGCCCGGCGCCTGCCACCCTTCGTTGCGGCGGTGGGGCTGTTCGTCAATGCCGACCCGGCGGCCATCGAGGCCACCCTGGCGGCTGTCCCGCTGCACATCCTGCAGTTCCACGGCGACGAGGCGGAAAGCGACTGCCGCCGCTACGGCCGCCCCTACCTCAAGGCGGCGCGGGTCACCCCGGAGATGGATTTGGTACAATACGCGGCTCGTTATCCCTCGGCCCAGGCGATCCTTCTCGATGCCTGCGTCGAAGGCTACGGCGGCGGCGGCCAGACCTTCGACTGGTCCCTCATTCCGCCGGCCTTGGGGCGGCGGAGCGTCCTCTCCGGCGGCCTCGACGCCGGCAACGTCGGCGAGGCCATCCGGCGGGTACGGCCGGCGGCGGTGGATGTCTCTTCCGGCGTCGAAGTCGCCAAGGGGATCAAGGATGCGGCCCGCATCGCGGCTTTTGTGGCGGCAGTGCGGGCGGCGGAAACGACTTAACGGTTGACGACTATGCGCAAACATCCGGGTGGCGTCACCCGAACCTCCTGGCGGCGCCATCTGGCGGACCATACCTGAAACGGGCGGAATCCGCGCCCCCGCCGTCCAGTAATTTTTCGGAGAATCCCGATGTTTGCCACACCCTACAACCTGCCCGACGCCCAGGGCCATTTCGGTCCCTACGGCGGCGTCTTCGTCGCCGAAACCCTGATCGCCGCCCTCGACGAACTCAAGGCGGCCTACGCGGCGGCCCTTGACGACCCGGCCTTCATGGCCGAATACCACTACGAACTCAACCACTACGTCGGCCGTCCCTCGCCCATCTACCACGCCCGGCGTTGGTCAGAAATCCTCGGCGGGGCGCAGATCTACCTGAAGCGCGAAGACCTCAACCACACCGGCGCCCACAAGGTGAACAACTGCATCGGCCAGGCCCTGCTCGCCCGGCGCATGGGCAAGCCGCGGGTCATCGCCGAGACCGGCGCCGGCCAGCACGGCGTCGCCACCGCCACGGTCGCCGCCCGCTACGGCATGGAATGCGTCGTCTACATGGGCAGCGAGGACGTCAAGCGCCAGGCCGCCAACGTCTATCGCATGAAGCTCCTGGGGGCCACCGTCGTGCCCGTGGAAAGCGGCTCCAAGACCTTGAAGGATGCCTTGAACGAGGCCATGCGCGACTGGGTCACCAACATCGCCGACACCTTCTACATCATCGGCACCGTCGCCGGCCCCCACCCCTACCCGATGATGGTGCGGGACTTCCAGAAGGTCATCGGTGAGGAATGCCTGACCCAGATGCCGGAAATGGCCGGCCGCCAGCCCGACGCCGTGATCGCCTGCGTCGGCGGCGGTTCCAACGCCATGGGCATTTTCTACCCTTACATTCCCGTCGAGGGCGTCCGCATCATCGGCGTCGAGGCCGCCGGCGAGGGCGTCGCCAGCGGCCGCCATGCCGCTTCGCTGACCGCCGGCGTGCCCGGCGTCCTGCACGGCAACCGCACCTACCTGCTGCAGGACGCCAACGGCCAGATCATCGACACCCATTCCATCTCGGCCGGCCTCGACTACCCCGGCGTCGGTCCCGAGCACGCCTGGCTCAAGGATTCCGGCCGGGCCGAATACGTTCCGGTGAGCGATGCGGAAGCCCTCAAGGCCTTCCACGACCTGTGCCGCCTGGAAGGCATCATTCCGGCGCTGGAGTCGTCCCATGCCCTGGCCTACGCCGCCAAGCTGGCGCCGACGCTCCCCCGGGACAAGATTCTGCTGGTCAACCTCTCCGGCCGGGGCGACAAGGACATGCACACCGTGGCCGAAAAATCAGGAATCCAATTTTGAGGAACGGCATGAAACGCCAAGACGCAGCGACGCAGAGAAATTCGCTTTCTGCTGCTCTCTGCGCCTGTGCGCCTCTGCGTTAAGGAACCATGTCTAGAATTCAGCCCACCTTCCAGCGCCTCTCGGCGCAAGGCCGCAAGGCCCTCATCCCCTTCATCACCGCCGGCGACCCCGACGCCGACCTGACGGTCCCCCTCATGCACGCCCTGGTCGAGGCCGGGGCCGACATCATCGAACTCGGCGTTCCCTTTTCCGACCCCATGGCCGATGGCCCGACCATCCAGCGGGCTTCGGAGCGGGCCCTGGCCAGGGGCATGACGCTGCGCAAAGTGCTGCAGCTGGTCACCACCTTCCGCACCGCCGACGACAAGACGCCGGTGGTCCTCATGGGCTACGCCAACCCGATCGAGGCCATGGGGCTGACGGTGTTTGCCGACAAGGCAGCCCAGTCCGGCGTCGACGGCGTCCTGGTGGTGGACTATCCGCCGGAAGAAGCCGCCGCCTTCGGCACGGCCATGAAAACCCGGGGCATGGACCCCATCTTCCTCCTCGCCCCGACCTCCAGCGACGCCCGCGTCGCCCAGGCGGCCGAGGTGGCGAGCGGCTACGTCTATTACGTCTCCCTCGCCGGGGTGACCGGGGCCGGCCATCTCGACACCGACGCCGTGGCCCGCCGCATCCCGCAGATCAGGGAAAAGACGGGCCTGCCGGTGGGGGTCGGCTTCGGCATCCGCGACGCCGCCACGGCCGGGCGCATCGCCGCCTTCGCCGACGCCGTCGTGGTGGGCAGCCGTATCATCGAAGAAATCGAAAAATCCACTGCTGCAACCGCCTGCGCCCGGGTCAAGGCGCTGGTGGCCGACCTTCGGCGCGGCGTAGACGGAGCAAAACCATGAGCTGGCTGAACAAACTCCTTCCCCCCAAGATCAAGCGCGAACAAGGCGCCCAGCGCCGGGCCAACCTGCCCGAGGGCCTGTGGAGCAAGTGCCCGTCCTGCGAAGCCGTGCTCTACGCCACCGATCTCGACAACAACCTCCAGGTCTGCCCCAAATGCGGCCACCACAACCGCTTGCGGGCGCGGCAGCGCCTCGACTTGCTGCTCGATCCGGAGGGCCGCTTCGAAATCGGCGCCGAAGTGGTGCCGGTGGACAGCCTCAAGTTCAAGGACAGCAAGCGCTACCCCGAGCGCCTCATGGAGGCCTTTGAGGCCACCGACGAGAGCGACTCCCTGGTGGTCATGCAGGGAGCCATCAAGAACCTGCCGGTGGTCGTCGCCGCCTTCGAGTTCGAGTTCATGGGCGGTTCGATGGGTTCGGTCCTCGGCGAACGCTTCGTCCGCGGCGTCCAGATCGCCGTCGAGAGCGACCAGCCCTTCATCTGCATCACCGCGTCGGGTGGCGCCCGCATGCAGGAGGGCCTCTTTTCCCTGATGCAGATGGCCAAGACCACGGCGGCGCTGACCAAACTGTCGGAAAAGGACCTGCCCTTCATTTCCATCCTCACCGACCCGACCATGGGGGGCGTTTCCGCCTCCTTCGCCTTCGTCGGCGACGTGGTCATCGCCGAACCCAAGGCCCTGATCGGTTTTGCCGGGCCGCGGGTGATCGAACAGACGGTGCGAGAGACCCTGCCCGAAGGCTTCCAGCGTTCCGAATTCCTGCTCGACAAGGGGGCCGTCGACCTCATCGTCGATCGCCGCGAGATGCGCGACAAGGTGGCACAACTGCTCGCCCTGCTGCAGAAGCTCCCCGCCGTCGCTTGAACTCGCTCACCGACTGGCTGGCCCACCTCGAAGGGCTGCATCCCAAGGGGCAGGCCGGCATCGAGCTGGGGCTGGAGCGCGTCTCCCGGGTCAAGGACGCCCTCGGCCAGACGCCCATCGGCCCCCTCGTCGTCGTCGGCGGCACCAACGGCAAGGGTTCCACCTGCGCCTACCTGGAAGCCATCATCGACCGGGCGGGCTACCGCGTCGGCTGCTACACCTCGCCCCATCTCCTGGCCTACAACGAGCGGGTCCGGGTAAACGGCCGGCCGGTGGAGGACGGCGCGCTCTGTGCCGCCTTCGCCCGGGTCGAGGCGGCGCGCCGGTCAGCCGGCGATGTCCCCCTGACCTATTTTGAGTTCGGCACCCTGGCCGCCTGGGAGGTCTTCGCCGCCGCCGGGGTCGAGGCCGTCATCCTGGAAGTCGGCCTGGGCGGGCGGCTCGACGCCGTCAATGCCTACGATCCCGACCTGGCCATTGTCACCACCGTCGCCCTCGACCATACCGACTGGCTGGGTCCGGACCGCGAAGCCATCGGTTTCGAAAAGGCCGGCATCTTCCGGCGCGGGCGCCCGGCGTTGTGCGCTGATCCCCAGCCGCCCCAGTCCCTTCTCGACCATGCCGCGGCCTGCGGCTCCGATCTCCGGCTCATCGGCCGCGACTTCGGCTTCTCCCGGGACAGCGAAAACCGCCTGCAGTGGCGCTGGTGGTGCCGTTCCGGCGACCGCCTGGTCAAACGTTCCCTGGCCTACCCCGGTTTGCGCGGCCCGACGCAGCTCTACAACGCGGCGGTCGCCCTGGCCGCCCTCGACGCCCTGGGCGAACGCCTGCCGGTGAGCATGCAGGCCATCCGCACCGGCCTGATCGAAACCGAACTGCCGGGCCGCTTCCAGGTTGTGCCAGGCAAGCCCGCCATCGTCCTCGACGTGGGCCACAATCCGCAAGCCGTCAAGGTGCTGGCCGACAACCTGTCGTCCATGGGGTTTTTTGACCAGACCCACGCCGTGGTCGGCATGCTGGCCGACAAGGATATCGCCGGCGCCCTGGCGCCTTTGAAGGGCAAGGTTGATTTCTGGTATGCCGCCACCCTGGCGGGGCCGCGGGGGACCACCGGGGAAAGCCTGGCGGCGATCATCGAGGCCCAGGGACTGGGCGGTTCCGTCCAGTGCCATGCCTCGCCGGCGGCCGCCCTGCAGGCCGCCCGGGGGAGGGCGGGCGAAAGTGATAGAATCCTCGCCTTCGGATCGTTTTATACGGTGGCCGGGGCGCTCGAAGCGCTCGCCGAGCGCCGTTGACCCATGGAAGAAACCGACGCCCAAACGCACCTCAAGAAACGCGCCCGCCGCAGGCTGGTCGGTGCGATCGCCTTCGTCACCCTGGTCGCCGTCGTTTTGCCCATGATTATGGACCACGAGCCGCGCCAACCCAGCCAGGATGTCGAAATCCGCATTCCCGGCCAGGACGACAAGCCCTTTGCCCCCAAGTTCGGGGCCATGCCCCCGGCCAAGCCGGAAGCGGCGATCGAAGCCAAACCGGCCGAGGCACGGCCGGCGCCGGCCGACGCCCGGCCCAAGGCCGCCGAGCCGGAAAAACCGGCCGAAGCGACCAAACCGGCCGACAAACCCGGTGACAAGCCGGCGGCCAAGGCCGCGGCCGACAAAGCCGTCGAGAAGCCCAGTGAAAAACCCACGGCCAAGGCCAAGGACGCCGACAGCGAAGCCAAGCGGGCCGCTGCCATCCTGGGCGGCCAGGGCGAGGGGCCGACCGCCAGGGGCGGCGAGCAGGTCATCCTGATCGGCGCCTTCGCCAACGAGGGCAACGTCAAGCAGTTGAAGAGCAAGCTCAGCGAACTCGGCATCAAGGTCTATACCGAACCGCTGGAAACGCCCCAGGGCAAGAAGACGCGGGTGCGGGCCGGTCCCTTCCCGAACCGGGAGGCGGCCGACAAGGCTCTGGAGAAAATGAAGCGGATCGGCGTTTCGGGAGTGGTGACGGCGAAGCAATGACCATTTTCGACTATGTCGTCCTCGGCATCGTCGCGGCTTCGCTGCTCCTCGGATTGTGGCGGGGGGTAGTGGGCGAACTGGTCGCCCTGGCCGCCTGGGTGCTGGCCTTCTTCGCCGCCCTGGAATTCGGCGCCGAATTGGGCCAGAGTGTGTTTGCCGGCATTGCCGATCCGGCGATGCGGGCGCTGGCCGGTTGTGCCGCGCTCTTCGTCGGCGTGCTGGTGGTCATGGCCCTGGTGCGGCTGGCCGTGCGGGGGCTGATTAAAGCCCTCGGGCTGAGCCTGTCGGACCGCCTCCTCGGCATGGTGTTCGGCGTGCTGCGCGGGGTCATGATGGCCATGGTGCTGGTGGCGGTCGGGGGTATGACCTCAGCGCCGCGGCAGACGTGGTGGAAGGAAGCGACGCTCGCAGCGCCGCTGGAAACGGCAGTCCTGGCTGCAAAGCCCTGGCTGCCGGCCGATTTGGCGAAACGGATTCGATTCAGTTAGGTACAAGGCTATGTGCGGGATTCTCGGGGTAATGGCGACAACGCCGGTCAATCAGCTGCTTTACGACGGCTTGATGGTGCTGCAGCACCGCGGCCAGGACGCAGCAGGCATCGCTACGGCAGAGGACAACACCTTCCACCTGCACAAGGGGCCGGGCCTGGTGCGCGACGTCTTCCGCACCCGCAACATGCGCGCCCTGCCCGGCAACTGGGGCATCGGCCACGTACGCTACCCGACCGCCGGCTCCGCCTACAACTTCGCCGAAGCCCAGCCCTTCTACGTCAATTCGCCCTTCGGCATCGTCCTCGGCCACAACGGCAACCTGACCAACGCCGACCTCTTGAAGGACGAGATGTTCCGCATGGACCGCCGGCACATCAACACCAATTCCGATTCCGAGGTGCTGCTCAACGTGCTGGCCCACGAGCTGCAGGCCGCCTCCCACGGCTACGAACTCGATGTGGACAGCATCTTCAACGCCGTGGCCGGCGTCCATCGTCGCTGCCGCGGCGCCTACGCCGTCGTCGCCCTGATCGCCGGCTACGGCCTGCTGGCCTTCCGCGACCCCTTCGGCATCCGTCCGCTGGTCTATGGCAAGAACGAGACCGAGGCCGGCACCGAATACCTCGTCTCCTCCGAATCGGTGGCCCTCGACACCCTGGGTTTCGAGATCGTGCGCGACATCGAACCCGGCGAAGCCGTCTTCATCGACCTCAACCACAACCTGCACAGCCGCCAGTGCGCCCAGCAGCCCACCTACGCCCCCTGCATCTTCGAATACGTCTATCTCGCCCGGCCCGATAGCGTCATCGACGGCGTCTCGGTCTACGAGGCCCGGCTGCGCATGGGCGAACTGCTCGCCGAAAAGGTCCGGCGGACCATTCCCGTCGAGGAAATCGACGTCGTCATCCCCATTCCCGATTCCAGCCGGCCGGCCGCCATGCAGCTGGCCCAGGCCCTGGCCATCCCCTACCGGGAAGGTTTCGTCAAAAACCGCTACGTCGGCCGCACCTTCATCATGCCGGGCCAGGCCATGCGGCGGAAGTCGGTGCGCCAGAAGCTCAACACCTGTGGCCAGGAATTCAAGGGCAAGCGGGTGCTGCTGGTGGACGATTCCATCGTGCGCGGCACCACCAGCCGGGAAATCGTCGACATGGCCCGGGCCGCCGGCGCCCTCAAGGTCTATTTCGCCTCGGCGGCGCCGCCGGTGCGCTTCCCCAACGTCTACGGCATCGACATGCCGACCCGCCAGGAGCTCATCGCCACCGGCCGCACCGACGAAGGCATCGCCAGCGAGATCGGCGCCGACGCCTTGGTGTACCAGGATATCGACGCCCTCAAGCAGTCGGTGAGCAGCATCAACCCCGACATCACGGTATTCGACGCCTCGTGTTTCGACGGCTGCTACATCACCGGTGACGTCGATGAACACTACCTCGACGCCGTCGAAGGCCGGCGCAGCGGCAAGGGCAGCAAGGGCGACGACGACGGCGACGGCAAGGCCTCGCAGCAGCTGGTGCTGCAACTGGCGGCGGGAGGCCAGGACTGATGGCCGATCTACCCGACTACCGCCCGGAAACCCTGGCCGTGCGTGCCGGCCAGGAGCGCAGCCAGTTCAACGAACATTCCGAGGCCCTCTACCTCACCTCCAGCTTCGTTTTCGACAACGCCGCCCAGGCCGCCCGGCGCTTTTCCGGGGAAGAGGAGGGCAACGTCTATTCCCGCTTCTCCAACCCGACGGTGACCATGTTCGAGGAGCGCCTCGCCGCCCTCGAAGGGGCCGAGGATTGCGTCGCCTTCGCCAGCGGCATGGCGGCCATCATGGCCACGGTCATGGCCCACCTCAAGGCCGGCGACCACATCGTCGCCTCGAGCGGCCTGTTCGGCGCCACGGTGCAGCTTTGCAACAACATTCTGTCGCGCACCGGCATCACCACCACCTTCGTTTCCCAGACCGACCCGGCCGCGTGGGAAGCCGCCATCCGCCCCGAGACCCGGCTCTTCTTCCTGGAAACCCCCTCCAACCCGCTCACCGAAATCGCCGATATCGGGCTCCTGGCCCAAATCGCCCACCGGCGCGACATCCTGGTCGCCGTCGACAACTGCTTCTGCACGCCCATCCTGCAAAGGCCCCTGGAACTCGGGGCCGACCTCGTCGTCCATTCGGCCACCAAGTACCTGGACGGCCAGGGGCGGGTGCTGGGCGGCGCCGTCTGCGGCCCCCGCAAGCTCACCGAGGAAGTCTTCAAGTTCCTACGCACCGCCGGTCCGACCCTTTCCGCCTTCAACGCCTGGGTGCTGGTCAAGGGTCTGGAGACGCTGCGCATCCGCATCGAGGCCCAGTCCGCCAATGCCGCCCGGCTGGCCGCCTGGCTGGAAGCCCATCCCAAGGTGGCGCGGGTCTTCTACCCCGGCCTGCCGTCCCACCCCCAGTACGAACTGGCCCGCCGGCAGCAGAAGAGCGGCGGCGGCATCGTCTCCTTCGAAGTCAAGGGCAGCCGCGACCAGGCCTGGCAGGTGGTCGATTCCTGCCGGCTCCTTTCTATCACCGCCAACCTCGGCGACGTCAAGACCACCATCACCCATCCCGCCTCCACCACCCATGGCCGCATCTCCCCGGAAGCCCGGGCCGCGGCCGGCATCGGCGACGGCCTGCTGCGCATCGCAGTCGGCCTCGAAGCGGTGGAGGATCTCTCGGCCGACCTCGAACGCGGCCTTTCCCTCATCTGAGTTTTCCGCGCCCCGGCTTTTCGGGGCGCCCCCTGGAGTTTGCATGCAATTCACCGAACTCGGCCTCAAGGCCGAACTTCTGCGCGCCGTCGGCGAGCAGGGCTACGACACCCCGACGCCCATCCAGCGCCAGGCCATCCCCGCCGTGCTGGGCGGCCGCGACCTCATGGCCACGGCCCAGACCGGCACCGGCAAGACGGCGGGGTTCACCCTGCCCATCCTGCAACGCCTGACCAGCGGTGCCACCGACCGCCTGTCCCGGGTCGCCAAGGCGCCCCGCGTTCTCGTCCTGGTGCCGACCCGCGAACTCGCCATGCAGGTCGAGGAAAGCGTGCGCACCTACGGTAAATACGTCCCCGTCACTTCGACCACCGTCTTCGGCGGCGTCGGCATCAATCCCCAGATCGCCGCCCTGCGCCGCGGCGTCGATATCGTCGTCGCCACCCCGGGCCGGCTTCTCGACCATGTGCAGCAGCGCACGGTCAATCTTTCCGCCATCGAAATCCTCGTCCTCGACGAAGCCGACCGCATGCTCGACATGGGCTTCATCCGCGACATCAAGAGAATCATCGCCCTGCTGCCCAAGGAAAGGCAGAACCTTCTCTTTTCCGCCACCTTCTCGCCCGACATCCGCGAACTCGCCGCCGGCCTCCTGCACGACCCCCAGAGCGTCGACGTGGCCCCCCGCAACACCGCCGCCGAAACCGTCAATCAGCGCATCATCGAGGTGGATCGGGAAAAGAAGCGCGACCTGCTGCTGCACCTTTTCGAGACCCGCGGCTGGCATCAGGTGCTCGTCTTCTGCCGCACCAAGTACGGCGCCGACGCCCTGGCGAGAAAACTCGACAAGGCCGGCGTCAACGCCGCCGCCATCCACGGCGACAAGACCCAGGGCGCCCGCACCCGGGCCCTCGCCGACTTCAAGGCCGGCAAGCTGGTCGCCCTGGTGGCCACCGACATCGCCGCCCGCGGCATCGACATCGACGCCTTGCCCTACGTCGTCAATTTCGAACTGCCCAACGTCGCCGAAGACTACGTCCACCGCATCGGGCGCACCGGCCGGGCCGGCCAGGAAGGCGAGGCGATTTCCCTGGTCTGCCATGACGAACGGGGCAACCTGAAGGACATCGAAAAGCTCATCCGCCGCGAATTGCCCAAGGAGGCGGTGAGCGGCTTCGAACCCTCGCTCCACGCGCAACCCCGGCCGGCGCCCCAGCCCCGCGGCGGCAAGCCTGCTCCGGCCGGCGGCAAGCCCCGCGGCGCCGCCCCCCGTCCCGGCGGGCATCCGCCCCAGCACCGGAGCGGCAGCCGCCACCGCTGACCCGCTCCGACCCCGCCGGCGGCTGGCAAGAGCGGCTAAAAAACGGCTATCCTTGGCGGCGACAAGGAGGGGGGATCGATGGATACGTCGGCGCAGGGGGGGCGCGTTGGCTTCTACGCCATGGCCTTTGGCATCGTGGTGCTGGCCTTGGCGGCATACGTGCTGGGCGGGGTGGTTTTTTTTGGCGGGACGCCGACGGCCGGGCAGGCCATTCTGCTCGGACTGGCCGTTGCGGCGCTGTTTTCCGCCTTCGCCGGATGGGCCTTGCAGGCCAGGTTCGGCCGGCTGCAGCAGGCGGTGGACGTGGCCGAATTGCGCGCCGCCCGCTTCGTCGAAACCCTGCTCGACGCGCTGCCGGTAGCCGCCTTCTACAAGGACCGGGAAGGCCGCTATCTGGGCTGCAATGCCCTGTTTTCCGAAATCATGGGGGTCAGCGCCGCCCAGATCCGCGGCAAGACGGTCCACGAACTGTGGCCGGGGGAGCTTGCCGAAACCTACCACCAGAAGGATCTGGCGCTCATGGCGGCGCCCGAGAACCAGCAGTACGAGTACGAACTCAAGGATTGCCACGGACGGACGCGGGAGGTGATCTACAGCAAAGGGGTGTTCTGCGACGAAAAGGGCCGGGTCGCCGGAATCATCGGCGCCTTTCTCGATATCGGCGAAAAAAACGAGGCCTCCCGGCGGATGGCGGCCGGCCTGGCCCAGATCGAAGCCACCCTGGACGCCATCGACAACGGCGTACTGGTCATCGACAAAGCCGGGCGGGCCACCTCCGCCAACCGGCGCTTTCACGAGATGTGGGGGATTCCCGACGACCTGGCGGCGGCGGACCAGCAGCAACTGGTCGAGCAGGCGCGCCGCCAGCTCGCCGACCCGCGGCAGTTTTCGGCCAATCTGCCGGCCAGCGCCGACAGTTCCGAGATCACTCCCCGCGACACTCTGCACCTGCGGGACGGCCGCGTCTTCACCTGTGTTTCCCATCCCCAGCGCATGGGTGACCAGGTCGTCGGCCGGGTCTGGAGCTTTCTCGACGTCACCGAGCAGCACCGGGCCCGCCGGCAGATCGTCGAGTTGTCGGAGGAAATCACCCGGGAACTGGTCCGTTCGGAACAGCAGCGGCAGGAACTCGATTCGCTTTTGGCGGCGATTCCCGATCTGGTCTGGATGAAAAGCCCCGACGGCGTCTACCGCTATTGCAACCGGGCCTTCGCCGAACTGGCGGACGCCGAGGTTGCCGCCATTCCGGGGCGGGTCGATGGCGACCTGTTCCCGGCCGACCTCGCCGCCCAATTGGGCGCCATCGATCAGGCCGCCGTCGACGCCGTGCAGCCTGTTACCCGCGACTTTCGCGTCACCTACCGCCGCGATGGCCGGCCGGCTTTGCTCGAGGCGATCGCCACCGCGGTGCGCGGCGTCGACGGCGCGGTGCTCGGCATCCTGGGCGTGGCCCGCGACGTGACCAAAATCCACAACCTGCTCGCCGACCTGGAACAGGCCCGCGCCGCCGCCCAGCAGTCGAGCCAGGCCAAGAGCAATTTCCTCGCCAACATGTCCCACGAGATTCGCACGCCGATGAACGCCATCATCGGCATGACCGATCTCTGCCTCGACACCGCCCTCGACGAGCGCCAGCGCAATTACGTGGACAAGGTCAAGGCGGCGGCCGAGGCGCTCCTGCGCATCATCAACGACATCCTCGATTTCTCCAAGATCGAGTCCGGCAAGCTCCAGATGGAAGAGCTGCCCTTCAAGCTCGAGGCGGTCTTCGAGCAATTGTCCGGGGTGCTGGCGTTGCGGGCGGAAAAGCAGGGGGTCGAACTGACCTACGACATCGGCGACGACAGCTATCTGCTGATCGGCGACCCCCTGCGCCTGGGGCAGGTGCTCATCAACCTGGCGGCCAATGCGGTGAAATTCTCGACCGCCGGGTCGGTCGTCGTCGCCGTGGAAACCCTCGCTGTCGAGGCCGGGCGCATCGAATTCCACTTTTCCGTCGCCGACCAGGGCATCGGCATGACGCCGGAGCAGATCGCCGGGCTGTTCCAGCCCTTCAACCAGGCCGATGCCTCGACCACGCGCCGCTATGGCGGCACCGGGCTGGGACTGGCGATCAGCCGCCATCTCGTCGACCTGATGGGGGGGCGGATCTGGGCCGAGAGCACGCCGGGGCAGGGCAGCACCTTCCACTTCACCGCGGTGTTCAAGACCTCCGGTCCGGACCGCCGCCGGGGCGTCGCCGACCTGGCCCGGCGCCTCGGCCAATACGGCGACCGCCCGGTCCTGGTGGTGGACGACAATGCCATCGTTCGCCATCTCCTCGCCGAATTCCTTCGCCGGGCCGGCCTGCCGGTGGCCGTGGCGGCCGACGGGGTGGCGGCCCAGGCGCTTGTGGACGCCGACGGGGCGCCGCCCTTCCTGGCTTGCCTCGTCGATTGGCAGATGCCCGGGGTCGATGGCGTCGCGACCATCCGCCGCCTGCGGGCCGCCTTCGCCCGCCGCGGCGTGGCGGCGCCGCCCATGGTGATGATTAGCGCCTTTTGCAACCACGGCGAGTTAAGTCGGGTCGAGGCCGAAATCGACGGCCTTCTCGCCAAGCCCCTCAGCGCCGCCCAGCTCTACGCCGAACTTGCCCGTTGCCTGGGCGAATCGCCCCCGCCCCGGCCGGTCGTCGACCGCCGCAAGCCCGACGACCTGGTCTGGCACCCGTTCAGCCGCCTCGACATCCTGCTCGTCGAGGACGTCCGGGTGAACCAGGAACTCGCCCTGGCGCTGCTCAACAAGGTCGGCCTCTCCGCCCGGCTGGCCCAGAACGGCGCCGAAGCCCTGGCGGCGGTGGCCGAGAAGGCTCCCGACCTGATCCTGATGGATTGCCACATGCCGGTCATGGATGGCTACACGGCCACCGCCAGGTTGCGCGACAATCCGGCGACCCGGGCCATCCCGATCATCGCCCTGACCGCCAACGCCCTGCCGGCCGACGTCGATCACTGCCTGGCGGCAGGGATGAACGCCCATTTGGCCAAACCGATCCGCCTGCCGGCGCTCTACGAGGCCATCCGCCGCTGTATTGCCGGCGCCGCCCCGGCCGCCCTGGCCGCGCCGCCTTTGCCCCCGGCCGCTCCCGCCGCTTCTCCGGCGGATTCCCCGGGCCTGGCGGAAATCCCCGGCATCGACCTCGGCCTTGCCCTGACCAACGTCGACGGCCGGCCGGACCTCCTGCGCCGCGTCCTGCGCCAGTTCCGCGACAACCAGGGACGATCCTTCCAAGCCCAGTTTGCCGCCGCCGCAGCTGCCGGCGACTGGGAAGCCCAGGTGCGGCTGTGCCACTCCCTCAAGGGCGTCGCCCATACCCTGGGCGCCCTTGCCCTGTGCGATGCCGCCCAGGCCCTCTTCACGGCGGCCCGCAACCAGGACGAGGGGCTTTGCGCCACCCTGCTGCCGCCCCTGCTGGATTGTCTGGACCCCTTCCTGGCGGGGCTGGACGCCCTCGACGCAGAAACCGGTGAGGCTGCCCCCGCGGCCGGCCGGGGCCGTCTGCCGCGGCCGGCCGAATGGGCTGAATTGGCCGATCTCCTGGCCCAGCGGGACACCGCTGCCGTCGATCTGGCCCAGGAATTCGCCCCCCGGCTCAGGGCTTCGTCCCAGCGCCGGCAGTGGGAAGAGATCGCCGCCGCCATCGAGCGATACGATTTTGCCACCGCCGAAACGGCTCTGGCGCGGCTGAGGGAAGCTCTGGCGGCGGAGAACAAGCAATTTTTAGGAGACGACAGCCATGGCTAGACAACCGGGCGGCACCCTTCTTGTGGTCGACGACGTACCCGAAAACATCACCACCCTCGCCGGCATGCTGCGCGACCAATACCGGGTGGTGTTCGCGACCAAGGGCGCCGACGCCCTGGAGATGGTGCGCCGGGAAACCATCGACCTCATCCTCCTCGACGTCATGATGCCGGACATGGACGGCCACGAAGTGTGCCGCCGCCTCAAGGCCAACCTCGCCACCCGCCACATTCCGGTGATTTTCGTCACCGCCCTGGGGGAAGCCAGCGACGAGGCCCGGGGCCTGCAGCTGGGGGCCGTCGATTATTTGCCCAAGCCCTGCCACCCGGCCATCGTTCGCCTGCGCGTGCAGATGCACCTGGAACGCCGCAACCAGAGCCTCGCCCTGGAAAGGATGGTGCGCGAGCGCACGGCAGAACTCGCCGAGACCCGCGTCGAGATTGTCCGCCGCCTGGGGCGGGCGGCCGAGTACCGCGACAACGAAACCGGCATGCACGTCATCCGCATGAGCCACACTTCGCAGCTTCTGGCGCTGGCGGCGGGGGCTTCGGCGGGCGAAGCCGAACTCCTGCTCAACGCCGCGCCGATGCACGATATCGGCAAGATCGGCATTCCCGACCGTATCCTGACCAAACCCGGCCCCCTCGACCCCGACGAGTGGAAAATCATGCAGACCCATGCCGCCATCGGCGCCGAGATCATCGGCGAGCACGGCTCGGATCTCTTGCGGCTGGCCAGGACCGTGGCCCTTACCCACCACGAGAAATGGGACGGCAGCGGCTATCCCGCGGGGCTGGCCGGCGAAGCCATTCCCCTGGAAGGGCGGATCGTGGCGATTGCCGACGTCTTCGACGCCCTGACCAGCGAACGCCCCTACAAGCGGGCCTGGAGCGCTGCCGATGCCTTTGCCCACATGACCGGCCAGGCCGGGATCGCCTTCGATCCCGAACTGATACTAATTTGCATTCATTGATATAGATGTTATCCACCTAAATCCGGTCATGGACTGGATTCGAGTGGGGTTGTTTTCCAGGGCGACGATGCCGTCGAACAGCGTCTGCTCGACGGCATCGAGGTCTTTGAAGACATGGTT
>SSSZ01000059.1 GCA_009469675.1 Azonexaceae bacterium | reverse complement strand
CGGGCCGAACTGGCCTTCGACCTGCTTCTCGAACTGGTTCGGCTTGTCGCCCAGCACCTTGACGAATTCTTCCATGGCGATGGGCACCAGGCCCGGGTGAGCCACCCAGCCGCCGTCGAAGCCGTCGTTGGCGTCGCGGGTCTTGTCGTGGCGGATGCCGGCCAGGGCCTTCTCGTTGGCCACGGGGTCGTTCTTGATGGGGATCAGGGCGCTCATGCCGCCCATGGCCGGGGCGCCGCGCTTGTGGCAAGCCTGGACGAGGGCCAGGGCGTAGCCGCGCATGAAGGGCACTTCCATGGTGATGGCGCTGCGCTGGGCGAGACAGAAGTCCTTGTTCTTCTTGAACTTCTTGATGCAGCTGAAAATGTAGTCCCAGCGGCCGGCGTTGAGGCCGGCGGAGTGGTTGCGCAGCTCAAAGAGGATTTCTTCCATCTCGAAGGTGGCGAGGATGGTTTCGACCAGCACGGTGGCCTTGATGGTGCCTTGCGGGATGCCGATGTGGTCTTGCGCCATGACGAAGATGTCGTTCCACAGGCGGGCTTCCAGGTGGCTTTCCATCTTGGGCAGGTAGTAGAAGGGGCCAGCGCCGCGGGCGATCTGCTCCTTGGCGTTGTGGAAGAAGACGAGGGCAAAGTCGAAGATGCCGCCGGAAACGCGCTGGCCGTCGACGAGGACGTGCTTTTCGTCGAGGTGCCAGCCGCGGGGGCGGATCTGCAGGGTGGCGACG
Organism: Azonexaceae bacterium; assembly: GCA_009469675.1. Lineage (GTDB taxonomy): Bacteria > Pseudomonadota > Gammaproteobacteria > Burkholderiales > Rhodocyclaceae > SSSZ01. Next base: position 47,247 of record SSSZ01000059.1, on the reverse strand, counting down.
GTGTCGTTGAGCTTGTATTCCTTGCCCGCCTCGTTGGTGAAGGAAAGCTGGCGGCGGATCGCCTTGTAGAGGTTCATCTGGCCGACGATCTGGTTGTCCCAGTTGGGCGAGTTGGAATCCTCGAAGTCGGTCATGTAGGAATCGGCGCCGGAATTGAAGGCGTTGATAATCATCTTGGCCTCGACCGGGCCGGTGATTTCGACGCGGCGGCGTTGCAGGGCCGGGGGCAGGGGGGCGATCTTCCAGTCGCCTTCGCGGACGGCCCTGGTCTCGGCCAGGAAATCGGGCATCTCGCCGGCGTCGATGCGGGCCTGGCGGGCGATACGGGCCTTGAGCAGCTCCTGGCGGCGACCTTCGCAGGCCCGGTGAAGCTTGGCGACGAGGGCCAGGGCGTCGTGGGTGAGGATGGTTTCGTAACCTGGCTTGATGGGGCCGGTGATGTGCACGCCTTGGGGCAGATTGAGGTTCATGGGATCTCCTTTTACGATGTTAGAAGTAGGTTTTGCTGAAATAGACGACGGTCAGGGTGCTGCCCACGGCGATCACCAGGCGCTTCAGCCCGGCGGCCGGCAGGCGGCGGGCCAGGGCCGCTCCGGCGTAGCCGCCGGCCATGGCGGCGACCAGCATGACGGCGGTGTGGGGCCAGCTGATGGCGCCGGCGACGATGAAGGTGGCGGACGAGACGAAATAATTGATGCCCGAAGTCAGGTTCTTCAGGGCGTTGCTTTCCTGGATGTCGTCGAAACCCTGGATGGAGAGCGCCGCCAGGGTGAGGATACCCATGCCGGCGCCGAAGAAGCCGCCATAGACGGCGACGGCGAATTGGAAGAGGGCGCCCCCGGGGCCGCCCGGGTTTCGCCGGCCGGGGTCGCCCCCCAGCCGGCCCGTGGCCCAGCGCACCAGCTGCGAAACCCGGCCGCTGAAGGCGAAAAGGGCGGTGGCGACGAGCAGCAGCCAGGGGATCAGGCGGGCGAAGGCGGCGTTGGAGGTGGCGAGGAGTAAAAGGCCGCCGCCGATGCCCCCGAGGCACGAAACGACCGCGAGAAGCGCCGCCCAACGCCCGTGGCGCAAGGCTTCGCGCCGATAGGCCCAGGCGCTGACCAGGCTAGCCGGGCAAAGGCCGACGGTGTTGCTGGCGTTGGCCGTCACCGGCGGCACGCCGGCGGCAAGCAGGGCGGGGAAGGAAAAGAAGGTGCCGCCGCCGGCCAGGGCGTTCATGCCGCCCGCCAGGAAGGCACCGGCACCGACCAGAAGGATGTGGGCAGGCTCCATCAGCCCTGCCGCTCCCGCACGAAACCGAGCACGTCGCTCAAGAGCGGGCCGCTTGCCGTGGGTGGGGATTCGAGCACTTCGGCGCATTGCCCGTCGCGGTTCACCCAGAAGGTGGTGTAGCCGAACCAGCCGGCGGCGCTGACATCCCAGTTGTTGGAGGAAACGAAGAGGATTTCCTCGGGCGGCAGGCCGAAGGCCTGGTCGGCGAGGGCGTAGACTTCCCGCGCCGTCTTGAATTTCTTGACTGCCTCGGCCGAAAGGATGTGGTCGAAGTAGTCGGCCAGGCCGGAAAAACGCAGCCCGATTTCGAGCATCGAGCGGTTGCCGTTGGACAGCACCGCCAGGGGCAAGCCCAGGTCGCGCATGGCGGCCAGGGTTTCGCGGTTTTCCGGGAAGGGGTCGAGGCAGGCGTACTGGTTCATCAGGCGCCGCTTCTTTTCGTCGGTCAATTCCAGCCCGAGGCGGGTGGTGGCGTAGACCAGGGCGTCGGCGGTGACTTCCCAGAAAGGTTTGTAGCGCCCGCTCAGGGTGCGGATGTGGGAGTAATTGAGCTGCTTGTCCCGCCACAGGGTGGTGAGGGCGGCACCGTGGTCGGGAAAGAGCACTTCCGCCAGGGTGGTCATGCAGTAGACGTCGAACAGCGTGCCGTAGGCGTCGAAGGCAATGGCTTTGATCGGGGCGGACATGGTTTTCCTCGCTGGGAGATGAAGGTGAAGTTTATTGTTACTCCGGCATTGGGATAAGACCCTTTTGCGGCGTTTTATATTTTACAAAAAGTATAAAATTCCAGGGTTTTCCGGGGTGCCGTGATTGCGGTCGCGGCCTGGGTAAGGGTACCCCGGTTAACGCATTGGGCAGCACTTCGGCCCGTTTTGTTGCCACAGGATGGGCAATCGCCATGGATACCTTCAAGCAGATTAGCGCCTTCGTCGACGTCGCCACCCGCGGCAGCCTTTCCGCCGCCGCCCGGGGGGCGGGTGTCACGCCGGCCATCATCGGCCGCCGCCTCGACGCCTTGGAAGCCCGCCTCGGGGTGCGGCTCCTGGTCCGCACCACCCGCAAGCTGACCCTGACCTTCGAAGGTCAGGCCTTTTTCGAGGATTGCCAGCGCGTCCTCAACGACCTGGCCAACGCCGAAGCCGCGGTTTCCCTGGGCGGGGTCAAGGCCAGCGGCCACCTCAAGGTCTCGGCGCCGGCCGGTTTCGGCCGCCGCCACGTGGCGCCCCTGGTGGGCGCCTTCATGCAGGCCAACCCGGAGGTGACGGTCTACCTCAACCTGTCGGATCGCCTTGTGGACCTGGTCAACGAGGGCATCGACTGTGCCGTGCGCATCGGCGAACTCACCGATTCCAGCCTGGTCAGCGTCCGCCTGGGCGAGATGCGGCGCATGGTGGTGGCCAGCCCGGCCTACCTGGTGGCCCGCGGCGTGCCCCGCCATCCCGCCGACCTGGCCGGACACAACTGCCTTTCCCTGGGGCAGCAACGGGGCTGGATTTTCCGTGACCCGGAAAGCGGCCAGGTCGATACCTGGAAGGTCGGCGGCAGCTTTGCCTGCAACGACGGCGCCGTCCTCCACGAATGGGCCCTGGCCGGCCGGGGCCTGGCCTGGCGCTCCCTGTGGGAGGTCGGCCAGGATCTCCAGGAAGGCCGTCTGACCTCCGTCCTCGACGCCTGGCAGGCGCCGCCCATGGGCATCTACGCCGTCTTCCCCGAGCGCCGCCATCTGTCGTTGCGGGTCCGGCTGTTCATCGACCTGCTCAAGGAAACCTACAGCCGCCCCGCCTACTGGGAGCTGACGTGAAGCGCCGGGCTTACCAGGTTCTCGGCCTGGGCTGCGTCGGCCTCGGGGTGGTCGGGGCCTTTTTGCCCCTGCTGCCCACCACGCCGTTTCTCATTCTCGCCGCCTATTTCTTTTCCCGCTCCCATCCCGAGTGGGAAGCCCGCCTCCTGGCGCATCCCCGGGTGGGGCCGGCGATCCGGGCCTGGCGCGACCATCGGGCCATCCCCCGGCCGGCCAAGGCGGCTGCCACGGTGCTTCTTGCCATCAGCGCCGGCGGCGGCTGGCTCGCCCTGACGCCGCCCTGGTCCTACGGGCCGGCCGCAATCGGGGCGGCGGTGCTCCTCTGGATGTGGACGAGGCCTACGGCGTAGAAACGGGGGCGGCCGCTTCCCGCCGGTAGTCGCGCACCTCGTTTTCCAGCCAGCCGCGAAAGGCCGCGAGTTTGGCCGTGCCTTCGCTGCGCTGGGGCCAGACCAGCCAGTAGGGGTTGGCGTAGGGGACGGTGATATCCGAGAGGTAAACCAGTTCGCCCCGGCCCACCGCGTCGTGCACCAGGGAACGGCGGGTCAGGCTGACGCCCTGGCCCTGGCGCAAGGCCTCGATGACCAGATTCGAGTCGCTATACACCGGCCCGGCGGGAAGGCTGTCGGGCAGGCCGACGGCGGCAAGCCAGGCGCTCCAGCTTTCGACCGAACGAATGAGCGGGGCGGCGACGAATTCCGCCGGCGTCCGCGGCAGGCGCCCGCCGTTGAAGGCGGGGGAAGCGACCGCCACCAGCTCGTCCATGAACAGTTGGATCTGGGAGGTGCCTTCCCAGCCGCCGGGGCCCATGCGGATGGCAGCGTCCACCCGCTCGACTTGGAAATCGACGAGATCGAGGCCGGCCCGCAGGGTGATCTTGAGGTCCGGCCGGGCAGCCCGGAAGCGGGGCAGGCGGCGCACCAGCCAGTGGGCGCCGAAGGAGGGGAGGACGGCGACGATGAGTTCGTCGGGCCGGGGCAGGGACAGCACGTCGGCGGTGGCGGCGGCGACGTCTCCGAGGGCCAGACGCAGGCGCAAGGCGTAGATGCGGCCGTCTTCGGTGACGGTCAGGCGCTTGCCGTGGCGGCGCAAGAGGGCCAGGCCGAGATGGTCTTCCAGGGCGCGCAATTGCTGGCTGACGGCGCCGTGGGTGACGTGCAGTTCGGCGGCGGCCTTGACCACGCTGCCGAGGCGGGCGACGGCCTCGAAGGCACGCAGGGCGGGCAGGGAAGGGAGGGTTTTCATGTTAGTAAATCTAACTCAAGTCGCCAAAACAAATCGGTATTCCCAGCATAGGTCCGGGAGTATAGTTCTGTCACCCTGAGCGAATGGTATTTGCGGTGACATATGCCCGCTTCCTCCCGGGCGCCGGACCTTTCCTGGAGACGCGATCCATGCTTGAACTCTACATCGGCAACAAGAATTACTCGTCCTGGTCGCTGCGCGCCTGGCTGCTCCTTAAGCACCTGGATCTTCCCTTCGTCGAGCACTGGGTTTCGGTGGCCGGACGCGACTACAACCCGGCTCTCAAACCCCTGGCCGGCAATGCCCGGGTGCCCTGCCTGCACGTCGACGGCTTCCAGATCTGGGAAAGCCTCGCCATCGCCGAATACCTGGCCGAGTCGCAGCCCGCCCTGTGGCCGGCCGACGCCCAGGCGCGGGCGCGGGCGCGGAGCATCGCGGCGGAGATGCACGCCGGCTTCACCAACCTGCGCAGCGCCATGCCCATGAACCTCAAGCTGCGGCTCAAGGGCAAACCCGCCGCGCCGGCGGTGCAGCGTGACATCGACCGGGTGGTGGAAATCTGGGAGGAGGCCCGCGGGCGCTTCGCCACCGCCGACGGCCCTTATCTCTTTGGCGCCTTTTCCATTGCCGACGCCATGTTCGCCCCGGTGGCCTGCCGCTTCGACTGCTACAACGTCCCCTTGCCGACCGTCGCCGCCGCCTACCGGGACGCCATCCTGGCCCACCCCGCCCTCGGCGAGTGGCGGGCCGCGGCGCTCCAGGAAGTCGAAGCCCATCCCCATTACGACAATCTGGCGGCGCAGTACGGCGGGCCGCGCTAAGGCGGGCCAGGCCGAATCCCCGGCCGGGATCGCCCGCCGGCCCCGGGGAACGGCATCGGGGCCGTAAAGTCAGTTCGGAGATCGCAGGGTCGCCCGCCCCGGGGAACGGTCCGTGGCCCCTGGTGGGCCAAGCTTTGGTCCCCGGGTCGTTTCTATGCCGGATGGAACTCGGGCGGCCGCCGGCAGTCTGACCGGCACGGAGAGCCGGCGGAATTCGCCCCATGCCGCATTGCAGCTGCCGCCATTCCGGAACGTGTTGTCCTTTTTGTCCTGTTTCCCGGCCGGGGCGCCAGCACCGGCGCTGCCGCCGGCCGCAAGCCCTACGGAGGCCGCCATGGAAGCCGATTTCCCCCGCCCTGATCTTTTCCGCCACTGCCGCCGTCTTGCCCTCGCCGGCCTGCTCGCCTGGGCTGGAGCGGCCCTCGCCGCCGGCGTTGCGGTAAACCTATCCGGAACCCAGGAGGTGCCGCCCAACTCCAGCCCCGGCAAGGGTTCGGGCCAGATCACCGTGGCCCCGGACGGCGCCGTCAGCGGCTCGATCACGGTGAGCGGCATGACCCCCACCGTCGCCCACATTCACGACGGGGCGAGCGGCCAGAACGGCCCGGTCATCGTCAAGCTCGACAAGACCGAAGGCGGCTTCGCCGTCCCTGCCGGGACGCGTCTCAACGAAGCCCAGTTGGCCCGCTTCAACGCCGGCGCCACCTACATCAACGTCCATAGCGAAGCCTTTCCGCCGGGGGAAATCCGCGGCCAGCTGACGCCCGCGCCGGCCCGGCCGGCCACGCCGGGTTACTGAACCGGGGCAGCGCAGTCGGGCCGGATACCGGCTTATATCCGTTCGCTTTCAAAGCGCCACGCGAAGACGGGCCGAAGACCGTGCTGGAGCACGGCAGGGTGAAGTCGACACCCTATCGGTTTGAAGCGAATTGGCATTAAGCGCCTCAAGGATACAGGCCGCTCCCGTCGCGATTCCCCACGACGGCGCCTTTCCTCCCCGTCTACCGGCCTGGGCGGGCCGCCGACCCGGCCGTTCCGCCTTGCTGGCGCCACGCCTCCGCGGCAACCCGCTTATCCGTACCGGCTGGCCGGTCCAGCCGCGGCTTCCCGCTTGAAGGCCACCGTTCGCCCATGAAAAAGGCCGGCGCCTGGTGGGCGCCGGCCGGTCTCTGCGGGGTGGTGCAGATTTGTATTTTGTTAGTGGAACTGCTCTTCTTCGGTGGAGCCGGTGAGAGCCTTGACGCTGCTTGAGCCGCCCTGGATGACGGTGGTCACGTCGTCGAAGTAGCCGGCGCCGACTTCCTGCTGGTGCGAGACGAAGGTGTAGCCCTGGTCGCGGGCGGCGAACTCGGGTTCCTGCACCATGTTCACGTAGTGCTTCATGCCTTCGCCTTCGGCGTAGGCGCGGGCGAACTGGAAGGTATTGAACCAGTTGATGTGGATGCCGGCCAGGGTGATGAACTGGTACTTGTAGCCGAGCGCCGAGAGTTCGTCCTGGAACTTGGCGATGGTCTTGTCGTCCAGGTTCTTCTTCCAGTTGAACGACGGCGAGCAGTTGTAGGAGAGGAGCTTGCCCGGGCTGGCGGCGAGCACGGCCTGGGCGAATTCGCGGGCGAAGCCGAGGTCCGGCGTACCGGTTTCGCACCACACCAGGTCGGCGTAGGGGGCGTAGGCGACGCCGCGGCTGATCGCCTGCTCAAGGCCGTTCTTGACGCGATAGAAGCCTTCCTGGGTCCGTTCGCCGGTGCAGAAAGGCTTGTCGTTGGCGTCGTGGTCGGAGGTCAGGAGGTTGGCGGCTTCGGCGTCGGTACGGGCCAGGATGATGGTCGGGACGCCCATGACGTCGGCGGCGAAACGGGCGGCGATGAGCTTTTCGCAGGCTTCCTGGGTCGGCACCAGCACCTTGCCCCCCATGTGGCCGCACTTCTTGACGGCGGCCAGCTGGTCTTCGAAATGCACGCCGGAGGCGCCGGCGGCGATCATGTTCTTCATCAGTTCGAAGGCGTTCAGCACGCCGCCGAAACCGGCCTCGGCGTCGGCGACGATGGGCAGGAAGTAGTCGATGAAGCCGGCGTCGCCCGGGTTGATGCCGCGGGACCACTGGATTTCGTCAGCCCGCTTGAAGGTGTTGTTGATGCGGCGCACCATGGTGGGGACCGAGTCGTAAGCGTACAGCGACTGGTCCGGGTACATGGTTTCCGAGGTGTTGCCGTCGGCGGCGACCTGCCAGCCGGAGAGATAGACCGCTTCCAGGCCGGCCTTGGCCTGTTGCATGGCCTGGCCGGCGGTGATGGCGCCGAAGGCATTGACATAGCCCTTCTTGGCGCCGCCGTTGACCAGGTTCCAGAGCTTCTCGGCGCCGCGCTTGGCGAGGGTGTGTTCGATCGGCATCGAGCCGCGCAGGCGGACCACGTCGGCGGCGGAGTAGCCGCGCTTGATGCCCTTCCAACGGGGGTTTTCTGCCCAGTCTTTTTCCAGGGCGGCGATTTGCTGTTCGCGAGTGCTCATTTTATGTCCTCACAGGTTGCTGACTAAGTTCCGGCGACCGGGTGTTTCCCCGCGGGAAAACAGGGCGTCGATGGGAAAAGAGTATAGAAGTTTTTTTGCGGGGCAGCAACAGTCTTATATAAGACATAAGACATTTTGTTCCTTTGATAAATCATGACGTTGCGTGCCATTTTTCGCATCGTGAAACGAATTTGGCGCCAATGAAATTTTCCCCGGGAGAAAACGCCGCTGCCGCGAGTCTTCCCGGCCACGAAAATTGATTTGTACTGTTGACGCCGGCCGGCGTTGGACGTTGAATCGCCGCTATTAGCCGATACGGGAGGGGGTATGGAGCTGTTCTGGAAACTCTACGACTGGAATGAGCGAACCTTCTGGAATTCGCTCACCAAGAAGCTGATGAGCTTCCTGCTCCTCTTCTTCATCGACGCCGCCTACCTGGGAATCTACATCCACTACAAGGGGGTCGTCGCCGCCGAGCTGACGCGGGCCGGAGCCGGCCCCGAGGTTATCCAGCGCATCGGCGCCTCCCTCGATTTCGGCCTCAACCTGATGATCGGCCTGACCGCCTTGGCGCTCCTCTGGAACATCCTGCAGATCCTTTACATCCGCCACCTGATTCTGCGCCCGGTGCGGCTCATTTCCACCATTTTCGACGAAATCGGCCGGGGCGAGGGGGATTTCTCCCGCAACCTGCCGACCATTTCCCACGACGAGTTGCGTACCCTGGCGGAATCCTACAACCGCTTCGCCGACAAGATGCGCCAGATCATCAGCGAGGTGCGCAAGATGAGCGTCAACATCGCCCGCGAGGCGGTGCTGGTGCGCCGCACGGTGACCGCGACGGCGGCCCGGGCGACGCGCCAGGGCGAAATCACCGACGCCGTCTTCGGCGCCAGCAACGAGGCGACGCGGGCGATCCAGGAGGTTTCGGCCTCGGCCGAACTGATTTCCAGCTCCACCGACGCCAACCTCGGCGCCGCTCGCCATTCCCTCGACGAGATGCACGAGATCGTGAGCAAGGTGCAAGTGGTGAGCGACAAGCTGTCGCAGTTCAACGGCACGGTCGAGCAACTGGCCAAGCGATCCGACAGCATCCGCCAGATCGCCGGACTCATCAAGGATATCGCCGACCAGACCAACCTCCTGGCCCTCAATGCGGCCATCGAGGCGGCCCGGGCCGGCGAGATGGGGCGGGGCTTCGCCGTCGTGGCCGACGAGGTCAGGAAGCTCGCCGAACGGGTCAATGTCGCCACCCAGGAGATCACCGACAACATTGGGGGGATGATCGCCCTGGTCCAGGATACCCAGCACGAAAACGAGGCGATCAACGCCGACATCCGGCAGACCCGCCAGGTCGTCGAGCAATCCTCCGGCGAATTCAGCCGCATGGTCAGCGATTTCGAGCGCACCGGCGATCAGCTGACCCAGATCGCCGCGGCCATGGAGGAACTCACCGCCACCAACGGCCAGGTCCACGACGCCGTCGGCCAGGTCCATGGCCTGTCCACCGAAGTTTCGGGCAGCATGCAGGCCACCGAGCAATCGACAACCAAGCTCAGCGCCGCCACGGAAAGCGTGCAGGAACTGGTTTCCCGCTTCAAGATCGGGCGCGGCGTCTTCGACGCCAATGTGGACGAGGCGCGCAAGTTCCTGCACGCGGTCGAAACCAAGCTGGCGGAACTGGAATCTCGGGGGGTCAATGTCTGGGACCAGAACTACCGGCCGGTGGCCGGCACCAATCCGCAGAAATACGACGTCAGCTACGGCAAGGATTGCGAGCGTGACCTCCAGCCCCTCTGCGAGGCCGCCCTGGCGGCGCTCAAAGGCGGCGTCTATGCGGTGTTCGTCGACACCAAGGGTTACGCCGCCATCCACAACCTGAAGTTTTCCAAACCCCTGACCGGCAATTACGACGTCGATCTGGCCGGCAACCGGACCCGCCGCATCTTCGAGGATCCCACCGGCCAGCGGGCGGCCAAGAACCAGTTGCCGTTGCTGCTCCAGACCTACGCCCGGGATACCGGCGAAATCCTTTCCGAAATCAACCTGCCGATCAAGGTCAACGGCCGCCACTGGGGCGGCCTCCGGGTCGGTTGCGAGAGCACCGTCCTGCTCGAAGGCTGAACGCCCGGCTCGGCTAGAGGAGGGGCCGGGCCGCCACGACGACGCCGTCCTCGTCGGCGTAGAGCCATTCGCCGGGGCGGAAGCTGACGCCGCCGAAGGTGACGGCGACGTTCCTGTCGCCGACCCCCTTTTTGATGCTCTTCTGGGGATGGGTGGCGAGGGCGCGCAGGCCGATGTCGATGCCCTCGATGGCGGCAGAATCACGGATGCAGCCATAAACGACGATGCCTTCCCAGGCGTTCTTGGCGGCCAGGACGGCGAGTTGGTCGCCGACCAGGGCGCAGCGCAGCGAGCCGCCGCCGTCCACGACCAGCACCTTGCCCCGGCCGTCTTCCCCGAGGGCCTCGCGCACCAGGGAGTTGTCCTCGAAGAGCTTCAAGGTGACGATCTGGCCGGCGAAGCGGGGCCGCCCGCCGAACGAGCGGAAGAGGGGGGCGACGACGCGGACCGACGAACCCAGTTCGGCTTCGTGCTGGTCGCAGAGGTCGGGGGTGGTGAACGACATGGGATTTTCTCCGGAAGCAAAAGAAAAGCCATGCAGGGCATGGCTCGGGGGGGCTGCGGGGGCGGATCAGACGACGGCTTCGGCTTCTTCCTCGAAGACCAGCTTGACCTTGCCTTCCTTGTCGAGATCGACGGTGACGTGGCCGCCGTTGGCGAGCCGCCCGAAGAGCAGTTCGTCGGCCAGGGCCGAGCGGATGGTGTCCTGGATGAGGCGCGCCATGGGGCGGGCGCCCATTAGCGGGTCGAAACCCTTGGCGGCGAGCATTTCCTTCAAGGCGTCGCTGAAATGCGCCTCGACCTTCTTTTCGTGGAGCTGCTCTTCCAACTGCATGAGGAACTTCTCGACCACCCGCAGGATGATCTCGTGGTCGAGGGCCGCGAAGGAGATGGTGGCGTCGAGCCGGTTGCGGAATTCCGGGGTGAACAGGCGCTTGATCTCGGCCATCTCGTCGCCCGTCTGCTTGACCGAAGTAAAGCCCATGGAGGTCTTCTGCAGGTCGGCGGCGCCGGCATTGGTGGTCATGATGATGACGACGTTGCGGAAATCGGCCTTGCGGCCGTTGTTGTCGGTCAGCGTGCCGTGGTCCATGACCTGGAGGAGAATGTTGAAGATGTCCGGGTGGGCCTTTTCGATCTCGTCGAGAAGCAGGACGCAATAGGGCTTCTTGCTGATCGCCTCGGTGAGGAGTCCGCCCTGGTCGAAACCGACGTAGCCCGGGGGGGCGCCGATGAGCCGGGAGACGGCGTGGCGCTCCATGTATTCCGACATGTCGAAGCGCTGCAACTCGACCCCCATGCAATAGGCCAATTGCTTGGCGACCTCGGTCTTGCCGACGCCGGTGGGGCCGCTGAAGAGGAAGGAGCCGATGGGCTTGCCGGGATTGCCAAGGCCCGAGCGGGCCATCTTGATGGCCCGGGTGAGCGCGTCGATCGCCTTGTCCTGGCCGAAGACCACGGCCTTGAGGTCGCGGTCGAGGTTCTTCAGGGCGCCGCGGTCGTCGGTGGTGACGTGTTGCGACGGAATGCGGGCGATCTTGGCGACGATCTCTTCGATGTCCTGTTTGCCGATCACCTTCTTCTGCTTCGATTTGGGCAGGATGCGCTGGGCCGCGCCGGCCTCGTCGATGACGTCGATGGCCTTGTCGGGCAGGTGGCGGTCGGTGATGTAGCGGGCGGAAAGCTCCACCGCCGACGACAGCGCCGTGGCCGAATACTTGATGCCGTGGTGGGCTTCGAAACGGGCCTTGAGTCCCTTGAGGATTTCGACGGTTTCCGCCACCGACGGCTCGCTGACGTCGATCTTCTGGAAGCGGCGGGAAAGCGCGCTGTCCTTTTCGAAAATGCCGCGGTATTCAGTGTAGGTGGTGGCGCCGATACACTTGAGGGCGCCCGAAGAAAGCGCCGGCTTGAGCAGGTTGGAGGCGTCGAGGGTGCCGCCGGAAGCGGCGCCGGCGCCGATCAGGGTATGGATTTCGTCAATGAAGAGGATGGCGTGGGCGTTGTCCTGCAGGGCCTTCAAGACGCCCTTCAGGCGCTGCTCAAAATCGCCCCGGTACTTGGTGCCGGCCAGCAGCGAACCCATGTCGAGGGCGTAGACGTTGGCCTTGGCCAGGATTTCCGGCACTTCGCCCTCCACCACGCGGCGGGCCAGCCCCTCCGCGATGGCGGTCTTGCCGACGCCGGCTTCGCCCACCAGCAGCGGGTTGTTCTTGCGCCGCCGGCAGAGAATCTGGATGACCCGTTCGAGTTCCTTGTCGCGGCCGATCAGGGGGTCGATCTTGCCTTGCAGGGCGAGGGCGTTGAGGTTGATGGTGTACTGCTCGAGGGGGCCGCTCTGCTGCTCGCCTTCGGCTTCGCTTTCGCCTTCGACCGGGGCCTTGGGCTGGGGCACCTTGCTGATGCCGTGGGAAATGAAATTGACCACGTCGAGCCGGGTCAGCCCCTGCTTCTGGAGAAAATAGACGGCATGGGAATCCTTTTCGCCGTAAATGGCGACCAGGACGTTGGCGCCGTTGACCTCCTTTTTGCCCGACGACTGCACGTGCAGGATGGCGCGCTGGATGACCCGCTGAAAGCCCAGGGTGGGCTGGGTGTCGATGTCGTCGTCGCCGTTTACCGCCGGGGTATGCTCGGCGATGAAGTTGCCGAGGTCGCGGCGCAGCACGTCGATCTTGGCGCCGCAGGCGCGCAGGGCTTCGGCGGCGGAAGGATTGTCCAGAAGGGCGAGAAGGAGATGCTCGACCGTAATGAACTCATGGCGCTTCTGTCGCGCCTCCACAAAAGCCATGTGCAGGCTGACTTCGAGTTCCTGGGCGATCATCAGTTTTCCTCCATGACGCAAGCGAGCGGGTGTTGGTGTTGGCGGGCATAGGAGCTTACCTGCTCCACCTTGGTGGCCGCGATGTCCCGGGGGAAGACCCCGCAGACGCCACGACCTTCGTTATGGACTTTGAGCATGATTCGCGTCGCTTGTTCAGTGTCCATGGCAAAAAAACGCTGCAGCACGGCGATCACGAAATCCATCGGCGTGTAGTCGTCGTTCAACAACAGCACCTTGTACATCCGGGGCGGTTGCAGCTTGGTCCGCTTTGCCTCGAGAAGTTCGCCATCCGTGTGTTTCGTAGCCATGCTTCCGATTCTATACAGTCCGTTTCATTGTGCAATAGTCGCAGGCGGCCGGAAAAACCGGCCGTCTCGGGGCCGAGGGGAAGGCACCGTTTCGCAGAGGCCGCGCCGAGACCCGGGCGGGGGAAGTGCTTGGCGAAACGAGCCGGCGGAAAGCGGCATGGATACAGGGTTTTATGTTGCGGTGCGGCAAAAAAACCTGTTGACGCAATGGGTTATTGCGCGTAGAAAGCCGAAATGTTTGGATTCATTACGCATCAGGGTTGCTGTTTTTCTCGGCCCGGGTGGGGGGAGTCAAACAGGGAGTCGGGGGAACCCGTTTCATTAAAGTTTTCGTAGGAAAGTAGCAGACATGGCACTAGGCACCGTCAAATGGTTCAATGATTCCAAAGGGTTCGGCTTCATTACCCCGGACGATGGTAGCGAAGACCTCTTCGCCCATTTCTCCGCCATCAACATGAATGGTTTCAAGACCCTGAAAGAAGGCGAAAAGGTCTCTTTTGAAGTTGTGCAGGGCCCGAAGGGCAAGCAGGCTTCGAATATCCAGCGCGCCTGATCCGGTTTTCCGGTAAAGAAAAACCCGTCCCACCGGACGGGTTTTTTTTGTCCTCGATTCGGCCCGTCAAGCCACCACGATCTCGTCGCTGCGCTGTTCGCCCTTGTTGTCCTGCCAGCTTACGGCAAGGCGGTCGCCGGCCTTGATCCCCCTGGTCCGGAAGCCGAACAGGGGGTTTTTGGCGATCGAGGTGTTGAGTTGCCCGTCGATGAGCGCTTTACCGTTGACGGTGATGCTGAAGGTCTGGATGAAATGGGCGGGGACGATCTGCCCCTTTTCGTCCTTGCGCTGGCCGGTTTCCATGGGGTGCTGCAGGAGGACGCGCAGTTCGGCGTAGTCCGCCTGGAGGTGGGCGCGAATCTTGATCTGGTCCGCCATGTCAGGCCCCGCAGCCGCCCAGGGTGACCTTGATCTCGCGCCAGGCGACGTGGGTCTTGCCGTCCGCCGTCCGGGCGACGACGCGCAAGCGGGTGGTCTCCGCCAGCTTCAGCTGGAGTCGGGCATAGGGCAGGGCGGCGGCGGAGAATTCCAGGATGGCGTTCAAGGGCATCGGGTTTTTCTCGGCAAAAAGGGCGAGGCTGCGGGTGTTGGCGAGGTTGCTGGCGATTTCGACTTCGACTTTGGCGCCGTTCTCGGCGATTTCCGGCGCGGTGATGACCAGATCGCGGCTTTCGCCGGCCGTTGCGGCCCCCGCCTGCTTGACGGCATCGGCCAGGGCGCGGGCGGTGAAGGCGGCGCGGTTCCATTCGCCGGCCAGGGCCTGCCGCGGCGTGAGCAGGCCGCCGCCGAGGAGGGGCAGAAGGGTGGCGGCGCCGGCGCCGCGGAGCAGGATTCTACGATGCGGGTTCATGGTGTTGGCGGCGAAGGGATCAGGCGCCGGCCTGCCAGTGGCCCGACTTGCCGCCCTTTTTTTCGAGCAGCCGGACGTCGGCGATGCGCATGCCGCGATCCACCGCCTTACACATGTCATACACCGTCAGGAGGCCGACCGAGACGGCGGTCAGGGCTTCCATTTCGACGCCGGTGCGGCCATGGCATTCGGCGGTGACCAGGCAATGGACGGCGTGGTTTTCGCCATCGACCGTAAATTCGGCGGCGACGCGGGTGAGGGCGATGGGGTGGCAGAGGGGAATCAGCTCGCCGGTGCGCTTGGCGGCCTGAATGGCGGCGATGCGAGCGATGCCCAGAACGTCGCCCTTTTTGGCCGAGCCGGCGCGGATCAGTTCGAGGGTGGCGGCTTCCATGAAGATGCTGCCGGCGGCGCGGGCGATGCGGGCGCTTTCGCTTTTGCCGCCGACGTCGACCATATGGGCCTGGCCGGCGGCGTCGAAATGGGTGAGGGGATTGGAGGTCACGGCGGCTTACGTTTGGTTACGAGGTGTCAGGCCTGGGGCGGAAGGGCTGAGATATCATAGCACCATGAGTTTCCATCACCGCCTGGCGGCCCTTGTCCTGGCCGGCGTCGTCGCCGTCCAGCCTCTGGCTGCCGACAACCTTCCCGACCTCGGCGAAGCCGCGAGCAGCGACCTTTCACCCGCCACGGAAAAGAAGATCGGCCAGCAGATCATGCACGAAATCCGCTGGCGCGATCCGTCCTACCTTGACGATGCCGATGTCGAAGCCTATCTCAACCAGATCGGCGGGCGGCTGGCTGCGGCCAGTTCCGACCCGGGGATCGGGTTCTACTTCTTCGGGGTGAACGACAGCAGCATCAACGCCTTTGCCATGCCCGGCGGCTATATCGGGGTCAATAGCGGCCTTCTCCTCGCCGCCCAGAGCGAATCCGAACTGGCCGGCGTCCTCGCCCACGAAATCTCCCACGTCACCCAGCGCCACATCGCCCGCCAGGTGATGCGGGAGAAGCAGCTGTCGGTGGGCACCATGCTCGCCATGGTGGTGGGCCTCCTGGCCGCCCGCTCCAACGCCAACATCGCCAGCGCCGCGGTGATCGGTTCCCAGGCTGGCGCGGTTTCGGCGCAGCTCGGCTTTTCCCGGGATTTTGAACGGGAGGCCGATCGTTCGGGATTCGACATCCTGAAAAAGGCCGGTTTCGAAGTGCGCGGCATGTCGATTTTCTTCGACCGCCTGCAAAGGGCTTCCCGGGTGTATGAAAACAACGCCCCGGTCTATCTGCGCACCCACCCGGTCACCGGCGAACGTATTTCCGATATGCAGAACCGCGAGCAGTCGGTGTCCTACAAGCAGGTGGCCGACAGCCTGGAATTCCACCTCGTCCGTGCGAAGCTGCGGGCCAAGCAGGGGACGCCGGCCGAGGCGGTGAAAGCGCTACAGATGCTGGTCGGCGACAAGAAGTTCGCCTCCCAGACCGCGGCCCATTACGGCCTGGCCGTTGCCCTGGCCCGCAACCGGGACTGGAGCGGCGCCGAGCAGGAGATTCTGGCGGCCAGGAAGCAAAAGACCCCGTCGCCCCTCCTCGATCACCTCCACGCCGACATCCGCATCGCCCAGGGCGACGCCGATGGCGGACTGGCGCTCTACCGCGAGGCGATGGTGCGCTACCCCCTCAATCAGGCCCTCATTTACGGCTACGGCGAAGCCCTCACCGGACAGCGGCGCTTTGCCGACGCCCTGCAATTCGCCGAAACCCAGCTCCAGCTCTATCCCGAGGATGTGCGCCTGCACAAGCTGCGGGCCGAAAGCTACGCCGGCCTGGGCAAGCGGGCGCAGCAGCACCGCGCCCTGGGGGAGGTCTACGCCCTGCAGGGGCAGACCCCGGCGGCGGTCGAGCAACTGCAACTGGCGCAGAAGGCGGGGGACGCCAATTTCTACGAAATGTCGGTGATCGACGCCCGCCTGCGGGAGCTGAAGCAGAAACAGATCGAAGAGATGAAGGAAAAAAAGAAGTGGTAGCGGTAAAATCCAGCGTTTCCTAATTCTCAGGCCGCCATCATGCAATTCGACCGCGAACTCGACGTCAAGGGGCTCAATTGCCCCCTGCCCATCCTGCGCACCAAGAAAGCCCTGGCCGAGATGGAATCGGGGCAGGTGCTCCGCGTCCTCGCCACCGATCCCGGCTCCCTCAAGGACTTTGCCGCCTTCTCCCGCCAGACCGGCAACGAACTGCTCGATCAGCGCGAAGAAAACCGCGTCTTCGAGTATTTCCTCAAACGCAAATAGACACCGCCGGCTTCGCCTTCCTGGAGGACCGCCGGGCGCCCGCCGGCGCGCCGGCGGCCTGGCTTTTCAGCGGCCCCGACACGGCCCTGACCTGCCGCAGCCGGGACGATCTGGCCGCCGCCCTGGCCCGCATCGACGGCGATACGCTGCCCTGGGTGGCGGCCCTCGACTACGAATTGGGCTATCTCCTGGAGCCGGCCGCCCGCGCCGGAGTCCCCGCCGCCACCGGGGATGAACCGCCCCTCGCCCGCTTCTGGCGCTTTGCCCGCTGCCAGGCCCTCGACGCCACCGCGGCCCAGGCCTGGCTAGCGGCCGAACTTGCCGGGCTCGATGCCGATGCCCGCCGGGCCGGCGTCGGCGGACTGACGCCGGGACTCGACCAGGCCGGCTACGAAGCGGCGGTTCGCCGCATCCAGGCCTACATCGCCGCCGGCGATTGCTACCAGGTCAACTTCACCTTTCCCCAGCGCTTCACCTGGTTCGGCCATCCCCTGGCCCTCTACGCCGGCCTGCGCGAGCAGCAGCCGGTGCGCTACGGCGGCATCGTCGCCGCCGGGGGCGGGGCCATCGTCTCCCTGTCGCCGGAACTCTTTCTCGAACGGCGGGGCACCCGCCTCACCACGCGGCCGATGAAGGGTACGGCGCCCCGCGAAGCGGCGGCGGAAACCCTGCTCCATTCCGAGAAGGATCGGGCGGAAAACCTGATGATCGTCGACCTCCTGCGCAACGACCTGGGGCGCGTCGCGGCGCCCGGGGGGGTGCGCGTCGATTCCCTTTTCGAGATCGAGGACTATCCGACGGTCCGGCAGATGGTGTCGCAGGTTTCCGCCGAGGTCGGTGACCGCCCGGTTGGGGAAATCCTCGCAGCCCTCTTTCCCTGCGGCTCGATCACCGGTGCCCCCAAGATTCGCGCCATGCAGATCGCCGGCCAGCTCGAAGGCCGGCCCCGCGGCCTGTACACCGGCGCCCTGGGGTGGATTGCGCCGGGGGGCGACCTGCGGCTCAGCGTCGCCATCCGCACCCTCGAACTGGCGGCGGACCGCTCGGGAATCATGGGGGTGGGCAGCGGCGTCGTCGCTGACTCCTCGCCGCCGGCCGAGTGGCGCGAATGCGCCCTGAAGGCGGCCTTTCTCGCCGACCTCGACCCGGGGCTGCAACTGATCGAGACCCTGCGCTGCGAAGACGGGGTTTATCCCCGGCTCGACCGGCATCTGGCTCGCCTGGAAACTTCGGCGGCGTGGTTCGGTTTTGCCTTCGACCGGGCGGCCATCGGGGCTGCCTTGGCGGGTGCCGGCCAAGGCGGCTCGCGGCGGGTGCGCCTGAGTCTCGACAAAGGGGGGCGGGTCGAGGTGACCAGCACGCCCCTGGATTCACCTGCGGCAGGGGAACGTCTGGCGCGGTGGGCGGTGGAGCGGATCGACGCGAACGATCCCCGGCGACGCCACAAGACCACCGCCCGGGGCGCCTATGATCGCGCCCTGGCAGGGATCGCCGACGACCCCCGCTGCTTCGACGTGGTTTTTCTCAACCACCGGGGAGAGGTCGCCGAAGGGGCGAGGAGCAACGTCTTTGTCGAACGCGACGGGGTCTTAGTGACGCCGCCGGTGGCCAGCGGCGCGCTCCCCGGGGTGCTGCGGGCCGAGTTGCTGGCGGCCGGTCTGGCCCGGGAAGCCCAGCTGCTTCCCGTCGACCTGGAAGCCGGTTTTTTTCTTGGCAACGCGCTGCGCGGCCTAATCCCGGTGCGACTGGCCCAATGAAGGGCGAGCGGGAATACCGTGAATTGGAGGGGGAGATGCAGCGACACCGTCCCGTGAAAGCGGAAAAATTCCAGGCCGTCCGGGATGCTGCCCGTCCCGCAACGGGTTCGGGTAGCGTTGGCCGGGGTAGGATCTGGCCCCGTCTCGCCGCCGCGGGCGCCGTGCTGGCGTTGCTTGCGGCCTGCGGCCATCAACCCGGCCCGCGCTCCGGCCAGGTGGTGGACCGCCTGCCCGCCGGGGAAATCCAGTTGCCCGCCGGGCCGGTCAGGTTGAGCCTCGACGAGATTGCCCGGCTCGCCGCCGACGGGCAGGGGAGCGAAGCGATCATCGCCCGCCTGCAAGCCACCCGGACCCGCCATCGCCTGAGTGCCAGCGATGTGTTGAGCCTGAAAAGCCGGGGGGTTCCCCTCGCCGTCATCGATCATCTCCTCGACGGCGAGCGCCGCTCCCAGCACGACGATTGCGCCGAACAGATCAACCAGCGCGAAACCGACCGCCGGCAGGCGCTGGAACAGGCCGAAGCGGCGTGCCGGCAGCGGTGCAGCCAGTCTTGTCCGCCCTATGGCGGCTGGCCGTATTATCGTCCGCCCTATGGTCGGCCGTGGTTTTGATAAAGGATGGTTATGAAAGAACTACCGCTCTGGTTGAAGGTGGTGGGAGGCGTCGTCGTCTTCGCCATTTTCGTCGCCGCTTCGCAAATTCTGCTCTGGCTCGACAAGATGGGGACGCCCAAGGTCGGCCTCGACTGATACCAATTTGCCGTTAAACCGATCCTTTGCCGACTCCGCGTGGCCGTGTGCCAGCACGGTCTTCGGCTAGTCTTCCCGTCTTGAGTTGATCGCGAATTGGTATGAAGGCGCATCGCCCGGGCCGGCCTTGGGGTATCCTTGCCCTCCCCGGTTTTGCCCAGGAGTCCGATGCAATGATGCCCGCGGTTCTGCCCCGTTTCCTTGTCGTTTCCCTGCTGGCGGCGCTGGCCGCGGTTCCGGCCGCGGCCAGGGAGCAGCCGGCGTCCCGTAGCGTCGCCCCCCGCGGTCCCCTGACCGCGGAAGAAAACACCACCATCGGCATTTTCCGCAAGGCGAGTCCGTCGGTGGTCTACATCACTACCCTCGACAAGGTGGTGAACCTGTGGACCATGAACGTCAAGGAGGTGCCGCGGGGTACCGGATCGGGTTTCGTCTGGGACGACCAGGGCCACATCGTCACCAATTACCATGTAGTTGCCGGCGCCAAGGGAGCACAGGTCCGGCTTTCCGACCAGCGGGGCTTTGCCGCCGAACTGGTGGGGGCGAGTCCCGATCACGACCTCGCCGTGCTGCGCATCAAGGTGCCCGGCGCCAGGCCGGCGCCCTTGCCCCTGGGCAGCAGCGGCGATCTCCAGGTCGGGCAGAAGGTGCTGGCCATCGGCAATCCTTTCGGTTTCGACCACACCCTGACGACCGGCGTGATTTCCGCGCTCAACCGCTCCATCGACGGCGACGACGGCCATCCCATCCATCGCCTCATCCAGATCGACGCCGCCATCAATCCGGGCAATTCCGGCGGCCCGCTGCTCGACAGCGCCGGTCGGCTGATCGGCGTCAACACGGCGATCTACAGTCCCTCGGGGGCGAGCGCCGGGATCGGCTTTTCGGTGCCGGTCGATACGGTCAATCGGGTCGTTCCGGAACTCATCGCCTTCGGCTACTACCGCCGGCCCACCGTGGGCTTCAACGTGATCGACCGGGTGAGCACCGTGGTGACGCAGCAAATGGGCGTCAAAGGGGTGCTCATCCTCGACGTGGCGCCGGGTTCGCCGGCTGCCCAGGCCGGGTTGCGCGGCAGCAAGGTCGGCCGCGATGGCACGGTGACTCCGGGAGACGTCCTGCAGAGCATCGACGGCGTGGCGGTGGCTAGTTCCACCGACATCGACCGCATCCTGGCCGGCAAGCGGATCGGCGACAAGGTGAATTTCACCATCCTGCGCGAGGGCAAGGCGGTGCCGGTCAGCCTGACCCTGGCCGAGGGCCGGGAGTAGGCCGCCGAGGGGCGGGGCGGCCGGTCAGCCGCGCAGTTTGCGCAGGTAAAGGCCGATCATGGTGACCACGGCGGCGGCAACGCCATAATAGAAGGCCTTGGCCGGTACGTCCTGGACCTGCAGGAGGACCGGGGCTTCGTCCACCACCTTGTAGCGGATGGTCGTCTGGAAATGCCAGGACGAGGCCTTGACTTCGATGATGCCGTTGTCGACCTTCCATTTCAGCCAGTTCTTCTCTTCCTCGATGTCGCCGGCGGGTTCGGCCGGCACCAGGGTCGAGTAGCCGCCCTTGGCCTTGGCCGCGGCCAGGTCGCCGTAGGCTACGCCGCAGGCTTCCTTGTTCTGGCAGACCGCCACCAGCCGGTATTCCGGCTTCCAGACGTTGGTCTTGTCCCAGGGCCAGCCCATGATGAAGGCGACGGTCCAGACCCAGACCAGGCCGCAAAACAGCATCATGGCCACAAAAATGCGGCTGAACCAGGTGGGTTGGTCGTGCGACATGGGTTTTCCTTTATGGGGCCAGTTTAGTGAGTTGCGGCCGGAGTTTTTCCAGGGTGGCGGTGAACTCCGCCAGGCGTTGCTTTTCCTGCTCGACCACCGCCGCCGGGGCGCGGGCGACGAAACTTTCGTTGCCGAGCTTGCCCCGGGCCGCCGCGATCTGCTTTTCCAGCTTGTCGATTTCCTTGGCCAGGCGCTCCCGCTCGGCGGCGACGTCGATCTCGACCTTGAGCATGAGCCGGGTCTCGCCCACCACGGCCACCGGCGCCAGGGCATCGGCCGGCATGTCGGCGACGATCTGCACTTCCGAGAGCTTGGCGAGGGCCGCCAGGATGGGGGCGAACGCGTTCATTTCGGCGCCGCCGCCGGCGACCAGGAGCGGCATGCGCTGGGCTGGCGACAGGTTCATCTCGCCCCGCAGGTTGCGGCAGGCGTAGGTGATCGCCTTCAAGCGCTCGACCTTGGCCTCGGAAGCGGGATCGAGCTTGCCGTCCGCGGCCCGCGGGTAGGCGGCGAGCATGATCGAGTCGTGGGTTTTGCGGCCGGCGATGGGGGCCACCGTCTGCCACAGTTCCTCGGTGATGAAGGGCAGGAGCGGGTGGGCGAGCCGGAGGACGGCTTCAAGGACGCGCACCAGAGTGCGGCGGGCGCCCCGGGCTTCGGCATCCGTGCCCTGCTGCATCTCGACCTTGGCGATTTCCAGGTACCAGTCGCAGAACTCGTCCCAGACGAATTTGTAGATGGCCTGGGCCAAGAGATCGAAGCGGTAGTCGGCGAAGTGCTGCTCGACCTCGGCCTCGACCCGCTGCAGGGCGCTGACGATCCAGCGGTCGGCGAAGCTGAAGGCCAGCCGCCCACCGGCTGGCACCGGGCAGGAGCCGTCGGCCTGTTGCTGGTGGTCCAGCGCCAGGTCGTGGCCTTCGACGTTCATCAGCACGAAGCGGGTGGCGTTCCACAGCTTGTTGCAGAAATTGCGGTAGCCGTCGCAGCGGTTGAGGTCGAACTTGATGTCGCGGCCCGGGCTGGCGAGGCTGGCGAAGGTGAAGCGGAGCGCGTCGGTGCCGAAGGCCGGGATGCCCTCGGGGAATTCCTTCCTCGTCTTCTTGGCGATGCTTTCGGCCTGCTTGGGGTTCATCAGGCCGCTGGTGCGTTTGGCCACCAGGTCTTCGAGGCCGATGCCGTCGATGAGGTCGATGGGGTCTAGGACGTTGCCCTTGGACTTGGACATCTTCTGGCCCTCGGCGTCGCGGATGAGGCCATGCACATAGACGTGCTTGAAGGGTATCTTGCCGGTGATGTGCTTGGTCATCATGACCATGCGCGCCACCCAGAAGAAGATGATGTCGAAGCCGGTGACCAGCACCGTGGAGGGCAGGTAGAGATCCAGCGCGGCGTTCGACTGGGCCGGCCACTCGGCGGTCCAGTCCAGCGTCGAGAACGGCCACAGGGCGCTGGAGTACCAGGTGTCCAGGACATCCGGGTCGCGGCTGAGCGCCCCCGTGTAGCCGGCCTGGGCGGCCTGGGCGCGGGCCTCGGCCTCGTCGTGGGCGACGAAGGTCTGGCCGGCGTCGCCGTACCAGGCGGGAATCTGGTGGCCCCACCAGAGCTGGCGGGAGATGCACCAGTCCTGGATGTTGTTGAGCCACTGGTTGTAGGTATTGACCCAGTTTTCCGGTACAAAGGTGATTTCGCCGGAAGCCACCACGTCGAGGGCCTTCTCGGTGATCGACTTGCCGTCCGAATTTGGCCCACTCGCGGGCTTGGACATGGCGACGAACCACTGGTCGGTGAGCATGGGTTCGATGACGACGCCGGTGCGGTCGCCCCGGGGCACCTTGAGTTTGTGCTTGTCGGTCTTTTCCAGAAGGCCGAGGGCTTCCAGGTCGGCAACGACGGCCTGGCGGGCGTCGAAGCGGTCGAGGCCCACGTATTTGGCGGGGGCGGCGTCGTCGATCCTGCCATCCAGCGTCAGGATGGAGATCAACGGTAGGCCGTGCCGCTGGCCGACGGCGTAGTCGTTGAAGTCGTGGGCCGGGGTGACCTTGACGCAGCCGGTGCCGAATTCGAGATCGACGTAGCTGTCGGCGATGACGGGGATTTCCCGGTCGCAGAGCGGCAGCTTGACCGTCTTGCCGATCATGGCCTTGTAGCGCTCGTCTTCCGGATGCACCATGACGGCGGTGTCGCCGAGCATGGTTTCCGGCCGCGTGGTGGCCACCACCAGGCTGCCCGAGCCGTCGGCCAGGGGGTAGCGGATGTGCCACAGGAAGCCGTCTTCCTCTTCCTGCACCACTTCCAGGTCCGAGACGGCGGTGTGCAGCTTGGGATCCCAATTCACCAGGCGCTTGCCGCGGTAGATCAGCCCCTCGTTGTAGAGGCGGACAAAGGTTTCCGTGACCACCTTGTTGAGGCCGGCGTCCATGGTGAAGCGCTCGCGGGTCCAGTCCGGGCTGGTGCCGAGCCGCCGCATCTGGCGGGTGATGGTGCCGCCGGAGTATTCCTTCCATTCCCAGACCTTCTCCAGGAACTTCTCGCGGCCGAGATCGTGGCGGGAGACGCCCTGGGCGTCCAACTGGCGCTCGACGACGATCTGGGTGGCGATGCCGGCGTGGTCGGTGCCCGGCTGCCACAGGGTGTTGTGGCCCCGCATGCGGTAATAGCGGGTGAGCGCATCCATGATGGTCTGGTTGAAACCGTGGCCCATGTGCAGCGTGCCCGTGACGTTGGGCGGCGGCAGCAGGATGCAGAAGGCGTCGGCGGCGGGCTTGGATTTGTCCAGGCCGGCGGCGAAATAGCCCTTGGCTTCCCAGTCGGGGTACCAGCGGCGCTCGATGTCGGCGGGTTCGAAAGCTTTGGCGAGTTCCATATGTCCGGATGGCGTAGATTTGCGCAGAACCTTAAATTATACCGGTTCCATCCCCTTGTCCGGTGGCCTGGATTCCGAACTTGCCCGGCCCGGCCGACTCCAACACAATGAGTCCGGGAAAACCGCTCGACACGAGGAGTGAGCCATGGCGGTAATGCGCAGCGAACGCGACAGTTTCGGCACCATCGCCGTGCCCGACGACCGCTTGTGGGGGGCGCAGACCCAGCGCTCCCTGGAGTTTTTCCGCATTTCCGGCGAACGCATGCCGGCGGAGCTGATTCTGGCCCTGGCCGAGGTCAAGGCCGCCTGCGCCCGGACCAACGGCGACCTGGGGCTGCTGCCCGGGGACAAGGCCGGGGCCATCGTCGAGGCGGCGAGGGAAGTCGCGAGCGGGCGCCACGACGGCGAGTTTCCCCTGTCGGTCTGGCAGACCGGCTCGGGCACCCAGACCAATATGAACATGAACGAGGTGCTGGCCAACCGCGCATCCGAATTGCTCGGCGGCGGGCGGGGCGAAGGCCGGCGGGTGCATGCCAACGACGAGGTCAACCTTGGCCAGTCGTCCAACGACATCTTTCCCACCGCCCTCCATGTGGCGGCGTCCCTCGCCCTCCACCGGCGGCTGCAGCCTGCCCTGGCCGGGCTGCGGGCGACCCTGGCCGGCAAGGCGGAACAGTTTGCCGGCCTGGTCAAGATCGGCCGGACCCACCTCCAGGACGCAACGCCGCTCACCCTCGGGCAGGAATTCTCCGGTTACGTCGCCCAGCTCGACTATGCGGCCGCCGCCATCGCCGCCACCCGGCCCGCCCTCTGCGACCTGGCGGTGGGCGGCACGGCGGTGGGTACCGGGCTGAACAGCCATCCCGAATTCGGCGAACGGGTCGCGGCCGACCTGGCCGGCCGCCTGGGGCTGCCGTTTTGCAGCGCTGCCAATAAATTTGCCGCCCTGGCCGGGCACGAACCCCTGCTCGCCGCCCACGGGGCGCTGAAAACCCTCGCCGCGGCCCTCATGAAAATCGCCAACGACGTGCGCTGGCTGGCCTCCGGGCCGCGCTCCGGCCTCGGCGAACTGGCCCTCCCGGAAAATGAGCCGGGCAGCTCGATCATGCCGGGCAAGGTGAATCCGACCCAGTGCGAGGCGCTGACCATGGCCTGCTGTCAGGTCTTCGGCAACGATGTGGCGATCAATTTCGGCGGGGCCTCGGGCAATTTCGAACTCAACGTCTATAAGCCGCTCCTCGCCCACAATTTCCTCCAGAGCGTCCGGCTCCTGGCCGACGCCATGGCCAGCTTCGAGGCCCACTGCGGGCGCGGCATTGAGGCGCGGCCGGAGCGCATCGGCGAACTGCTGGAGCGCTCGCTGATGCTGGTCACGGCCCTCACACCCCACATCGGCTACGACAAGGCGGCCGAAATCGCCAAGCGCGCCCATCGGGAAGGCAGCGCCCTCAAAGCGGCGGCCCTGGCGCTGGGCTACGTCACCGCCGACGATTTCGACCGCTGGGTCAGGCCGGAAGCGATGACCCGGCCGGGCTGACGGGCGATCAACCTGTGTTTTCCGCCTTGAGGGCGGAACCCGGCGCCCGATAGCACCGCCGCGGAGCTAATTCGAGCCTGGCCCCTTTCTTCTTCGCCTTTTGCTCCGTTTTGCAAGATTCTGTTCTTGGTGCCAACGAAGGAACAATGTGATGGGGATGGCAATGGTAAGCAGCGCAGCAATTGCCCATAACTCAATGCCAAGCAATTCCGAGCAATTCCGGGGTCACAATTCCGGGGTCAGGTCTCAATTCCGGGGTCAGGTCTTGCACAGCAACATCTGATTCCGGGATCGGGTCTCGCAAACCTGCAGCCTTTGGCGGCCAGCTACGATGTCGAGGTGGCGTCATGGCGAAAGCACAGCGAGAGCGGCGGTTGGAGGCAAAATATCCCCCCGAGCCTCGTCATGCTCTGATACCTGCTTCCCATGGCCACAGCTTGGGGTGGTTTGCCCGGAATTCAGTCGGCGGATGCGGTGGCCCCCAAAAGTTCTGTTTGCTGCTTTGCAAGACCTGACCCTGGTTTTCCCTTTGATGAGGTAGCCCGCGCCATAACGAGGCTGGCTTCGCTCGCTCAATGACGCTTTCTTGGCTCACTTCTTCCCCGCCAGGAACGCCGCCACCGCCGCTTCGTGTTCCGCCGAGGGATGGGTCAGGGCCTGGTAGCCGGCGGAGAGTTCGAGGAGGGTGTCGAGGCGGGTGGTCTGGGCTTCGCGCAGGAGGCGCTTGGTCATGCGCAGGGCGGCGCCGGGGTTGGCGGCGATGCGTTCGGCCAGGGTATGGGCGGCGGGCAGAAGCTGGTCGGCCGGCACGACCTGGCTGACCAGGCCGATGCGCTCGGCTTCCCGGGCGTCGACGAGGTCGCCGGTGAAGGACAGTTCGGCCGCCTTGGCGTAGCCGACGACGCGCTGCAGGAGCCAGGCGCCGCCGTCGCCGGGGATGAGGCCGAGCTTGACGAAGCTTTCGGCGAATTTGGCTTGCTCGGACGCGATACGGATGTCGCACATGCAGGCCAGGTCGCAGCCGGCACCGATGGCGGGGCCGTTGACGGCGGCGATGGTGGGAACGTCGAGGCGGTAGAAGGCGAGCGGAATTTTCTGGATGCCGCGCCGGTAGTTTTCCCGGATTTCGGCGGGGGTGCCGGCGGCAAGGCCCTTCCGGTCGCGGAAATCCTTGACGTTGCCGCCGGCGCAGAAGGCGCTGCCGGCACCGGTGACGATCAGCACCTTGACCCTGTCGTCTTCCTGGACCTGCTGGCAGGCGGCGACGACGGCGTCCCACTGGGCCGGGCCGGTGAGCGCGTTGCGCTCGGCGGGGGCGTTGAGGGTGAGGGTGGCGATGGCGCCATCCTGGTCGAGGACTACGAAGTCGGACATGGCGGTTTCCGGTGGTTCAGCGCCCTTGCAGGCGGGCGATGCGCTGGCGTTCGGCGACGAAGTCGTCGATGGCGGCGCGGGTGGTTTCGTCGATGCCCTGGCGCAGGTCGGCGGTCAGCCCGGCCACGGCGGCGTTGAGGGCGGCTTCGACGAGGCTGGGGAGTTCCGCCGCCAGGCGGGAGCGCAGGCGGTGGGCCAGTTCTTCCGCCAGGAGGTTGAGCTGGTCGGCATCGAAGGCCGGCCCAGGGGCAGGCGGGGGGAGGGTTTCGGCGAGGACCGGGATGCCATCGTCGACGATTTCGGTGAGGACGGGCAGGTCGTCCGCCTCGCCCGCCCCGGTGGGCCGGCGGCGGTGCATGAGGGCGTCGGCGCGGGCCAGCACCGGGCTGGGCAGGGGGATGCCGTCGACCTCGTCCACTCTATTTGCCCGCCAGGTCGAAATACTGGATGGCGTAGCCCCGGTCCTTGTAGAAACGGACACGGTCGCGGGCGGCGGCCCGATCTTCGGCTTCCTCGCCGACGACTTCGATGAGGCTCTGGAAGCGGGAAAAATTGGGCGGCACCTCGAGGCCCAGGTTCATCAAGCGCTCGTCCTGGGGCGGGTTGTCGAGCTGGTCGGCGATCAGGATGGGGGTTTCGGCGGCGAGTTGGGAATCGGCCCGGCAGTGGGGGATGAAACCCGTTGCCGGCTGGGTCCACAGCAGGCGGTCGAGGCCGTCGGCCACCGCCGCGACCGGGGCGTAGACCACGACCGGCTTGCGCTGGCCCCAGGCCTTGCCGAGCAAGGCGCAGGCGGCGGCGAGCTTGTCCTTGGCGCCGTGGTAGAAAAAAATCTGGGTCACGAACCGCCGCCCCTCAGTCGAGGGCGCCCGCCCGCTGCAGCAGGTAGTGGGTCAGGAGGGGCACGGGCCGGCCGGTGGCGCCCTTGTCGCCGCCCGATTTCCAGGCCGTGCCGGCGATGTCGAGGTGCGCCCAGTCGTATTTCTTGGTGTAGCGGGCGAGGAAGCAGGCGGCCGTGATGGCCCCCGCCGTCCGTCCGCCGATGTTGGCCATGTCGGCAAAGGGACTCTTGAGGAGCTCCTGGTAGTCGTCCCAGAGGGGCAGGTGCCAGGCCCGGTCGTGGGCTTCGTCGCCGGCTTCGAGCAGAGCCCGGGCGAGGCCGTCCTTGCTGGCGAAGAGGCCGCTGGCGACGTGCCCGAGGGCGACGACGCAGGCGCCGGTGAGAGTGGCGACGTCGATCACCGTTTCCGGCTCGAAGCGTTCGGCGTAGGTCAGGGCGTCGCAGAGGATGAGGCGGCCTTCGGCGTCGGTGTTGAGGATTTCGATGGTCTGGCCGGAGAGCGAGGTGACGATGTCGCCGGGCCGGCTGGCGTTGCCCCCGGGCATGTTCTCGACGGCCGGGACGACGACCGTCAGATTGAGGGGCAGTTGCATGCGGGCGGCGGCTTTGATGGTGCCGAGCACCGAGGCGGCGCCGCACATGTCGAACTTCATTTCGTCCATTTCCGCCGCCGGCTTGATGGAAATGCCGCCGGTGTCGAAGGTCACCCCCTTGCCCACCAAGACCACCGGCTTGTCGGCCGCCTTGCCCCCCTTGTAGGAGAGGACGATGAGCTTGGGCGGCTGGTGCGATCCCCGGGCGACGGCAAGAAGGGAGAGCATGCCGAGCTTTTCCATCTGGTCGCGGTCGAGGATTTCGCAGCCCAGCTTCAATTCCTTCGCCATGGCCTGGGCTTCTGCCGCCAGCCAGGCCGGATTGCAGACATTGGGCGGGGTGTTGCCCAAGTTGCGGGCGAAGGCGATGCCTTCGGCGATGGCCAGGCCCTGGGCCAGGGCTTCTTCGGCGCGGGTCAGCTCATTGCGGCGCTCGACGGCCAGCGTCAGCTTGCGCAGGGGGCGGCGCACCTCGTCCTTCTTGCTCTTGTAGGCGTCGAAGCGGTAGGTGGCGTCGAGGGCGGCCATGGCGGTCTGGCGGACACGCCAGGCGATGCTGCGCTTTTTGACGGCGATTTCGGTGAGGAAGATCGAGGCGTCGAAGGCGCCGGTTTCGTTCAGGGTCTTGACTGCGGCCCGGACGGCGCCGGTGAATTCCTTTTCCCGGAATTCCTTTTCCTTGCCCAGCCCGACGAGCAGAACCCGGTCGCAGAGGGTGCCCGGCACGTCGTGGAGGAGGAGGGTGGAACCCGCCTTGCCTTCCATGTCGCCCCGCCGCACCAGGTCGGAAAGGTAGCCCTCGGCCGCCTTGTCGAGCAACTCGGCGGGCAGGGTGAGCTTTCTGGGTTCGAAGACGCCGACGACGACGCAGGCGCTGCGCTGTTTCTCCGGGCTGCCGCTTTTTATGCTAAATTCCACTCGCCGCTCCTGATCAAGCAATTTCCGATATTCAGGGGATTATCCCCGCATTTTTTCAGTTTCGTCAAAGCATGATATTCGAGCGCGCCGCCCGGCGCGAGTTCGCGCATTCGGCGGCGGGCATCAGCGTTGCGCTGCTTGCCATCCTGACCTCCACCCAGCTTATCCGCCTGCTCAACGACGCGGCCGGCGGGCGCATTGCGCCGGAGGCGGTACTGGCCCTGCTCGGCTTCGCCGCCCTCAATTTTCTCCCGGTTCTCCTGTCGCTGACGCTTTTTGTCGCCATTTTGCTCAGTTTGTCCCGGTCTTACCGTGATTCCGAAATGGCCGTCTGGCTCTCCTGCGGCCTGCCGCTCACCGCCTGGATGCGCCCGGTTCTCAATTTCGCCTTGCCCATGGTGCTCGCCGTCGCCATCCTGTCGTCCTTGCTTTCCCCCTGGGCCAACCTCAAGAGCGCCGAGTACAAAGAGAAGCTGGCGACCCGCAACGACGCCTCCCAGGTGTCTCCGGGGGCCTTTCGCGAAGCCAAGAAGGGTGAGCGGGTGGTGTTTGTCGAAGCCATGGCTGACGACGTCAGCCAGGTCAAGAACGTCTTCGTGACGTCGCTGCAACAGGGCAAGCTGGGGGTGGTCATGGCGGCCACCGGCCACCAGGAGACCATGGCCAATGGCGATCGCTTCATGGTCCTGGAAAACGGCCGGCGCTACGAGGTCGAACCCGGGACGCCGGTATTCAAGATCATGGAGTTCGAACGCTACGGCTTTCGCACCGAGGACGCCGAAGCCAAGCCCACCGACCGCATCCCCAGCCGCCTGCCGCTCTGGGAACTGGTTGCCGACGACAGCGACGCCAACCGGGGCGAACTGGTGTGGCGCATCGGCATGCCGGTGTCGGCGCTGATCCTCGCCTTCATGGCCATTCCCCTGTCTTACGTCAATCCGCGGGCCGGGCGGTCGGCCAACATGTTGATCGCCATCCTCATCTACGCCATCTACAGCAACCTGACGTCCATGAGCCAGGCCTGGGTGGCCCAGGGCAAGCTGTCCTTCTGGATTGGTGTCTGGGCGGTCCACGGGCTGATGCTGGTGCCGCTGGCCTTCCTGTTCTACCGCCGCGTCACCCTGCGGCTGCCCTGGCAGCGGAAGGCCGCCTGATGGCCCTGCAGCTTTATCAGCGTTACCTGATGCGCGAGGCCTTCGCCGCCATTTTCCTGGTGCTCGCCGCCTTTCTCGCGCTCTTTAGCTTTTTCGACCTGATTAACGAATTACGCAGCGTCGGCAAGGGTAGCTACCAGTTCGGCCACGCCCTCATCTTCGTCGTCCTCAGCCTTCCCGGGCGGGTTTATGAACTGATTCCGATCGCTGCCCTGATCGGCACCCTCTATTCCTTATCGACCCTGGCGCGGCATTCCGAGATCACCGTCCTCCGGGCCTCCGGCCTGGCCACCCGGGATCTGCTCCTGACCCTCTTTCGCGTCGCCGGGCTGCTCGCCCTGCTCACCCTGCTGGTCGGCGAGGGGGTCATGCCTTTTTCCGAGCGGGCGGCCCAGGAACTGCGTTCCCGCGCCATGAACAACGTCATCGCGCAGCAGGGTTTCGATTCCGGGCTGTGGGTCAAGGACGGCCGCAGCTTCATCAATATCCGGACGGCGACGCCGGACGCCCGCCTGGCCGGCATCCGCATCTACAAGTTTGACGACGGGGCGGCCCTGGAATCGGTGACCGAGGCCCGGGAGGGCCGCTACCAGCAGCCCGACCGCTGGCTGCTCAGCGAGGTGGTGAGCACCCGCCTGCAGGGCGACGTCGCCACCGTGGAGCGCCAGGACAGCCTGGAATGGCGGTCGGCGGTGACACCGGATCTCCTTTCGGTCCTTATGGTGGCGCCCGAACGCATGTCGCTCTACGGACTCTACAACTACACCCGTCACCTCCTGGAAAACCGGCAAAAAACCGAGCGCTACGAAATCGCCATCTGGAAGAAGCTGATTTACCCGCTGGCGGCGCTGGTCATGGTGGCCCTGGCGCTACCCTTCGGCTATTCCCACAACCGGATGAGCGGCGTCAGCCTCAAAATCTTCGCCGGGGTCATGATCGGCATCGTCTTCCACATGCTCAACGGCTTGTTCTCCAGCCTCGGCGTTATCAATTCCTGGCCCCCCTTCGCCAGCGCCGCGGCGCCCTCCGCCATGTTCCTCTTGGCGGCGATGGGCATGATCTGGTGGGTCGAGCGGCGCTAGCCGCCCGATCAGGCCGCCGGTCGTTCGGCCGGCTCGAAGACGATGCGGGTGCCGGCGATGCGGTCGTGCAGGTACTGGTGCTCCCGGTCGACCAAGGCCCAGAGGATGCCGATGCCCAGGCAGGCAACGCTTGGCCACGCCGCCATGTAGCGCAGCACGGCCTGGAGCGGGCGAAGCGGCGAGCCGTCGGCATTGACGATGCGCAGCTTCCAGGTCTTCATGGCCAGGGTTTGGCCGCCGTGCAGCCAGAACCAGATGAAATAAAACATCAGCAGCAGGAAGAGGTGCACCCAGAGCAGCTTGCCCTGGGCGCCGAGGCCGAAGGCGGTGAGGACGATCTGGGGAAAAAGGAAGCCGACCAGAAGGATGCCGAAGATCACCAGTCCCTCGTACAGCAGGCTCGACAACAGCCGAGCCAGGCCCGGAGCTTGCGCCGCCATCAGGGCTTGGCGGGTTCTGGGCTGGCCGCCACCGGCGTTCCGGCGGCCGGCGGCGTGGCAGCGTCGGCGGTAGGCGTCGCTTCCGCCGGCTTGGGCGGCTTGCCGCCATGTTTCAGGCGAGCTTTTTCCTCGTCGGAAAGATTGCTATAGGTTTCCCATTTTTCCTTGACGGCCTTTTTCTGCTCGGCCGGCAACTGATTGAATTCCTTGTAGCTGTCCCGCACCTTGGCCCGCTGTTCCGGCGAAAGTAGCGCCCATTCCCGCATGCGGTCCTGGATGCGGCGTTGTTCGTCCGGCTTCAGGGTGGGAAAGCGCTCGGTGATGAGCAGCCATTTCTTGCGCCGCAGGTTCTCCATCTTGTCCCAGTCGACGCTGAGCGGCGCCAATACCGACCGCTGGGCCGGCGTCAGTTGGGACCAGGTGGGTTGCGGCGGCGTGCCGATCACTGCCGTCGGAGGCGGTTCAGCCCACGCCGGGGTGGCCAGGAGGCTAGCGCAGAGCGCTATTCTTCCAGCGAGTCTTTTAGCCATTCGAAGAAATCTTTGTCCAGGAAAGCCTCTGGAGGCAGGTCGTCGGAAAGAAGGGCGCTGTCGACATCGCCGATTTCGCTGACGTACTGGTGGCTGTGCCAGTAGAAGGCGATCCACATGCCGATGAGCAGGGCGATGACCGAAAGGAGATTGCGCAGGTAGGGATGGTCGTGGCCGAAGGTGAACCCATGACCACGCCCGGCCCCCGCCATGGCGAGCTGGGCCTGGGGCTTTTTCTGGCGCGACAGGGCCAGGTGGCGAGCCGCTTCGAGCCGGCGCGAACTGGCCGGTGAGATGTCCTGCAATCCCTGGTTCAATGCCTTCCGGATACGGCCGGCGTACTGTTCTTCTCTCATAATCTGATTCCTTTTGCCGATAGGGCGGCAGCCAACGCGTGGGTGGCGCGCGAGCAATGGGTTTTCACGCTGCCTTCAGAGCAGCCCATCGCGGCAGCCGTTTCAGCGACGTCCATGTCTTCCCAGTAACGCATGAGGAAGGCTTCCCGTTGACGTGGCGGCAACTTTTCGATTTCGGCCTCGATGGCGGCGATGGTCTGGGCCTGCACGACCCGGCCTTCGGGGGTCGCCGCCAGGCCGGAACCGTCTTCGATTTCCAGGGTCTCAAGCGGATCGTGCTCGTCGTCGTCGTCGGGGCTGAAGGCGGAGAGTAGGGTGGTCCACATCGAGCGCACCTTGCTGCGCCGGTAGAAGTCCCGGATGGTGTTCTGCAGGATGCGCTGGAAGAGCATCGGCAGTTCTTCGGCCGGCCGGTCGCCGTATTTTTCCGCAAGTTTCAACATGCTGTCCTGGACGATGTCGAGGGCTGATTCTTCTTCGCGGACGGCAAACATGGCCTGCTTGAAGGCGCGGCGTTCTACGGTTTCCAGAAAGTGCGATAGTTCTGTTGGTGAAGACAGCTTGGTCTCTCCTCCGTGGAAAGCCTTGAATTCGTTGTGGTTATGGCGCCGGTGCCTTGACCGAAGAGGGTCGGTCGATTAAGGTTACGGGTTTTTCGGGCAACAGCTTTATTGGGCAAATCATGATGATCAGCGGTGCAGAAATTGTAATCAGGTGCCTGCAGGAAGAAAAGGTCGACTGCGTTTTCGGCTATCCCGGCGGCTCCGTGCTTCATATCTATGATGCACTGTTCAAGCAGGAACAGGTCAAGCATATCCTGGTCCGCCACGAGCAGGCCGCTGTTCATGCAGCCGACGCCTATTCCCGTTCTTCCCAGCGGGTCGGCGTGGCGCTCGTGACTTCCGGCCCGGGCGTGACCAATACCGTGACCGGCATCGCCACGGCCTACATGGATTCGGTGCCCATGGTGGTGCTCACCGGCCAGGTGCCGACCGCCTACATCGGCCAGGACGCTTTCCAGGAGTGCGATACGGTGGGCATCACCCGGCCCTGCGTCAAGCACAACTTCCTGGTCAAGGACGTCAAGGATCTCGCCATCACCATCAAGAAGGCCTTCCATATCGCCGCCACCGGCCGTCCGGGGCCGGTCGTTGTCGACATCCCCAAGGATGTCACGGCCCAGATGTGCGAGTTCGAGTATCCCAAGACCATCCAGATGCGCTCCTACAACCCCGTGGTCAAGGGGCACCTGGGGCAGATCAAGAAGGCCGTCCAGTTGCTGGCCGAGGCCAAGCGGCCGATCATCTACACCGGCGGCGGGGTGATCCTCTCCGACGCCGCGGAAAAGCTGACCCAGCTGGCGCGGCGCCTCAACTTCCCGGTCACCAACACCCTCATGGGCCTGGGCGGCTACCCCGCCACCGACCGCCAGTTCGTCGGCATGCTCGGCATGCACGGCACCTTCGAAGCCAACATGGCGATGCACTACGCCGACGTGATCCTTGCCGTCGGCGCCCGCTTCGACGACCGCGTCATCGGCAATCCCGCCAATTTCGGCGAGGAGCCGCGCAAGATCATCCACATCGATATCGACCCGTCGTCCATCTCCAAGCGGGTCAAGGTCGACGTCCCCATCGTCGGCAACGTCCCCGACGTGCTCGAGGAAATCCTCAAACTCATGGACGCCGGCTTCAAGGCCGACGCCGGGGTTGCCGACTGGTGGAAGCAGATCGAGGAGTGGCGGGGCCGCGATTGCCTGCGCTACAAGCAGGACAAGCTCATCATGCCCCACTACGTGGTGCAGAAGCTCTACGAAGTCACCGGCGGCGACGCCTTCGTCACCTCCGACGTCGGCCAACACCAGATGTTCGCGGCCCAGTACTACAAGTTCGACCAACCGCGGCGCTGGATCAATTCCGGCGGCCTGGGGACCATGGGCGTCGGCCTGCCCTACGGCATGGGCGTCCTTTTCGCCAACCCGGGGGCGCAGGTGGCCTGCATCACCGGCGAGGCGTCGATCCAGATGTGCATCCAGGAATTGTCCACCTGCAAGCAGTACGAGTTGCCCATCAAGATCATCAACTTGAACAACGGCTACCTCGGCATGGTGCGCCAGTGGCAGGAGATGTTCTATTCCAGCCGCTATTCCCAATCCTACGTCAGTTCGCTGCCCGATTTCGTCAAGCTGGCCGAGTCCTATGGCCACGTCGGCATGAAGATCGAGCGGCCGGAAGACGTCGAGCCGGCGCTGCGCAAAGCCTTTACCGAACACAAGAACGACCTCGTGTTCATGGACTTCATCGTCGATCCGACCGCCAACGTCTTCCCCATGGTCGCCGCCGGCAAGGGGCTGACCGACATGATTCTGGCCGAAGATCTGTGAGCGGGGCAGAGAATACTATGCGACACATCATTTCTATCCTCATCGAAAACGAAGCCGGTGCGCTGTCCCGGGTGGCGGGCCTGTTCTCGGCCCGCGGCTACAACATCGAGTCCCTCACCGTGGCGCCCACCGAGGATCCCTCCCTGTCCCGCATGACCATCGTCACCTGGGGGTCGGACGAGGTTCTCGAACAGATCACCAAGCAACTGAACAAGCTGGTGGACGTGGTCAAGGTCGTCGACCTCTCGGAAGCCGCCCACGTCGAGCGCGAACTCATGCTCATCAAGGTCCGCGCCACGGGCAAGGACCGCGAGGAGATGAAGCGCATGGCCGACATCTTCCGCGGCCGCATCGTCGACGTCACCGAATCGACCTATGTCGTCGAACTGACCGGCGCCAGCTCCAAGCTCGATTCCTTCATCGCCGCCCTCGACGCCGGCCTGATCCTGGAAACCGTCCGTACCGGCGTTTGCGGTATTGGCCGCGGCGACCGCATTCTCAAAGTCTGACCATCTATCAATCAAGAGGATTTCATGAAAGTTTATTACGACAAGGACGCCGACCTCTCCCTCATCAAGGGCAAGAAGGTCACCATCGTCGGCTACGGCTCCCAGGGCCACGCCCACGCCCAGAACCTCAAGGATTCCGGCTGCAAGGTCACGGTCGGCCTGAGGAAGGGCGGCGCTTCCTGGAAGAAGGCGGAAGCCGCCGGCTTGAAGGTCGAGGAGATCGCCAAGGCGGTCAAGGGCGCCGATGTCGTCATGATCCTCCTGCCGGACGAGAACATTCCCGCCGTCTATAACGAGGAAGTCGCCCCCAACCTCAAGAAGGGTGCGGCCCTGGCCTTCGCCCACGGCTTCAACGTCCATTACAACCAGGTCATCCCCCGGGACGACGTGGACGTCATCATGGTCGCCCCCAAGGGCCCGGGCCACACCGTGCGTTCCGAGTACCTCAAGGGCGGCGGCGTACCTTCCCTGATCGCCGTCTACCAGGACAAGACCGGCAAGGCCAAGGACATCGCCCTTTCCTACGCGGCGGCCAACGGCGGCACCAAGGGCGGCGTCATCGAGACCAACTTCCGCGAAGAGACCGAGACCGACCTCTTCGGCGAACAGGCCGTGCTCTGCGGCGGCGCCGTCGAACTCGTCAAGATGGGTTTCGAAACCCTGGTCGAAGCCGGCTACGCCCCGGAAATGGCCTACTTCGAGTGCCTGCACGAACTGAAGCTGATCGTCGACCTGATGTACGAAGGCGGCATCGCCAACATGAACTACTCGATCTCCAACAACGCGGAGTTCGGCGAGTACGTCACCGGCACCGAAGTCATCAACGAGCAGTCCCGCGCCGCCATGCGTAATGCCCTGAAGCGCATCCAGAACGGCGACTACGCCAAGATGTTCATCCTCGAAGGCCGCACCAACTACCCGGCGATGACCGCCCGGCGTCGCTTGAACGCGGTGCATCCGATCGAGACCGTGGGCGCCAAGCTGCGCGACATGATGCCGTGGATCAAGAAGAACAAGCTCGTCGACCAATCCAAGAACTGATTGGCGGGTCGCAGGCTCGGTAGCGCGTTACGCTTGCCGTACTAACGTACTGTCGGCGCGTGCGCGCCTAGCGCTATCTTCGCCTTGGGCGGTGTGGGAGACTGCACCGCCCTTATTGCGAGTACCGAAGCGTCGGTTATTCGGTGTATCCTTCTCGCACTTTCTCGGCCAGAAACCCCTGACCCATGACGGAACTGAAACCCCGCAAGGCCTTGTTCAATCCCGAGCTGAAGCGCCGCGGCATTTACGTTCTTCCCAATCTGTTCACCACCGCCGCGCTGTTCTGCGGCTTCTTCGCCATCGTCCAGGCGATGCAGGGGGACTTCGAGCGGGCCGCGGTGGCGATTTTCATCGCCATGGTGCTCGATGGCCTGGACGGCCGGGTGGCGAGGCTGACCCACACCCAGTCGGCCTTCGGAGCGGAATACGATTCCCTGTCGGACATGGTGAGCTTCGGCGCGGCGCCCTCCCTGGTCGTCTACGAGTGGGCCATGCGGGACATGGGGCGGCTCGGCTGGATCGCCGCCTTCATCTACTGCGCCGGCGCGGCGCTCCGTCTGGCGCGCTTCAACACCACCCTGGAAGTCATGGACAAACGCTTCTTCCAGGGCCTGCCTTCGCCGGCTGCCGCCGCCCTGGTGGCGGGCTTCGTCTGGGTCATGATCGACGCCGGCATCGCCGGCAGGGACGTCCGCTGGCTGGCCTGCGGCATCACCATCTTTGCAGGCATCACGATGATTTCGAACATCCGCTATTACAGCTTCAAGGACGTCAATCTCAAGAAGAGCGTACCTTTCTTCGTCATCGCCGCCATTGCCCTGGGCTTCGCCCTCGTTGCCTATAGCCCGGAAATCGCCCTGTTCGGCTTTTTCGTCGTCTACGGCCTGTCCGGCTACGTGCTGGCGGCCTTGAACCTCACCCGCCGCAAGCCGGCAGCCTGATCCGGAGCCGCGTCCCCCCCAGGCCGGGCGAGTCGTCTACCGCGACGGTGCCGCCGTGTTGCCGGGCGATTTCGGCGACGATGGCCAGTCCCAGGCCGCAGCCGTCGCTGCGGCTGCCGGGGGCTTGGTAGAACCTGGCAAACACCTTTTCCCGCTCCTCCGGCGCGATGCCGGGACCGCTGTCTTCCACCGCCAGCCAGGCCCCTTCCTCCGTGCTGCCGCAACTGACGGTGATCGTTCCGTCCTCCGGGGTGTGGCGCAGGGCGTTGTCGATCAGGTTGGCCAGCATTTCGGAAAGCAGCAGGCGGTTGCCGGGCACCACCGCCGGGGCGAGTTCGAAGCCGAGATCGATTTTTTTCCCGATCGCCGCCGGCAGCCACCGTTCGGCCGCGTTCCGGGCGATTTCGGGCAGTTCCACCGGCTCGGCAGCCTGGGCGCTACTTGGTTCGGCCCGGGCCAGGGCAAGCAGTTGATCTACCAGATGGGAAAGCCGCAGCGCCGGGCTGAGGACGCGCTCCAGCCGCGGCCGCGTTTGCCCGTCGCTCTCTCTCAGGGTGGCTTCGACCTGGGCCTGCAGGGCGGCGATCGGCGTGCGCAACTGGTGGGCGGCGTCGGAAACGAAATGGCGCTGGGAGGCGAGGGATTTGTCGAGGCGGGCGAGGAGCCGGTTGATCTCGTCCACGACCGGCTGGATTTCCTCCGGCCCCCTGGCGCTCAGGGGGCGCAGGTCGGCGGCCGAGCGCCGGGCCAGTTCATCGGTCAGTGCGCCGAGGGGCGCCAGCCCGGCCTGGGTGCCGAACCAGATCACCGCCAGGGCGGCAAGGATCATCGCCAACTCGGGCACGAGAAGCCCGAGCACGGCTTCCCGGACGAGCTTGTCGCGGGCCTTCAAGGTCGATGCGACGACGACCAGGGTGGAGCGTCCGCCGGCGCTGCTGTTGAGCGCCACCGCTCGCAGCGCCGTGGCGCCGACGGCGGTATCGTAGATGACCCAGGAATCGGCGCCGGGGTGAGTCTCCGGCAAGGGCAGGCCGGGGTCTCCGGCCACCGTGCCCGGGCCGGCCACGTAGATGCGATAGGCCACCCGGTCGTCCGGGTTGACCAGCAGCACGCGCTGAGCCCGGGGGGGTAGGTCGCGCAGGCTGGCAGGGGGGGACAGATCGAGCTGGGCGGCGACTTCCTGGGCCGAATCGACGAGTCCCTGGTCGTAGGTGTCGGCGGCGACGTCGAGGGAAATCCACCAGGCGGCGAGGAGGCTGACCACCAGGATGGTCAGGGTGCCGGGCAGCAGCCACCAGAGCAGGTGGCGGCGCAGGCTGGAAACCTCGCTCACGGCTTTTCGAGGTAGTAGCCCAGGCCGCGCACGGTACGGATGACCAGGCCGGCGGGTTCGAGCTTGGTGCGCAGGCGGGAGACGAATTTCTCGACGGCGTTGGGGGTGATGTCTTCCTCCCAGCCGTACAGGGACTGCATGATCTGTTCCTTGCTGACGATGCGATTGACCCGCAGGGCCAGGAATTCGAGGGCCGCCCATTCGCGGGCCGTGAGGTCGAGGGCCTCGTCGTCGAGCCAGGCGCGCTTGCCTACCGTGTCGAGGGTCAGGCGGCCGAGGGCCAGGGTCGGTTCCGGACTCGCCTGGCCGCGCCGGATCAGGGCCCGCACCCGGGCTTCCAGCTCGGCCAGGGCGACCGGTTTGACCAGGTAGTCGTCGGCCCCCAGGTCGAGGAGGCGGACCCGTTCTTCCAAGGCCTCGCGGGCCGACATGACGAGGACCGGCATGCGCTGTTTGCGGGCCCGCAGGCGCTGCAGGATTTCCGAGCCGTCCATGCCGGGCAGGCCAAGGTCGAGGATGATGAGATCGAATTCGCCCATTTCCATCCAGTGTTCGGCCACCCGGCCGTCGTTGGCGATCTCCACGAGATAGCCCGACTGGCGCAGGGCCCGGGCCAGGCCGTCGGCCAACAGCAGGTCGTCTTCAACGAGTAATAAACGCATTCGTTCGCTTTGGTCATTGATTGGTCAGCTTCGCCCCATACGATACCACCCCTATCCTGACGGCTTGCGGATGCGGCGCTTCCTCCTCGTTACCTTCCTGTTTTCCGCGGCGGCCCTGGCTGAGCCGGCGATCCGGCTTTCCCTGCCGGAGGCCGAAGCCCTCTGGCACGAGCACAACCACGAAGTACGGCTGGCCCGCAGTGCCGTCGACGGGGCGCGGGCCGACCTGGTGGCCGCCGGGCAAAGGCCCAACCCCCAGGCGTCGATGAACGTCCTGTCGATCAGCCCGTGGTCCGGCTACGGCGCCGGCGGCTGGAAGGACAAGAAAATGGACACCCAGCTGCGTATCGACCAGGTGCTCGAACGCGGCGGCAAGCGCGAACTGCGCCAGAAGGGTGCCGAAGCCCGCCTGGCGGCGGCGCGCCGCGATCTCGACGACACCGGCCGGCAGCAGCTCATGGCCCTGCAGCTTGCCTACTACGACCTGTTGCTCGCCCAGGACCGCCGCACCGTCGCCGTCGAGGCCGCCGAACTCTACGGCCGCAGCCTGGAGGCCGGCAAGCTGCGCCACCGGGCGGGCGATGCTTCGCTGGTCGAGATGTCGCGGCTGCAGATCGAGAAATCCCGGGCCGACAACGAGGCCCGCCAGTCCCAGGCCGACCTCGAAGGTGCCCAGGCCGCCCTGGCCTACCTGGTGGGGCGCGAAACCGAGGCGGAGCGGCTGGTCGCCGCCGACCCGTGGCCGCCGGTCGAAGATCGCGATCTGGCGGCCCGGCCGCCGGAAGAGCGTGCGGACGTCGAGGCGGCGCGTCAGCGGGTGGTCGCCGCCGAGGCCGCCCGCGACCTGGCCAAGGCCCAGAAGCGGCGGGACGTCACGGTGGGCCTGCAAGTCGAACACAACCTGCAGAACAATCCGACCAACAGCTACGGCTTCGGGGTCAGCGTGCCGCTGTTCATCTGGCACGAATACGAGGGCGAAATCGGCCGCGCCGAAGCCGACCTCGATGCCGCCCGGGGGCTGTATGCCCGTACCCTGGCCCAGGCGGTGGGCGACGTGTCGCAGGCAAAAAGCGCCCTGCAGGCCGCCCGGGAGCGGCGCCGCCGGCTGGAAACCGGACTCCTCGCCGATGCCGAGAAAGTGGCCAGGGCGGCGGAATTCGCCTACGCCAAAGGCGCCATGGGGCTGATGGATCTTCTCGATGCCCGGCGCACCCTGCGCCAGGTCCAGGTCGAGGCCGCCACGGCCCGGGCGGACCACGCCAAGGCCCTGGCGACCTGGCGCCTGCAGGCGGAATTTGGAAAAACGAAATGACCTTGAAAAACTTGCTCGAAACGCCGGGTCGCCGGGGCGGCGGAGAAGCCGCCGGTCCGGGATATCGCTTTGCCGGGGCCGCTCGTTTCCGGCCTGCTCGGTGTTCGGGCGCCGCGTCGCCGAGGTTGACATGATGCCGCGCAAACCCCTTCTGCTGCCCCTGGTTCTGTTCTTCGCCGCGTGTTCGGCGGATATCGATAAACCCAAGGAGTCGCCGGTCAAGGTCGAAGGCGACCGGGTCACCCTGGCCGAGCCGGACAAGGCGAGCTTTCTCAAGACGGCGGTCGTCGAGCCGGACAGCGGCGGCGAATTGCGCCTGCCCGGTCGTCTGGTCTGGAACGAGGACCGCACGGTGCGCGTCTTTCCCCAGCTCGGCGGGCGGGTGCTGCGCATCCTGGCCGAAATCGGCGCCCCGGTGAAAGCCGGCCAGGCCCTCGCCACCCTGGCGTCGCCCGACTTCGGTCAGGCCCAGGCCGAAGCGCGGAAAGCCCAGGCCGATCTCACCCTCGCCCGCAAGGCCTTGGAGCGCAATCGCGAACTCCTCGACGCCGGCGTCATCGCCCGCAAGGACTGGGAGCAGTCCGAAGCCGACGCTGCCCGCGCCCAGGCCGAGGCCGACCGTACGGCGCGGCGCATGGCCGTTCTGGGCGGCGACGGGGATGGCAGCTACAGCCTGAAGAGTCCGCTGGCCGGCGTGGTGGTCGAGCGCAACCTCAACCCGGGGCAGGAATTCCGCCCCGACCAGCCGGGGGCGCCGCTGTTTGTCGTCACCGACCCCACCGGCCTGTGGATCCAGCTCGACGCCACGGAAGCGGACCTGGCGCGACTCAAGCCGGGCGGAAAATTCGCCCTGGAGGCCAAGCAATATCCCGGTGAGCGCTTTGCCGGGACGATCCGCCATGTCGCCGATTTCGTCGACCCCAATTCCCGCACCGTCAAGGTGCGCGGCGAAGTGCCCAACGCCGACCGCCGGTTGAAGGGCGAAATGTTCGTCAGC
Organism: Azonexaceae bacterium; assembly: GCA_009469675.1. Lineage (GTDB taxonomy): Bacteria > Pseudomonadota > Gammaproteobacteria > Burkholderiales > Rhodocyclaceae > SSSZ01. The sequence continues at coordinate 5,509 of SSSZ01000059.1, read as the reverse complement.
GCCCTCATCGGGCTGCCCGCCTCGGGCCTGCTCCGGGTTCCGGCCAAGGCGGTCTTCCTCGTGGGCGATCAGCGCTACGTCTTCGTCGAAGACGCGCCGGGGCGCTATGTGCGGCGCGCCATCGAGGCGGGGGCCGAGCGCGAGGGCCGGGTCGACGTGGCGAGCGGCGTCCAGGCCGGCGACAAGGTCGTGGTGGAAGGCAACCTCCACCTCACCCGCTTCTTCAAGCCCGTCAGCGCCGCGGCGGCGGGGCAGGCGGCGGCCGGAAAATGATCCGCCGCATCGTCCATTTCGCCCTGCACCAGCCGCTCTTCGTCGTTCTCGGGCTGTTGCTCTTCATCGGCGCCGGGGCGGCGGCCTTCAAATCGCTGCCCATCGAAGCCTTTCCCGACGTCACCGACACCCAGGTCACGGTCATCACGCTCTACCCCGGGCGGGCGCCGGAGGAGGTCGAGAAGCAGGTCACCATTCCACTGGAGATCGCGCTCTCCGGCGTGCCCAACTCGATCCGCATGTTCTCCCACACCCAGTTCGGGCTGTCGTTCATCGTCGTCACCTTCGACGAGAAGCCGAGCATGTTCATGGCCCGGCAACTGGTCGAGGAACGCCTGCGGGGCCTCGACCTGCCCCCCGGCGTCGAACCCGAACTGGCGCCGCCGGCCACCGCCACCGGGGAAATCTTCCGCTACCGCATCGACGCGCCCGGCTTGAAATCCTCGGAGGTGCGGGCCATCCAGGACTGGACCGTGTCCCGCCAATTGAAGCAGGTGCCGGGCATCGCCGACGTGGTTTCCTTCGGCGGGCCGATCCGCCAGTACGAGGTGCGCCCCGACCTGGCCAAGCTGCGCGACGCCAAACTCACCCTGGGGCAGCTCTTTTCCGCCCTCGAACGGGCCAACGCCAACGCCGGCGGCGGTTCTGTCGCCCAGGGCCGGCAGCAGTTCCTCATCCGTTCGATCGGCCTTCTGCGATCCTCCGCCGACATCGGCCAGGTCGTCGTCGCCGAAAACAAGGGTTCGCCCATCCTGGTCCGTGACCTGGCCGAAGTGGTCGAATCCCGGGTGCCCGAACAGGGCATCGTCGGCTACACCGGCCAAGGGGCAGACCAGGATGAGGTGGTGTCGGGCATCGTCCTGCTGCGCAAGGACGAAAATCCCTCCTTTGTCCTGGACGCCCTCAAGGCCAAGGTCGATACCCTCAACGCCTCGGTCCTGCCCAAGGGCGTCCAACTGGTGCCCTTCTACGACCGTTCCTGGCTCATCAGCAAAACGCTGCGCACCGTCTTCACCAATCTCCTCGAAGGCGCACTGCTGGTCACCGTGGTGCTCTACCTTTTTCTCGCCGATTTCCGGGCGGCGGGTATCGTCGCCTCGGTCATCCCCCTGGCGCTGCTCGGTACCTTCATCGGCCTCTCCCTGGTCGGCATTCCCGCCAACCTCCTTTCCCTCGGGGCCATGGACTTCGGCATCATCGTCGACGGCGCGGTGATCGTCATCGAGAACATCTTCCGCCGGGTCGGCGAGGCATCCCAGCGCGACGACCACAAGCCGCGCCACCGGAGCATCCAGGAAGCGGTCATGGAAATCGGCCGGCCGACGGTGTTTTCCATGATTATCATCATCGTCGCCCATCTCCCCATCTTCACCATGCAGCGCCACGAGGGCAAAATCTTCTCGCCCATGGCCTATTCCGTGGTGGCGGCGCTGATTACCTCGCTCATCCTGTCGCTTACCCTGGTACCTTTCCTCAGCAGCATCGCCTTCAAGAAGCATGTGCCCCACGAGGAAACCCAGCTCATGCATTGGTGCATGAACCGCTACGAGCCGGCGCTCAAATGGGCCTTGGCCAATACCCGGCGGGTGCTCCTCGCCGCCCTCGCCGCTCTGGGGCTGACGGTGGCGCTGGTGCCGCAGCTTGGCACGGAATTTCTGCCCGAGCTGAACGAGGGTTCGATCTGGATCAACATCACCCTGCCGACCTCGGTGTCGGTGGACGAGGCGCGGAGCGAGTTGAAGAAGCTGCGCAGCATCGTGGCCAGCTTTCCCGAGGTCAACGCGGTGATCTCCAAGGCCGGCCGGCCGGAAGACGGCACCGATCCCAAAAATATCAACATGACCGAGATGCTGGTGGACCTCAAGCCGGAGGCGCAGTGGCGCTCCGGCGTGAGCAAGGAAAAGCTCGTTCGTGAAATGGAGGACAAGCTCAACGACGTTCCCGGCATCGAGCCGACCTTCAGCCAGCCGGTGCGGGACCAGATTCTCGAATCGATTTCCCAGATCGACGGCCAGATCGTCATCAAGCTCTTCGGCGACGACCTCAGGGTCTTGAAGGACAACGCCAACCAGCTGCTCGCCCGAATCGGCAACGTCCCCGGCGTGGCTCGCGCCTTCATCGACCGGGACGGCGACCTGCCCCAGTACCGCCTGGAAATCGACCGCGCCGCCGCCGCCCGCTACGGCCTGAACGTCATGGACGTGCAGGACGTCATCGAGACGGTGCTGGCCGGCAAGGCCGCCACCGAGTTGTGGGAGGGCGACCGCCATTTCAGCGTCGTGGTTCGCCTCAAGGAATCGGAGCGGGCCCTCGACAGGCTGAGGAACATCCTCGTTCCGGCCCCTTCGGGCGCCCAGATTCCCCTGGCCGACCTGGTCGATTTCAAGCTCGGCAGCGGCGCCATGAACATCGCCCGGGAATCGGGCCAGCGGGTGGTGGCGATCGGGGTCTTCATCCGCGACCGCGACATGGGCAGCGTCGTCGCCGACATGCAGAAGGAGGCCAAGGGCCTTGACCTGCCCCAGGGCTACGCGATCACCTGGTCGGGCGAATTCGAGAACCAGGAAAGAGCCATGGCCCGGCTCATGCTCGTGGTGCCGCTCTCCATCCTCCTCATCTTCGTCCTGCTCTTCGACGCCTTCGGCTCCTTCAAGGACGCCGCCATCATCATCTGCAACATTCCCTTCGCGCTGGTTGGCGGCGTCTTCGCCCTCCTCCTCACCGGCATCCCCCTCTCGGTCTCGGCGGCCATCGGCTTCATCGCCCTGTTCGGCCAGGCGGTGCTCAACGGCGTGGTCATGGTAAGTTATTTCAACCAGCTGAAGCAGCAGGGGCTGGGCGCCTACGAGGTGGTTTTCCGCGGCGCCATGTCCCGCCTGCGCACGGTGCTGATGACGGCGCTGCTCGCCATGCTCGGCCTGGTTCCCATGGCCCTGTCCCACGGCATCGGCTCGGAAACCCAGCGGCCTCTGGCTCTGGTGGTGATCGGCGGCCTCATTTCGGCGACCCTGCTCACCCTCTTCGTCCTGCCCACCCTCTACTACTACGTGGCGACCCATCCGCGGCTGGCCAAGGCCTTGCATTAACCGCCTCCCACCGTCGGCGGCCGGGGCGGGCCGTCGGCCTCGCCGCACCGCGCGGCTTCGCCGCCGCCGCCGCTCTGGGGTAAAATCTTTCTCCCCCAACTGCGGTCGCCGCAGGAAACATCCGCCCGGAGAACACCATGAAACAGCCCCTGGTCATTTTCGACACCACCTTGCGCGACGGCGAACAGAGCCCCGGCGCCTCGATGACCAAGGAAGAGAAGATTCGGGTCGCCCGCCAGCTCGAAAAGATGCGGGTGGATGTCATCGAGGCCGGCTTTGCCGCCGCCTCCCCCGGCGATTTCGACGCCATCCACGCCATCGCCCAGGCGGTCAAGGAGTCCACCATCTGCTCCCTGGCCCGCGCCAACGAAAACGACATCGGCCGCGCCGGCGAAGCCATCCGTCCGGCCCAGTCCGGGCGCATCCACACCTTCATCGCCACCAGCCCCATCCACATGGAGAAAAAGCTGCGCATGACCCCCGACCAGGTGGTCGAGCAGGCGGTCAAGGCCATCGGCTGGGCGCGCTCCTATACCGACAACGTCGAATTCTCGGCCGAGGACGCCGGCCGTTCCGAACTCGATTTCCTCTGCCGCATCTTCGAGGCGGTCATTAAGGCCGGCGCCACCACCATCAACGTCCCCGACACCGTCGGCTACAACATTCCCTACCAGTTCGCCGAGACCATCCGCCAGCTCATCGAGCGCGTCCCCAATTCCGACAAGGTGGTGTGGTCGGTCCACTGCCACAACGACCTCGGGCTGGCCGTCGCCAACTCCCTGGGGGCGGTCCTGGTCGGCGCCCGCCAGGTCGAATGCACCATCAACGGCCTGGGCGAGCGGGCCGGCAACGCCTCCCTCGAGGAAATCGTCATGGCGGTGCGCACCCGGGCCGACGTCTTCCCGGTCGAGACCCGCATCGACACGACCCAGATCGTCCCGGCTTCCAAGCTCGTCTCCCAGATCACCGGCTACCCGGTGCAGCCCAACAAGGCCATCGTCGGCGCCAACGCCTTCGCCCACGAATCGGGCATCCACCAGGACGGCGTCCTGAAACACCGGGAAACCTACGAGATCATGCGCGCCCAGGATGTCGGCTGGAGCCAGAACAAGCTGGTCCTGGGCAAGCACTCCGGCCGCAACGCCTTCAAGACCCGCCTCGCCGAACTCGGCATCGAACTCGACAGCGACGAGGTCTTGAACGCCGCCTTCGCCCGCTTCAAGGAACTGGCCGACAAGAAGCACGAAATTTTCGACGAGGATCTGCACGCCCTGGTTTCCGACGAGGTCGTCACGCCCGACCAGGAGCACTACAAGCTGATCTACTCCCACGTCTGCTCGGAAACCGGCGAAATGCCCCACGCCCAGGTCGTGCTCAGCGTCGGCGGCAGCGAGTGCAAGGGCGAGGCCGACGGCGGCGGGCCGGTGGATGCCACCTTCAAGGCCATCGAAACCATTGCCGGCAGCGGCGCCGAATTGCTCCTCTATTCGGTCAACGCCATCACCACCGGCACCGACGCCCAGGGCGAAGTGACCACCCGGCTGGCCAAGGGCGACCGCATCGTCAATGGCAACGGCGCCGACACCGATATCGTCATCGCCTCCGCCAAATCCTATCTCAACGCCCTCAACAAGCTCCACTCCAGCCTGGAAAAGGTCAAGGCCCAGGGCGGCGTCTGACCCCGCGCCGCCGGCGAAGCGGGACTTGGCCGGCGGGGCCGGGCGGCGGTCGGGGCGTTGTCAGGCCGCCTTGGGCGGCCGGGTGGCGCGGACGTAGCCGATGACTGCGGCGAACAGCGCGACGGCGAGGGCGGTTTCGGCCACGGCGAGTCTTTGCGCCAGGCCGTGGTCGCTGGTGGCGCGGACCAGGCCTTCGGTCAGATAGAACATGATGAAGAGCGACACCCACTTGTAGGTGTAGCGCTTGCCGCGCAGGATGCCGAAGAGAGGGGGGAGCAGGAAGACCGCCTTGAGTACCAGCCAGGAGCCGCCGGGTTTCAGGGGGGCGAGCCAGAGTTCCCAGGCGAGACAAAGGAAAATCAAGGCGATCAGGCAGGTGCTGGCGGCCAGTTGCAGGCGGGCGGCGGTCATGGCCGCACCAGTTTCAGGGCGGTTTCGGCGAGGCGCCGGCCCTGGGCGACGGCGAGCCGG
>SSSZ01000058.1 GCA_009469675.1 Azonexaceae bacterium | reverse complement strand
CTGGCCGCCGAACGGCGCGAGGCCGAGCGGGAGCGCCGCCAGGAGCGCCAGCGGGAACGCGAAGCGCAGCAGTACCAGGCCCGCCAGCAACGGGCCGGCGAGGAATTCCCCCGCGCCGGCAATCCCTACGGCAGCTACGGCCAGAACCCGTCGATGCCGCCGCCACCACCGATCTGCCGGGAATGCGGGGTCGTCCAGTCGGTACGGGCGGTGACCCAGGCCGGCCAGGGGTCGGGTGTCGGCGCCGTGGCCGGCGGCGTCATCGGCGGCGTGCTCGGCAACCAGGTCGGGCGCGGCCGGGGCCGCGATGCCGCCACCGTGGTCGGCGTCCTGGGCGGCGCCGTGGCCGGCCACGAAATCGAAAAATCCCAGCGCACGCTTACCCGCTACGAGATCGCCGTGCGCTTCGACGACGGTAGCGTCCGCAGCTTCCTCCAGGATCAGCCGCCGCCCTGGCGCCAGGGCGACCGGGTGCGCCTCTACAACGGCGTTTTGGGCGGCTACTGACGGTCAGGGCCGGCCTGCGCCCGGCATCCCCCGAGCCGCCGGCCGACGGGCCGCTGCCCAGGCCGCGCCGGCCGCCTTGCCCCGGGGCGGATCACTCGCCCGGATGCTTGCGCCGGGGTTTGCCTTCGCCGCCGAAGCTCCGTTCGGGCTTGCCGCCGCCGAACTTGTTGAATCCGCCTTCCGGCTTCTTCCAGCCGCCGCCTTCGCGGCCGGTGTCGGGGCGCAGGTTGATGGGAACGCCTTTGACCCGGGTGCGCTTGAGGAGATTCGACACCTCGCCGGGCATGCCGGCGGGCAGCTCGACCGTGCTCGATTCGTCGTAGAGGGCGATGCGGCCGATGAAGCGGCTTTCGATGCCGGCTTCGTTGGCGATGGCACCGACGATGTCCTTGACCTGGACGCCGTGGTCCCGGCCGACGTCGATGCGGTAGCGCACCATGTTGGCGTCGTCGCCGTCGCGGCGGGGGCGCTCGGGGCGCGGCGGGCGGTCGTCGCGGGGGGCGAACTCCCGGGGCGGGCGGTCTTCCCGCGGGCGGAAATCGCGCTCGGGCCGGGCCGGGCGGGCGCCGAAGCTGCGCTCGCGCTCGCCGTAGGGTTTCTTGTCCCGTTCCTGGAAAGGACGGGGGGGCGGCGGGTCTTCGCCGCCGATCTGCAGGGGTTTGGCTTCCTGGGCGAGGCAGGTCAGGGCCGCGGCGATCTCGTGGATGCCGACGTTCTGCTCCTCTTCGAGCTGGGCGACGATGTCGGCGAAGAATTCCAGCCCCTCGGCGGCGAGCACTTCGGCGACCCGGTCCTTGAAGGCGGCGACCCGGCGGTTGGTGACGTCCTGCCGCGACGGCAGAGTGAGCGGCGTGATGGGCTGCCGGGTGGCGCGCTCGATGGTGCGCAGCATGCGCATTTCCCGTGGGGCGACGAAGAGGATGGCGTTGCCGGCGCGGCCGGCGCGGCCGGTGCGGCCGATGCGGTGCACGTAGGCTTCGCTGTCGTAGGGGATGTCGTAGTTGATGACGTGGCTGATGCGCGGCACGTCGATGCCCCGGGCGGCGACGTCGGTGGCGATGACAATGTCCAGGCCGCCGGATTTCAACTGGTCGATGACCCGCTCGCGCATCTGCTGGTTCATGTCGCCGTTGAGGGCGGAGGCGGAATAGCCGCGGGCTTCGAGTTTTTCCGCCAGCTCGACGGTGGCCGTCTTGGTGCGCACGAAGATGATGGCGGCGTCGAAATCCTCTTCCACTTCGAGGATGCGGGTCAGGGCGTCGAGCTTGTGCAGCCCGCTGACCTGCCAGTAGGCCTGGCGGATGGCGGCGACGGTGGTGGTTGCCGACTTGATCTTGATTTCCCGCGGCTCGACCAGGTATTTCTGCGCCACCCGGCGGATGGGATCGGGCATGGTGGCGGAGAACAGGGCGGTCTGATGGGTTTCCGGGGTGTGCTCGAGAATCCATTCGACGTCGTCGATGAAGCCCATGCGCAGCATTTCGTCGGCCTCGTCGAGGACCAGGGTGGTCAGGCTGTCGAGGTTGAGGGTCTTTCTTTCCAGGTGGTCCATGACCCGGCCCGGCGTGCCGACGATGACGTGGGCGCCGCGGGCGAGCTGCTTCAACTGGATGCCGTAGGCCTGGCCGCCGTAAATGGGCAGGACGTGGAATCCCGGCGTGCTGTGGGCGTAGCTCTGGAAGGCCTCGGCCACCTGGATGGCGAGTTCGCGGGTGGGGGTAAGGATGAGGGCCTGGGGCTTGGCCACCTTGACGTCGATGCGCTCCAGGATGGGCAGGGCGAAGGCGGCGGTCTTGCCGGTGCCGGTCTGGGCCTGGCCGATCAGGTCGCGGCCGTCGAGCAGCACGGGGATGCACTGGGCCTGGATGGGTGACGGGGTTTCGTAGCCGATGCCGGCCAGGGCTTCGAGCAGGGGGGTGGAAAGACCGAGCTCGGCAAAGCTTTCGGCGGATGAGGACATGCTGTTCCTTTCACAACGCCCCGCTATTCTTCGTGGCGGCAGGGGCTGGCCGCAGGCCGGATGGCCAGGAAATGCAAATGGCCGGCCATCAGGGGCCGGCATTGGCGTGGAATCAGTCGAGACAGTGATCGCTTTTCGGGCGACGGGAAATTGCGGCGCAACGATCGGCGCGGGGGTCGTCTTCAGGGAGCAATTGGCTAACGCACTGATATTGCAAGTTTACTCCAAAACGTCTCGGCCTGCTCGGGTTTCGAACACCGCCGCGGCATTGATGATAATATATGCCCAAAGTAATAAACCTGGATTCGCGGCTGCAGCCTGCGGCCAACTGCGGCTTCCGGGATAATAGAAACGTCGGGGAGGTAGTCGTGTTCGAGAAACGCCGGGCGGTCCGCTTTCGCGTGCCCGAGAAGACCGTCGTCGCCTTGCAGGGTGACGACGGCGAAGTCCATGGGCGGTTGGTCGATTTGTCGTCGGGGGGCGCCCTGGTGGCGGTTCCCCCGGAGGACGGCAGCCGCTTCCGGCCGGGGCTGGAAATCGCCGGAACCCTGCGGCGGGAGGCCGAGGTCAGCCGCTGGCGCGGCCATGTCGTCCATTGCTCTCCAGGGCAGAACGGCATCGGCATCGGCCTCGTCTTCGACCGCCGGGGGTCCGCCGACAAGGAAGCCCGTCAGGCCATCGACGCCATCCTCGATCATCCGGAGGTCGGCGGGTTCAAGCTCCGCCGCAGTTCCCAGGGGGTGGTCCTGGAGGTGGTCGGCCGGCTCTCCTTCGGCACCAGCCGCGACTGCCTCGGCCTCATCCAGCGCGAGGCCATCTGCCGCATCGACCTCACCCAGTGCCGCAGCCTCGATTCCACCGGCCTCGGCACCCTTTGCCGGGCGAGCCAGAAGGGCATCGCCCTGGTCGGCGCCCGGGGCCAGGTCCGGGACATGCTCGCCATCGCCCGCATCACCCCGGCCTAGGCCGCGGCCGCGCCGGCTCGGCGGCACGGTTTTTCCCCTCCCGGCCGCGCCGGGAAATCGCCCCGGCCCCCGGCGATCACCTGGGCGGCCGGCGCTTCGCCGCCGGCGCCAAGAGGCTACGGCCAGGCTCGGCCGCCCGCCGGATGGCCGGCACTTCGACGATGCGCATGGCTCCGGCCGGGTTCTCGACCGCCGCCACCAGGGCGGCCAGCATCTGCTCCAGACTGACCAGGCCCAGCCGCCGGGCCGCCTCCCGCGTTGCCGGCAGGCGTTCGGCCAGCCAGTAGAGGGGCAGCAGGACGAGGGGCCAGCGGTGGCCGGGGCCGAGGACGTACCAGGGACGCAGGCAGGTGGTGGCCAGGCCGCTGGCGCGGAGTTCGGCCTCGCCCGCCGCCCGGGCCGCCGTGTAGGCGCCCATGACCGGGGCCGGCTGGGCGACGCTGAGATAGACGAAATGTTTCACCCCGGTGCCCCGGGCCGCCGCCAGCGCCGCCTGCAGCGAAGCCAGATCGACGCTCCGGAAGGCCGCCGCCTTGGCCGGGCCGGGGTGGGCCACTCCGACGAGGTGGACCAGGGTATCGGCGCCGCCGATGGCATCCTGAAAGCTTGCCGGGTCCAGGGCGTTTCCCGTCACCGGGCGGCAGCCGGCGGGCAAGGCGCTCTCCCGCCCGGGGCGGACCAGGGCGGCGACCCGGTGGCCGCGGGCGAGCAGCGCCGGGACCAGCCGGCTTCCCAGGTAGCCGTTGGCGCCGGTGACGAAAACCCGGCGGGGCGCCGCCATCAATCCCCCGGCCCGGAGTGCCCAGGTGGGCGCGTGCCGGCGATCACGGCGGCAATCAGCCCGCCGCCCGCGGGAGGACGGCAGCGAGCTGGGCGTCGTCGAGGACCGGGGCGAAGTCCAGCGCCATCAGGTCGCTCCATTGGTAGGCGAATTCCGCCAGCCGGCCCGGGTCTTCGGTTTCCACCAGGGCGAAGCCGCTGCCCAGGTCGGCCGCCGTCCACCGGCCGAGCAGGCGGATTCCGTGGGGCGGCACGCCGCCGCTGCGGGCAAAACGGGCCAGGCCTTCGGCGCGGCGCTGGGGGTCGGGGGTCCAGCTATAGCTCATCATGAATTTCATGGTCGGTCTCCGGGGCAGGGTTGGGGCACCGCCATTTCGCCGCCAGGGGCGGCGGGCGCCGTATCTGTCTTACGCCGCCCGGGAGCAAACGGATGCGGACGAAGACTGGGGAAGCGGCCGGCCGCCGGCTTCCCGGTCCGCTCCTTCCCGCCCGCCGCCCAAGGAGGAAATCTCGGGCCAGACCCCGGCCGTCGTCGTTCGGCGCATCTCCCTTGCCGGCCGCCGCCCGAGAGGATGACCCCCGGGGGCCGGGGGCGTCGAGCCGCCCGGCGTGCCCCGGTGGGGGCGCCGCCTGCGACGAAACCTCAGTCCCGCCCCACCACCACCCGCCCGTTCGGCACCTCGCCGAAGATTTCCGGCGCGTACATGGCTTCGACGCGGGTAGCGGGGAGGGCGAAGTCGCCGGCGTTGTTGAGGCGCACCGTGTAGCTGATGGCGAAGCGGCCCTTGGGGACGCGGGCGTAGTAGGCGCGGAAACCGTCGAAGCTGCGCTCGACGTAGGTCGGCCAGGCCCGTCCCGGATTGGTGGCGGCGTCGCCCCTGGCGTCGATGCGGCTGTCGCGGCCGTCGCCGTCGCCGAGGATGCGGGCGCCGCCGGGGATGGGGTCGCTGACCACGACCCAGGCCATATCCTGGGCGGCTTCGACGTCGAGGGTCACCCGCCAGACGTCGCCCCGGCTCGTCTTGCCTGGTTGCTTCTGGCTCACCGGCTGCACGCTCCGGCTGATGCGGTAGCCGTAGTCCCGGGGCGCCGTGGCCGGGACGGCGGCCAGCACCTGTACTGCCGCCCAGGGTTTGCCGCCGCCCTCGTGGGCGACAACCAGCTTGTCGCCGACGGCCGGCTTGACCGGCCAGGGCAGGGCCAGCCGGCCCGGTTCGGCGCCGCTCCAGGCGTGGCTGGCCGGTGCGCCGGCGCCGAGGCTGGCGCGGGTCGTGCCGGTGACGGCGTCTTTTTCGAAACGCCGGCCGAAGGCGTCCAGGGCGATGGTCGCCCAGACGTTGGCCGTGGTCGTCACCCAGCGCCCCTTGACCTGGCGCAGCATGGCCCCCTGGACCAGGGCCGGCAGGTCGTCCTTCCAGGCCGGGTCGTCGATCACCGCTTCGATGAGGCGGAAGGCGTTGTAGTCGCCGCTCACCATGAGCCACCACCAGTAGTCGCTGCTTTCGGTGGCGAAGGCGAGCCGCCCGCCCTGGTAGGCGAGGCGGTTGCGGAGCTCCTGGGCGGCGGCGGCGAGCCGGGCGGGGCGGTTGGGCAGGTCGGCGAGGCGCTTGGCCACCAGGTACCAGTCGATCAGGGCCGAGGTGGGCAGGCGCATGGGCTGGTCGAGATCGAGGCTGGCGATGGCGCCCAGGGGCCGCTGGCCGCGCCGGGTGAGAGCTTCCAGGGCGGCGAGCTTCCTGGCCGTGAGGTCGTTGGCGGGCGCCCAGTGGTCGGGCTTGCTGCGGCCTTCGACAAACTGGGCGAGTCCCCTTTCCAGGCGCCGGGCGATTTCCGGCGGAATCTCGAAGCCCGCCGCGGCGGTGGTCGACAGCACATAGGCGGTGAGGGTCGGGCTGCCCGGGCCGTCGCCGGGAAAGTAGCGGAGGAGGCCCTGGGGGTCGAGGTAGGTGGGCAGGGCTTCGACCACCTGCGTCCAGCGGTCGGCATCCTTGAGGCCGACCGCCACCGAGGTCTTCTGCTCGAGGCAGACAAAGGGATAGGCTTCGAAGAAGCGCTTCACGCCCGGCGGCGGCGTCGAAATCCGGGGCGAGACGCCGATTTCGATGCCGCCCCGGCCGGGCAGCATGTTGGCGGCCGGCACCGCCGGAATTTCGAGTGTGCTGTCCACCCGGGCGAAGCTCGCCTGCTGCACCGTCACCGGCACGGCGGGGGCGACCTGCTGGGCGATCCTCAGGCGGTCCCTGGCGGAGCCGTTGCGGTCGCCGGCTTCGAATTCCCAGGCCAGGGCGGTTTCGTTCTCCGGCGCCTCGACGGTCCACGCCACTTCGGCAGCGCCTTCGGCGTCGAGGGCGACTTCCCGGGGTTCCAGGCTGCGCCCGCCGGCCTTGGCGGCGACGTTCACGGCCATGGCCTTGGCCGTGCCGTTGCGAAGGGTGAGCAGCGCCGTGAAGCGGTCCTTTTCCCGGACCAGGGGCGGCAGGCCCGAGATCATCTGCAACTCCTGCCGGGTGCGGAAACTGCCGGCGCCGGTGCCGAAGAGGCCGGGTCCGGCGTCGGCCACCGCTACCACCTTGAATTCGCTGAGGGCATCGTTGACCGGTACGGTAACCGTGGCGCTGCCGGTTTCGTCGAGTCCGACGCGGGGGTTCCAGAGGAGCAGGGTGTCGAAGAGTTCCCGCGCCGGCGCCCGGCCGCCGCCGCCGCCCGGGGGCACCGCCTTCTTGCCGAAGTGGCGCTTGCCGATGACCTGGGACTGGGCGGTGGCCGTCTGGACCTCGTAGCCGCGCCGGGGCAGCATGGCTTCGAGGAGTTTCCAGCTGTCGTTGGGGCGCAGTTCGAGCAGGGCCTGGTCCACCGCCGCCAGGGCGACCTCGGTGCCGGCCGGCACCGGCTTGCCGTCGGGCCGGCTGACCTTGAGGCGCACCCGGGCCGTGTCCCGGGGCCGGTAGTCGGATTTTTCCGGAGTCACTTCGACCTTCAGGCGGAAACCCTCGACCCCGACTTCGATCTGGGCCAGGCCGACCTTGAAGGCGGGTTTGGCGAGATCGACCAGGGCCGTCGGCTGGGTCGGGTTCCACCATTCCTTGAACCAGGCCATGGGTTCGCGCCAGCCCCAGGCGAAGAAGGAATACCACTTCACGGGCTGCACCCGGCCCCGCACCGCCAGCACCGAAACGAAGACGTTCGGCCCCCACTCGGCCTTGACCGGCAGTTCGACCACGGGCTTGTGGCGGGAGAGCGGCTGGACGAAGGTTTCGATGATCCCGCCGGCCTCCACCGCCACCAGGGCGGTGGCCTCGCGGAAGGGCATCCGGACCTGGAAGCGGGCCGTCTCGCCGGGGGCGTAGCTGCGCTTTTCCGCAACCACGTCGATGCGATCCTGGTTGCCGGCGGCGAACCAGGCGTCGCCGGAGTCGCCGTCGCTCCCCGCCACCCAGTAGCTGGTGCCGGCCCGGGCGAGGTTGCCCTGGGCGTCCTTGGCCTCGACCAGCAGATAGACGTTGCCGGCGACATCGACCCGCGGGTCGCACACCAGCACCCCGCGGGAATCGCTCCGGCCGGAACAGATTTCGCCGAGGTCGGAAAATTCGGTATGGTGCTCGTAGGCGTAGAAACCGCCGACGATGCGCTTGCGGTGCGAATAGTCGATGCGGCGCTTGGCGACGACCCGGACCGCCACGTCGGGCTGGGGCTTCTTGCCGGCGGTGTCGAGCACCACCACTTCGACGGCGCCCTTGTCCCTGACCGAAACCCAGTCCTTGACCCGGATGCCGGCGGTGACGGCGGCCGGCCACAGTTCGACGCTACCGCGGAGCGTCTGGATTTCGCCGTTGGGGTCGGGAAAACTCATTTCGGCATAGACCTCGCTCGGCCCCTTGATGCGCTCGGGCAGGGCAACGGCCAGCTTGCCGGCGCCGGCCTTGTCGAGGGTGACGGGCTGCTTGTCGACGATGAGCTGCTCGCTTTCCCGGCCGCTGTCCACGGCGAAGGCGGAAAGGCCTTCCTGGTCGAAATCGACGTGGAAGCGATAGGGCTCGTAGCCCTTGAATTCCGGCCAGCGCGGGCGCAGCGTCGCCGAAACCGCCGTCTCGACGCCCTTGGCGGCGCCGCCGTTCAAAAAGGACAAGCCGAGGGCGAGGAGGACTTCCCGGGGGGCCACCAGCCGGGCCGGCGCCCCCTGGACGCTGCCGGCAAAGACCGGCAGGCGGAAGTCGGAAACCCGGAAATCCCCGGTGAATTCGCGGTTGCCCTTGCCGCCGGCGAGGATGACGTTGTAGGTGCCGCGCTTGGCGGCGGCGGGAATCTTCCACTGGCTGACGGCGCTGCCCCGGGCGTCCCAGGCCAGGGGCTGGCGGAATTCGTCGCCGCTGCCCTGGTGCTCGATGATGAGTTCGGTCGGCAGCGTGCCGCCGGCCGGGTAGGTGAAGCCGCGGCTGTTGCGCTCGCGGGCGATATGTTTCATCGACACCGTCTGGCCGGCCCGCAGCAGGCTGCGGTCGAGAATCGTGTGGATCTTGCGGGGCTGGGCCTCGCCCCAGATTTCGACGCCGAAGCGCCAGGGTTCGATGCCCTCCTGCCAGTCCGAGCGCACGAAGCTGTAGTCGTCGCCCAAGCGGGCGCTGACGAAAAGAAAGGCGCCCCCGGCGCAGCCGATTTCGTCGCGCAGCCCGCGGTCGATGGCGGCCCGGCCCTGGTCGTCGCTGCGGCCGCGCCAGACTTCCTTGCCGTCGCAGCGCGACACCCGCACTTCGGCGCCGGCCACCGGCTTGCCGCTGTCGAGGGCGGTGACCCAGACCAGGCCATTGTCGCGGCCCATCTTGAGATGCACCGCCAGGTTGGTGACCAGCACCGCGGCACGCACGTACATGGGCTTGGGGCTGGCGAGAAGGGCGGCGCCGAGGAGCCGGCTTTCGATTTCGACGATGTGGTAGCCCGGCTTTTCGAGGGGAATGCCGACTACCTCGAATTCGGCGCTGCCGCCGGGCTTGGGCAGGTCGCGGCCGGCGACGCCGGGGCGGTCCTTGAGGAAAGGCAGTTCGCGGGCGTAGTAGGGGTCGGTGTATTCGCTCTGTTCCTTGCCGCTGCCCATGCGCACCAGCCGCGACTGGCGTTCGAACTTGGCGAGGGCGGCCATGGCGGCGAGCACCTCGGCGTCGTCGTGCAGGCGCTGTTCGGCGAAGCGGTGGCCGGCGCCGGCTTCGCCCGGCAGGCGCAGGTTGCGCACGGGCAGGGCGGCTTCGACGTTGCGCAGGGTGACGGGCAGGATGCCGCCTTCCTTCAGTTCGATAATGCCGAAATCGCCAGGAAACTTGGCCAGGGGCGGCAGGCTGCCGGTCCTGACGGCGAGGGGGAAGCTGGCGGCGTTGGCGAGGGGGCGGCCGGCTTCGTCCTGGAGGCCGGCGGGTATTTCGATGCGCAGTTCGGCGTTTTGCGGGAAGGGTTTCCGGAAGACCACGCCGTTGCCGGTATTCTGGCGGTCGTTGATGTCGTCCGCCGGGCGGCGCGGGCCTTCCGGGGTGACGAGGCGAATTTTCGCCAGCTCCTTCTTGTCGAGCTGGGCGGAAAATTCCAGCCGTAGGTCGGAAAGGGGCGAACAGGGCTGGTTGGCGCGCTCCCGCTCGCAGGAAAAGCTCGCCTTGAAGGGTTCCCGCACCCGGTAGGGGAAATATTCCTCGCGGCTCGCCTTGACGCCGCTTTCGCTTTCGACCCCGGCGCCCCACACCAGCTTCATCTTGGCTCCCGGCGGCAGGCGCTCGGAACAGGTCAACCCCAGGCTGCCCGCGGTCGGGCTGCGGTGGACGGTGGCCAGCGCCGCGTTGCGTTCGGCGTCGGCCAGGAAGCGGATGGGAATGCGGTTGCCGACGCCTTCGGCTTCGCACCAGACGTGCTTTTCCACCGAGGCGCGGCGCACCGGGCTGCTCACCTCGACGAGAAAGGCCTGGTCTTCCTCGATGCCGGCCCCCGCTCCCGGCGTCACCGAACGGGGCCAGGGTCCGGGGGCGAAGAATGCGTAGGCGGGTTCGCCCTGGACGGCCTCGCCGTTGGCGGCCTTGAGGCCGGGCTTCAAGCGGAAGTCGCAGCGCTCGCCCGGGGCGAGGGGGCGCTCCAGGAGGTAGGTCCAGGTCTTGCTGTCGCTCCACCGGCCCTTGCCGCCGACGCCGCCGCAATTGACCTCGAAAGGCGCCGCCGCCTCGGGCTGGCCCAGGGGCACCAGGTCGGCGCCGAACACCGCCGTCGCCCGCACCTGGCGGTCCACCTGGCCCTGGGGGGAGAACTGCCGGACATGGGCCGCCGAAACCGGGGAGGGCAGGGAGAGGGCGAGGGCGAAGAGGGCGACGGCAGCACGCAGCATGGCGACTCCGGGAGGCGGGTGGGAAACCGGATTATAGCCATGGCATCGTTCCGGCGCGCCGGGATGTGGGCCGGCCAATCGCCCCCCGGCGGCCAGGTTGCCGGCGCCCTGCGGCGGCGCCCGGCCCCGGGGTTTCGCCGGGGCTAGAGTTTGAAGGCGGTCACCGCCGTTTTCATCTCCTCGACCAGATGCCGCAGGCGGCCGGCCGTGGCGGCCGCAACCCCGGCGGCGGCCTGGTTGTGCGCCGCGGCTTCGGCAACCTGGCGGGTGCGCCGGTCGATTTCGCCACTGGCTTCGCCCTGGCGGGCCGCGGCGGCGGCAATGGCGCGCCCCGCCCGCACCGATTCGACGGTGCCGCCATGGATTTTTTCGATGGCGGCACCGGCATCTTCCGCCATGGCGACGCCGGCGCCGACGCGGGCCACGGTCGAGGCCATGGCGTGCCCGGCTTCGCCGCTCCCTTTCTGGACGGCGGCGATGATTTCGCCGATTTCCCGCGTCGAGTGGGTGGTGCGTTCGGCGAGTTTCCTCACTTCGTCGGCGACTACGGCGAATCCCCGTCCCTGGTCGCCGGCCCGGGCGGCTTCGATGGCGGCGTTCAAGGCCAGGAGGTTGGTCTGTTCGGCCACCTCCTTGATGACCAGAACCACGTCGGAGATGCGCCGGGCGCTGGCGTCGAGGTTTTCCATGGAACGGGCCGCCCGGTTTGTGGCGCCGGCGATTTCCCGGATCTCGGCCACCACCTCGAGGATGATGGCGCTGCCGTTTTCGGACAACTCCCCGTTGGCCTGGGCCAGGCTGGCGGCAGCCCCCGCCTGGTCGGCCATTTCGCCCATGGCGCGGGCCATTTCGGCGATCGTCTCGACCATCCGGTGGGCGCTGTCGTCGGCCGTGGCGGCGGCGGTCAGGGCGTGGCCGGCGGCCTCCGCCAGCAACACCGCCTGCCCGTCGATGGCCAGGCTGCGTTCCAGAATGAGGCGCAGCGTTGCTTGCAGATGGTCGAAAAGCCGGTTGAAGGCGGCGGCGGTTTCGCCCACTTCGTCGCCGCCGGAGATCGGGACGCGGGCGGTGAAATCGTTTTCGCCGTCGATGCGGCGCATGGCGTCGCGCATGGCGAAAAGGGGCGCCACCAGGCCGCGGGTCAGGCGCCGGGTATAGAAGCCGCCGCCGATGAGGGAGAGGCAGACCAGGGCGGCGAGGCCGATCTGGAGGCGAGCATAGCGCGCCGTGGCGGCCGCGTATTCCTGCTGCGACAGGGTTTCCTGCAGCTCCTCCAGGGCCTTGAGGTCGTCGTCGCAGGCGCGGCCCAGGGTCTTGTAGCCGCCGAGAAAAGCCCGGATCTGGGCAAGAAAGAGGTCGGAATTGTCGAGCGCCTTGTAGGTCGGTTCGATCACCGTCGCCACGTAGGCCTCATAGTGGGCGTCGAAATCGGAGGCCAGCCGGGCCTCCTCGGGGCTGAGGCGGCGGCTTTTGTAGGCGCTCCAGAGGGTTTCGATGCGGGCGCGGTTGGCGGCAACGGTTTCAAGCTGCTCGCTCAGGGGGTAATCCTGCAGCCGCGCCTGCTGGATCGCCCGGGAAAGCTGCCAGGCGTTGTCGGTGTTGAGTTGGCGGACCTGGCTGAGGAGCCAGAGGGGCTGGGCCCGATCCTCATACACCGTGCGCAGGCCTTCGAGGGTGCCCGCCATGCCGGCTAGGCCGGCGGCGCCGAGTCCGAGGTTGGCCGTCAGGAGCACGGCGACCAGACCCCGCAGGCGGCCGGCGAACGACCCGCGGGGCGGCGGCCGGCCCGGTCCGACGTCCCTGCCGGTGGCAGGCGCCGCGGCCGTCATGCCAGCACCACCAGCAAATCCCGGGGTTCGACGGGGTCGCCGGGGGCAACCAGGACTTCGAGCACGACGCCGTCCCGCTCGGCGACGAGGGCGGTTTCCATTTTCATTGCTTCGATCGAGACGAGGGGGCTGCCTTTCCCGACTTTTTTCCCGGGCGCTACCGCTACCGTGGCGACGGCGCCCGGGAGCGGGGCGGCGATGTGGGCCGGGTTGCCCTCTTCGGCCCGGCGCCGGCGCTTTTTCGTCCCTTCGACGCCGGCCTTGGCGATCCGCAGAGGCCGGGGCTGGCCGTTCAGCTCGAAGAAAAGCTTGACCTCCCCCGACGCGTCGGCGGCGGTCTGACCGGTGAGGCTGACGAACAGCGTCTTCCCCCGGTCGATATCCACAGCCGTTTCTTCGCCCTCGGCGAGGCCTTGGAAAAACACCGGCGTCGGCAGGATCGAGACGTCGCCGTATTGGCTGCGGTGACGGGCGTACTCGCAGTAGACCTTGGGGTACATCAGGTAGCTGGCCAGATCGGCGTCGCCGACCGGGTGGCCGACGGCCTTTTCCGCCTGGGCACGTTCGGCGCCGAGGTCGGCGACGGGCAGGTGGTCGCCGACGCGGCCGATGATGGGGGTGCGGCCCCGCAGGATGCGGGCCTGGATCGCCGCGGGAAACCCGTCGGCGGGGAATCCGAGTTCGCCCCGCATCATGGCGATGACCGATTCGGGAAAGGCGATGTCCTGCTCCGCGTCGGCCACGTCGGCGGCACTCAGGTCGTTGGCGACCATGAAGAGGGCGAGATCGCCGACCACTTTGGACGACGGCGTGACCTTGACGATGTCGCCGAAGAGCCGATTGGTGTCGGCGTAGGCCTGGGCGATGTCGTTCCAGCGGTGGTCGAGGCCCATGGCGCGGGCCTGTTCCCGCAGGTTGGTGTATTGGCCGCCGGGCATTTCGTGGCGGTAGACGTCGGAGCTGCCGGCGCGCAGATCGGCTTCGAAGGGAGCGTAATGGCGGCGTACGCCTTCCCAGTAGGCAGAGAACGGGGCGATGCGCCCGGTATCGAGGCCGCTGTCCCGCTCGCCCCGTTCCAGCGCCGCGACGATGGCGCCCATGCTGGGCTGCGAAGTCAATCCGCTCATGGCGTCCATGGCGGCGTCGGCGGCATCCACCCCGGCCTCGGCGGCGGCGAGAACGGCAGCGACGCCGCCGCCACCGGTGTCGTGGGTATGGAAGTGAATGGGCAGGCCGACTTCCTCCCGCAACGCCTTGACCAGGGCGCGGGCCGCCGCCGGGCGGCAGACGCCGGCCATGTCCTTGATGGCGATGATGTGGGCGCCGGCCTTTTCCAACTGCTTGGCCATGTCGACGTAGTAGCGCAGGTTGTATTTCGGGCGCGCCGGGTCGAATAGGTCGCCGCTGTAGCAGATGGCGGCTTCACACAAAGCCCCGGTTTCGATTACGGCGTCGAGAGCGACGCGCATGTTGTCCACCCAGTTGAGGGAATCGAAGACGCGAAAGACGTCCATGCCGTGGGCCGCCGCCTGGCGTACGAAGTAGCGCACCACGTTGTCCGGGTAATTGGTGTAGCCCACTGCATTGGAGGCGCGCAAGAGCATCTGGAAGAGAACGTTGGGCACTGCCTCGCGCAGCCGGGTCAGGCGCTCCCAGGGGTCTTCCTTCAAGAAGCGCAGAGCCACGTCGAAGGTGGCGCCGCCCCAACATTCAAGGGAGAACAGTTCGGGCAGAAGCTGGGCGTAGTGGGGTGCTACGGCGAGCATGTCGGCGCTGCGCAGGCGGGTGGCGAAAAGCGACTGATGGGCGTCGCGCATCGTCGTGTCGGTCAGGAGCAGGCGCTTCTCGGCCCGCATCCAGCGCGAAAAGCCCTCCGCTCCCAGGGCCTTGAAGCGGTCCCGGCTGCCGGGCGGGAGCGCCCGCGTGGCGTCGAGGGCCGGCAGGGGCGGCGGCGCCAGGCGCAAGGGCCCGGCCGGGCGCCCCTTCATTTCCGGGTTGCCATTAACCGTCACCTCGCCGATGAAGGACAGAAGGCGGCTTGCCCGGTCGCGGCGGGGCTGGAAGCGGAAGAGTTCCGGGGTGGTGTCGAGGAATCGGGTGGTGCACTGGCCGGATTTGAAGGCCGGATGGGCGATGACGTTTTCCAGAAAGGCGAGGTTGGTGGCCACGCCGCGGATGCGGAATTCGCGCAGCGCCCGGTCCATGCGGCGGATCGCCTCGTCCGGGTCGTGGCCGCGGGCGGTGACCTTGACCAGGAGCGAGTCGTAAAACGGCGTGATGACCGCACCGGCGTAGGCCGTGCCGGCGTCGAGGCGGATGCCGGCGCCGGCGGCGCTGCGATAGGCCGAGAGTTTGCCGTAGTCGGGGGCGAAACCCTTCTCCGGGTCTTCGGTGGTCACCCGGCACTGCAGCGCGTGGCCGCCCAGGCGGATGGCTGGCTGGGCCGGCAGGTAATCGTCGGCGCCGATGGCGGCCCCTTCGCTGACGCGAATCTGGGCCTTGACCAGATCGACGCCGGTGATTTCTTCGGTAACCGTATGTTCGACCTGGATGCGCGGATTGACCTCGATGAAATAGAAACGGCCGGAATCGGCGTCGAGGAGAAATTCCACCGTGCCGGCGTGGGTATAGCCGGCACCGGCCGCAAGACGCAGGGCGGCCTGGCAGAGTTCCTCGCGGCCGGCAGCATCGAGGTAGGGGGCGGGAGCGCGCTCGACCACCTTCTGGTTGCGCCGTTGCACCGAACAGTCCCGTTCGAAGAGGTGAACCAGATTGCCGTGGCCATCGCCGAGGATCTGGACCTCGACATGGCGGGCGCGGACCACCATTTTTTCCAGGTACACCTCGTCGTTGCCGAAGGCTGCCGCTGCTTCCCGGCGCGCCACGGCGAGGGCCGGCGCCAGTTCGCCGGGGTCGTTGACGGCGCGCATGCCGCGGCCGCCTCCGCCCCAACTGGCCTTGAGCATGAGGGGGTAGCCGAGGGCCGCCGCGGCCCGGTGGCAGGATTCCAGGTCGTAGGGCAGGGCGCCGGTGGCGGGGACCACGGGCACCCCGACCCGTTCGGCGAGTGCCCGCGCCGCCACCTTGTTGCCGAGTTCGCGCATCACGCCCGGGGAGGGGCCGATGAAAACGATGCCGGCGGCGGCGCAGGCCTCGGCGAACTCCGGGTTCTCCGACAGAAATCCGTACCCCGGGTGGATGGCATCGACGCCCGCCGCCTTGGCGATACGGATGATGTCGGGGATGTCGAGGTAGGCGGCGATGGGTTTCTTCCCTGCGCCGACGCGATAACTTTCGTCCGCCTTGAAACGGTGCAGGGCGAAGCGGTCTTCGCTGGAATAAATGCCGACGGTGCGAATGCCCAGTTCGCTTGCGGCACGCATGACGCGGATGGCGATTTCGGAACGGTTGGCGACGAGGAGGCTGCGGATGGTTTTCACGGGGGTCGGGACGGTCATGGGGTGGGAACGATACGGAGCGGACGGGAAGGCGACGCAGGTTTTCGCTTTGGCGCGGAGTATAGAATAAAAATTCCGTTAATTGAAATGCTAAAAAACAAATCTTCTATTTCGGCCGCCTGGCTGCCCGGCAGGCGCTTCCGCTCCACTACTACCACCAGGCTAGTCCTTTCGAGGCTAGGCTTGGCGGGCCGGGCGTGGTTGAATTAGCCCCCTCAGCCGACTGCGGTCCCCTGCCCAACCACCTCTTATCGCCCCGCCCCATGGAAAACGTCGTCACCTTTTTCAGCAAGAAGCCCCGCCCAGTCACCGTCAATGGCGAAACCGTCGCCGCCGACGACATCGACGCCACCGCCGCCGAGTTCGCCCAGTCGCGCCAGCCCCGGGAGGCGGCGGCCCGCGCTCTGGTGGTGCGCACCCTCCTGCGCCAGCGGGCGGCGGTACTGCAGGTCGAGGCGTCCGACGAGGAAAGCGCGATCGAAAAACTCCTGGAGCGGGAAATCAGCCTGCCGGCGGTGGATGACGAGGAAGTCCGGCGCTTTTACGACGGCAATCCGGAAAAATTCCGCAGCGGCGACCTTTTCCAGGTGCGCCACATCCTTTTCGACAGCACCGCCAAGGCGCTGCGGCAGGAGGCGATCAAGCGGGCCGAATCGGCGCTGCTCCTCGTCAAGGAGCATCCGGAAAGCTTCGAGCGGCTGGCCCGGGAGCAATCGGCCTGCACCAGCCGCGAAGTCGGCGGCGACCTCGGGCAGTTGTCGCCGGGTTCGGTGGTCGCCGAGTTCTGGGCCGCCCTGATCGCCTTCGGCAAGCCGGGGCTGCTGCCCACCCTGGTGGAAACCCGTTTCGGCCACCACATCGTCAAGATCGACCGTTGCGCCCTGGGCGAAATCCTGCCTTTCGACGTGGCCCGGGGCAAGATTCGCGAATACCTGACGGGCCGCCGGGAACAACTGGCCTACCAGGAATACGTCGCCGGCCTCATCGCCAGCGCCGAGATCGCCGGGGTCGATCTGTCCGACCAGAAACCCCAGCCCGCCGGCCCGGGCCTGGCGCTGGAGTAGCCCGGCCCCGTTCCCGCGCCCAGGCCAGGCCAAACTCCCGGGCAAAGCGCGCCGATTGCCGGCCCGCAGGGCATTGCCGCGGCCCGAGCCGGCCCAACCCCTACCCGCCCAGGGCGCGCAGTTCGGACCGGCTGAAACCGGCCGCCAGCCGGGCGGTTTCGTTGAGGGGCGCGGCTGGGCGCGGCGCCTGGTAGGCGTCGAGCATGCGCAGATAGGTGCTTTCCGGCTCCAGGCTCCGCTGGTGGCAGAAATGGCGGTACCAGCGGTCGCCCAGGCCGACGTGGCCGATTTCGTCGGCGAGGATGATGTCGAGGAGGCGGGCCGTTTCAGCGTCGCCGGCCTTGAGCAGCCGGGCCTGGATGGGGGGCGTGGCGTCGAGGCCCCGGGCTTCGAGCAGGCGGGGCACCAGGGCCATGCGGACGAGGGGGTCGTGGGCGGTTTTTTCCGCCATCTCCCACAGTCCGCCGTGGGCGGGAAAATCGCCGTAGGCGTAGCCGAGCGCCTGCAGGCGGTTGTGCAACATGAGAAAGTGGGCGGCCTCGTCGGCGGCGACGTCGATCCAGTCGTCGAGGTACTGCCGCGGCAGGCCGCGGAAGCGGGCGGCGTGGTCGAGGGCCAGGTTGATGGCGGTGAACTCGATGTGCACGATGGCGTGCACCAGGCTGGCCCGCCCCTCCACCGTGTTGGTGTTGCGCTGGCGGAGCTGGTTGGGGGCCACCAGTTGAGGTTTTTCCGGCCGGCCGCACAGCAGTTCCACCGGGCGATCGTCCACGGCGAGGTCGCCGGCCCGCCAGTCGGCGGCCAGAACCTCGGTGAGCACGGCCTTGGCCTGGGGGTCGGTTTCGGCCAGGGCGGCGGCCAGGGCCTGGTAGACGGACGTCGTCATGGGGCGGGGTTGGTGTAGCGCAGGTGGAGGGCGTCGATTTCACGCAGGATTTCGGCGCTCAGGGGGGTCGCCGCGGCGGCCAGGTTCTCCTGCAGCTGGGCGAGGCTGGAGGCCCCCAGGATGGTGCTGGCGACAAACCAGCGGAAACGCACGAAAGCCAGCGCCAACTGCGTCGGCGTCAGCCCGTGGCGGCGGGCCAGGGCGGCGTAGGCGGCGACCGCCGGCGCCACGTTGACCTTGCTGTAGCGCTGGCCGAATTCGTGCCACAGGGTAATGCGGCCCACCGCCTTGGGGTCGTCCAGGTATTTGCCGGTGAGGTGGCCGAAGGCCAGGGCCGAATAGGCCAGCAGCCCGACCTTTTCACGGTAGCAGACCTCGGCCAGGCTGCCTTCGAAAGTCCGGTTCAAAAGGCTGTAGGCATTCTGCACCGAAGCCGCCCGGGGCAGACCGAATTCCTCCGCCAGCCGGACGAATTCCATCACCCCCCAGGGGTGCTCGTTGGACAGCCCCACGGCCCGCAGCTTGCCTTCTGCCGCCAGTTCCGCCAGGGCTTCGAGCTGGGCGCGGATGGGGGTGCAGTCCCGCTCCTTGGCCGGGTCGAACTGCCACTGGCCGAACATCGGCTGGTTTCTTTCCGGCCAGTGGATCTGGTAGAGATCGACGTAATCGGTTTGCAGGCGGCGCAGCGAGCCTTCCAGGGCGGCGCGGATGTTGGCCCGGTCGAGGGCCGGCGGGCCGTTGCGAATCCAGGTCAAGGCCCGTGCCGGGCCGGCCACCTTGGTGGCGACGACGATGCGGTCCCGGGGCTGGCGCACCAGCCAGCGCCCGACGATGGTTTCCGTGGTGCCGTAAGTCTCGGCCCGGGGGGGCACGGCGTACATCTCGGCGGTATCGATGAAATTGATGCCGTGGGCGAGGGCCAGATCGAGCTGGGCGTGGGCGTCGGCCTCGGCGGTCTGCTTGCCGAAGGTCATGGTGCCCAGGCAAAGATCGGGGACAAGCAGCGGGCTGGTGCCGAGGGGGCGGGTGAGCATGGCGTTCTCCGGGGATTGGTTCTTGTCGGCCTAGGATGCCCAAGAAAACCGGCGGCGGTCAAGGGTCCGAATCGACTCCGAAAGGCCATGGCTTGCACCAGCCATACCTTGCCGGTAAGCTCGGCGTCATGGCTGCCCACCTTGCCCGGGCGCCGGGGCCGTGCGGATGTCGGGCGCAAAAAAGAGTGGCGGGAACAACCGGCGGGAAGAAATCGGCAGCGGGCGGCAGGCTGGAGCATTCCGGCGATCGATAAGGAAATTGACGATGACTGGCACCGAGCACAAGGTACTGATTTCCGCCGCCGACTTTTTCAAGCAATCGGGCAAGCGGCTTCTCACCGTGGACGATCGGCTCCATGCGGAGACGCTCATTGCTTCGGTGGCGAGGATGGCGGGGTCGTTGATGTACCGAAGCTTCGCTTTCGACAAGACTATCGAGCCCGGTACCCCCGTGCTTTCGGACCAGGCGAACCTGCATGGCCCCAAACTCATGGATCTTATGTTCTCAACCCTGCAGCAACTGGGGGACAAGGTCGACCAGAACAGTCTGAATGCCGAATACGCCTCGCCCAAACACGCCCTCTTAAGCTTCAAAGAATCCCACGATCGCCTGGCGCCGGCCTTCCTCAGCTATTGCCGGGACACCCGGTTGGCGTTCGACGACGCCGCCATGGGGGCGGCCATCGCCACGGCCATCCTGGTCCACGATTGCACCGTCGTGTTGTCCGCCGACAAGGGAAGCGCGATCGCCGTATACGGGTTTGTCGAAGGCACCAAGACCGCGCCGTTCCCGGTGGCCTTGAGCGAACCGGCGGTCGCCGCCGAGAAGAAAAAGCCGTGGTACAAGGTTTGGTGACCGGCCGAGTCCGGCGGTTGTCCAGCCACATCGACACTGGCGCCGGCGGGAAAGGGACGTCGCCATGACTGCCGCCATGCCGCCCCGCAACCAGACCGTCCCGGCCCGGCCCAGCACAGCGAGGGGATTGCCTGGCCTGTCTTTCGTCGCGGCTGGCTTGGTCGCGGCAGCCGCTTTCGCCCCGGCGCCCGCCATCGCCGAAGCATGGGCGCTGCTCGGCCGGGAAGGGGGGTGTTATCCCATTCAGACGCTGAAACGGCGGGTGACTGACCTGCCCGAGGTGAAAGACCCGGAATCCTTCGAGCGCTTCGTGCACTCGCAGGGGTGGCGGTACACGCGCCGTCCCGTGGCCGGCGGGCCGGGCCGGGCGGAGGAGTTCGTCGTCGAGAGCCAGGGGCTTTCCCTGGTTTTCGTCACTGCGGGCTTTTGCGGCAACTCTTCGGCGCCGGGGCGCTGACAACCGGCCGGCCTTCGGGCGGCGCGGCCGCCCGCCTTAAACCCGCGTTGGATTGCGCCGCGGACCCCCGGCCCGGGAGCCGGGAGGAGCCTTGGCACCCCGGCGGCTTATCGCCATTCCCTTACCGACGGATACCTTGTCGACTGCGCCCTGCCGTGCTGCAGCACGGCCTTTGGCCCGTCTTCGCGTCTCGATTGGACAGCGAAACGGGATTAGAAGGGCGCGGCGGATTCCCAGGCGAGCCACTCCCCGCCGGCCGGGTGGGCAAACGCCAGGCGGCTGGCGTGGAGCAGCAGGCGGCTGGCCTTGGCGCGGCTGGCCGGAGTGCCGTAGAGGGGGTCGCCGACGATGGGGTGGCCGATGGCTTCGAGGTGGACCCGCAATTGGTGGGAGCGCCCGGTGACCGGCGTGAGTTCGAGGCGGCAGGTGCCGCCCGGGCCGTCGCCACCAAGCCGCCGGTAGCGGGTGAAGGATGCCTTGCCCAGTGCGGCGTCGACTTTTTGCCGCGGGCGATTGGGCCAGTCGCAGATGAGCGGCAGGTCGATCGCGCCGGACTCGAGGGCGACCAGGCCGGCGACGACGGCGAGGTAGCGTTTTTCCACCTGCCGGTCGCGGAACTGCCGACTCAGGCGGCGGTGCATTTCCGCGCCCCGGGCGAAGACGAGAAGCCCGGAGGTGTCCATGTCGAGCCGGTGCACGATGAGGGCATCGGGAAACTGGCGTTGAAGGCGGGCGAGCAGGCAGTCCTGCTTGTCCGGCCCGCGGCCGGGAGCGGAGAGAAGGCCGGCGGGTTTGTCGACGACCACGAGGGCGTCGTCGGCATGGCGGACGTCAAGGCCGGTGTCGGCGGGCGGGGCGTAGGGGGCCGGGGGTAGCATGGGGCGGGGAGGATACTCCGAACCGCCGGGGGTGGCGAGGGCTTCCGGCGGCGTCTATTCCGGTGCCCCGACGGCGGCCAGCACGGCCAGGGCGGCGCGGCTGGAGTACAGGAGGGCCAGGTGGCCGATGCCGTCGAGGTCGATGGTTTCGGCGCCTTCCAGGGACTGGCTCTCGGGGGGCATGACGTAGTTGTCGTGGCGGTTGCAGATGGCGACGGCGGGAACGGTCACGGGTTCGCGGGCCTGATCCTGCAGCCAGCGGGAGCCGGGTTCAAGTTCGCGGGCATTCTGTCCGAGAGCGATGCGGGCCATTTCGCTCCCCCGGTGGGGCGATGCGATGGTGACCATACCCGCCACCCGGGCATTGCCGTGGCGGGTCAGGTAGCAGCGGCAGACCAGGCCGCCCATGCTGTGCCCGACCAGGACAACCCGGTCGGCACCGGTGGCGGCACAGACCTCTTCGATGCGCTGGTGCAGTTGAGGTTCGAGCTTGCCGATGCTGGCATTGGGCGGCGCCAGGCTCACCGTGGCGACGACGTGGCCTGCCGCTTCAAGGCGCTGGCGCAGCCACCACCAGGCGCCGCGGCTGCAGCCGTAGCCGTGGACCAGGATCAGGGGGCGGCGGCAGGGGCGCAGCCGGTCGGGGGACATCCATAGGCGTTCCAGGGGGACGATGGCGACGAAGAGGGCGAGGAAGGCCAGGTATTCGCCAAGGATCATGGCGGCCCGCCGCCCGAGGCCGAGGGCCGGTGCGGCTCCCGGGTAGGCCAGGGCGTAGGCCCAGGTGACGGCGTTGATGCCGGCCCGCAGGCCGAAGAGGGCGCCGACGGCGGCTAGTCCGGCGGTCGGCCAGGGGGTGCCCAGCCCAAAATGGGCGAGGGCGGCGTAGGCGCTGAGTTCGCCAACCAGCCAGATGAACAGGGAAACGGGAACCATAGAGCCTAGAGAATTGCCGGTTTTGGCCGCCCGGTCAAGGCGGTAGCCAGCACGGCGGCGTTGCGGGCGACCAGGGCATAGACCGAGAGCTGGGGATTGGCGCCGATGCTGGTGGGGAACAGCGAGCCGTCGTGGATCGACAGGTTGTCGATCTGGAAATGGCGCCCCAGGTGGTCGGTGACGCCGCGCTCCGGCGCGTCGGCCATGGCGCAGCCGCCCATGACGTGGGCGCTGACGACCCGGCAGGTGATGGGCGCCAGAGGCAGTTCGGCAATGGCCCGGCGGGCTTCGGGCCAGGTGCGGCAGGCCCGGGCGGTTTCGTGCACCGGGCGCACCCATTCGGCGCCGGCGGCGAGCTGGATCTCGGCCATGGCGAGCAGGGCACGGCGGGCGGCTTCCCAGTAGGTGGCGTTGAGAGGGTAGTCGAGGCGGGGCGAGCCGTCGTTCCTCAGCGTGACCTGCCCCCCCGGGCTGTCGGGGTGAAAGCCGTCGCGCACCAGGGCGATGATGACCTGGACGTGGGGAAATTCCCCCATGCGCTCGGCGTGTTCCTCGCCGAAGCCGGGCAGCGTGGTCGAATAGAGCACCGGGTGCAGGGGCGGCACTTCGAGCTTGAAGCCCAGGGGACCGTCGATCGGGTGCTGGTTCAGGAAATGGTCGGAATAAATGGTCTGGGGCGCCCCGGAAAAGCCCTTCACCGCCTGGCGGAAGCGGGCCGCCGAGACGACGGTGGGGTGGAGAAAGGTGCGCCGGCCGAGGCGACCGTGGGGGTCGGGCGCCCGGCTGCGGAGGAGCAGCGCCGGGGTGTTGATGGCGCCACCGGCGAGGACGAAGTGGCGGGCCGTGAGGCTTACTGTGACGCCGCTGGGGGTGAGGCCGTCGGGCTTCAAGGCGGCGGCCTCCAGCCGGCTGGCGCGGCGGCCGGAGAACACCAGGCGCTCGGCCCGCAGCCGCGAATAGAGCACGGCGCCCTTGGACAGGGCGGCGGGAATGGCGGTGAGCAGCATCGACTGCTTGGCGTTGGTCGGGCAGCCCATGCCGCAGTAGCCCAGGTTCCAGCAGCGGGCGACGTTGCGCGGGATGATCGCGGTGGCGATGCCGAGGGCCTGGGCGCCGCGGGCGAGGAGGGCGTTGTTGGCGTTGGGTTCGCCGTCCCAGGGGCGCACGTTGAGCCGCCGCTCCAGGGCCTGGAACCAGGGGGCCAGGGCGTCCACGGTGAGTGGTTCGAGGCCGTGCACGGCCTGCCAGTGGGCCAGGGTGGCGGGCGGGGTGCGAAAGCTGCTCGTCCAGTTGACCGTGGTCGAGCCGCCGACGCAGCGGCCCTGCAGGATGTTGATGGCCTTGTCGGCGGTCTTGCGGGCGGCGGATTCCTGGTAGAGGTCGGGGTAGGCGTCGGCTTCGCGCATGCGGAAATCGCCGGTGGTGCGTAGCGGCCCCTCTTCCACCAGGATGACCTGCAGGCCGGCGTTGGCCAGCATTTCGGCGGTGACGCCCCCGCCGGCGCCGCTGCCGACGATGACTACGTCGGCTTCGCGGCGGGTGTCGGCGGTCAGGTCGGAGGCGTCGATGTGTTGCCAGCCGGCCGCCAGGCCTTCGCGGAAGGGGTCGCGGATCATTTCAGCGTGGGTGGGCCGGGGTAGCCGATCGGGGTCCAGGCGTCGGGATGGGCGTACCAGGCGCCGAGAACCAGGTCGTGCAGGCCGGCGTAGCCGGTGCGCAGGAGGTCGAAGCGGCTGTGGCGCCAGGCTGCGAGAAAGGCGGCGACTTCGGAAACCCGGGCGGTTTCCCAGGCCGGCCAGACGCCGGCCACCAGGAGGCGGGTGGGGGGAAAGGCAAGGAGCGCGAAAAGCTGGCCGATTTCGGCCTGGGTGGTGGGGGCCAGGCCGGCGATGGCCTTTTCGACGCCCGAAACGGTGCGGGCGACGGCGCTTGCCCGCTGCTCCGGGCCGCTGGGCAGGGTGGCGACGAAGGCCGGAACCAGGGCGGTGAGCACCGCCCGCCGGCCGGCCTCGGCGGCGGAGGCGGAACAGCCGGCGGCGCCGAGCAGGAGGCTGCCCAGGAGACCGGTCTGGAGAAATTGGCGGCGGCTGGTCATCGCAGGAGAAGGCGGACGAGGCCCTCGAACAGCCGGCCGTAGGGGGGCTTGAAGAGACCCATGGCGTTGAGGCGGGACTGGCGGAAGACCGGCTTCAGCTTGGAAAAGGCGAGAAAGCCCTCGCGCCCGTGGTAGTGGCCCATGCCGCTTGCCCCGACGCCGCCGAAGGGCAGGCTGTCCTGGGCGATGTGGAGGATGGTGTCGTTGACCGTGACGCCGCCGCTGACGGTGTTGTCGAGAACGCGTTCGATGCGGCCGCGGTCGGTGTCGAAAAGGTAGAGGGCAAGGGGGCGTTCGCGCTCGTTGACGTAGGCGATGGCCGCGTCCAGGTCGGCGTAGGGGACGATGGGCAGCAGGGGGCCGAAGATTTCCTCGCGCATCAGCGGTAGCTCGGCGGCGGCGCCGACGATGGCGGTGGGCGGCAAGCGCCGGCTGGCCGGGTCAGGGGGGCAGGCCGGAACCAGGGGCACGATTTCGGCACCGGCGGCGCGGGCATCCTCCAGGTAGCCCACCAGGCGCCGGAAATGGCGGTCGTTGACGATGGCGCTGTAGTCCGGATTGCGGGCGAAGTCGGGGTAGCAGGCGGTGACGGTGGCGCGGGCGGCGGCCAGGAAATCGTCCTCGCTGCCGGCGGGCAGCAGGACGTAGTCGGGGGCGATGCAGGTCTGGCCGGCGTTCAGGCACTTGCCGACGAGAATGCGCTCGGCCGCCTTGGCCAGCGGGTAACCGGGGGCGACGATGGCGGGCGACTTGCCGCCCAGTTCGAGGGTGAGGGGAGTCAGGTTCTCGGCGGCGGCGCCCATGACCTGCCGGCCGACCGCCGTCGAGCCGGTGAACAGGAGATGGTCGAAGGGCAGCCGGGCGAAGGCCCGGGCGACTTCGGCGTCGCCTTCGACGACGGCGAGTTCGTCGGCGGCGAAGTAGGCCGGCGCCAGGCGGGCCATGAGGGCGGCGGTGGCGGGGGTGAATTCGGAAAGCTTGACGAGAGCCCGGTTGCCCGCGGCGAAGGCGGCGGCAAGCGGCCCGGCGGTGAGAAAGACGGGGTAGTTCCAGGGGGCGACGATGCCGACGCAGCCTAGGGGCTGGGGCCGGACTTCGGCCCTGGCCGGCTGGAACCACAGGGAAACCGGCCGCCCGGCGGGGCGCATCCAGCGGCCGACGTGGCGGTGGGCGTGGCGGATCGCTTCGAGGGAGGGAAACATTTCGAGAAGCCGCGTCTCGTGGGGCGAGCGGTGGCCGAAATCGGCGGCGATGGCGGCGGCGAACTCGTCCATGTGGTCGTGGAGCAGCGCTTCCAGCCCCCGCAGCCGGCGGCGGCGCACCGCCAGGTCGGGCGCCGGTTCGGCCCGGGCCGCCAGGCGGGAACGCACGAAGGCGGCCTCAAGGGCGGCGATCTGGTCAATGGGGCGGGGCGGGGCGGAATTCATCGGGGCATCCATGCGGTTGGCAAGTTCAGTGTAGCCGGGCGCTCCCGCGGCCGTTAGGGAAAGGCTTCTAAACGCCGGCGGGCGGCGGCGGGATAATGGCGCCATGAACGATTGCGTCGACACCACCCGTCTCGAAGTCTCGGCCGCCCTTGCCCGGATGCTCGCCGAGTCCCGTTGCCTGCGGCGGTCGGCCAACGCCGACCCGGTCCTTGCCGGGCGCCGCCTCAACTTGCGGGAATGGCAGGCGGCCCGCCTCGCCCGGACCCACGCCGATCTCCTTGAGAGCAAGGAATTCGGCCGCGGCGCCGAGTTCTTCCTGAGCGACCTCTACGGCCCCCAGGATTTCAGCGACCGGGACGCCGACGTCGAACGCATCCTGCCGCTCATGACCAGCATGCTGCCGCTTTCGGGCCTCAAGACGGTGCTCCTCGCCGTCGAGGTCGATGCCCTGTCGGAGCGCCTCGACGCCGCCATGGTCGCGGCCCTGGGAGCCAAGCTCGAGCGCGGCATCGGCCCGGCCGACTATGCCGCCGCCTATCGCCGCGTCGGCCGGCGGGAGGAAAGGGAGCGCCAGCTCGAACTGATCGGTGCCACCGGCGAAGCCCTCGAAGCCCTGTCCAAGAAGGCTTTTGTCCGCGGCGCCCTGAAGATGATGCACGGCCCGGCCCATCTGGCCGGCCTGGGGGCCTTGCACGATTTCCTCGAACGGGGTTTCGAAGCCTTTCGCAGCATGCGCCATGCCGACGAGTTCCTGGAAACCATCCTCGGCCGCGAAAGGCGCATCCTGGGCGCCCTTTACGCCGGGCTGGGCGATCCGTTCAGCGTCGCGAACCCCGCGCCCGGCCCCTGATACCCATTCGCTTTTAAACCGATCGGTTGTCGACTTCGCCTGGCCGTGCTCCGGCACTGGCTTCGGCTCGTCTTCGCGTCTTGATTTGAAAACGAATGGATATGAATTCCCGGCGGCGGAAAATCGGCGCCGGAAAAAGTGCCGCCTCGGCTGGCAAGGCGTTGCTTGGGGTCGGCCGGATCAGGCCGCCCCCGGGTGTGTTCCACGGCGGCTCAGGCGGCCGCCTTAGGGAGCCACAGGCAGTGACCCTTGGTTTCCTTGTCGATGCTGGCCAGGACGCGCTGGTGGTCGGCCAGTTCGGCCTCGTCGGCGCGGCGGACGACGAGGGGCTTGCGTTCCCGCTGCCCGCCCGGGCCGGCGCCCTGGTGGCGGGGCGGTTCGTCGATGTCGACAATCAGGCTGTCCTGGCCCCGGGTCATGGCGAGGTAGACTTCGGCGAGCAGTTCGGTGTCGAGTAGTGCGCCGTGCAGGGTGCGCTGGGAGTTGTCGATGGCGTAGCGCTCGCACAGGGCGTCCAGGCTGTTGCGCTTGCCCGGATGCAGTTCCTTGGCCAGGCGCAGGGTGTCCTTGACGCCGTTGCAGATGGTGTCGATGGGAACCCGCCCCAGGCGGTCGAGTTCGCTGTTGAGGAAGCCGATGTCGAAGGGGGCGTTGTGGATGACCAGTTCGGCCCCGTTGACGAATTCGAGGAACTCGTCGGCGACGTCGGCAAAGCGGGGCTTGTCGGCGAGGAATTCGAGGGTGATGCCGTGCACCGCCGCGGCGCCTTCGTCGATCTCCCGTTCCGGGTTGATGTATTTGTGCAGGTGGTGGCCGGTGAGGCGGCGGTTGACCATCTCCAGGCAGGCGATTTCGATGATGCGGTGGCCCTGGCGGGGGTCGAGGCCGGTGGTTTCGGTGTCGAGGACGATCTGTCTCATGGCGCTTTCCTGAGTTCGTCGATGCCCCGGTTGGCCAGGGCGTCGGCGCGTTCGTTTTCCGGGTGGCCGGCGTGGCCCTTGACCCAGATCCATTCGAGGCGGTGATGGGCCGCCTGGCGGTCGAGTTCCTGCCAGAGTTCGACGTTCTTCACCGGCTTTTTGTCGGCGGTGCGCCAGCCGTTTTTCTTCCAGCCGTGGATCCAGGTCTTGATGCCGTTGATGACGTACTGGGAATCGGTGTGGACCTTGGCCGCCACCGGGCGCTTGAGGGCCTCCAGGGCGCGGATGACGGCGGTGAGTTCCATGCGGTTGTTGGTGGTTTCGGCTTCGCCGCCCCACAATTCCTTTTCCTGGCCGCCCAGGCGCAGGATGGCGCCCCAGCCCCCGGGGCCGGGATTGCCGCGGCAGGCGCCGTCGGTGTAGATGAAAACCGGTTCAGTCAAGGTGCAGTTCCTTTTGCGCCACCGGCCGCAGGGCCTTGGCCCGGGTCGGCCGGGTGCGCCAGTTGGGGGTGATGAGCCGCATGCCATGGACGCGCTTGATGGCCCGCAGCAGGTAGATGCCGCCCCCCAGGCTCCACCAGCGGCCGCCCGCCCGTTCGATGAAGCGCCAGCGCTGCAGCCATTTTTCCTGGCGCAGCGGCGGGACGTAGCAGCCGAAAACACCGCGGTCCACCTCGAAACCCAGGAGCTTCAGCCAGTCCTTCAGGCGCTGCAGGCCGAGGTAGCTGCCCTGCCAGGGAAAACCGCGATCCTGCCCGAAGCGGCGGCGCAGACCCCACAGGGAGTGCGGGTTGAAGCCGAGGATGATGACCTGGCCTTCGGGAATCAGGATGCGCTCGACCTCCCGCAGGATCTGGTGCGGGTCGGCGTGGAATTCGAGCATGTGGGGGAGGACGACGAGGTCGGTGCTGTGGGACGAGAAAGGCAGGGCGGTGAGGTCGCAGAGGACGTCGACGGCGCCGGATTCGCCGGCCTTCTGACGCAGGGGGATGCGATTGGCGCGGAGGAAGTCGCATTCCGGCAGCCCCAGTTGCAGCGCGTTGAAACCGAACACGTCGCTTACGGCGAGATCGAGGCGGTTGAGTTCCCAGGCGGTGACGTAGCGTCCCTGGGGGCTGGCGAGCCATTGCTCCAGACCTGGAATTGACATCGGGCGCGCTTCGGCCAATAGTTCCGGCATGCTCGAAATATCGTTCATTCCTGCGTTCAAGGACAATTACATCTGGTTGCTGACCCGGGGCGACCGGGCGGCGGTCGTCGATCCGGGGGACGCGGCGCCGGTTGCGGCCCGCCTGGCGGCTGGAGGATTGCGGCTGGAGACCATTCTCGTCACCCACCACCACGCCGACCACCAGGGCGGCATCGCCGCCTTGGCCGCCGAGTGGCACCCGACGGTCTTCGCGCCTGCCCTGGAGTCTATCACAGGGTGTACCCACCCGCTTTCCGGCGGCGAAGGTCTCACCGTCCTGGGCGAAGCCTGCCAGGTTCTGGCCCTTCCCGGGCATACCCTGGGCCACATCGCCTATCGTTTCGCCGGCGCGGTT
The DNA here is from genome assembly GCA_009469675.1 of Azonexaceae bacterium. Taxonomy (GTDB): domain Bacteria; phylum Pseudomonadota; class Gammaproteobacteria; order Burkholderiales; family Rhodocyclaceae; genus SSSZ01. Next base: position 13,157 of record SSSZ01000058.1, on the reverse strand, counting down.
TTTTGCGGCGACACCCTGTTCGGGGCCGGCTGCGGCCGGCTCTTCGAAGGCAGTCCGGCCCAGATGGCCGATTCGCTGGGCCGCCTCGCCGCCCTGCCGAGCGACACCCGGGTCTACTGCGCTCACGAATATACTGCCGCCAATCTGCATTTTGCCGCCGCCGTGGAGCCGGAAAATGACGCGATCCGGCGGCGGCAGGTGGTGGTCGCGGTACGCTTGCGGGCTGGCCAGCCGACCGTGCCCCTGGACCTGGCCGAGGAGCGGGCGACCAACCCCTTCCTGCGCTGCGACCAGCCGGCGGTGGTGGCGGCGGCGCGCCGCATCGACCCGGCGGCGGCCGATCCGGTGGCGGTGTTTGCCGCCCTGCGCCAGTGGAAGAACGTCTTTTAGGGGGTGATCCCGTTCGCTTGCAAAGCAACCGGTTGTCGCCCTCGCCTTGCCGGGCGACGGCACCGTCTTCAGCCCGTCGTCGCGTCTCGATTTGACGGCGAAGTGGTATTAGGCCTTGCCGGCGCCGGCCAGGACGCGATCGAGGGTATCGAGTACCTTGGCGGCGTTGAAGGGTTTGACGATGAAGCCCGAGGCGCCGTTGCGCACGGCTTCCTGGACGTTGTCGTTGCTGGCGTTGCCGGTAATCATCACGACCTTGACTTCCGGGTTGGCCGACTTGATGGCCCGCAAGGCCTCGAGGCCGTCCATCTCGGGCATCACCACGTCCATGCAGACGAGCTGCGGCTTGAGGTTGAGGGCCATTTCGACGGCGGCGAGGCCGTTGCGGGCTTCCCCAACCACTTCGTAGCTTTCGGCGCGCAGGATGCTGCGCAGCAGGGTGCGCATGATGTCGTTGTCGTCGACGATCATCACCTTGGCGCGTTTGCGGGTCATGCTCACGGTCCTGTCCGAATTCAAGCGAGAGTCGGGTCGTATTTGCAGACTTGGTCGCGGCCGGCGTGCTTGGCCCGGTAGAGGGCCCGGTCGGCCTGTTCGATGAGCATACCCGGATTTTGCCCGGGCTGGGGAATGAGGCTCGCCAGGCCGGCGCTGACGGTCACCTGGCCGTGGTCGGAGCCGGTGTGGGGCAGAGCGAGTTGGCGAACCGCCTGGCGGGCCTTCTGGGCGATTATCAAAGCGCCGCCTAAGCTGGTGTCGGGCAGGATGAGGGCGAATTCCTCGCCGCCGTAGCGAGCCACCACGTCGGTGCTGCGGTGCACCGCCCCGGCCAGGCCCGCCGCCACCCGGCGCAGGCATTCGTCGCCGGCCTGGTGGCCGTAGCCGTCGTTGAAGCGCTTGAAGTAGTCGACGTCGCACATCATCAGGGAAAGTTCGCTGCCGCTGCGGCAAGCCCGCCCCCATTCGCGCTGCAGCGCTTCGTCGAAGCTGCGGCGGTTGGCGATGCCGGTCAGGCCGTCGCAGGAAGAAAGGCGCTGCAGTTCGCGATTGGCGCTGTCGAGCTGCTGGGTGAGGGCGACCAGGGCGGTGCGCATCTGGACGATACGCTGCATGGCCCGGATCTTGGCGCCGAGAACCACCTCGCTCACCGGTTTGAAGAGGTAGTCGTCGCCGCCGGCCGCGATGCCGGCTTCGAGATCGGCGTCGCCGGTCTTGCCGGAAAGGAAGATGATCGGCGTCCAGTGGTCGCTTTTTTCCGCCTGGCGCACCTGGCGGGCGACCTCGTAGCCGTCGATGTCGGGAAGCACCACGTCGAGGAGGATGAGGTCCGGGTGATGGCCGGAAAAACGGTCGATGGCCTGCTGGCCGGTTTCGGCCGGAATCACCTGGGCTCCCAGGTTTTCCAGCATCCGGGTGAGGAGGGCCAGATTGGTTCGGGTGTCTTCGACGACGAGGATTTTCATGGTTTCTCCGCGATTGGCCGGAGGCTGCGCCGGATTCAATAACACTGGCTGCCGAGCACGAGAAGCATGGTGCCGCCGATCAACAGCGCCACCGCTCCCCAGCCGAGGCAGAGCCAGCCGGCCTGATGGGCTTCGACATGGGCGCGGTCGCGGACGAGCTGCGAGTAGCGGGCCATTTCCCCGAAGGCGACGACGAGCGCCAGGCCGAAGAAGATCGAGGCGCAGAACACCGTGAGCATGGTGGCGTTGTCGAGATCCCGGCAGGAGGTGCTGGTCAAACGATGCAGCCGCAGGAGGAAATCCATGCGCAGGGCGTACTTGACGGTGAGATAGCTGATGGCGGCGAAAACCGACAGCATGGCGAGGAACAGCCAGGTTCCCCGGTGCTGCAAGGCTTCTCCCAGGTGTGTGAATTCGTCCCTCAGCCAGCCCATAAGCCCGCTTTCTTGTCCACGGTACGCACGGTACGGTTTCCTCCCTTTTTTCGTTAGATTAGCACGCCTGGGCGGGGTGGAAACTTTGACAAATATCCGAATTCGACGGAATTTTTCCCGCAGGCCTGGGCAAGGCACGATTTTTTCGCCAGCAAGGCCGTGGATTACCATGCCATGGGGATTCTGGCTGTACCGCCGGCGGGCAAAAAGCCGGGGAAAGGGAAATCACCCCCGGGGGCCGCCGGAGGCCCGGTGCTTTCCCTTGCGGCGCAGCCTTCGAAGGACTAGAGCGCCGAGATGCCGCGCCGGATGGCGTAGCGGACTAGGCTGGCGACGTCGCCGATCCCGAGGCGGTTCATGATCTGGGAACGATAGGTTTCGATGGTCTTGACGCTGACCCCGAGGGTGAAGGCGATTTCCTTGGTGCGCATGCCTTCGGCGATCATCTTGAGCACCTCCATCTGGCGGGGGGTGAGGCCGTCCCGCTGGTCGGAAATCTGCACCCGCTCGAGGTAGGCATCGACCACCGGGCGCGAGATGGCGGCCGGCAGCCAGGTGCCGCCAGCGGTGACGGCACGGATGGCGAGTTCCATTTCCTGGGGCGCGGCGTTCTTCAGCATGAAGCCGGCGGCGCCCAGGCGCATGGCGGAAATGACGTGTTCTTCGGTGTCGTACATGGTGAGTACGATGATCTTGATCTGCGGCCGGGTGCGGTGCAGGTGCTCGAGAGCCTGCAGGCCGGTGGTGCCGGGCATGGCGATGTCGAGGAGGGCGACGTCGGGATTTTTCTCCTCGGCCAGGCGGATGGCTTCGTCGCCGTCGCCGGTGTCGGCGACGACGACGAAATCGGCGATTTCGCCGAGGAGGCGGAGAATGCCGGCGCGGACCAGGTTATGGTCGTCGGCGATGAGGATGTGGATGGGGTTCATGGTAACCGTCGAAGAAGGGGGAAATCGGCGCAAATTTCGGTGCCCTCGCCGGGCTGGGAGCGAATCTGCAGTTCGCCGCCGGCGCCGGCCACCCGCTCGCGCATGCCGAGCAGACCGAGGGAATTGAGTTTTCTGGAATCCTCGGCCGCCTGGTCGGCATCGAAACCCCGGCCGTCGTCCTTGATCGACAGGTGGAGGCCCTCGTCGCCGTACTGCACCTGGACGATGATTTCGCCGGCCTGGGCGTGGCGGAGGGCGTTGGAGAGCGCCTCCTGGGCGGTGCGGAAGGAGGCCAGTTCGACTTCGGCGGGGAAACGGGCGGCGCCGATGTTTTCCTTGAGGCGGATGCCGACCACGTCGGCCCGGGGCAGCTTGTCGATGTGCCAGCGCAGGGCGGCGGCCAGCCCCATGTCGTCGAGCAGCGGCGGCCGCAGGCGGCGGGAAATGTCGCGGGTGGTTTCCAGGATGGAATTGGCGATGGCATTGGCGTCGCGCAGCGCGACCTGAGCCTTGGGCAGGCCCGCCGCCTGCCGCGAGCAGTTTTCCAGCGCCATCTGGAGCGCCGCCAGATCCTGGCTGACGTGGTCGTGCAGTTCCCGCGACAGGGTGCGCCGCTCTTCTTCCTGGAAGACGAGCTGCTGGATGGCCAGGGTCTTCAACTGGACGTTGGCGCGATGTTCGGTTTCCTGCGCCCGCTTGATGTCGGTGATGTCCAGGTAGGAAATCACCGCGCCGCCGTCGGCCGTCACCAGGGGGGTGACGTTCATGGCGTACCACGCCGCCTGGCCCCGGAATTCGCAGGGGCAGTCGCAGTGGAACTGCCCGATGCGGCCGTTGAGGATATCGAGGACGCCGGCCCGGACCCGGGATTCGTCCTCGTCGTCGGGGCGGCAGACGTCGAGGAAATTGACCCCGACCCCGGTGCGGGCGAGTTGCCAGTCGGTGTCGCAGCGGGTGCGGGCAAAATCGGCCCAGGCTTCGTTGATGGCGATGATGATTCCCGACCGGTCGACGACGGCCACCTGGGACATCACCGAATCGAGTACGGCCTGGTTGAGGTTGGCCGCGGTGCGGGAAAGGGCTTCGGCCAGGTCTCTTTCGTCGCCGGCGCGGAAGACCGCCGCCCAGTGGCCGTCGGGGGCGCGCCGCAGGGTGGCCGCCGTCAGCACGGTCCGGCCGTCCTGGCGGCAGAGGTTCCAGGCGCCCGGTTCCGGGCCGGGCGGAAGGCGCAGGGCGAACAGGGTGTCGAGGCGCGCCCGTTCGGCGGGAACCACCAGATCGCTGGCCGGCTGGCCGAGGAGATCGTCCCGGGAAAAACCGACGAGGTGCAAAAAGGCCGGATTGGCTTCGGCGACGCGGCCGGCGGCGTCGATGGCGACGATGCCGTCGCCGGCCAGCTCGACCAGCCGACGGAAGTGGCTGTCGCCGACCAGCGTTGCCGCCTCCCGGTTAACCTGCTGCAGTTTTTCCCAGACGAGGCTGAAAATAACGCCGTTGGTGGCGAAAAAAACGAGGGAAACCCAGTGGATAGCCGGGCCGCCGGCCAATGCCTCGGGCAGGGATGGCGCGTCGCCTGCCAGCAGCGCGACCGCGACGAGGGTGGCGCCGAGACCGCCCCAAATGCCGCCGACCAGGGCAGCGACGATACTGGCGGGATAAAAAAGGAGGGTGGGGTGGGCCAGGGCCAGTTCGGTCGTCCGTCCGGCGAAGAGAATCGCCACCGGCAGGCTCAAGGCGAAGATCAGTCGGGGGGCGTTCACGGGGCGACCGGCTCGGGCAGCGATCATTTCAGGGAAGCCCGGTCGCAAGTTGCACGGCACCGTCGCGGCACCGGCGATTCCGCCGGGCACGCACGACTGGCGGTACCTGCACGGCAGTACCCATCGCATGGCCTCCCACATCTCGCCCGGTTCGATGGTCCGGGTCTTGGACGTGCTGACAGCATATTTTTGGCTTGGTTCCCGGATTTCGGCGAACCGCCTCTCTCCCCACGCGCTGCAATTGAAACGCCGCGGCCGCGATGCCGTGCCGCCAGGGGCGGCGCCATTGCGGCTGCGTCGGATACGGAATTACAACAAATTCATTCTCGTTGCTTGGAACATCCGGTTCTATTCGTATAAATACGCAGTTGAACTTCGAAAAACCTGAGATCGGGCCGGCCGCCGCCCAAGGACGGACGGCGACGTTCGGGAGCCGGCGAGGGCCGCCGGGTTCCGGTCGGCGGCGTAGCGATGCACCGCCGTCCGGCCGTCGTCGCGGGTTTGCAGTACAGGCATGGCGCTAATTCTGTCAGAATCCGCCCGTGAAGGAGGAGGAATGAACGAAATCATGGGATGGGCGCTGCTCGCCGGGATGGCCGTCGTCATCGCCCTGCAGGCCGCCTTGTGGCTCCGCGGCGGCCGCCGCGACGCCGACGGAGCGGTCCTGCGCGACCTGCAGGACAGCCAGGCCCGCGGCCTGGAGCGTCTGGAGCGCGAATTGCGCGAGGAACTGGCGCGCAGCCGGCGCGAAGACGCCGAGGAAGCCTTCCGCGACCGCGAGGAACGGGCCCAGTCGGCCAACCTCCTCGGTCAGGCCGTGACCACCCAGCTCACCCAGCTGGGCGGCCTGCAGGCCGAGCGGCTGGAAGCCTTCGCCCGCGAGCTCAACCGCTTTTCCCTGGGGCTGGACGAACGTTTCGAGCGCCTCAAGGCCGCCGTCGAGGGGCGCCTGGCTTCGCTGCAGGCGGAAAACACCGCCAAACTCGAAGAAATGCGCCGCACCGTCGACGAAAAGCTCCACGCCACCCTGGAGCAGCGCCTGGGCGAGTCGTTCAAGCTGGTCAGCGACCGCCTCGAGCAGGTGCACCGCGGCCTTGGCGAGATGCAGACCCTGGCCGCCGGCGTCGGCGACTTGAAGCGCGTCCTGACCAACGTCAAGACCCGCGGCACCTGGGGCGAGGTGCAGCTGGCGGCGCTCCTCGAACAGATCCTCACCGCCGACCAGTACGGCAGCAACGTCGCCACCCGGCCGGGCAGCGGCGAGCGGGTCGATTTCGCCATCCGCCTGCCCGGCCGGGACGACGGCGTCCCCGTCTGGCTGCCCATCGACGCCAAGTTTCCCGTCGAAGACTACCAGCGCCTCCTCGAAGCCCAGGAGCGGGGCGACCCGGCGGCAGTGGAGGAGGCAGCCCGGGCCATCGAAACCCGCCTCAAGAACGAGGCCCGCAGCATCCGCGAGAAGTACGTGGCACCGCCCCACACCACCGATTTCGCCATTCTCTACCTGCCCATCGAAGGCCTCTACGCCGAAGCCCTGCGCCGCCCCGGCCTGGCCGAACTCCTGCAGCGCGACTGGCGGGTCAGCCTGGCCGGGCCGACCACCCTGGCGGCCATGCTGAACAGCCTGCAGATGGGTTTCCGCACCCTGGCCATCGAGCAGCGCTCGGCCGAAGTGTGGGCCGTGCTGGGGGCGGTGAAGAGCGAATTCGGCAAATTCGGCGAGGCCCTGGCCCATACCAAGAAGAAGCTCGATGAAGCGAGCAGCAGCATCGGCAAGGCGGAAACGCGCACCCGGGTGTTGTCGCGCAAATTGAAGGAGGTCGAGGCGCTGCCCGTGGCCGAAGCCGAGCGCCTGATCGGAACGGTGGAATTCGATGCCGACGAGGAGTGAACTGGAAGCCGCCTACCGGGCCACCACCTACCGGGTGTTTCTCCCCGGCGGGGTGCAGGAATTGCGCGCCGGTGCAGCCGCCCCTTCACTTTCGGCGTGGTTGGCCGACAATGGAGTGGAGTGCTGGGCGATTCTGACGGCCTGGAATCCGGGGTCCGGGGCGCTTGCCGAAACGGCCAACCGGGAACGCCAGGCGGCCCTCGAAGTGGCCCTCCTGGAGCGGGGTTTCGAGCCTTACGCCGGCGAGAACGAAGCCGACGGCGGGGCTTGGCCGGTGGAGGAAAGCTGTTTCGTGGCCGGCATCGGCGCGGCGGAGGCGGCGGAACTGGCCCGGCGCTTCGGGCAGAACGCCATGATCTGCGGGGCGGGGGAGAACCCGCCGCGGCTGGTCTGGGTGGATGAGACAAAACAATGAGCAAAAAAATCGGTCGTTTCGAAGTCAGGCGGGAACTGGGGCGGGGCGCCCAGAGCGTGGTCTATCTCGGCTTCGACCCCCAATTGCAGCGTGAAGTGGCGATCAAGACCCTCCATTTCAGCCGCCCCGATGCGGCCCAGAACCAGGCGCTCCTGCAGGAGGCGCGGACGGTCAGCCAGTTGCGCCACCCCAACCTGGTGCCGATTTTCGAGGCCGGCGAGCAGGGGGGCGACCTCTACCTGGTCTTCGAATACGTTCCCGGTTCGAATCTCGCCGAATTCCTCAAGACCAGCGGCGCCCTGCCGCCAGTCAAGGCCGTCACCCTTCTGCGGCCCATCCTCGACGCGGTGGGCCACGCCCACGCCCGCGGTGTGGTGCATCGCGACCTCAAGCCGTCGAACATTCTCCTCGACGACAACGGCACGCCCCGGGTCATGGATTTCGGCATCGCCGCCCGTCTCGCCGGCGAGGGCGAGAGCGGCGAGGAATACAGCGGCACCCCCGCCTACATGGCGCCCGAGTACGTGGCGCGACGGGAGGTGACGCCCCGGACCGATCTTTTCGCCGCCGGCCTGATCCTGCACGAAATGCTCACCGGCGAGCGGGCGGTGCGGGGCGACAACATCTTCCAGCTCATGCGCCGCATCGCCGAGCAGGACATCCGCCTGCCGGCGGGTGCTGCCGACGAGCGCCTGGCCGAGATCGTGCACAAAGCCCTGGCCCGGGATCCGGAACTGCGCTACCAGACCACCCAGCAATTCGCCGAAGCCCTCGACAACTACCTCGATCCCGTCGACGACGCCGCCCCCAAGGGCGAAGGGCGCCAGTCCACCCTCGATTTCCTGCTCCGCCGCATGCGCCACAAGAGCGATTTCCCCGCCTTGTCCGAATCGGTCAGCGCCATCAACAAGATCGCCAACAGCGAGACGGAAAGCATCAACAAGCTCTCCAACTCCATCCTCAAGGATTTCGCCCTCACCAATAAACTGCTGCGCCTGGTCAATTCGGCCTATTTCCGGCCCGCCGGCGGCGGCAACATCAGCACCGTGTCGCGGGCGGTGATCGTGCTCGGCTTCGAGGCGGTGCGCAACATCGCCGTGACCGTGCTGCTCTTCGAGCACCTCCAGAACAAGGTCAACGCCAACCAGTTGAAGGAAGAGTTCCTGCGCGCCAACCTGGCCGGCATTCTGGCTAAGGACATCGGCGCCACGGCCCAGATGAAGGATCTCGAACAGACCTTCATCTGCGCCCTGTTCCACAACCTGGGCCGGCTGCTGACCCAGTACTACTTCCCCGAGGAAAGCGACGAAATCCGCCGCATCCTCGGCCAGAAGGAGATTTCCGAGGACCATGCGGCGCGCCAGGTGCTGGGCATCAGCTTCGAAGAACTGGGTATCGCCATTGCCCGCCAGTGGGGCTTCCCGCCGCTGATCGTCAATACCATGAAGAAATTGCCGGCCGGCCCGGTCAAGAAGCCGGCGACCCAGGAGGAGCGGTTGCAGGTGCTTTCCGGCATGGCCAACGAACTGTGCGCAGTGATCGCCCAGGCGACCCCGGAAGAGCGTGCCCAGGCGATGAAAAAAGCCATGGCCCGGTTCGGCCAGGCGGTTGCCTTGGAGCAGAAGGAAGTCGAGCAGTCGGTGGGGCGCTCCATCGAACAGGTCGGCGATTTCGCCCGCATCATCCACCTCAACCTGCAGCAGACGGTCTTCGGGCGGCAGATGCGGCAGTTCGTCAGCAGCGGCGGCGACGCTGCGACGGCCGTGCAAGGGGCGGCCGGGGTGGACGAAACCGTGCTCGGCGAGGCCGGCCCCTACTCCGGCGAGGGGGAGGGCGACGGCGATTCCGGGCGCATGGGCGAGGACGCCCAGAGCATCCTCACCGCCGGCATCCAGGACATCAGCAATACCCTGGTGGACGGCTTCAAGCTCAACGACATCCTGCGCATCATCCTCGAAACCATGTATCGGGCCATGGGCTTCAAGCGGGTCGTGTTGTGCATCCGCGACGCCAAGACCAACTCGATGCTGGGGCGCTTCGGCTTCGGCCCGGACGCCAACGAAATCGCCAAACACTTCCGCTTTCCCGTTAGCTTCACTCCCGACATCTTCCACGCCGCCACCTCCAAGGGCGTCGACATCCTCATCAGCGACATCGACGACGCCAAGATCGCGCCGCGCATTCCCGACTGGTACCGCAAATCGATTCCCGCCCGGACCTTCGTCCTCTTTCCCCTCAACATCAAGGGCAATCCGGTGGCCCTGATCTACGCCGACAAGGACGCCGCCGGGTCCATCGTCATTCCGGAAAAGGAATTGTCGCTGCTGCGCACCCTGCGCAACCAGGCGGTTCTCGCCATCAAGCAGGGGTCGTAGGGCGGCAGGCCGTATACTGGCGCTTTTGCCCCGCGTTCCCCTGCCATGGCCAAAATCATCCGCGAAAAATTCGAAAACGGCGTTCTCGTTTCCCGGGAAATCGAGGACTCCGGCGTTAACGCCCTGAAGGTCGCCAAGTTCTGCGTCCAGCTTGTCATCGCCCTCGGGGTGACGGTGATTGCCGTCCAGAGCGTGCGCGACGGCAGCGCCTACGCGACCCTGCTCGACCAGGCCGGGATGGCGGACGGCGCCTGCGCCTCCCCCCGCCTTTCTTCCTGAGGGTTTGCCGTCCGGGAAAACGACAGGGGCCGCCCCGGCGGCCCCTGCGGCTTACCTGCCCAAAGCGCTTACCAGAGCTTCCACCAGGGCGTCTTTTTGTCGAGGCCGTCGCCGTAGTAGCGGCTGTTGGGGAAGTTTTTCTTCATCACCCGCTCGGCGTCGTCCCGCAGGTCGTTCATGCCCAGCTTGTCGTAGGACTGGACCATGAGGAAGAGGGCCTCTTCGCTGGCCGGGGCGCCGGGGTAGTTCTTGATGGCCGACTGGGCCCGGTTGGCCGTGGCAATGTAGGCGCCGCGCCTGAAGTAGTAGCGGGCGACGTGCACGTCCTGGGACGCCAGGGCGTTGACCAGGTAGTTCATGCGCTGGATGGCGTCCGGCGTGTATTTGCTGTTGGGAAAGCGGGTGACCAGTTCCTTGAGGGCGTCGAAGGATTCCTTGGCCGATTTGGGGTCGCGTTCGCTCGGATCCTGCTGGCTGAGGTAGCCGAGGAGGCCCAGGTCTTCGTTGAAGCCGATCAGACCCTTGAGGTAATAGACGTAGTCGACCGCCGGGTGGTTGGGGTGGAGCTTGATGAAGCGATCGCAGGCGGCGAGCGCCGAGGCCGGTTCGCTGGCCTTCCAGTAAACGTAGCCGAGTTCGAGCTGGGCCTGCTGGGCGTAGCGGCCGTAGGGGAAGCGCGCTTCGAGCTTTTCCAGGAGCTTGGCGGACTTGTCCCAGGCGCCGTCGGCCTGGGCGTCCTTGGCTTCGCTATAAAGCTTGCTCGCCGACCAGCCGGCAGTTTCGTCCTTCTGTTCGGGCAAGAGGCCGCAGCCGGCGAGGGTGCCGACCAGCAGCAGCGCCGAAAGGAAACGGAAGAAGGGGCCGAATGCGGCTAAACTTCGCATCATGAACATTCCTGTGGAAAACCGCGGCGATTATAGCCCAACTGCCGTGCATCGCCTGACTGTTCCGGAAGGCGCCGCCGGTCGCCGTCTCGACCAGATTCTTGCCGAGCTGCTGCCGGCGCATTCCCGCAACCGGCTGCAATCCTGGGTCCGGGAGGGCCGGGTCAGCGTCGATGGCAAGGGCGAATGCGAAGCCAAGCGCAAGCTCCGGGGCGGCGAGATCCTGGTCGTCGCCGAACTTGCCGACGAGCGGGTCGGCGCCGAGGCCGCCGAGGACATCCCCCTCGCCATCGTCTTCGAGGACGACTGCCTCCTGGTCATCGACAAGCCGGCCGGCCTGGTCGTCCACCCGGGTAGCGGCAACTGGAGCGGCACCCTGATGAACGCGCTGCTCCACCACGCCCCGGCGGTGGCCCAGATTCCCCGGGCCGGGATCGTCCATCGGCTGGACAAGGAAACCAGCGGCCTCCTGGTGGTGGCCAAGACTCCCGCCGCCCAGACCGACCTGGTGCGGCAACTCCAGGCCAGGACGGTGAAGCGGCAATACCTGGCCCTGGCCGCCGGGGGCATCGACCGCAACGGCAAGGTCGAGGCGCCCATCGGCCGCCACCCGGTGCAGCGCACCCGGATGGCGGTGGTGGCCGAAGCGAGTGGCGGCAAACCGGCGCTGACCCGCTACCGGGTGGTCGAACGCTTTCCCCACTGCACCCTCGTCGAATGTTCCCTGGAAACCGGCCGCACTCACCAGATCCGCGTTCACATGGCCGCCCTCGGCCATCCCCTGGTGGGCGACCCGGTCTACGGGCGCAGCACCCCCAAGCTGCCGGCCTTTCACCGCCAGGCCCTGCATGCCGCCCGCCTCGGGCTGGTGCACCCGGTTTCGCGCCAGGCCCTGCAATGGGAGGCCCCTCTGCCGGGCGACTTCGCCGCCCTCCTGGAAGCCCTGCGTGGCGCCTGAACTGATCGTTCCCGACTGGCCGGCGCCGGCCAATGTCGGCGCCCTGCAGACCACCCGGCGCGGCGGGGTTAGCCGGGAACCCTACGCCAGCCTCAATCTCGGCGACCATGTCGGCGACGACCCCGGCGCCGTCCTCGCCAACCGCCGCGCCCTGGCCGCCGCGCTTCCGGGGGAGCCGGTCTGGCTTGCCCAGGTGCACGGCACGGCGGTGGCCGATGCCGGCACAGCGCGGGCGGGCGACGAGGCCGACGCCATCGTCGCCCGCATTCCCCGGCGGGTGTGCGTCGTGCTCACCGCCGACTGCCTGCCCATCCTCCTGTGCGACCGCCGGGGAACGGTGGTGGCGGCGGTCCATGCCGGCTGGCGGGGCCTGGCGGCCGGGGTGGTGGAAGCCGCCGTGGCGGCCATGGGTGTTCCCGGCGGCGATTTGCTCGCCTGGCTGGGTCCGGCCATCGGCGGCGAGCGCTTCGAAGTCGGCGCCGAGGTCCGGGCGGCCTTCGTCGCGGCCGACGCCGGGGCAGCCGCCGCCTTCCGCCCCCGGGGCGCGGACAAGTGGCTGGCCGACCTGGAAGCCCTGGCCCGGCGGCGCCTGGAGCGTCTCGGCCTGCCGCCGGCCTACGGCGGCGGCCGCTGCACCGCGGCCGACTCCGAGGCGTTCTTCTCCTATCGGCGGGACGGCCGGACCGGCCGCCTCGGCAGCTTCGTCTGGCTCGACCGGCCCGGCGTATAATCCGCGCCTTTCCCTATTTGAGCCTGCCGTGAGCACCCTTGCCTGGATTCTCGCCGCCACCCTTGCCGGCGGCCTACTCAGCGTCCTGGCCGCCGCCGCCGTTACCCTGGCCGCCGGCGCCGGCAGCGTTTCGGTGCTCATTTCCTACGCCATCGGGGCGCTCCTCGGCGCCGTCTTTCTGGAAATCCTCCCCCACGCCCTGGAACACGCCGGCGACACCCATCGCATGGCGGCGACCATCCTGGTCGGCATTCTCATCTTTTTCGTTCTGGAGAAACTGGTCCTCTGGCGCCATTGCCACCACGACCACTGCGAGGCCCACGACGCCCATCCCCCGGCCCACGACCACGGCCGCTCGGGGCTGCTCATCCTGGTCGGCGACACCTTCCACAACTTCGTCGACGGCATCCTGATCGCCGCAGCCTTCCTGGAAAACACCCAGCTCGGAATGGTCACCGCCCTGGCCATCATCGCCCACGAAATCCCCCAAGAGGTTGGCGACTACCTTATCCTTCTCCATTCCGGCTACAGCCGGCTGCGCGCCCTGGTCTTCAACCTCCTTTCCAGCCTGGCGACGGTGGTCGGCGCCATGCTCGCCTATTTCGCCCTGTCGGCGCTCCAGGAGTGGATTCCCTACCTGCTCGGGCTG
>SSSZ01000057.1 GCA_009469675.1 Azonexaceae bacterium | reverse complement strand
GGCGACTGCAAAACTCAGATCGAAATACGCGCCGCGGTCGCTCTGATCGTTGGTCGCGGGGGGCGTGGCCTCGTAGGTCACGACGCCGCCAAACACCTTTCCGCGCAGCGCGGCGCGCAACGCGTCGATCCGTTCGGGCCACGACACTCCGTCTTGCGTCAGGCCCATGCCGATCGGCAGGGACAGGACGACCCGAACCGCGCCTTCTTCGCGCCATACGTTCGCGCCGGGCGCGCCGACCGTCAGCATGGTTTCGTCCGCCACGGGATAGGTGACGATGAGCAGCGGCGACCCGTCGTTCGGAACCGCGCCCGCGACGTTCGGAAAATGGATCGGCGTGTGCGGCCACGCGGCAGTGACCGCGGCGTCGAGCGCCGTCATTGCAGCCGATGAAGCCATGCCTACCTGAACCTGATGATGATCGCTGGCTGGCGCGTGTTGCGCTGATACTGGCGACGCTGCGCCGCGCCCCCGTCGCGCTTCGCGGCGTTGCCGCGGGCCCATGTCTCTAGCCCGCTCGCCCCGCCTGTCGGGGAGCGATACGAAAACCTGATCTTGGCCTGATTGCCGTAGCGTTTCGCAGCCAACGCCGCGACCGCCTCGAAAACCCCGTCAGGGGCTTGCGCCGACATGTATTTCTTGCCGGCGCCGCCTTCCAATTTTCGCGCGTATGGCGCAACCGACGTAATCACGACCTCATCGGCGTTCGGCGACACCGCGTCCGGGCCTGAAACCTCGGCCCCATCCTCATAGACCCGGATCGAGCGCCGGAACGCGCCGGACAGGACAGGGGCGTGTTTCACGGCCTCCTGATAGGTCCACGTCACCACGTCGGCGCCGAGATCGAACGTCGCGACGACGATGCTGCGCGCCTTGATCTGCGCGAGCCCTGCGCCGCGCACGCCGTCAACCGCTGTTTCATGTGCAACAGCACGACCAAGCGCGGCTTCGTTCTGGCGTTCGGCCGCCTCGATTTCGTTTCTGGCGAACGCGGCGAATGCAGTGGCCATTTCCTGTTCGGATAGACCCGCGCCGCTGAACAGCACGTCTCGGTCCATCGGGACGAATTTCGTGACGACGGCCACTACGCGCCCGCCAGTTCCAGTTCATAGGCGATCAACTCGCCCTGAACGCGCCGCGTCGCCTCATCGACCGAGACAATCGCCAGCGTCTTTCCGGCGAACCCGATCCTGTCTTGCTGCGCGACGATGGGAAGCGGAAAGCCGCTATCCGTCACGCTCGACGCCAGAATGATCGCCTTGCGTCGGCCCTGTTGGACCTCGCCCGCCATTTCCTGCGCGTCATAGCCCGTCACCCATCCGTTGACCGCATAGGTAACTGCCGTATCGCCGAAGCCGCGCTGCAAAGAAAGAGCCTCGCCCGGCCCCATGACTGAGGCCAACGCGCGCGCGTGGGCGGCGGCGTGACGAGCGACCATTGTCATCAGTCAAGCGTCCGATACACGAAGGGGTCGAGCATGGCCGCCACATCGGCCGGAATCCCGCCCTTGGACGGCGCGCCCTTCTGACTGCCGAACGGCGCATATTCGAGCCGGGAGACGCCGATGATGCTTTCGCTCACGAGATCGGGGTCGCGATCTCCGGCGGCAAAGCTGCGCGTGACGAGCGCGAGACAGGCCCCTTCAATCGCCTGCGGCAGATTGCGCTGGGCGTCTCCGGGCAGCTTCCAGCCGCAGGAATAGTCGATCACGACCTTAGAGGCTGACCATGACGTGCGCCGATCCGACGAAAGGCGGAACAGATTGAACCCGTCCCGCTCGAAATCTGTATTCTCCGTCAGACCCGTTTCATCGGCATTCAGCGCCGACACTTCAACGACGGGCCCCGCCGCGTCGAGAACGATTGCGCCAGCGCAACCACCGCGCTCGGTCTGGCGATACGCCGTCACGCCGAACACACGCCCGCAATAGCCAGCTACCCGGCTCGACGCTTCGTCAATCGCCGCCGTGATCATCGCGTCCGTCTGTTCCGAGACGCCTCGCGCGCGCACGGCGTCAATGGTCGTCAGGGCCGACGAAGCGGCTGGCGTCACGACAACAAGC
>SSSZ01000056.1 GCA_009469675.1 Azonexaceae bacterium | reverse complement strand
GGTGGTGGCCAGCAGGATGGCCAGAGAGATGAGGGAAGCGTGCTTGATCACGGCTGACTCCTTGCGCGGGTGGGCGCAGGACGGTCTTTCAGTATCGCGCAAAGTCTGAAAAATTCCAATTAAGCTGTTGATTTGCAAGGAAAAGGGGCGCCCGAAGGCGCCCCTTTTTGCCACACGCTGGATGGATTTACAGCGAATAGTACATGTCGTACTCGACCGGATGGGTCGACATGCGGAAGCGCGTCACTTCCTGCATCTTCAGCTCGATGTAGGCGTCGAGCATGGTGTCGGTGAACACGCCGCCCTTGGTGAGGAACGCGCGGTCCTTGTCCAGGTACTCCAGCGCCTGGTCCAGGCTGTGGCACACGGTGGGGATCTTCGCGTCTTCTTCCGGGGGCAGGTGGTACAGGTCCTTGGTGGCGGCCTCGCCCGGGTGGATCTTGTTCTCCACGCCGTCCAGGCCGGCCATCAGCAGCGCCGAGAAGCCCAGGTAGGGGTTGCACAGGGGATCCGGGAAGCGCGCCTCGATGCGGCGGCCCTTGGGGTTGGCCACAAACGGGATGCGGATGGAAGCCGAGCGGTTCTTGGCGGAGTAGGCGAGCTTGACCGGAGCCTCGTAGTGGGGCACCAGACGCTTGTAGGAGTTGGTGCCCGGATTGGTGATGGCGTTGAGCGCCTTGGCGTGCTTGATGATGCCGCCGATGTAGAAGAGGGCAAACTCGGACAGGCCGGCGTAGCCGTCACCGGCGAAGAGGTTCTTGCCGTCCTTCCAGATGGACTGGTGGACGTGCATGCCGGAGCCATTGTCGCCGACGATGGGCTTGGGCATGAAGGTGGCAGTCTTGCCGTACTGGTGGGAGACGTTGTGCACCACGTACTTGAGGATCTGGGTCCAGTCGGCGCGCTTGACCAGGGTGGAGAAGACGGTGCCGATTTCGCACTGGCCGGCGTTGGCCACTTCGTGGTGATGCACTTCGACGGGCACGCCCAGGGCTTCCAGGGTGAGCACCATGGCGGAACGGATGTCGTGCAGGCTGTCGACCGGGGGAACCGGGAAGTAGCCGCCCTTGACGCCCGGACGGTGGCCGGTGGCGCCGCTGCCTTCGTTACGCTCGCCGGAGTTCCAGGCGGCTTCGGCGGAGTGGATCTTGAGCGAGCAGCCGGACATGTCGACGGACCATTCGACGCCGTCGAAGATAAAGAATTCGGGTTCCGGACCGAAGTAGGCGGTGTCGCCCAGGCCGGAGGACTTCAGGTAGGCCTCAGCGCGCTTGGCGATGGAACGCGGGTCGCGGTCGTAGCCGCGGCCGTCGGCGGGGTCGACGACGTCACAGGTGAGGACGACCGTGGTTTCGTCGAAGAAGGGGTCGACGTAGGCGGTGCTGGGGTCCGGCATGAGCAGCATGTCGGAAGCCTGGATGCCCTTCCAGCCGGCAATTGAGGAGCCGTCAAAGGCGTGGCCGTTTTCGAACTTGTCTTCGTCGAAAGCGGAGACCGGCACGGTGACGTGCTGTTCCTTGCCACGGGTGTCGGTAAAGCGGAAATCGACGAACTTGGCGTCGTTTTCCTTGACCATCTTCATCACGTCTTGCGGGGTTGCCATAAGAGTCAGTCTCCTAACTAAACAAGAAGCCGGCAGAGCCGGCGACAAACGAAATCCAGAACCGGTGCGGAATGGGCAATAAAATCAGCGGGAACCCGAGCAGGAACCGTGCCACACACCCGTACGAAAGCTTTCTATTTTGCCACAAGGAGATGGGGCCGGCGGCAAAAGATTAAAGGCACAAAAGTGGTGCAGAAGCAGCTGTTAATGCACTAATTTGGTGCGACTATACCGTTCAGGCTTACTGCGTCGAAATAGCGATGCCCCGCCAGGCGCCGGCTGACGATCTGCTGCGCCGCCACCAGGTCGGTGCCGGGAGGGAGGCTGTCGTGGTCCAGGAAGACCTCGGCCTCGACGCGGCCCCGGAGGTAATGGAGCACGACGCGCCGGGGTTTGGGCAGCCCCGCCAGCAGGGGATCGAGTTCGGCCAGAAGGGCGGCGCGGGCCGGCATGCGGCGGGCGCCCTCGTCAGGATCGAGGTCGTCTTCGGGGTCGATATGAACGAGCACGTCGAGCACCGCGGCGTGGGCCTTGAGGACGCGGCTGCGGGCCGATTCGGCGATGCGGTGCCCTTCCGAGACGCTGATGCGGGGATCGACCTGGACGTGGGCGTCGACCAGGGCGCGCTGGGCCATGCGCCGGGTGCGCAGCTCGTGCAGGCCTAGGACGCCGGGGGTATCGACGATGGTCTGGCGGATGGCGTCCACCTGGTCGAGGTCGAGGCCGGCGTCGATCAGTTCCTGCAGCGCCTCCCAGGCGAAGACCACGCCCATGCGGACGATCATGAAGCCGACGATGACCGCCGCCACGGAATCGGCAAAGGCGAAGCCGGCCAGGCTGCCGCCGATGCCCGCCGCCACGACCAGCGACGAAGCGGCGTCGGAACGGGCGTGCCAGGCGTTGGCGACGAGCATGGGGGAACGCAGCCGCTCGCCGATGCGCAGCATGTAGCGGAACAGCCCTTCCTTGGCGACCAGGGAGGCCAGGGCGATCCACAGGGCGAGCAGCCCCACCGGCGGCGCCGCCCCGAGGTTCTGCAACTTCATCGCCGCGGCGTAGATGATGCCGCCGCCGGTGAGGGCCAGGATCACGCCGAGGGCGAGGGAAGCGGCGGTCTCGTAGCGGCCGTGGCCGTAGGGATGGGCAAGGTCGGCCGGGTTGCGGCTGTGATGGGCGGCGAGCAGAACGATAAAGTCGCAGACCATGTCTGACAGGGAGTGCAGGCCGTCGGCCACCAGGCTCTGGGAATGGGCGACGAGGCCGGCGCCGACTTGGCCGACGACGAGAACGAGATTGACGGCGACGCTGACCCAGGTCGACCGCCGGGTCAGCCGATGGCGGCTGGACTCGCTGGCGTGGGTGTCGTGGTGGTGATGCAGGCCCTTGCCCATGGCGTCTTTGCCGACGGCGGGTTCGGCGCCGCCGCCCGGCTGATTTATACTGGAAGCTGATTGTAGCAGTTGAGAACCATGGGAAAACTTGCCGAAATCCTTACCCTGGCGCGGGAACGCGCCCAAGCCCTGGGCCTTCCCTACGCCGGCGCGTTGACGCCGCAGGAGGCCTACGATGTCTTGCAGCACGCCCCCGGCGCCCGTCTCGTCGACGTCCGCACCCGGGCCGAGCAGGACTGGGTGGGCCGCGTCGCCGGCGCCGCCGAGATCGAATGGAACACCTACCCCGGCGGCGGGCGCAATGAAAATTTCCTCGCCCAGTTGAAGCAGGCCGTAGACCCGCAATCGGCGGTGCTCTTCCTCTGCCGTAGCGGCGCCCGCTCGGACGCCGCTGCCCGCGCCGCCACGGCGGCCGGCTACGGCAGTTGCTACAACGTCCTGGAAGGCTTCGAGGGTGACCGGGACGCCAACGGCCATCGCAGCACGGTGGGCGGCTGGCGCCACGCCGGCCTGCCCTGGCAGCAGGGCTGATCCAGCCGGGCGCCGGAACCATCACGAGAAAACCATGCAGATATCCCCGATTTCCTTCGACCGTTTCAACGCCCTGGCCGACGAAGCCTGCCAGGAACGCATCCGCGCCGCCCGCGCCCGCCTGGGCAAGAAGGCCGTGCTTCTGTGCCACCACTACCAGCGGGCCGACGTCTATCAGTACGCCGACCTGACCGGCGATTCGCTCAAGCTCTCCCGGCTGGCCTCCCAGACCGACTCGGAATACATCGTCTTCTGCGGCGTCCATTTCATGGCCGAGGTTGCCGACATCATGTCGTCCCCCAGCCAGATCGCCATCCTCCCCGATCTCGCCGCCGGCTGCTCGATGGCCGACATGGCCAACCTGGCCAAGGTCGAACGCTGCTGGCGCGAACTGGGCGCCGTGGTCGACGTCGAAAACGCCGTAACGCCGGTCACCTACATCAACTCGGCCGCCGATCTCAAGGCCTTCTGCGGCGACCACGGGGGCATCGTGTGCACCTCGTCGAACGCCGGCACCATCGCCAAGTGGGCCCTGGAGCGCCGCCCCAAGATCCTCTTCTTCCCCGACCAGCACCTTGGCCGCTGGACCGGCCACAACCTGGACTTCCCCCTGGACGAGATGGTGGTCTGGGATCCCGACCTCGAACTCGGCGGCCTCACCCCCGACCAGGTCAGGAAGGCCCGCCTCATCCTCTGGAAGGGCCACTGCTCGGTGCACCAGATGTTCCAGAAAAGCCACATCGACGCCTTCCGGGCCAAACACCCGGACGGCCTGGTGATCGCCCACCCCGAGTGCAACTTCGAGGTGTGCCAGGCAGCCGACACCGTGGGGTCCACCGAGCACATCGTCAAGACCATCAAGGAGGCGCCGGCCGGCACCCGCTGGCTGGTCGGCACCGAGCTCAACCTGGTGGACCGCCTGGCCAAGGAAGTGCTGCCCCAGGACAAGATCGTCCAGTTCATGGCGACCACCATCTGCATGTGTTCGACCATGCAGCGCATCGACCCGCAACATCTCGCCTGGACCCTGGAAAACCTGGCCGACGGCAACGTCGTCAACGCCATCCGGGTACCCGAGCACGAGGCCAGACTGGCCAAGCTGGCGCTGGACCGCATGCTGGCCGTTTCCTGACCATGCCGCGCCCGTTCCGCCTTTCCTCTCGCCAGCCGGTGGCCGCATTGGCCGGCCGCCGGGCCATCGGGCCGCAAGCCTGATGTCGGCGCCCACCCTGCACGTCGCCACCTACAACATCCACAAGGGATTCTCCCAGTTCAACCGCCGCATGATGGTGCACGAGCTGCGCGAGCGCCTGCGTCACCTGGATCCCGACATCGTCTTTCTGCAGGAAGTCCAGGGCCTGCACCTGGGCCATGCCGACCGCCACCAGGACTGGCCGGATTCGCCCCAGCACGAGTTTCTTGCCGAAGACGTCTGGCAGTCGGCCTACGGCCGCAACATGGTCTATGACCACGGCCACCACGGCAACGCCATCCTCTCGCGCTTTCCCATTGTCGACGCCCACAACCAGGACGTCACCCACCTCCAGTTCGAACGGCGCGGCCTGCTCCATTGCCGCATCGCCGCCCCCGGCGGCCCGGAGATTCATTGCGTCTGCGTCCACCTCTCCTTGTTCGGCCGCTCGCGCAAAAAGCAGATGGCCGCCCTGGCCGACTACCTCGAACGCCTGGCCCAGCCCGACGCCCCCCTCATCATCGCCGGCGACTTCAACGACTGGCGCAACCGGGCCGACGACCATCTCGCCCAGCGCCTGGGTTTGGTCGAAGTCTTCGGCGGCGTCGCCGGCCGGCCGGTGAAGAGTTTTCCCGCCGCCCTGCCGGTTTTTCGCCTCGATCGCATCTACGTGCGCGGCTTTCACATCGAGCGCTCCGAGGTCCACCACGGCAAGCCCTGGTCGATGATTTCCGACCACGCGGCCCTCTCGGCCCACCTGTTGCGGGATGGCGGCGACTGAATTCCTTGCCGGCAACCGCCTGACGCTGCTCGATTCCGGGCGCGAATATTTTCCTGCGCTGCTCGCCGAGATCGACGGGGCCTGCCGGGAAATTTATCTGGAAAGCTACATCTTCGCCCGCGATGAAGTCGGCGAGGCCATCGCCTCGGCCCTCATCCGGGCCGCCGACCGGGGGGTGCGGGTGCAGGTTCTGGTGGACGGTTTCGGCGGGCGCAATTTTGCCGGCGACTTTCTCCCGCGACTCACCGCCGCCGGGGTCTACGCCATGCTCTACCGGCCGGAACTGGCCCGCTTCAACTTCCAGCGGCACCGGCTGCGCCGCCTCCACCGCAAGCTCGTCGTGGTGGACGCGCGGGTGGCCTTCGTCGGCGGCATCAACATCATCGACGACGACAACGCGCCGCCCGACCAGCGCCCCCGCTACGACTATGCGGTGCGCGTCGAGGGTCCGGTGCTCGGCGAAATCCACGAAGCGGTCCGGCGGATGTGGGAAATCGTCGTCTGGGCCAACTTCAAGCGCCGCTTCCACATCCGCCGCCTCACGCCGCCCGACCGCCGGCCGGTGGGCAGCCAACAGGCAGCCTTCCTCAAGCGGGACAACATCCGGCACCGCCACGACATCGCCAACGCCTATCTCGAAGCCATCGCCGCCGCCCGTGGCGAAATCCTCATCGCCAGCGCCTATTTTCTGCCCGGCTTCCGCTTTCGCCACGCCCTCAAGGCCGCTGCCCGGCGCGGCGTGGCCATCCGCATCCTGCTCCAGGGCGTGACCGACCACCCCCTCCTCCATTACGCCACCCAGACCCTCTACAGCGCCCTGCTCGCTGACGGCATGCGCGTCTTCGAATACAAGAAGAGCTTTCTCCACGCCAAAGTCGCGGTCATCGACGGCGAATGGGCCACCGTCGGCTCCTCCAACATCGACCCGTTCAGCCTCCTGCTCGCCAAGGAGGGCAATATCGTCGTCCGCGACCGGCAGTTCGCCGCCCGGCTCCACACCGGCCTGACCGAGGCGATGGCCGCGGGCGCCCAGGAAATCCGCCCCGACGACCTGGCGCGCCTGCCCTGGCACTCGCGCCTCCTGCGCTGGTTGAGCTACGGTGCGGTGCGCGCCTTGATCGGGCTGTCCGGCTTCGGCCCCCGGCACTGGCAGGCCGACGGCGTCGAGCCACCGCCTAAGCGGGAATAGGCAAGGCCCGTCGCCGCGGCACGGCGGCCAGATCCCAATGGGCCAGGGCCCAGGCCCAGACTTCGGCCACCGGCGCCCGGACCAGGTCGGCCGGCGGGCGCTGCCCGAGAAAACGCAAGGCCCGCACCAGGTCAGAAGCGACGGACTCCGCTCCCAGGGCCGGCGCCAGGGTCTGCTTGGAAAGCTTCTCCCCCGCCCGGTTGGTCGCCACCGGCAGGTGGGCATACTCCGGCGTGTCGTAGCCGAGACACTGTTGCAGCCAGATTTGCCGCGGCGTCGAATCGATCAGATCGGCGCCGCGCACGACCTGGGTGATGCCCTGCCAGGCATCGTCCGCCACCACGGCCAACTGGTAGGCGAACTCGCCGTCGGCCCGCAGCAGGACGAAATCCCCGACGTCGCGCTCCAGGCGCTGGGCCACCCGGCCCTGGAGCCGGTCGACGAAGGCCATCTCCCGGTCGTCTACCCGCAGCCGCCAGGCCCGCGGCACGCGGCCAGGCGGCAGGCCGGGGCGGCAGGTTCCGGGATAAGTCAGGCCGCCGTCCACCGCCGGACGGTTTGCCGAATCGGCGATTTCCCGCCGGGAGCAGGCGCAGCCATAGACCAGGCCGCCGGCCTTGAGGTCGTCGACGATCGCCCGATAGGCTTCGAGGCGACTGGTCTGCCAGAGCACCGGCCCGTCCCAGGCAAAGCCGAAGGCTTCCAGGGTGGCGAGAATGCCGTCGGCCGCCCCGGGAACGTTGCGGGGACGGTCGATATCCTCCATGCGGACCAGCCATTCGCCGTCCCGGCTACGGGCGTCGAGGCAACTGCCCAGCGCCGCCACCAGCGATCCGAAATGCAGGGGGCCGGTCGGCGAGGGGGCGAAACGACCACGATAAAGCCGGCTCACAACAATATCGTTGGCGAGTAAGTCGGTCTTGAGTTTCACAAGGTATCCAGCCGCTCTGCAAATAACCAGCCGTGGGCGTTTGTTGGCGATGGGTCGCCATCATCGAATTCTACTGCCTCAGTCTGGCCATCGGCCTTTGCGGCCGGCGTCATTGGCTCAGACTCAGACGGACGATCCCTGTGGCGTGGCGTGCTGCTGCCGTTGGCCCCGGGTAGCGTTAAGCGGCAATCGCACGCCAGGACGCTTCGGAAAATACCTCGGCATAGGTAGTGGGGCTGCCTTTTACGCGGCCAGAGAGCCACGCCCGACAATAGTTCTCAGACTGGCCAATCAGCAGGGAAGCATAGGTCTCGGACGGCAAGCGCCGAATCTCGCCAGCGCGGATGCCGTCCTGGATCCATTGGAGCAACTCACCATAGCGCTCCTTGTTCCGCTCCGCCAATGTCTCGGATTGGGGGCCGCCGGCAACGGCATGCCGCGCACGTAGCATGAAGCGGGCTAATTTGGGCTGCCTCTCGACCCATTCAAGATACGTCTGCACCAGCGCATCGACGGCTTGCCGGGGACGGGCTGCTCCCTGCATCCGAGGGCGAATGAGTGCCAACTGGTCATCCAGTGCGGCGAAGTAAAGCGCAGCGACTAGGCCTTCCTTGCTGCCGAAGTGGTGGTAGATCGAGCCAATACTGCTGGCAGCGCGCTCTCGAATCATTTCTATCGTTGTTGCCTCCAGGCCCTGCTCGTCAAAACAATCCAGGGCAATACTCAGGATATGGCGCTTGTGGGCCTTCCGCACCCCGGGTTCGGCGCGTTCAAAGAGATGTTGTGTCTCTGATAGGTTCTCGGTAGACATGAAGCGTCGCTCAAATTAGAATTATATTCTAGAACATTATTCTTGGCGCACATTACCTGCGCTACGATCAATTGGAGAGCGTACATGAAGAGGTGGCCCCGTTTGTTTGGACAGAATTTCCACGGCGATAAGTGGAGCCCTGCGGGGTAGCGTTATCCACGGTGGCGGCGGCCGGAGGTCGGTCTGGACCGTAGGCTGACGACGCGGTGGGTAACGCGGTGCTCATGC
>SSSZ01000055.1 GCA_009469675.1 Azonexaceae bacterium | reverse complement strand
GTTCAACTCTTCCATGCTCGCCGCCGTCTGTTCCAGGCTGGAGGCCTGCTGCTCGGTACGGGACGAGAGGTCGGCGTTGCCCATGGCGATTTCCCGGGCGGCGGTGTTGATGGCGTCGGCGGAAATCTTGATGCGGCTGACTACTTCCCGCAGTTGCACCACGGTGGCATTGGCGTCGTCCTTCAGTTGGCCGAAGATGCCCTGGTATTCGGCATCGACGCGGCGGGTCAGGTCGCCGTCGGCGATCGCCTGCAGCACTTCGGCGACGTCCTGCAGGCCGCGCTCGGTGGTCACTGACAGGGTGTTGAGATCCTGGGCCAGGGTGCGGAAAAACCCTTCCTTGTCGGCTTCGACCATGCGCTGGCTGAAATCGCCCCGGGCCGCGGCGCTGATGAGGCGGCCGACTTCTTCCTGGGCCCGTTGGGTGGCGTTGCGGTAATCCTGCTCCAGCCGGGCGTTGTTTTCGAGGACGCCGAGGGATTGATTGGTGCCCATCAGGGCGTCGTGGAAAACCCCATGCAGGCCCACCGGCTGGGCTTTGCGGAAATACTTGCCGGCCCCGGCCATGCGCATCACCGTCTGCTGCTCGCGAAAGCAGCTCTCGAGCTGGTCGAGCATGTTGTTGATGCCCCAGCAGAGCTGGCCGATGGTGTCCTTGTCGCCGATATTGACGATGCGTTCGGTGACCTTGCCGGCGGCCACCGCCTGCACCGTCTCCCGCAGGCGATCGAGGCGCGGATCGCTGCCCCCGGCGCCGCTGCCGCCCCCCACCACCAACGCCACCAACACGCCGACGGCAAGGAGGACTGCCACCACCAGATCGAAACCGTGGCGCCAGAAGACCCACAGGGCGGCCGCGGCGAACAGGCCGCAGAGGGCCAGGAGGGCGCCCCTAGAGCGCATGAACGAGTTCGTCATAGCTCATCCCCTTTTCTTTCAATACACCGACCAACAGCGCCAGCGAAGCATCGCAGGCGTCCTTCGGCCCGGCCTTGCGTTCGGCTTCCAGCATCGCCCTGTAGAGTCCGTCGACCACCTGCACCGCCGAACGTTTGGGCGCCCGGCGCACCGACAGGTAGCCGCTGATCCTGCCGGCGGCGTCGTAATCCGGGGTGACGTTGGCGAAGACCCAGTAGAAGCTCCCGTCCTTTGCCATGTTCTTGACGTAGGCGAAGACTTCGTTGCCGGCGGCGATGTTGTCCCAGAGGAACTTGAAGACCCCCCGCGGCATGTCGGGATGACGGATGATATTGTGCTGGGCGCCGAGCAATTCGGCCTCGGAGTAACCCGAGAACTCGATGAATATCTCGTTGCCGTAGGTGATGCGGCCCTTGGTATCGGTCTTGGAAACGATGAAATCGTTTTCGCGCATGACCTTTTCGTTCGCAGTCGGTTGGATCTGCGGGTTTTTCATCGGCACCTCCCTGTCCTGTCGAATGATCGCGGCGGGCCGTCGGCGGCCCGGGCTCTGTCGGAACAATTGCCTTTTGTAATAGTTGGCGAGTATACGCAAAAAAAGACGGGGCTGCCCCCGTCTTTGCGCCGAATGCCGAACTGGCCTGAGTTTCAGCGGAAGAGTTTGCCGTCCCGGCCGACGATGGTGAGTTCGGTAAAGCGGGAGCCGATGTGGCTGGTCGGGTTGTAGCGTACCGAAACGCCGCCAAGATCGTAGTCGCCCATGGTTTCCAGAGCAGCGATGAGCTTTTCCCGGGTGGGCTGGGGTCCGGCCCGGCGCAGGGCCTCCACCGTCACCTTGGCGGCCATGTAGCCCTCCAGGGTGGTGAAGGTCGCTCCGGCCGGCGGCATCGCCGCCGCCGGAAGCTTCTGGAATTCCCGCACGAGGGGCTGGGTGGCGCTCCAGGGGAAGGGCACGACCTGGCTGATGGCGATGCCCGTGGCGTCGGCCCCCAGTTCGGCGGCCAGGGCCTTGAAGCCGACCACCGAAAGGGTGAATACCTGGGGCGACTTGCCAGTCTTCTTCATTTCCCGGACGAAGGCGGCGGCGGGCTTGTAGGTGCTGACCAGGACCACGGCCTGGGGGTCGGCGGCGGCGATGGCCTGGACCCCGGCAGCGACATCGACGGTGTTCTTCTCGAAGGCGCCCTTGCCGGTCAGGGCCAGGTTGCGCTTTTTTAGGGCGTTTTCCACCCCGGCCAGGCCGGAAAGGCCGAAGGCGTCGTTCTGGTAAAACACGCCGATGCGCTTGATGCCCACCGCCACCAGCTGTTCGACGATTTTTTCGGTTTCGTCGCCGTAACTGGCGCGCAGCCAGAAAATGTTGCGGTTGAATTTACGCAGGTCGTCGGAGCCGGTATAGGGGGCCAGGGTGGGGACGCCCTGCTCGTCGATCAGGGGTTTGATCGCCGTCACGTTGGCCGTGCCGAAGGGGCCGAAAAAGGCCAGCACCTTCTCTTCCCGCAGGAGCTTCCGGGCGTTCTCCTCGCTGCGGGCCACGACATAGCCGTCGTCCAAGGAGATGAGTTCGATCTTGCGGCCGTGGACGCCGCCTTTTTCATTGACGCTCTTGAAATAGGCCAGGGCACCGTCCCGGTATTCGCTGCCCAATTCGGCCAGGGGGCCGGTGAGCGCGGCGGTCTGACCAAGCTTGATGGTTTCCTGGGCCGGCGCGGCAAGGGCGAAAAGCGCCACGCCGGTCGCCACCAGGGCGCGCAATGTCTTCATGGATCCTCCTATGGCAGTGGGTGCCGCCCTGGAGGGCGGTTCTTGTCGGGGTCGGTTGCAGTCTAGGCGTGCGTCCGTGGGGCAACTGTCGCCGCGACGACAATTGGCTAGCGGAGGATAGTACAAAAAAAGAGGCGGGGTACGTAGCCCCGCCTTTATTGCCCACCCGGGTAGGGCAGACACGCTGTTCCCCTCTTGGTAGGAGGAGTACTGAGGAGTCGTTACATGCTGCGTCGGTACTGGCCGCCCACTTCGTAGAGGGCGCCGGTGATCTGGCCGAGGGAGCAGTATTTGACGGCATCGACCAGGACGGCGAAGACGTTGCCGTTGTCGATGACCGTCTGCTTCAATTTCTCCAGCAGGGCCGGGGCCTGGCCGGCGTTGCGGGCGTGGAAGTCGCGCAGGCGCTTGATCTGGGACTGTTTTTCCTCCTCCGTCGAACGGGCCAGCTCGATCTCCTGCTGGGCGCTGCCCTTGGGGTTGAGGAAGGTGTTGACGCCGATGATCGGGTAGGAGCCGTCGTGCTTCTTGTGCTCGTAGTAAAGGGATTCCTCCTGGATCTTGCCGCGCTGGTAGCCGGTTTCCATGGCGCCCAGCACGCCGCCGCGGGAGGCGATGGCTTCGAATTCCTTCAACACGGCTTCTTCCACCAGGTCGGTCAGTTCGTCGATGATGAAGGCGCCCTGGTTGGGGTTCTCGTTCTTGGCGACACCCCATTCCCGGTTGATGACGAGCTGGATGGCCATGGCGCGGCGCACCGATTCGTCGGTGGGGGTGGTGATCGCCTCGTCGTAGGCGTTGGTGTGCAGGCTGTTGCAGTTGTCGTAGATGGCGATCAGGGCCTGCAGGGTCGTCCGGATGTCGTTGAAATCCATTTCCTGGGCGTGCAGCGAGCGGCCCGAGGTCTGGATGTGGTACTTGAGCTTCTGGCTGCGCTCGTTGGCGCCGTAGCGGTTCTTCATGGCCACCGCCCAGATGCGCCGCGCCACGCGGCCGATCACCGAGTATTCCGGGTCCATGCCGTTGCTGAAGAAGAAGGAGAGATTGGGGGCGAAATCGTCGATCTGCATGCCCCGGGCCAGGTAGCTCTCGACGTAGGTGAAGCCGTTGGCCAGGGTGAAGGCGAGCTGGCTGATCGGGTTCGCCCCGGCCTCGGCGATGTGGTAGCCGGAAATCGACACCGAGTAGAAATTCTTGACGTCGTTATGGACGAAGTATTCCTGGATGTCGCCCATCATCTTCAAGGCGAACTCGGTGGAGAAGATGCAGGTGTTCTGGCCCTGGTCTTCCTTGAGGATGTCGGCCTGGACCGTGCCGCGCACGTTGGCGCGCACCCATTCGCGGATTTTTTCCGCCTCGTCCTCGGTGGGATCGCGGCCGTTGTCGGCCTTGAACTTGGCCATCTGCTGGTCGATGGCGGTGTTGAAGAAACAGGCCAGGATGATCGGCGCCGGGCCGTTGATGGTCATCGACACCGAGGTCGTCGGGTTGCACAGCTCGAAGCCGTCGTAGAGCACCTTCATGTCATCGAGGGTGGCGATGGAGACGCCGGAATTCCCGATCTTGCCGTAGATGTCCGGGCGCTCGTCGGGATCGCAGCCGTAAAGGGTGACCGAGTCGAAGGCGGTGGACAGGCGCTTGGCCGGCATGCCTTCGGAAACGCGCTTGAAGCGGCGATTGGTACGGAAGGCATCACCTTCACCGGCGAACATGCGGGTGGGGTCTTCGTTTTCGCGCTTGAAGGCGAAGACGCCAGCGGTGTAGGGGAAGGAGCCGGGAACGTTCTCCCGCATGAGGAAGCGCAGCACCTCGCCATCGTCGCCGAACTTGGGCAGGACGACCTTGCGGATCTTGGTGCCGGACAAGGATTCGGTCACCAGGCGGGTACGGATTTCCTTGTCGCGGATCTTGACCACGTAGTCGTCGCCAGAATAGGCCTTGAGGGTATCAGGCCACATGTCGAGGAGCTTCTTGGCCTTGGGATCGAGTTCACCGTCCTTCCAGGCGATAAGTTCGTCAAAGTCGGCGGCGTTCTTGTCGCAGCCCTGGAAAATCCCCTTGGACAGCCGCAGGGCCTGGCGCTCCCGGGCCAGTCCGACCTGCTTGTCGGTATGGGCGTGGTAGCCGCGCACGGTCTCGGCGATTTCCGCCAGGTAGCGGACCCGGGCGGTGGGAACGATGGCGCGGGAACCGGAGGATTGCTTGACGGTGACCAGGGGCAGCTTGCCCGGCTTGAGCTTGAGGCCGAATTCGCCGAGCTTGGGGACGATGGCCTGATAGAGCGCGGTGACGCCATCGTCGTTGAAACGGGCGGCCTGGGTGCCGAACACCGGCATGTCGTCGGTGGGCGTGGTGAACAGTTCGCGGTTGCGCTGGTACTGCTTGCGCACGTCGCGCAGCGCATCCTCGGCGCCCTTGCGGTCGAACTTGTTGATGGCGACGAAATCGGCGAAGTCGAGCATGTCGATCTTCTCCAGCTGCGAGGCGGCGCCGAATTCGGGGGTCATGACGTAGAGCGAGACATCGACGAAGGGCACGATGGCGGCATCGCCCTGGCCGATACCCGAGGTCTCGACCACCACCAGGTCGAAACCGGAAAGCTTGCAGGCGGCGATGACCTCGGGCAGGGCGGCGGAAATCTCGCTGCCCGTGTCACGGGTGGCCAGCGACCGCATGTAGATATTTTCGTGCTCGATGGCGTTCATGCGGATGCGGTCGCCCAGGAGCGCCCCGCCGGTGCGCTTCCTCGACGGGTCAATGGAAATGATGGCGATTTTCTGGCTGTCCGCCTGGTCGAGGCGGAAGCGGCGCACCAGTTCGTCGGTGAGGGAGGATTTGCCCGCCCCGCCGGTGCCGGTGATGCCGAGGGTGGGGGTTTCGAGTTCGGCCGCCGCCTTGAGGATCGGCTCCTTCCACTGGGGCGCCACGCCATTCTCCAGCGCTGTCACGACGCGTGCCAGGGTGCGGCGGTTGCCCGATTTCAACTGGGCGACGACGTCGCCTTCGGGGAGGATTTTGCCGAGGTCGAAGTCGGCGCCGGCCACCACCTCGTTAATCATGCCCTGAAGGCCGAGCTTGGCGCCGTCGTCGGGGGAATAAAGGCGAGTCACGCCGTATTGGTGCAATTCCTTGATCTCGGCCGGCACGATGACCCCGCCGCCGCCGCCGAACACCTTGATCTCGCTGCCGCCGCCCGCCTTGAGGAGGTCGATCATGTATTTGAAGAACTCGACGTGGCCGCCCTGGTACGACGTAATGGCGATACCCTGGACGTCTTCCTGCAGGGCGGCATTGACGATCTCCTGCACCGAGCGGTTGTGGCCCAGGTGAATCACTTCGGCACCGGTGGACTGGAGGATGCGGCGCATGATGTTGATGGAGGCATCGTGACCGTCGAAGAGCGAAGCGGCGGTAACGAAACGAACCTTGTTCTTCGGCTTGTAGGGAGCGATTTTCTTCGTGATCGACAGATCGGTCATGACAGCCATCCTCGGGTGAAAGAAGTGAAAGGCAAAGTCTAGAACCCTTTGCCCCCGGCATCATTGTGACGGAGGACGATAATCGTGCAAATGCCGCCAACGTGGTAATCTGTCGCCCATCGATCCGCAGGAGGCTCTGCCGTGCCGGAACAAAAGCCGCTCCCCGCCATCGCGCCAAGCCGCGCCACCGTGGCCATGGGCTTCGTCACCGGCATGCTTTCGGGCTGCCGGCGGCAGGGCCGGGATACCGGTTCACTGCTCGCCCTGGCCGGGATTCACATTGCAGACCCCGCCAGCCGCGTTCCCATTGACCGCTACGCCGCCCTCTACAACCGCCTCAACCGCGAACTCGACGACGAGGCCTTCGGTCTCTTCTCCCTGCCCATGCGGGTCGGCAGTTTCGAGTTCCTGTGCCGCGGCACCGTGACCGCCCCCAACCTGGCCGAGGCGCTGCAACGGACCAGCCGGTTCCTGCGCATCGTCCTTCCCGACCTCAGCGTCGCCGTGCGGCGCAACCGCGGCAAAGCCGAACTGGTGATCGGCGAAACCCGCCCCCTGGCCACCGACGCCGACGACCCCGGGCGGGTCTTCGCCTTCGAATGGCTGCTTCGGCTGCTGCACGGCCTGGCGTGCTGGCTGGTGGGCCGCGGCCTGGCGCTGGACAGCGTCGTCTTTCCCTATTCCCGCCCGTTCCACGCCGACGATTACGCGCTGATCTACACCGAACGTTCCGAATTCGCCGGTGAAGTCCTGGTCGCCAGTTTCAACGCCAACTTTCTGGAGCTCCCCATCCGCCGGGACGAAGCGGCCCTCGCCGCCTTTCTCGAAGGCGCCCCGGGCAAACTCACCACCCTCTACCGGCACGACCGCGCCATGGTGCTGCGCGTCCGCGATCTGCTCCGGGCAGCCCTCCCCGAATCCCTCACCCTGGAGGATATCGCCGACCGCCTGCATCTCTCGCCGCGCAGCGTACACCGCCGCCTGGAAGACGAGGGATCGAGCTTTCGCGCCATCAAGGACGCCCTGCGCCGCGACATGGCCCTGGCCCGGCTGGCCAAGACCGGCGACTCGATCGCCCAGATCGCCGGCGACCTCGGCTATGCCGACACCTCGGCCTTCTACCGCGCCTTCGTCGACTGGACCGGCGTCGCCCCGGCCCACTATCGGCGGCGCCTGGCGGCCAATATTCAATAGGTCAGCAAGAGGCGGTCGCGAACCTCGTGGTCTTCCAGACTGAAGCCCTCCATCTGGAAGCGCTTGAGCATCGAACGCCCGACATCGACGAAGGCCTCCCGTGCGAAAAGCCCGGCAGGAATCGGCACGTCGCAGACCCGCTCGCCGGAATACTTGGTTCCATCCAGGCTAAGGGCCACATAGACACCGCGGGTCTTGCACTCGGCGATGGAGGCAAACAGGCGGGCCAGGGAAAAATTCTGGGCGCCGTAGAGAATCGCCTGGCTGTCGGCGTAGGGCGGATCGCAATAGACCAAGTCCCCCGGCCTCGCCGAGGCCATGGCCTCGGCAAAATTCGACCCGCGCCGCCTGACCACCATGACCGACGGCGCCATGCCCCTGCGCACCCTGTCGCGGCGGGTCGATGGGGCCTTTCCGGCGGCGGTCAATCCGATCGCCATTTGGGAAATCAAGGAGTACTACACCACCACCACCTTTGGCAGCCGGGTTGCCGACGGCGTCTACGAGACACTGCTCGATGGCATGGAACTCGCCGAACTCCGTCGGGCCACGGGCAAAAAAGTGGCCCATGTGCTGTTCGTGGACGACCACTACACCTGGTGGCGGTGCGGACGCTCCTATCTTTGCCGGCTAATCGACATACTCCACATGGGCTATGTCGACGAAGTCATTTTCGGTCGGGAAGTCCTGACTCGTCTGCCGGACCTGGCAAAACAGTGGAAAGCGGCCTACGATGGGGGCCTCGGCTAGACGCCCCTCACGGAATCGCCATGCCCCCCTCCGACGACCACCTCGCCCCCGCCGCCCGTTGCGGCGTCGGCATTCCCCGCCCCGGCGCCTTCGACGCCACGGCTTTCGAAAAGGCGGTCGGCGATCTGCTGGCGGCCTGCGGTATCGCCGCCGACACCCCGCACCTGGGGCGCACCGCCCAGCGGGTGCGCGAACTCTGGCAGAAGCGCCTCCTCGGCGGCTACGACCTCGACCCGGCAACAGCCCTGGGCGAGGGTTTCGCCGACGACCGCGCCGACCTGGTGGTGATCCGCGGCATCGCGGTTCACGGCGTCTGCCCGCATCATCTCGTGCCTTTCCGCGGCGTCGCCCACGTCGCCTACCTGCCGGGGGGGGAGCTCCACGGTTTCGGCCGCATCGCCCGCCTTGTCGACGCCATCGGCCACCGCTTCACCTACCAGGAATGGATGACCCGCGACATCGCCGACGCCCTCGTCACCTACGGCCAGGCCGCCGGCGCCGCCTGCGTCATCGAGGCGGAACAGCTCTGCCTGCTGCTCGGCGAGGACCGCCGCGGCGACGAACGGGTGGTCACCCAGGCCTTCGCCGGCGTTTTCGAAACCTCCGATCAGTTGCGCAACGAGTTCCTGCGGGCCATCGGCGGGCGCTGAACCCGCCCCGCTCATACCCATTCGCTTTCCAATCGAGACGCGAAGACGTGCCGAAGCCAGTGCTGGAGCACGGCCAGGCGAAGTCGACAACCGATCGGTTGAAAGCCAATGGGTATCAGTCGTAGGCGCTCGCCAGGCGGCAACTGCCGGCGCGGCAGACCGAATGGTAAACCCGGCCGTCGAGGCAGCGCCCTTCGTAGAAAACGTCGGCGTTCCGCTGCCCGGAGCGGAAAGGGGCCTGGGCCATGGCGCAACCGAGTCCGCCGATGAGGACGCTGGCCTGGGCAATTTCCTGGCGCTCGCGTTCGGTCTCGGCGGGCGGCTTTCCCTGGCCGGAGGCCGGCCCTTCGAGGCGGTCGCCCAGTTCGACGACGATGGGCGACGGGTAGTCGTAGGCGGCGCCGTTGGCGCTATCGACCCCCGCCCCGACCACCCCGCCAATCAGGATATTGCCGAAAACGAGCGGCCGAACCACTGACTTCACGGTAGCCTGGGCCAGGGCAAAACCGGGTTTGCGGCACTGCACGCTGAGATCCTCGTAGCTGCGGCGGATCGCCGCGCTGCCCGGCGCATAGACGAACCACGACCCCTTGTCGTTCACCAGGCGGCACGATCCGCCGGAAACCGGCGCCGCATTGCTGCGCATCTCGACCGAAACCATCTGGTTGCGGCCATCGACGATGGAGGCGCAACCCGACCCCAGTACCGCGGCCCCGATCACCAACAGGATGGTTTTCAAGATTTGCTCCCCGAAAGCTTGAGGTTGTCATAATAAATGCCGGCCCCGCCGCCGACAAACGGGGCCGGATGAAACAGCCGCAGAGCGCCGCCGAGAGGCCATAATAACGCTTGCGAAACCCCGCCGACGCCTCGTCCGTACCCTGAGAAAGCCCCGTCCATGACCGCCCTGCGCCCTCCCCTTACCCTCCTTGAAACCCGCGTCCTCGGCACCCTGGTGGAAAAACAGCGGACCGTTCCCGACACCTACCCCCTGTCCCTCAACGCCCTGGCTGCCGGCTGCAACCAGAAGACGAGCCGCAATCCGGTGCTCGACGCCGGCGAAGGCGAAATCCTCGAGGCCATGGAAAACCTCAAGGGAGCGGGGTTGGCAGCGGAAACCAGCGGCAGCCGGGTAGCCCGCTTTGAACACCGGCTGGAGAAGGCTCTCGGTGTGCCGACCCAGGCCTCGGCCCTGCTCGCCGTCCTTATGCTGCGCGGCCCGCAAACCGCCGGCGAACTGCGGCTCAACTGCGAACGCCTGCACCGGTTTGCCGACATTTCCGCAACCGAAGGCTTTCTCGAAGAACTTGCCACCCGCCCCGGCGACCCTCTGGTAATCGAATTGCCCCGCCTGCCCGGTTCCCGGGAAAACCGCTGGATGCATCTCTTGAGCGGTGAACCGGCGCCGGCGGGGGAGCCCCGACCCGGCGACACCCCCGGCCGGGAAATCGACGAACTGAAGGCACGGGTCACGGCCCTGGAAGCCGAAGTTGCCGCATTGCGCCGCTGCCTGCAGCCGGCCGGCGGCTGAAGGCAGCGGCGGCACGGCGCCCCGCCGCAATCGCCCCGGGTCAACGCGCTTCGTCGACCATCTGGACGAGCTTTTCCTCGATTTCCTGGGCCGCCCCCGCGGCGCCGGCCCGGGAAGCCAAAGCCGCCAGCAAGGGGGCGGGCCGCAGCAGCCCGATGCGGGTGTCGCCCGCTTCGGTATACACCGCGATGCGCCAAGGCAGGGCGAGGAGCGAGCGCATGTCGGCGGCGAGCAGTCTTTCGGCGTAGCGGGCGCTGTCCAGGGAAAACACCGTACCCTCCTCGTCACAGGCCAATTCGCCGCCGCCCGGCGCGCCGAGATCATGGCGGTGCAGGATGCGAAAGCCCAGGCGCAGGATCACCGCTTCCAGGTCGACGCAGGCCTCGTAGTGGGATTTTTCCGTGGTGACGATGTAGTGCATGGTCCTTCCGATAGGCAAAAAACGTTCGACACTGTAACGTAACCCGACGCCCGAGGCCGATCCGGCCGCCCCCTTCAATCGCCCCCACCGCAGCCGCCGCCGCACCCCCCGCCGGCGCTGCCATCGCCCCCGCCCCCGGCATCGCCGAAACCGTCCGTGCCGCCGTCGAAGCTGCTGCTTGCAAAGTCGCCGCCGCAATAAACGGCGCCGCCGGTATCGCGGTTCTTCACCGTGCCGCAATCGGGGACGTAGAAGAAACCGTCGGCGATCTTGAACTTGGCGTCGAGGGCGAAAAGCAGCGGCAGGCGGGTCGGCTGGGCCGGGTCGATATTCTCTTCGCGGCAGGCGTACCACCAGCAGCGGCGCAGGCCTTCGTTGCTTTGCCTGGCCGAACCGAGCACCACCGCCGGCGTATGGTGGAGGAAGCGGCCAAAGGCCTGGCGGCAGAAGGCGTCGTAGTTCTTGGTGTAAAGGATGAACTCGTGCCAGAGATCGTCGGCCAGTTGCGACGGCATGGCGACGAAACGGCGGCCGCCTTTCAGGTAGGCCAGAAAGAACTGCCGCAGGGCCTGGCTGACCAGTTGGCAGTCCTTGAGCGTCAGTTCGGGGCGGCGCTTCTTCAGGCGCTCGAAGAGACCCTGGGGCAGGGTGTAGCTGCGGATGAATTCAGCCCGGCGCGCCACCCGAGCCCGGCGCCAAACGGTATAAAACACGAGGGCGAAAACGACGGCGAGAAAAGCGGCGAACGGCGACATGCGGTACTCCGGCGGGTCGGCAGGCGACGGACAGCGGATGGGAATCGGGACGGGCGAACCAGGGAGGATTATCGCCGGGGCCGGCGGCAAGGCAAGACCCAATCATGGACCCAATCATGGGCATCGCCCCGGGGCCGACCGGTAGCCCTCCCGGGCGCCGGCCCGACGCCCGGGGACGCGGTCGCAATCCGGTCAGGCGGCGGCACCGCCGGGGGCCGGGCGGGACGCCGCCTCGTCGGACGCCGCCCGGCTCGCCAGGTCGATCTGCTGGACGGTGCCCACTTCGCCGTCTTCCTTGAGGAACACCCCGGCGGCGCGGATTTCGCCGAGCAGGGCGTTGGCGTTGTCCTTGATGGCGAAGGGGCTGGCGACGGAGCCGAGCCAGATGGCGCCGACCTCCCGGCCGGCCAGGGCGGTCGGCGCGTCGTCCGGGCGGCCGTCCCAGAGGCGCAGCCGGGCGAAGGCGGCATCGCCCTCGTCGAGCCAGCCGTTGCGGTCGTCGTCGAGCTTGGCGAGGTCGGCGAAGGCGTCGCCGCTCACCGCTCCGAACACTTCCCGGCCATCGTCGACCTTGCCGTTGCCGTTGCGGTCAAGGACGAGATAGGCGCTGCCCCGGCCCAGGCCGGGGAGGCTTTCGGCCCGGCCGTCAGCGTCGAGGTCGAAGGCGATGCGTTCGGCGGTCAGTTCGGCGGCCTTGCCGGCAAAATTGAGGACGAGGGGATCGTGCAGCACCACCGTGCCCCTTTCCTGGCTTTCCCGGGTGCAGCGATAGTCGCGGCAGAACTCGGCGGCGAGCTTGAAGTCGATGTTCCGCCCATCGGCGGTTTTGACCACCCCGCGGCCCGCCACCCGGGTCCGTTCGTAATCCTCGATGGTTTCGACGGAACGCCTCTCCCAGGCGATCTCCCGCCCCCCGGGCGGCGCCCCGGCGGGTCCGGAGGGTTGTGCCGCCGGAGCGGCAGTCGACGGCCGGCAATCGGCGGCGACGGATCGGCAATTTTTTCCTTCCATTGCCGCCAGCAAGGCATCGACCAGCTGTTCCAGGAGCCGGGTCAGACGCTCCCGCGGTTCCTCGCCGGCGCCTTTCCGGCTCGCCGCCACCTCCTCGGCGACCCGGCGGAACGACAGGTTGGCGGTGACTTCGCAGCTCTGGCGGTAACGGGCTTCGTGGCTGCTCTCCAGCCGGACGTCGGATTCAACGACTTTCATGGCGCACTCCTTGGCTGTGATTGGGGTGGACCCAGCGCAAGGGGCGTGCCGGCTCAAGGAGATATTTTCGGATCGCGTCCCGGCGGCTTGGACGACCGACGACGCCGGCCCAGACAGGCAACGAGAAGAAAGGCCGCAGCGCTCAGGAAACAGGCGGCCCAGAGGGGAGCGAAGGCGCCGGTGAACAGGGCGGCCGGCCCGCCGCCCGTGGCGACGGCGGTGATTTCGTGGGCCATCCACAGGGCGAGGCCGGCCAGGGCGGCGAACATGCCCCACTGGCCGAAGAAGCGGGCCGTGGCTTCGCGCTCGCCACAGCGGGCGGGTTCGCGCCAAGGCTGGCTGCCGGCGAGCGCCGCGCCGAAGCGCTTGGCCGCCCCCCAGAGCAGCCCGACCAACAGACCGAGCCAGAAGGCGACCTCGACCAGGTGGGGCCAGTAGGACTTGGCGAACCCGATGCCGCCATCGTCGGCCGCCGCGCCGGGCACGATGGCGATGGCCAGGCCGGTGAACCCGGCGAAGGCCGCGGCCTTGACCACGGCGGCGCGCAATTCGCCGGCCCAGTAGTAAAACTCCGCCTCCACGTCGTCATTGATGGGAAGCCAATCGAGGAAATCGCCCATGGCATCCTCCTCCTCTCGCCCGGCCCGGAAGACGGCGAGCCGCGCACTCCGGCGGGCCGGCTCAAGGCCGCGGCGCCGGAAACGCCGGCAAGGGCTTCCGTACCGGGTGGACCGGCAATCAGGCGGAGCGTTCCGGCCCCGGGAGAATCACCGTGAAGCGGGTCGACGCCGGGTCGGAGGCGACTTCAACGCGGCCGCCGTGAGCCTGGACGATGGAACGGGTGATGGCGAGGCCGAGGCCGCTACCCTCGCCGCTTTCGTCCAGGCGGACAAAGCGTTCGAAGAGGCGAGGCAGGTGTTCGGCCGGGATCGGCCGGCCGCTGTTGGCAACGGTGACCCGGGCCAGCCCGTCGTTGGCGGCCACCGTCAGGCGCACCCAGCCGCCGGCCGGGGTGTGGCGCAGGGCGTTGGCGAGCAGGTTGCCGATGGCCCGCTGGAGCATGCCCCGGTCGCCGGCGACGGCCACCTCCTGGCCGTCCACAGTGAGCGCTCGCTCCTCGGCCAGGACGCCATAATATTCGGCCAACTGCTGACCGAGGGCGAGGAGGGGAACATTTTCCCGGGGCGGGACGACGAGACCATGGTCGGCCTTGGCGAGAAAAAGCATGTCAGCAATCATGCGGGCCAGGCCGTCGTACTGCTCCAGGCTGGACGCCAGCAGATCGCGGTATTCGTCAACGCTGCGAGGGCGGGACAAGGAAACCTCGGTCTGCATACGCAGGCTGTGGATGGGGGTGCGCAACTCGTGGGCGAGGTCGGCGGAAAATTCGGAAAGGCGGGCGAAGGATTCCTCCAGCCGGGCCAGCATGGCGTTGAAGGCGGCCACCAGGGGGAGGAGTTCGACCGGCACCGCCGCTTCGGGCAGGCGTTCGCCCAGGCTGCCGGCGGAAATGCGCCCCGCCGTCCGGGCCATGGTCCGTACCGGGTTCATGCCGTGGCTGGCGACGGCAATGCCGACCAGGGCGGTAAGTACGGCAGCGACCATGACGGCGAGCCAGAAATCACGCTGCACGCGGTCGAGAAACGCGGTGTGGTGGGCCACGTCGCGGGCCACCACGACCCGGGCAGGGACGCCCCAACCCGTCGGCGCCGGGCCGGCGACGGCGCGCAGCCTGAGTCCGCCCGCCGCGACCAGGGCCGGGGCTTCGCCGACGGTTTCGGCGGCCGCGGGCAGCGCGGCGGTGACCGGCTCGTCGGGCCAGCGCATGACCGGGCCGGCGTCCGTATCGACCGCGACATGCATGCCGTGATGGCCGACCAGGGCGTCGGCCAGGCGGGTACGCAAGCCCTCCGGCGTCGTTTGGTCGGCAGCCAGATGGCGGGCCAGGGCGAGCTTCCCCACGAGTTCGTGCTCGTCCAGTTCGACCATGTGGGCATCGACCGCCCGGCCCAGATAGAGGCCAAGAAAGGCAAAGACCACCGCCGCCAGGAGGGCGAAGGCCAGCGACAGGCGCAGGGTGATCGAACGCTTGAGAAGGCCGGCCGGATTCACCGGATTTCCAGTACGTAGCCCATGCCCCGCAGGGTGTGGATGAGCCTCGGGGTGAAGTCGTCGTCGATCTTGGCCCGCAGGCGGCGGATGGCGACCTCGACGACGTTGGTGTCGGAATCGAAATTCATGTCCCAGACCTGGGAGGCGATGTAGCTGCGCGACAAGACTTCGCCCGGGTGACGGAGAAAGAGTTCGAGCAGGGCGAATTCCTTGGCGGTCAGATCGATGCGCTTGCCGCCGCGGCTGGCACGCCGTTTGAGCACGTCGAGTTCGAGGTCGGCCAGGGCCAGGGCGGCGGCTTCCTTGGCCCGGCCCCGGCGCAGCAGGGTGCGCACCCGGGCGAGCAGTTCGGAAAAGGCAAAAGGCTTGACCAGATAATCGTCAGCCCCCAGTTCCAGGCCCTTGACCCGGTCCTCCACCCGGTCGCGGGCAGTGAGGAAGAGCACCGGCAGGTCGCGCCCGGCCGCCCGCAGGGCCTGCAACACCTGCCAGCCGTCGAGGCCGGGCAGGTTGACGTCGAGGACGACCAGGTCGTGCTCCCCGGCCAGGCCGACGTGCATGCCGTCCACCCCGTCGCGCACGAGATCGACGGTGAAGCCGGCCTCGGCGAGGCCTTGCCTGAGGTAGTCGCCGGTCTTGGGTTCGTCTTCGACGATGAGGATTTTCATGGCGGCATTGTGACCCAAGGCGGCGCCGATGGGGAGCCGGTCATCTGCCGACCCGGGAAGGCCCGCGGCGGCGGCCTCATGCCTATTCGCGTTCAAATCGAGGCGCGAAGACGAGCCAAAGACAGTGCTGGAGCACGGTAAAGCGAAGTCGACAAGGTATCGGCTTGAACGCGAATTGGTATCAGTGCCGCGACTGGATTTCCTCGATGTAGCCGAGCATGCCGGTGCGGATGTTGGCGGCGTTGCCTTCGTCGGTGTCGATGTGCATGGCGAGGCGGAAGGCCGGGTTCACACGAACCACGACGTCGCCGAAGATGAGTTCGCGCTCGCCCTCAATACGCACCCGCACGACGTAGTTGTCGCGCACGCGAAAGCGCCGGGCGTCTTCCGGCGACATGTGGATGTGGCGCTGGGCGCAGATCACGCCACGTTCGATGGCGGCGCTGCCGTAGGGGCCTTCGAGGGTGATGCCGGGCGTGTTGGCGAGGTCGCCGGACTGCCGGATGGGCGGCTGGATGCCCACCTTGAACTGTTCGGTCATGGCGATCTCGACCTGGCTTTCCTTACGCGTCGGCCCCAGGACGCGGACGTTGGCGATGCGGCCCTTGGGGCCGACCAGATGGACCTTTTCGGCGCAGGCGAACTGGCCGGGCTGGGAAAGCTCGTGCTCGGGGGTGAG
Organism: Azonexaceae bacterium; assembly: GCA_009469675.1. Classification (GTDB taxonomy): domain Bacteria; phylum Pseudomonadota; class Gammaproteobacteria; order Burkholderiales; family Rhodocyclaceae; genus SSSZ01. The sequence continues at coordinate 20,660 of SSSZ01000055.1, read as the reverse complement.
TTGGTGGCCGGGGCCGAAGAGTTTTTCCACGTCGGCCTGGGACAAATGGACGTGGTGGGCCGAAATCTCCACCGGAATCGGCGCCTCGGCCTGCTCCTCCTTCATGGCCACGATCAGTTCGTTGCGCTCGATGGCGCGCAGGGTCTCCCAGGCCACCAGGCGCTCGTCATCGTTGGCGACGACGAGGATGGTGACGGGCGAATCGTCGGCCGAGACGATGGCATGGGAACGGACCTTGCCGAGATTGCGGTTCTTTTCCTCGTCGAGCTTGATGCCCATGTAGCCCAGGCTCTGGCAGGCCAGGCTGCGCACCGTCGAACTGGTTTCGCCGATGTCGCCGGTGAAGGCGAGAACGTCGATACCGCCCATGGCGGCGACGTAGGCGCCGATGTTCTTGCGCACCTGGTAGCAGAAGGCCTTGTGGGCGAGGAGCGCCCGGTGGTGGCCGTCGTTGGCGGCGGCCTCGATGGCGTGGATGTCGCTGGAGATGCCAGAGATGCCCTTCAGGCCGCTTTCCGTATTGATGAGGGCGGACAGGGCCGCAGGCGCCATGTGCTGGTGCTGCATCAGGTGGATCATCACCGCCGGGTCGATGCTGCCCGAGCGGCTGGGCATGATGAGGCCGTCGGCGGGGGTCATGCCCATGCTGGTATCCACCGAACGGCCGTGGTCGATGGCGCAAAGCGAGGCGCCGATGCCGAGGTGGCAGGAAACGATCTCGAGTTCACCCAGGGGACGCTGCAAGACCTCGGCGGCCTTGAGCGAGACGTAGCGGTGCGAGGTGCCGTGGAAGCCGTAGCGACGGATGCCGTCCTGCTTGTAGAGTTCGTAGGGCAGGCCGTAGAGGTAGGCGTAGGGCGGCAGGGTCTGGTGGAAGGCAGTATCGAACACCGCCACGTGGGGCACGCCGGGGAACTGGGCGAGGGCTACCTTGATGCCCTCGACGTTGACCGGGTTGTGCAGCGGCGCGAAGACCGAAAGCGATTCGATGTCGGCGATCACCGTCGGCGTAATGACCACGGCGCTGGCAAACTTGCTGCCGCCATGGACGACGCGGTGACCCACGGCGGTGACCTCTTCGGGGTGAAAGGCGAAGGCGTCGCCGAGCAGCCGGGTCGCCTCGGCCATCACCTTGAACAGTTCGGGCAGGGCGAAAGACGCCCGCTCCAGGCTGCGGGTCTGGGTGCCGACGGCGACGCTGAGGCGGGCCACCGCCGGGTCGGCGTTGTCGATGACGCCGTGCACGTCGGAGCCGAGGTCGTGGGTATCGTAGATGCCGAAGTGAATCTGGGTGATGCCGACGTTGAGCACCACCACCTTGCCCGGCGTATTGGTGCTGAGCGACAGGGCATAGGGGTCTTCGGCATGGCCCGCCGCGCCGTCCTGGGTCATGGCCCGGGTGCGCTCGGCCAACAGCCGCGACAGGTAGCCCACGGCCTTGGGATTGGTCAGGATGGCGGCGTTGAACACCTCCTGCGGGATCAACAGGACGAAGCAGCGGTTGCCGGCGATGACGTCGGCGACGAGGGGTTCTCCGGTGAGCAGCGACATGACGCCAAAGACATCGCCGGCCCCGAGCTGGGTGATGACCGACCGGGTGCCGGTGTTGTCGGTGACGGAAATTTCGGCGTGGCCGCTAATCAGCACGCCCATGCAGCGGCCCTCGTCGCCGGTTTCCAGGATGGCCTCGTTGCCTTCGTAGGTGGCGAGCCGGGACCGGGCGACGATGTCCTCGACCTGGTCGGCCGGAAAATGCTGGAAAAGGCGAACCTGCTCCAGGAAGAATCGTTTCAGATCGATTTCGCTCATGCGGTGTCCCGTTTGTTCGGCTTGGTTTTTCTGGAGCGCGAGACTATCACTTTGGTGCGACGCAGCAAAGCGCCCCCCCAACACCGGCGGACCCTGACACCCGGCGACGCTTCGAACCCCGGGCGACCGGCACTCAAGCTTACCGATGCCTGACACAACCGTAATTGTCGCGCTATTCGAGCGTCAGCTGCGAGGCTGCATAGGTGCGCCTGGACAAGTGCAATTTCCCCCTCAGGGTGTCGCGGTCCAGTTCCTTGAGATGACGCTCCATGGCAAGACCGACCATGATCCCGAGGGCCGCAAGAACAAGGGCCGAAGCGCACGAAAAAAGTATGGTCAGGCGGGCGTTCAACGAACGCCCTCGAATCGCTTTCACTCCGCCACGTCGAGGATGTAGCCCATACCTCGCACGGTCCGGATCAACTTGGGTTCGAAGCCCTCGTCGACCTTTTGTCGCAGCCGCTTGATCGCCACCTCGATAACATTGGTATCGCTATCGAAATTCATGTCCCAGACCTGTGAAGCGATGAGCGAACGGGGCAAGACCTCGCCCTGGCGTCGCAGCAAGAGCTCCAGCAGCGCGAATTCCTTGGCGGTCAGGTCGATCCGCCGACCGCCTCGATTGACGCGGCGTCGCAAGAGATCAAGTTCAAGATCGGCGGCCTTCAAATACTCCGACTCCTTCGTTTTGCCCCGCCGCCGCAGGAGAGTGCGAACGCGGGCGAGCAGCTCGGAGAAGGCGAAGGGCTTGACCAGGTAGTCGTCGGCACCGAGTTCCAAACCCTTGACCCGGTCTTCGACGTGATCTCGGGCCGTCAGAAAGAGTACGGGCATATCCTTGCCGGCTCGGCGAATACCCTGCAACACCTGCCAACCGTCCAAACCCGGCAGCATCACGTCGAGAATCGCCAAGTCGTGCGCCTCCGTCAACGCCAGGTGCAGCCCATCCAGCCCGTCGGCAACCCAATCGACCACGAAGCCGGCTTCAACCAAGCCCTGCTTCAGGTAGGCACCCGTTTTCGGCTCGTCTTCGAGCAACAGGATCTTCATCGCCTTCCTTTCCAGCCTTCAACTATCGTCAGCTTATTTTGTACGCGTTTATTCTTTTTTTCCCCAGCTAACAAAAATGTAATGCCCGGTTCAGCTTGGCGTTGGTTTACCGACGGCAAGATGGGAAAAAACCAGCCGCAACCTTCATCCCCCCAGCCCAGAGGTAATTCCCCATGCGCAACATAATCGTCGGCGCGCTTGCGACCATCGCCATCGGCGCCACCCTCGTCACACTGATCGTAATTTCCGGAAGTATTGATCCGGGGGCCGATACACCTCACAGCCCGGCGGTTTTCCGGGCTCTGGAGTTGGCCCGGGAAACGGCGGTTGCCCGGCGGGCGGCCCAGGTCGCCGTTCCCAATGATCTCACCGACCCGGAACGGGTAAGACGGGGCGCGGGAAACTATGCGGCCATGTGCGTCTCCTGCCATCTCGCACCGGCGATGCCCGACTCGGAAATACGCCAGGGCCTCTATCCGCAGCCGCCCAATCTCGCGGCCCCAGCCTCGGCTAAGCCGTCCGACCAAGCAGCGGCACGCCGTTTCTGGATCATCAAACACGGCATCAAAGCCTCGGCAATGCCCGCTTGGTCGAAAGGCGGGATGGATGATGCCGCCATCTGGGATCTGGTCGCCTTTTTGGCGACCTTGCCGGCCCTCGACAAGACCCAGTACGACCAACTGGTGGCAAGCAGCGACGGGCATTCCCACGCCGCTACCGAAGGGCACGGCCAGAACGCCGACGGCCATGGCGACCGGTCACCGCCATTGCCAGGAAAGCCTACCGCCGCTCACCACGACGATCGGCCACACCGGCACTAGCGGTTCACATTACAAAACCGTAATCCTGCGGTCAGCCTGACGTAGGCTTTGCCCTGGCATACTCAACGCCACACACTCGGATTCACACGGAGCCTCGACCTTGACCAAGCCGACCGCGGTATTTCTCGCCACCATCATTCTGGCGGCCGTTTCGTCCCACCAGGCTGGCGCCGCCGAAACGATCGACGTTTTCAAGAGTCCCTATTGCGGCTGCTGCGGCAAGTGGGTGGACCATCTCCGGCAGTCTGGGTTGGCGGTCCGCACCCACGAAGTCGGCGACGTTCCCGCCGCCAGGAAGCAACTGGGAATGCCCGAGCGCTATGCCTCCTGCCACACCGCCAAAATCGCAGCCTATGTCATCGAAGGCCACGTACCGGCCGCCGACATCCAGCGTCTGCTCGCCGAAAAACCCAAAGCCGTCGGCCTCGCGGTGCCCTCGATGCCGCCCGGGTCGCCGGGCATGGAAAGCACCAGGCCCGTCCCGTACCAGACGCTGCTCGTCAAGGACGCCGGAGCAGCGGAAGTTTTTGCCCAGCATTGACACCCCACCAGATCACAACCGTGCCAATAGTCCAAGTTAAGGAGTCCGCCATGCGGCGCGCACGATTAGCCCCTCTCGCGGCCTTGCTCATCGCCCTGGGGACATCCACGGCAGGCTCAGCCGCCGAGCCTGCCATCGGCAGCACCCTGGAAAGCCTGCTGCAATTTGCCAAGAGCCGTAACCCGGAATATGCCGCCATGCAGGCCGAGGCGGAAGCGTCCCTTGAACGCGTGACGCCGGCGGGTGCCCTCCCCGACCCCAAACTGCGTACCGAGTTACGGGACATTACCCGCTTCGGCGCCCAGAGTCCGACCTTGTCGCCCAGCCGGGTGGGGAGTACCCGCTACATTTTGATGCAGGATCTGCCCTGGTACGGCAAGCGCGACCTCAAGCGGGAAATCGCCGAACTCGAGGCGGAAGGCGCCAAAGGCAAGGCCCTGGGGACGTGGGCCGATGTCGCCGGCCGGATCAAGGTCATCTACGCCCAGCTGTACTACGTTGAGGAAAACCAGCGTCTGACCCGGGAGATCCTCGACCTGATGGTACGCCTGGAAAAGGTCGCCCAGGTTCGCTACGCCGGCGGCCTGGCCGCCCAGCAGGACGTGATCCGCGCCCAGGTCGAGCAGACCAGCCTGCGTAACGAGTTGATCGCCAGCGACAATGAACGGCACCACCTCAACGTCCGGCTCAACGCGCTGCTGGCGCGGCCCACCAACGCCCACCTCGCGCCGCCGAGCCAGCTCCAGAACGTACCTGCACCGGCCAAGCTCGAATTCGCCGCGCTCGAAGACCGGCTCCGCGCCCGCAATCCGCAACTGTTCTCCGACCAATCCCGCGTCAAGGCGGCAGAAAAAAGTCGCGACCTGACCTACAAGAACCGTTATCCCGACTTCAACATCGCCCTGTCACCCATCCAATACCAGAATGCCGTCAAGGAGTGGGAATTGATGGTCGAGCTCAACATTCCCTTGCAGCAAGCGTCGCGGCGAGCCCAGGAACGCGAATCCGAGGCCATGCTCAGCGCCGCCAGGGCTCGCCTGGAAACCACCGCCAACCAGCTCCTCGCCGAACTTGCCGAAAGTCTGGCCGGCATCGACACCGCCCGCCGGACGGAAGCCCTGCTCGCCAACAGCCTCTTGCCCCAGGCCGACCTCACTTTCCAGGCAGCCCTGGCGGGCTACGAGACCGGCAAGGTGGACTTCGCCACGCTCCTGGATGCGCAGCGGCAAATCCGCCAGGCAAAGCAGAACCGACTTAAAGCCCAGGTTGATTCCCGCATGCGCCTGGCCGAAATTGAACGATTGTTGGGAGATGACTTATGAAAATCGGCGTCGGCATGACCATCGGCATCGTCGCGGCGGCAGCCGCGGCGGGCGGCGGATATTGGCTCGGCAACCGCGGCGGTATGGCGCCGGGCGGCCCCGCAATGACCACCGCGGCTGCCCCCGGAGAAACGGACAAGAAGGCGCGCCGCCTCCTCTTTTACCGCAACCCCATGGGTCTTCCCGACACCTCGCCGGTGCCCAAGAAAGACGCCATGGGCATGGACTATGTTCCGGTTTACGAGGGGGAAGACGGCGACGAGCCGGCGACCTCGAACCAGATCAAGATCTCGACGGAGAAAGTTCAGAAGCTGGGGGTACGCACCGAGCCGGCGGAGTTGCGCAGCCTCGATCGCACCGTCCGGATCGCCGGCCGGATCGAGCCGGACGAACGCCGGACCTATGCCATCGCCCCGAAGTTCGAAGGTTACGTCGAGCGCCTGCACGTCAACGTCACCGGTCAGCCGGTGAGCAAGGGACAGCCGCTCTTCGAGGTCTACAGCCCGGAGCTGGTGTCGGCCCAGCGCGAATACGCCATCGCCGCCCAGGGCGTCGCCGCCCTCGGCGAGGCCGGCCCGGAAGCCCAGGGCGCTATGAAGCAACTGGCCGCATCCAGCCTGATGCGGCTCCGTAACTGGGACGTTTCGGAAGAACAGGTCAAAACCCTGGCCAAATCGGGCGAAACGCGACGCACCCTGACCTTCCGCTCGCCCGTATCCGGCGTCATCACCGAGAAAAAAGCCCTGCAGGGGATGCGCTTCATGCCCGGGGAAGCCCTCTATCAGGTCACCGATCTTTCCGTCGTCTGGGTTTTGGCCGACGTCGTCGAGCAAGACATCGGCCTGGTCAAGACCGGCGCCAAGGCCCAGGTGAGGGTCGGCGCCTATCCCGACCAAGTCTTCACCGGCACCGTCACCTACGTCTACCCCACTCTGGCCGCCAGCACGCGCACGGTGCCGGTCCGGGTCGAGCTGTCCAACCCCGGTCAACTCTTGAAGCCCGCCATGTTCGCCCAGGTCGAATTGGCCGTGGGCCGCCCGGAAAAAGCCGTCACCGTACCCAACTCGGCAGTCATCGACAGCGGCAGGCGGCAGATCGTCCTGGTTCAGGTTGGCGACGGGCGCTTCGAACCGCGGGAAGTCAAACTCGGGGAGCGCAGCGACAACTACGTCGCCGTACGCGACGGCGTACGCGCCGGCGAAGCGGTGGTCGTGGCAGCCAACTTCCTGATCGATGCCGAAAGCAATCTCAAGGCGGCGATCGGCGGCCTGGGCCACGCCGGCCATGGCGGCAGCGCACCCAAGGGAGACCAGAGCGCCCCGGCCGACGCCCACGCCGGACACCAGATGGCCCCCGGCGCCGCCAAGCCCCAAGCGGCCGCTGGCGGCGCCCCCCAAGCCCACGCCGGCCACTGACGGAAACGACCATGCTCGCCAAAATCATCGACTGGTCTGCGCGGAATCGATTTCTCGTCCTGCTGACCACACTTTTTGTCGTCGTCGGCGGTATCGCCGCCGTGGTCAAAACCCCCCTTGACGCGCTGCCCGACCTTTCCGACGTGCAGGTCATCGTCTACACCGAATACCCGGGACAGGCGCCCCAGGTGGTCGAGGACCAGGTCACCTACCCGCTCACCACGGCCATGCTGTCGGTGCCGAAATCGAAAGTGGTCCGGGGGTTTTCCTTTTTCGGGGCCTCCTTCGTCTACATCATCTTCGAGGACGGCACCGATATCTACTGGGCCCGCTCGCGGGTGCTGGAATACCTCAATTTTGCCGCCGGCCGCATGCCCAAGGGGGTGACGCCCCAACTCGGCCCGGACGCCACCGGAGTGGGCTGGGTTTTCCAGTACGCGGTCCTGGCCAAGGACAGAACCCTGGCTGAATTGCGCACCCTGCAGGACTGGTATCTGCGCTACCAGCTCGCCAAGGCGCCCGGGGTGGCGGAAGTGGCGTCGATCGGCGGCTTCGTCCAGACCTACCAGGTCACCGTCGACCCGGTCAAGCTGCGGGCTTATGGCATACCCCTGGCCAAGGTCTCCCAGGTCATTCGCGATTCCAACCGCGACGTCGGCGGCCGCGTCGTCGAAATGGCCGAAACCGAGTACATGGTCCGCGGCAAGGGTTACCTGCGCGGCGCGGCCGATATCGAAACGCTGGTGGTCAAGGCCGACCGCGGAACGCCGGTGCTGATCCGCGATATCGCCCGGGTCGAACTCGGCCCCGACGAGCGCCGCGGACTCACCGAACTCAACGGCGAGGGCGAGGTCGTATCGGGCATCGCCATGGCCCGCTACGGCCAGAATGCCCTTGAAGTCATCCACAACCTCAAGACCAAGATCGGCGAAATCTCGTCGGGCCTGCCGGCGGGCGTGAGCATCGAGGCTGTCTATGACCGCTCCGATCTCATCCACCGCGCCATCGATACCTTGACCCGCACCTTGGCCGAGGAAAGCCTGATCGTCGCCCTGGTCTGCATCGTCTTTCTCCTCCATGTGCGCAGCGCCCTGGTCGCCATCCTGATGCTGCCGGTCGGGGTACTCATCGCCTTCATCGCCATGCGCCTGCTCGGCATGAACTCCAACCTGATGAGCCTGGGGGGCATCGCCATCGCCATCGGGGCCATGATCGACGCCGCCATAGTGATGATCGAGAACGCCCACAAACACCTCGAACGCCTCCCGCCGGACCACAGCCATGCCATGCGGGCCGAGGCGATGATCGCGGCCTGCAAGGAAGTCGGGCCGGCCCTGTTTTTCTCGCTGCTCATCATCACCGTTTCCTTCCTCCCGGTGTTCACCCTGGAAGCCCAGGAAGGCCGGCTCTTTTCGCCCCTCGCCTACACCAAGACCTTCTCGATGGCGGGGGCGGCGCTCCTGTCGGTGACCCTCGTCCCGGTGCTGATGATGTTTTTCATCCGGGGGAAAATCATGGCCGAAGCCGACAACCCGGTGAACCGACTGCTCATCCGTTGCTACCGCCCGATCATCGCCGGCGTGATGCGCTGGCGGAAGGCGACCATCCTGGCGGCCCTGGTGGCGCTGGGCGTTTCGCTCTACCCGGCAAGCCGGCTGGGTTCGGAATTCATGCCCACGCTGAATGAAGGCACTCTTTTCTACATGCCTGCCTCGTTGCCCGGCATGGCGATCACCAAGGCCGGCGAACTGCTGCAAACCCAGAACAAGATCATCAAGAGCTTTCCCGAGGTGGCCTCGGTGTACGGCAAGGCCGGTCGCGCCAACACGGCAACCGACCCGGCGCCGACGGAAATGTTCGAAACGGTCATCAACCTCAAGCCCGAATCCGAATGGCGGCCGGGCATGACCACCGACAAGCTGATCGCCGAACTGGACAAGGCCCTGCAGTTTCCTGGGGTCGCCAACTCCTGGACAATGCCTATCAAGGCGCGCATCGACATGCTCTCCACCGGCATTCGCACCCCCATCGGGATCAAGGTCTTCGGCAAGGATCTCGGCGAAATGGAACGTCTGGCCCGGCAGATCGAATCAGTGGTCAAGACCGTACCGGGGACCACCTCGGCTTTCGCCGAGCGCATCACCGGCGGCTTCTACCTCAACATCGAACCGGACAGGACACAGCTGGCCCGTTATGGGCTGGCCGTCGGCGACCTCCAGGAAATCATCGGCCAGGCCTTGGGCGGCGAGATGGTCACCACCACCGTCGAAGGCCGCGAGCGCTTCGGCGTCAACGTCCGCTACCCGCGGGAGTTGCGTGCCGATCCGCAAATGATCGCCCGCGAGGTACTGGTTCCGACCATGGACGGCGCCATGATTCCCCTCGGCCAGGTCGCCCGGGTCGAGGTCGCCAAAGGCACGCCGGGCATCCGCACCGAGAATGCGCTTCTTTCGGCCTACATCTTCGTCGATATCCGCGAGCGGGACATCGGCAGCTACGTCGCCGATGCCAAAAAGGCCGTTGCCGAGCAAGTGAGCTTCCCGCCCGGCTACTACGCGACCTGGAGCGGCCAGTTCGAGGCGATGGAACGGGCCATCGCGAAAATGAAGATCGTCGTGCCGGTCACCCTGCTCATCATTTTTCTGCTCCTCTACCTCAATTTCCGGCGCATCACCGAAACCCTCATCGTCATGCTCTCGGTCCCCTTCGCACTGGTCGGCGGCGTCTGGTTGATGTGGCTGCTCGGCTACAACCTTTCGGTCGCCGTGGCCGTCGGCTTTATCGCCCTGGCCGGGGTGGCGGCGGAAACCGGCGTGGTCATGCTGATCTACCTGGATCACGCCTGGGAGGAACTCAAGGCTCGGCGCCAGGCCGACGGACTGGCACCGACGACGGCCGACCTCTACGCCGCAATCATGGAAGGCGCCGTCGAGCGGGTTCGCCCCAAGATGATGACGGTGACCGCCATCATGGCCGGCCTGCTGCCCATCATGTGGGGAACCGGTACGGGTTCCGAAGTGATGAGCCGCATCGCCGCGCCCATGGTGGGCGGAATGGTCTCGTCGACCCTCCTCACCCTGGCCGTGATACCGGCGATCTACGGCCTCGTCAAAGAGCGGGAACTGGCGCGTCAGACTCGCGCCGGAACGGCGCCCTCCCCGGCCGCCGCCACCGGAAGGGCCTGACCCGGGCTACCGCCCGGGGGCGGCCGCCCGCAGAGCGGCCAGGTGCATCCCCGCCATGTGGTAGGGGTCGGGCTGGGTGTCCGGGCAACCGCCGTGTTCGCAGACCCGCCGGTCGCCAAAGCGCCAGCCGCCGTTTTCGGGGTCGATGAAGTCGCTTTTCACCAGGTCGAGGGTCTGCTCGTAGCGCCGCCACAAATCCCGCCGCTCCTCGGCCTGGGCGAAGGCGAGCAGGGCGCGCAGGCATTCGGCCTGCTCCCACCAGAACTTGCGGCGATCGACGCCGCCGTCGGGAAAGGCCTGGTAATAGGCGCCGCCCTCGACCTCGTCGTAGCCGACCTTGAGGGCGTATTGCAGGAGCCGGGGCGCCACTTGCGACAGCACTCCGGGCAGTTCGAGGCGGCGGGTGGCGAGGAGGAGATGGCTCCATTCGAACTGGTGGCCGATGTCGATATAGCCGCCCTGCTCCCGGGTCGCCCGGGGCTGCCAGTTTTCGTCGTACCACTCGGGAATGTAGGCGCTGCCGTCGGGCAGGCCCTGGAGGAGCTTGCCGACGACGAAATTGCCCAGGCTGGCGGCGCCGGCCAGGGCCTCCCGGTCGCCGGTGGCTTCGCAAAGGGCGAGAAGGGCCTCGAAGAGATGCATGACCGGATTCTGGTTGCGGCCGTCGCGGGTCGGCGCGAAATCCCGCGGCGCCGCAGGACGAAACCCGCCGCCGGCATCGCGCAGGCCCCGGTCGATGTCGCGCCAGGCGGCGAGCGCCGCAAGGCGGAAGCGCTCCTCCCGGCTTACCCGGTAGGTGTGGGACAGGGCGAAAAGAACGAAGGCGTGGGCGTAGGTCCGCTTGTTGGCATCGAGCACCTTGCCGTCGGCGGCGACGCGGTTGAAGTACCCGCCATGGACCGGATCGCGAAAGCGGTCGAGGAGGGCATCCGCCCCGCGCAGGGCGGTTTCCAGGTAGCGCCGGTCGCCGGAGGCCTCGTAGCCGGCGAGCAGGGCGTAAACCAGGCGGCTTTGGCCGGTGAGGTCGCCGCTGGAATTGGGCTGTTCCTGCCAGGTCCGGTTGAAGGCAGTGCGAAAGAGGCCGCTTTCGGTGGGCGCCACCTTGAACCAGCGGGCTAGGTGCGTATCCATCAGGCTGCGGCGGTGCCACTCGGCGTCAATGCCGGCACCGCCGGGTTTCCTGTCGCAGCCGGCAAACAGCAGCAAGCCGGCCACCACCAGGCCGATGGGGGCAAGCCGCCGGGCAAGCGCAGGCCAATCCATAGTCGTTCCTCCCTGGGAAAAATCGATAGGCGCAATGTAGCAAAGGGCGGCCTGGGGTGGGGCCCTTTTTCCCCCAACCCCCGCCGGTTCGAAGTACCAAGCCATGGGCCGGGCGGCTTGTCGTTAATTCCCGACGCATAATGATTCGACACCCGGTGAATCATTTGCTATAACGTCACCATCGACCGCCCCCGACAGAGAGGCGCCACCCGCAACGAAACGAGCCCGGCACCAGCCGGCCAGGATGGCAAGGGGCGTGAAATGTGATTCGTCCGACCAGGAGAAGCGCATGAAACGTACTCTGGTAGCCGCCAGCGCGGCCCTGTTGCTCCTTTCCGCCGGCTTCGGCCTGATCCGGCACGATGCCACCAGCCTCCCCCCCGCCCACGCCGACAGCCCGCCCACCGTCGCCGCAGCCGCGTCAGCGAAGATGCTTCCCGAACCCGGCGCCATCGACCAGGACGCGCCCTACTTCGAAGCCTGCGCCCGGGAGGGCCTCAACGAGTCCGAATGCGTCGGCCGCCTGATCTGGTTCAAGGCCACCGCCGGCAACGACCGCTTCCACACCTACACCTTCCAGCAGCGCATCGGCGTCCTCGTCGACTGGTTCCGCGTCCTGCGCGCCGACCAGCGGGACGACCGTTTCTGGGCCTGGGGCATCATCAACGACCCGGCCTGCTGCAAGCCGGGAGACCCCGGCTGCCCGGCCAAGTCGGCCGAGGAGACCTACGGCTTCGACTGGTGCCCGGGGGACGACGTGCTCTTGAAGTACGTCGGCAAAACCGGCTACGTGGACCCGGCCTGCGGCCTGAAGGACGCCGCCCTCGACCCGGAAGACCCCCATAGCCAAGGTGGTAAGGTCGATCAACGCCATTCCGCCTGCGACCTCAAGTTCGGCACCTCCACCGGGGCCCTGGGCTTGCGCAAGTTCCCCAATCCCCGCTTCGATGCCGCCAAGTGGCAGGCCCTCAACGGCGGCAACGCCAGTTGGGCCGGCTTCGCCGCCAGCAAGGCCGCCGCCACCGGCATCGAGTCCGACCAGCGGGTCTCCAAGCTGGCCGACGCCTCCGTCGAGCCGCCCTTCCTCATCGGCACCTCCTGCGGTTCGTGCCACATCGCCTTCAACCCGCTCAACCCGCCGGCCGATCCGGCCCATCCCAAGTGGGACAACATCGTCGGCCTGATCGGCAACCAATACACGCGGATGTCGGAACTGCTCGGCTCGGGCATGCCCAAGAGCAGCCTGGAATACCAGATGTTCGCCCACGCCCGCCCCGGTGTCACCGACACTTCGGCCATTTCCCACGACCAGATCAACAATCCGGGCACCATCAACGCCCTCATCAACGTCGCCCAGCGGCCAGTGTTCAAGGGCGAAGTAGTGAGCAAATGGCGTAAAACCGCCACCTGCGGCGCCGAGAAGGACGAAGGCAAGTGCTGGTGCGAACCGGGGCGCCAGGGCAAGTGCTGGCAGATGAGCACGCGGGACGACGACGTAACGCCGGTCAATCTGGGCGGCAACAAGGTGTTGCTGCCGGGGATACACCATATCCTGAAAGGCGGCGAGGATTCGACCGGCGCCCTGGAGGCGATCCAGCGGGTTTATTTCAACATCGGCTCCTGCTCCGAGCAGTGCTGGGTCAATCACTTTTCCGACATGCGCCAGGTGGACCCGGACCAGCGCGGTTTCGGCCAGACGCCCTTCAACGTCGGCCAATGCCGGCGCGACTGCCCCAATTTCCGGGCCATCGAAGACCGCCTGCAGAACGTGCTCGATTTTTTCGCCTCGGCCGAATCCGACCAGACCGACCTCCAGGCCGCCCGGGCCAAGGCCCGTGCCGGCAAATACAGCCGGGCCGACTTCGTCGCCGACCTGGAGAAGGAATTCGGCAAGGGCGCCGTCGGCCGCGGCCAGGCGGTCTTCGCCGACAATTGCGCCCGCTGCCATTCGAGCCTCCCGGAAAGCACCGCCGGGGCCTTCAAGACCCGCGACTTCGCCGCCCCCGATCCGGCCCATCCGCGCCAGGTACGCGCCGACTTCCTGGGCAATGACCAGTCGACGCCGGTCACCGAAGTCGGCACCTTCCGCTGCCGGTCCCTCCATTCCAACCATCGGGCCGGGCATCTCTACATGGAATACGCCTCCGACTCGATGAGGAAGCGTCCCCCCGTCGCCGACATCCCCGAGCGCGACGAATTGAAGGACGGCGGCCGGGGTTACCTGCGCAACGTGTCCCTGGTCAATCTCTGGGCCACGGCGCCTTTCATGCACAACAACGCGGTCGGCCCGGAAATCTGCGGCAAACCGGCCAATCCGGCCAACGATTTCCACCGGGCGCGCTACGTCGGCACCGACGGCAAGCTCCTGGAGAAACAGCCGGACTGCCTGCGTTACGACCCCAGCATCGAAGGCCGCTTCGATCTTTACAAGCGTTCCATGTACGAACTTCTCCATCCCAAGGAACGCGGCGTCAAGCGCACCCTGACCAACGCCGACCTGATCGTCGACGTCGGCCTGCGGCCCCTTGACGGCAAGACGGAAAAGCCCCTCTTCGGCTTCGGCCAGGTGAGAATTCCGGCCGGCACCAGCGCCGGCTTCCTCAACGGCCTGCAACACAAGCAGTTGGTCGGCGATCTCTTCCTCGCCAAACGCGATCCGGCCAAACTGGAGGCCGCCGGCAAGAAGGCCCAGGTGGCGACCCTGCAGGCCATGGCCGACGAAATCCTCAAATCTCCGGGGCGTTTCGTCGCCATCCTGCAGGAAAAGCGGGATTTCATCAGCGCCCATTACCAGACCTGCACCCAGGAAATCGAGAACGAGGGCCATCGCTTCGGCGAAGACCTTTCCGAGGCCGACAAGAAGGCCCTCACCGCCTTCCTGGCGACCCTGTAAGGCAAGGGGAGAAACTCATGAAAACCCACACCGCTGTCCGCCGCACCCTCGGCATTCTCCTCCTGGCCGGCCTCGCCGCCTGCAACCAGCCGGCCGAATCGCCGAACCTGAGCTTTGCCCCCTATGAAAAGGGCTACCAGACCAAGCTGGACCTGGCCCAGGTCGAGTACAAATTCCCCCTGGCCGCCGCCGAACTGGCGAAAATCACCCCCGATTACCTGGCCGGCCTCGACCAGGAGCAGATCGACCAGATCTACGCCCGCCTCACCGCCGGCCCCATCCCCGACGGCGCCTTCGAGGGCCGCATCCTCCTGCCCCGGGCGATGAGCGGCAAATTCCGACTTTCCGAAATCGTCGGCGGTTTTGCCGGCACGGCGCTCCACCTCAAGGGGCTGGTCGTCGAAGAGATCGGCGAGGCCCTGTGGCGCGGCAAGGTTTTCTTCCGCGAAGAGCGGGTGCTGAGGAACCGCATCGAAGACCTCGCCGTCCTCAAGAAAGCCGGTCTGGTCGAAGGCGAACCCAAGAAGATGAGCTACGGCGGCAAGGAAACCTGGCTGCTCTTCCCGGCCAAGCTTTACTGCGGCCAGAGTCTCTTCGACGCCCGCCGGGAATCGATCATCATCGATTATTTCTTCACCGACGAAATTCCGGGCTACCAGGAAAACCCCGACTATATCGCTGGCCGCCGCGGCCTCAAGGTGCGCGACGAAATCCGCATGATCCGGCCCGGCTTCTACCTCGGCCGCGCCTACCTGGACAAGGGTTTCGCCCTCAATTTCACCCTCTACGACAAGGCCACCGACGACAAGGCGCGGGGCGACTACGTCAAGACCGGCAAGGTGCAGGAAGACTGCTGGCCGGGCACCCAGGCCCGCACGCTGGTCCTCGCCAAACCCTGAGCCGGCTCGGACCGTGGCCAGCCACGATGAAACGCGCCTGCCGTTACGCCCTTGCCGTAGCCGCCTGGGCCGCCTGTTGGGGAACCGCCTTGAGCGCCCCGTCGCTTAAACCGCCGGTGCCGGTGGTGGACCCGGCCGATCCCGGCGAAAACCTGCCGCCCCGGGGGCGTTCGCTCTTCGACCGGGTGTTCGCCGTGGCCCGCGGCGGCGGGGCCGAAATCGAACTGCCCTTCCCCTTCGCGGCCTTGCTGGCCCGCCTCGACGCCCAGTTGCAGCATGACCCGGCCGACCCCCTGCCGCCGGCCAAGCGGGTTTTGATTCCCCTCGGGCGCTCGCTGCAACGGACCGCAGCAGCCCCCGACTACTTCGCCTTCCCCCGCGTCGTGGTCGCCGTCGACGCCCCCCCCGCCGGCCCCGCCGCCCCCCTCCTCAAGGACCGGCTCTATCTCGGCTACCAGGAGAAATCGGCGGTTCTCGAAGTCATCAGCTACAACGAAGAAGCCGGGCGCTTCGAATTCCAGCTGGTCAAGGACTACCGGGCCGGCGGCAAGCCTCGCGTCGTCTACGCCCGGCGCGGCCTGTGTTTCGCCTGCCACCAGAACGGAGCGCCGATCTTCTCCCGCGGCCTGTGGGACGAAACCAACGCCAACCCCCAGGTCGCCGCCCTGCTGGTGGGCAGCGGCCGGCGCTTCTACGGCATCGCCCCGGAGCGGGGCATCGACATTCCCTACGCCATCGACAACGCCACCGAGCGGGCCAACGGCTTCGCCCTCAGCCAGCGCCTGTGGCAGGAGGGCTGCGGCGGCGACCACCCCGCGGCCCGCCGCTGCCGTGCTGGGCTCTTCGCCGGCGCCCTGCGCCACGCCCTTTCCGGCGGCCAGACTTGGCGGCCCGACCCGGCCTTTGCCGCCGCCGTCGCCGCCCCCCTTTCCGCCGAGGCCGGACGCCGCTGGCCCGCCGGGCTGGCCCCCGGCAACCCCGATCTGCCCAACCGCAACCCCCTCCAGGGCGTCGCCGCCTGGCCCGCCGAAGCCGCCGCCCGCATCGCCTTTTCCCACGTTCCGGCCCGCTTCGATCCGCTTCTGCCGCGCCCCCTGCGGGAAGCCTGGCGACCCGACGCAGCCGGCCTCGAAGCGGCCCTCCGGGGCCTCGCCGAATTCGTCGCCGGCCCCGACCGGCTTGCCCTCGCCGCCCTCCTGGGCAGCCGCCCCGGGGTAGTCGCCGCGACGCTGCGGCTGCCCTGCCGCCGCGACGACGGCAGCACCGCCTCGCGCTGGTCGTTGCGCTGTACCGCCCCCGACGGCGCCGCCCTCGACGGAACGGTCACCCTCCAGGCCGGCCGGGTGGCCGCAGGCCACTTGCGCCGCCTCGCCCTGCCGGGGGGCACCGCCATCAACGGCATCGAACTGCGGCCCGCCGGTCCTGCCCTCGCCCCCTGGGTGGACGGGCGGCCGGTTCGAACCGCCGCCGGCGATGCCCTGACCGGTATCGAATTCCGCGGCCGGGGCGACGATCTTGAGGCCCGGCTGACCATCCGCCAGGATTTTTCCCTGGCCGCCGCAGCCCTCGACCGCCTGGCCGAAGGCGCCGCCGCCGCAACCCTCTTCGCCCCGGCCCCCTTCCCGCGGGAAGCGCTTTTTGCCGCCCTGTTCCGCGAACTGGGCGGGGCGCCGCCGCCCCACTGCTGCGCCGCGGCGCGCGCCCTGCCGCCGCCCCGGCTTGAGACTCCGGCGGCAGCGCCAAACGACGAGGCCGGCGGCAGCGGCCGGGATTTCCTGCTTTATTGCGCGACCTGCCATCGCACCGACGAACGCTTCCCGCCCAACTTCCTGGCCGGCAGCGCCGCCGAAATCGACGCCAAGCTGCGCCACTGTGCGCCCCGGCTCTACGTCCGGCTGGCCGTGGCCGACCTGCCGCCGGAACGGCGAGGAAAAACCCCCATGCCGCCGGAAAGTCTGCTGCCCGCCTTCGGCACCGACGCGGCGGCCTGGGCGGCAAGCCCGGTCCGAGCCGGGCTGATGACCCAGGTCGAAGCCTGGCTGCAGGCCGAAAGCGGCCGGTCGCCCCAGCTCGACGCCCTGCTGGCGGGCGGCTACGAAGCCCTGCGCCCCTGCCTGCCCGCCCCCTAACCCAGCCACCGGGGAAGACCATGACGGCGAAAATCCCAAGGCCACTACGCAATGACGCCGCCGAAGGCAGCCAGGCACCCTCGACCGTCCGCGCACCGCTGCGGCGGAAAGCCGTGGGTGCGGGCGCCGGCCGGCAGCGGCCTTCGCCCTGGGGTTCGACGTTGCCAAAGAGGTTCACACCATGAACGACGACCTGCAAACCGCAACCAGCCCGTGGAAGCGGCGCTTCTTCGTGCTTTTCTTTCTCGCCGTCGGGATCCCGGGGTTTATCGGCCTGCTGCTCGCCAAGCGCTTCGGCGAAGACGTTCCGGTCGATTACGCCAGCCCCGCCGAGCACTTCAAGTACGGCTCCACCGGCGGCGAGCACGAGATGGGCTTCCCCTACTGGATCTGGCGCGCCCTGCCCGAGGTCTGTCCGCAGTACCTGCCGGGCAAGGGTTACCGGTCCCTGGGCATGGTGTACGAGAAAAACCCCGACGGCAGCGAGCGCGACTTGCCCGTCGGCACGAGCAAGCGCCGCTACCAGGGCATCGACCGGGTCTTCGTCAATTGCGCCGTCTGCCACGTCAGCACCGTGCGCACCGCCGCCGACCGGGAACCCACCGTCGTCCTCGGCATGCCCGCCGCCACCTTCGACATGAAGGCCTTCGAGACCTTCTTCTTCCGCTGCGCCGCCGACCCCAAGTTTTCCAAAGAATACATCCTGCCGGAAATCGAGCGCCAAGGCGGCGAACTGGATCTCCTCGACCGCTACCTGGTCTACCCCGTCGCCATCGCCATCATGCGGGACCGGGTGCTGGCCCTGGCCGGGCGTTTCGACTGGGTCTTCAAGCAGCGGGACTGGGGGCCGGGGCGGGTCGATACCTTCAACTCGGCCAAGGTCATCTTCAACTTCCCCATGGCCCACCTGGACCCCAGGGAGTTCGACGCCCCCGCCGACTTCCCTTCGATCTGGCGCCAGCGCCAGCGCAAGGAACCCAAGGAGATGCAACTCCACTGGGACGGCAACAACACCACTGTCGAAGAGCGCAACAAGAGCGCCGCCTTCGGCACCGGCACGACGCCGCCCACCATCGACCTGGGACGCATCAAGCGCGTCGAGGCCTGGATCATGGATGCCGAGCCGCCGCCTTTCAGCCAATTCTTTTCCGTCGACCTGAGCCTGGCGGCCAAGGGCGCGCCCCTCTACCAGGCCTACTGCGCCGCCTGCCACGGCGCCTCGGGCCGGGATTTCACGGGCGAACACGTCGGCCAGGTGGTGCCGCTGACCAAGATCGGCACCGACCGCCGGCGCCTCGATTCCTACACCTACACCCTGGCGGTGAACCAGGCCACCCTCTACGCCGGCTACCCCTGGCGGTTCACTCATTTCCAGAAGACCCACGGCTACGCCAACATGCCCCTGGACGGGCTGTGGCTGCGGGCGCCCTACCTGCACAACGGCTCGGTGCCCAGCCTGCGCGACCTGCTCGAACCCGCCGCCAAGCGGCCCAAGGCCTTCTACCGCGGCAACGACGTCTACGACCCGGTGAAGGTCGGCTTCGTCTCCGACAAGGCGCAAGCCAACGGCAAGAAGCTCTTCCTCCTCGATACCGCCCAGCCCGGCAACGGTAACGGCGGCCACGAGGGCAAGTCCTACGGCACCGAACTCACCCCGGCTGAAAAGACGGCCCTGGTCGAATACCTGAAAACTTTCTGAGGGCGCCATCATGAGCACCTGCAACTGCAAGACCTGGCTCAAGCTCACCGGCGCGGCCCTGGCAGTGATCGGCGTCATCGGCGCGATGATCGGCTACGACCGCGGCTTCCGCGAATACCCGCAGCCCGACTGGGTTACCACCACGCCGGAAATGCGCTTCAAGTACGGCTCCATCGGCGCCGAGTTCGACGCCGGGATTCCCTACTGGATTTTCTACGTCCTGCCCCGGGTCTTCCCCGAAAAATTCACCCAGGACGGCAAGGTCGTCCCCGGCGGCTACGCCGCCCTCGGCGTGCCCTGGGAAATGGGCCGGGAACTCCCGGTCGGCTTCACCAAGAAGACCATCGGCTTCCCCCGGGTGGCCAACAACTGCGCCGTCTGCCACACCACCACCTACCGCACCAGCCCGGATTCCAACCCGGTCTTCGTCGTCGGCGGGCCGGCCCACACCACCAACGTCCAAGGCTTCTTCCGGCTCCTCATCGACTGCGCCAAGGATCCGCGCTTCAACGCCGACATCCTGATGGCCGAGATCAACCGGGTGACCGCCCTCGACTGGATCGACAAGGCCCTCTACCGCTTCTTCGTCATTCCCATCACCAGGCAGCGCCTCCTGGAGCGCGAGGCCCAGTTCGCCTGGATCTACCGCAAGGATTTCCCCGACTGGGGCCGTGGCCGCGACGACGCCATGAACCTGACCAAGTACTTCATGATTAAGGCCCCGATGGACGACACTTTCGGCCCCACCGACATGCCCTCGGTGTGGAACCTGAAGAAATACGTCTGGGACAAGGGCCACCGCATGAACTACGCCGGCGACAGCCACGATGCCACCTCGGTGATCATGGATTCGGCCCTCGGCCTGCTCGGCGCCCCGCCCAAGCACAAGGAGGATTTCGTCGGCCAAGTGAAATGGCTCCACGACTATCTCTCTGAACTGCCGCCGCCGAAATACCCCTTCCCCATCAACGAAGCCAAGGCCGCCACCGGCAAGCCGCTCTTCGACGCCCACTGCGCCAGTTGCCACAGGAGCGAAAAGACCGGCACGCCGCTCCCTCTGGCAGAGGTCGGCACCGACCGCGGCCGGCTGGATTCCTGGAACAAGGGCGCCGCCGTCAAAGCCAACCAGGTGGTCAAGGAAATGGGCTTGCAACGCCGCGGCCTGGTGGAAGAAGACCTCAAGGGCTACGTCGCCGCCTTCCTCGACGGCATCTGGCTCAAGGCCCCCTACCTGCACAACGGCTCGGTGCCGACGCTGCGCGATCTCTTGGAACCGGCAGCCAAACGGCCCAAGGTGTTCTGGCGGGGCTACGACGTCTATGACCCGGTGAAGGTGGGGTTCGTCAGCGATGGTCCGGAGGCGCAGCGGGTGGGGACGCGGCTGGATACAGGCAGCAAGGCCGGGGGGAATCAGGGGCACGAGTTTGGGACGGGGTTGACGGCAGTGGAGAAGGAGGCACTATTGGAGTACTTGAAGACGCTGTAGCGTCCCCCGTTGCATACTTCGCGATTTCCGGAATGCGGCAACTAATCTCTCGAAAACATGAGCCCGAACACCGAGAGCTTCGCCACCTGCGCCTCCAGTATCTGGTTCAACACCGCCTCCACCAGCTTCGCCAGCCCGTCCTGCCCGC
>SSSZ01000054.1 GCA_009469675.1 Azonexaceae bacterium | reverse complement strand
GCGAACAAGTAGGGCTCGACCGTGCGGCGTTAATCGGGCATTTTTATGGATGTTCATTCGGGGCCTCGGAGGCTTGTATGGTTGGTGCCTCCAATTCTCCGGGGAGACACCCCGAGTGAACAACCTACAGAGAGATCACAGTTAGCAAGCGCTTTCCCGGGGTCAAGGCGCTCGATGGCGTCGAGCTCCAGGTGGCGCGGGGCGAGGTTCATGCCCTGTTGGGGGAGAACGGGGCGGGGAAATCCACCGTCCTCAAGATTCTTTCCGGGGCGCAACCCCCGGATGAAGGCGAGCTGCGCTACGACGGCACGACTTTGGGTTATCGGGATACCCCGATCCAGCGGCAGCTGGCGGGCATCGTCACGATTTACCAGGAGTTCAATCTGCTGCCCCACATGTCGGTGGCGGAAAACATGTACCTCGGCCGGGAGCCGCTGGTCGCCGGCCTCATCCACTGGAAGCGCATGTATGGCGATGCCAAACGGATCATCGACGATCTCGGCCTCGACCTCGACCCCCTGACCGAAGTGCGCAGCCTCTCCGTGGCCCAGCAGCAGATGGTCGAGATCGCCAAGGCCCTGACCCTCAACGCCAAGCTCATCATCATGGACGAACCGACCGCCGCCCTCTCGGGCCGCGAGGTGGAAAAACTCCATAGCATCGTCAAGGATCTGCGCACCAAGGGCATCAGCGTCATCTACGTCACCCATCGCCTGCGCGAGGTCAAGGAGGTGTGCGATCGCTACACCGTGTTCCGCGACGGCAAGTTCGTGGCCCGCGGCGAGGTCGGTGAGATCGACCTGCGGGGCATGGTCCGCCTCATGGTCGGGCGCGATGTCGAAGTCCTCAAGCGGGACACCGCCACCGACCACAGGGGCGAACTGGTGCTCAAGGCGGAAGGCGTTTCCCGCGCCGGCAGCCCGACCGACCCCCACGCCACGGTACTGTGCGGCCTGTCGGTCGAGGTCCACGCCGGCGAGATCCTCGGTTTTGCGGGCCTGGTGGGCGCCGGGCGCACTGAATTGGCCCGCATTCTGTTCGGCGCCGACCGTTGCGACGAAGGCGTTCTCTGGATGCACGGCGGCCGGATCGGCCCCCTGCGCTCGCCCAAGGAAGGCCTCAAGGCAGGTATTGCCCTGGTTCCCGAGGATCGGAAACAGCAGGGCTGCTTCCTCACCCAGTCGATCCGCCAGAACATGACCCTGCCCAGCCTTTCCCGCTTGAGCAAGTGGCGCTTTTTCGTCGATGAAAAAGCCGAGACGGCGATGGTCGAATCCTTCCGCGCCAAGCTGCGGATCAAGATGCCCAACGACAAGGTGGCGATTTCCACCCTCTCCGGCGGCAATCAACAAAAGGTGCTCTTGGCCCGCTGCATGGCCCTGCGGCCCAAGGTGCTGATCGTCGACGAGCCGACCCGGGGCATCGACGTCGGCGCCAAGTCGGAAGTGCATCAGGTGCTCTTCGATTTGGCCGCCGAAGGGGTCGCGGTCATCGTCATTTCTTCCGAACTGCCCGAGGTCATGGCCGTCAGCGATCGCATCGCGGTGTTCCGCGAAGGCCGCATCACCGGCGTGGTCAATGCCCGCGAAACCGACGAAGAGCAGTTGATGAGCCTGATGGCCATGGGGTTCGCATGAACGCCGGGTCAAGCCGGCCGGAAACCGGCCGCCCGCCGGACGCCCCCGGGCACACCGAGCAACAGAACAAGATCGAGGAGACAACAATGGCAACTACCGTCGCTACCCCTGCCCCTGCTGCCCAGCGCAGCTTCGATATCGTCGGCTTCCTGGAAAAGTACGGAACGGTGATGTTCCTGCTCGCCCTGGTGGTGTTTTTCAGCGTGCAGAACGAACGCTTTTTGTCGGGCCGCAACATCACCAACATCCTGACCGAGGTTTCCATTTACGGCATCATCGCCGTCGGCATGACCTACGTCATCCTGACCGGCGGCGTCGACCTTGCGGTCGGCTCGTTGCTCGCCTTTGCCTCCCTTGCCGGGGCCTACGTGGTGGTCAACTACTTCGGCGGCGACGGTTGGTTTGCCGCCCTCGCCATCTCGTTGCTCATCGGCACCCTGGCCGGCTACGTGCATGGCAAGACGGTGACCATGCTCAACGTTCCCCCCTTCATCGTCACCTTGGGTGGGATGACCATCTGGCGGGGCGCCACCCTCATCCTCAACGACGGCGGGCCGATTTCGGGCTTCGACGAAGCCTATCGCTGGTGGGGCCGCGGCGACATCGCGGGGGTGCCGGTGCCGGTGGTGGCCTTCCTGGTCGTCGCCGTCGCCGGCTACATCGTCCAGCGCTACACCCGCTACGGCCGCCAGGTCTTCGCGGTCGGCGGCAATCCCGAGGCGGCGCGGCTTTCCGGCCTCAACGTCAAAGCCATCCTGGTCAGCGTCTACGTCATGATCGGCTTTCTCTCGGGCCTCTCGGGCTTCCTCCTCTCGGCCCGTCTGGGGTCGGCCGAAGCGGTGGCGGGCGTGAGCTACGAATTGCGCGTCATCGCCTCGGTGGTGATCGGCGGCACCAGCCTCTTCGGCGGTCTGGGCGGGGTTGGCGGCACCATTGTCGGGGCGCTGCTCATCGGCGTGCTCATCAACGGCTTGGTGATGATTAACGTCTCGGCCTATTACCAGCAGGTCATCATCGGCGTCATCATCATCATGGCGGTGGCCTTCGATACCTACGCCAAGAGCCGGCGCGGCCGCAAGTGACTGACACCAGGAGCGCGACGATGAAAGCCCGATCCTGCCTGACCCGCGGTCTCGTCCTCCTGGCCGCCGCCGGGTTCGCCCTGGCGGCCGCCGCGGCCGGCGACAGGACCGTCCTCCTCAGCCTGTCCAAGGGTTCCGAACCCTTCATGGCCCTGATGCGCGATGCGGCCCGCGACGAAGCCGCCAAACTCGGCGTCGAACTACTGATAAGCGACGGCAAGGGCGATTCGGCCATCCAGGCCAGCGCTATCGAGGATGCCGCCCTGCGCCGCCGGGTAGACGGCGTCGTCGTCGCCCCCAACAACGTCTATGCCCTGGCGCCCCTGGTGGATTTCCTGCGGCGCCGGAGCATCCCGGTGGTCACCGTCGATCGCCGGGTATACGACACGGTGGCGCCGGTTCCCCACGTCGGCATCGACAACGTGGCCGGCGGCCGCCTGCTTGCCCGCTGGGTGGTTGACGCCTATCCCGGCGGCGCCCGAATCGTCCACCTCACCGGCCAGCCCGGCAGCAGCACCGCCATCGAGCGTGCCCGGGGCGTGCGCGAGGGGTTCGCCAAGGCCGGCCCGCGCTACGTCGTGGTGGCCGAGGCCAGCGCCGACTGGTCGCGTAGCGAGGCGCAGATGGTTGCCGAAAGCCGCCTCAATTTTCTCAAGACGCCTCCCGACGTCATCGTCGCCGACAATGACGACATGGCCGTCGGCGCCCTTGAAGCCCTGCGCATCACCGGCCGAGAAGGCAAAGGCGTGCGGGTCATCGGCTTCGACGCCTTGCCCTTCGCCATCGACCGGGTAAAGGACGGCAGTCTGGCGGCCACCGTCGACCAGCGGGGCGCCGACCAGGTGCGTACCGCCCTGCGCCTCCTCGTCGACCACCTGCGCCGGGGGGCGGTCCTCGAATCCCGCACCATTGTGCCGGCTCTGGTCACGCCGCAGACCCTTTCCGGGAACCCGGCCAGGGAGCCGGCGCGATGACTGCCGTGCGCTGTGTCCTCGATGCCCGCGCCGAACTGGGGGAATGCCCGGTGTGGTCGGCGGCGGAAGAGGCGCTCTACTGGGTCGACATCCTGGCTCCGGCGCTGCACCGCTTGCATCCGGCCAGCGGCGAAACCCGCAGCTGGCCCATGCCCGAGCCGATCGGCTCCTTCGCCCTGCGCGTCTCGTCGGGGGCGGTGGTGGCGCTGAAGAGCGGATTTCACCTGCTCAATTTCATCACCGGCCGCCTGCTGCCGCTGGCCCAGCCCGAAGCCACCAACCCCGAGGTGCGCTTCAACGACGGCAAGGTTTCCCCCGACGGCCGTTTCTTCGCCGGCACCATGGACGAAAGCCTGTCCCGGCCGATCGGTTGCCTTTACCGTCTGGACCCCGACGGCAGTTGCCACCGCGTCGCCAACGGCCTGATCGTCTCCAACGGCCTGGCCTGGAGCGGCGACGGCCGCCTCCTCTTCCATTCCGACTCCAAGGGCCAGCTCATCTACGCCTGGGATTACGACCCGCATAGCGGCGCCCTTGCCAACCGCCGGGTGGTGGCCCGCCCCGACGAAGCGGTGGGCCGGCCCGACGGCGGCGCCTTCGACCAGGAGGGTTACTACTGGAGCGCCGGCATTTCGGCCGGGGTGCTCAACCGCTGGGCTCCCGACGGCAGCCTGGAGCGCCGCATCGAACTGCCGGTGCCGCACCCCACCTGCCCCTGCTTCGGCGGCCCGGACATGAAGACGCTCTACGTCACCAGTCTGCGCCACGGCCTGGCTCCCGAAGCGCTGGCGGCTCACCCCCTGTCGGGGGGCATTTTTGCCCTCGACGTCGACGTTCCCGGCGTGCCGGTAGCGCGCTTCCGGGGTTGAGCCGAAGTCCGACAGAACATGATTCAGGGAAAAACATGAACGAGAAAGTTGCCAATATCTGCATGATCGGCCACGGCATGATGGGGGTCTGGCATTCCGAGGCCCTGCAGGACCAGCCCTGCCGCCTCCACACCGTGGTCGGGCGCCGGCCCGCGCCGACCGCCGAGTTTGCCGGCCGCTACGGCTACCTGAACTGGACGGTGGATTTCGCTGCCGCCCTGGCCGACCCGGCCGTCGATATCGTCATCGTCGCCGGCCCCAGCGAGACCCACGCCGAGATGGCCCGGCAGGCGGTCGCCGCCGGCAAGCACACCCTGGTCGAGATTCCCCTCGCCATGAATCTCGCCGAGTCGGAGCGCCTCGTCGCCCTGGCGGCCGAGCGGCGGGTCGTCCTGGGGGTGGTCCATCCCATGCGCTTTCGCCCCGAACGGCGGGCGGTACTCGAACGTATCCGGGTCGGCGAGGAGCGGGTGCGCAAGACCCACGGCCGCTTTTTCATCCATCGCCTAGAGAACGTCGGCGCCACGGGTTATCGGCGGAGCTGGACCGACAACATCCTCTGGCACCACACCGCCCATCTCGTCGATCTCGGCCTCTGGATGGCCTGCGGCGGCGCCATGAAAGATGCCGATGCCCGCGTCCGTACCGTCCATTGCGCCATGCCCGGTCCCGATCCGCGCACCGGCATCCCGATGGAAATCGCCCTCACCGTCGAAACCCACGACGACCAGATCATTGTCGCCACCGGTTCCTACTATGGCCGGGAACGCATCTACGACACCTTGGTGGTCAGCGACCGCGATTCCTACCGGCTGGACGAAAACTCCGGCCTGCTCACTACCGGCAGCGGTACCGTGGGCGTGGCGAGCGAGCGGGAAAACGCCTGGCTCTGCGCCCGCGATTTCGTCGCCGCCCTGGCGGAGGGCCGCGAACCGCTGGTACCGGGCTGGTCGGTCCTGCCCACCATGCGCATCCTGCACCGCGCCCAGGAGCAGTGGGACGCCATCCACGGCCGGCAAATCCTGCCCGGCCGGCCGGTGATGTGAAGGAGGTGACGATGCGCACCAACCGTCTTCGCGAAATCTGGCGCTCCGGCGGCGCCGTGGTCAACGGCTGGCTGGCCATCGCCAGCGCCTTCTCGGCCGAAACCATGGCCCACCAGGGCTGGGACAGCCTGACCCTCGATCTGCAGCACGGCGTGATCGACTACGCCGACGCCGTCAACATGCTGGCCGCCATTTCGACCACCGCCACCGTACCCCTGGTGCGGGTGCCCTGGCTCGATCCGGGCATGCTGATGAAGGTGCTCGACGCCGGCGCCTACGGCGTCATCTGCCCGCTGGTCAATACCCGGGCCGACGCCGAGCGGCTGGTTGCGGCCACCTCCTACCCCCCGCGGGGCGGCCGCAGCTATGGGCCGATCCGGGCGCTCCTCTACGCCGGCGCCGACTACGGCAGCCAGGCCGACGCCGAGATCGTCCGTTTTGCCATGATCGAAACCCGCGAAGCCCTGGACAATCTCGACGACATCCTCGCCACGCCGGGGCTGGATGCGGTCTACATCGGCCCCGCCGACCTGTCGCTGGCCCTGGGT
The DNA here is from genome assembly GCA_009469675.1 of Azonexaceae bacterium. Classification (GTDB taxonomy): domain Bacteria; phylum Pseudomonadota; class Gammaproteobacteria; order Burkholderiales; family Rhodocyclaceae; genus SSSZ01. The sequence goes on along the minus strand of SSSZ01000054.1, from coordinate 80,020 downwards.
TGCACCCCCCGCTTCGATCAGGACGAAGCCCCCGTGGTTGCCGCCATCGACCACATCCTGAGCCGCGCCCGGGCCCATGGCGTGGTGGCCGGCATCCACAACGGCAGCGCCGACTACGCCCTCCGGATGGTGGCCAAGGGATTCCAGTTCGTCACCGTCGGTTCCGACGCCCGGTTCATGGCGGCCGGCGCCCGGGCGGCGGTGGACCGGATGAAGGCCCAGGGCGGGGCGGCGGCCGGCACCGGCTACTGAATCGGGAGAAACCCATGAAAAAAGACCGCAAGACCTACGACCAACTGCGCAGCGCCCGCTGGTACGGCGTGCCTACCCTGCGCGCCTTCGGCCACCATTCGCGCACCAAGCAGATGGGGTTCGCCGCCGAGGATTACCAAGGCAAGCCGGTGATCGGCATCATCAACACCTGGTCCGACATGAATTCGTGCCACACCCACTTCCCCCAGCGGGTCGAAGAAATCAAGCGCGGCGTCTGGCAGGCCGGCGGGTTTCCCGTCGAACTGCCGGCCATGAGCGTGGGCGAACCTTTCGTCAAGCCGACGACCATGCTCTACCGCAACCTCCTGGCCATGGAAGTGGAGGAATTGCTGCGCTCCCATCCCATCGACGGCGTGGTGCTCATGGGCGGTTGCGACAAGACGACGCCGGCGCTTCTCATGGCGGCCACCTCGATGAACCTGCCCGCCATCTATTTCCCCGCCGGCCCCATGCTGCGCGGCAATTACCAAGGCAAGGTTCTGGGGTCGGGTTCCGACGTCTGGAAATACTGGGCGGAAAAACGCGCCGGCCAGCTCTCCGACGAGGCCTGGGCCGAGTTGGAAGATGGCATCGCCCGCTCCGCCGGTACCTGCATGACCATGGGAACCGCCGCCACCATGATGAGCCTGGCGGAAACCCTGGGTTTCGTCCTGCCCGGCGGCTCCAGCATCCCGGCTCCGGATTCCGGCCATGCCCGGCTCGCCTCGGCCACCGGCCGGCGTATCGTCGACCTCGTCTGGGAAGATTTGAAGCCCTCCGACATCCTTTCCCGGGCTGCTTTCGAAAATGCCATCACCGTCGACCTGGCCCTCGCCGGGTCGACCAATTCGATCGTTCACCTCATCGCCATGGCGCGCCGTGCCGGCATCGCCCTCGACCTCGAAACCTTCGACCGCATCGCCGCCCGCGTGCCGGTTCTGGCCGACATCAGGCCGGCCGGGCGCTTTCTCATGGAAGACTTTTACTACGCCGGCGGCCTGCGCGGCCTGCACGCCCGGCTGCGGGATTTTCTCCATCTCGATTGCCCCAGCGTCAACGGCCGGACCCTGGGGGAGAACACCGAAGGCGCCGCGGTCTATCTCGACGAAGTGATCCGTCCCCTGACCAACCCGGTGTGGGAATCGGGCGGCCTGGCCGTGTTGCGCGGCAACCTCGCCCCCCGGGGCGCCGTCATCAAGCCGCCGGCGGCGGCGAAGGAGCTGCTCGTCCATACCGGGCCGGCGGTGGTGTTCAAGGACTACAACGACATGGAGCGGCGGATCGACGATCCCGCTCTGCCGGTCACCGCCGATTCCGTCCTCGTGCTGCAGGACGCCGGGCCGGTCGGAGCGCCGGGCATGCCCGAATGGGGCCAGCTTCCTATCCCCAAGAAGCTCCTCGCCCAGGGGGTGCGCGACATGGTGCGGATCTCCGATGCCCGCATGTCGGGCACCTCCTACGGTGCCTGCGTCCTGCACGTCGCGCCGGAATCGCGGGTCGGCGGTCCCCTGGCCCTCGTCCGCGACGGCGACCTGATCGAACTCGACGTTCCGGCCCGCCGGCTCCACCTGCATGTCGACGAGGCCGAACTGACGCGCCGGCGCGCTGCCTGGTCGCCGCTGCCCCGGCGCTACGGGCGCGGCTACGGCTGGCTGCACGCGCAACACATCACCCAGGCCGACCAAGGCTGCGATTTTGATTTTATGGAAACCGGTTTCGGCGACCCCGTCGGGGAACCCGAAATTCATTGATGGCGAGGCCGCCCGCCGGTGGCCAATCGATACGAGGAACGGCAGGACAATGAAAAAACTAGGAATCGGCTTGATCGGCAGCGGCTTCATGGGCAAGGCCCACGCCCTGGCCTTTCGTACCGTCGGCGGGGTCTTCGATCTGCCGGCCGCGGTCGAGCTGGAAATACTCGCCGACACCGATACCGGGCGCGCCGCCGCTGCCGCCCGCAGCTTCGGCTTCCAACGCAGCACCGCCGACTGGCGGGCGGTGGTGAACGATCCCCGGGTCGCCATCGTCGCCATCACCACCCCCAACCTCCTGCACAAACCCATGGCCCTTGCCGCCATCGCGGCAGGCAAGGCGGTGTATTGCGAAAAACCCCTCGCCACCACCGTGGACGATGCCCGGGAAATGGTGGCCGCGGCCAAGGCGGCCGGGGTGGTTACCCAGGTGGGTTTCAACTATCTGTGCAACCCCATGATCGGGCTCGCCAAGGAAATCGTCGACAGCGGCGAATTGGGCGAGATCACGGGGTTTCGCGGCATCCACGCCGAAGGCTTCATGGCCGACCCGGCCACGCCCTACAATTGGCGCTGCCAGCCCGAGCAGGCCGGCGGCGCCCTGGCCGACATCGGCAGCCACATCATCGCCCTGGCCCGCTACCTGGCCGGACCCATCGACCGGGTCTGCGGCGAGACGATCACCGTCCATCAAGAGCGCCGGCTTGCTGACGGCAGCGGCAGCAAGCCGGTGTGCGTAGACGACCAGAGCCACTGCCTCGCCCGCTTCGCCAGCGGCGCCAGCGGCAACCTCAGCGCCAGCTGGATCGCCACCGGGCGCCAGATGCAGCACGCCTTCGAACTCTACGGCACCCGCGGCGCCCTCGATTTCACCCAGGAGCGTTTCAACGAATTACGCCTCTACCAGGCAGGCCAGCCCCGCGGGCGGGATGGCTTCAAGACCATCACCGCCGGCCCGGAGCATCCCGACTACGGCGCCTTTTGTCCGGCGTCCGGGCACCAGATCGGATTCAACGACCTCAAGGTGATCGAGGTCAAGCGGCTGATCGAAGCGGTCTGCGGCGTCGCCCCGGCCTACGCCGATTTCCGCGAAGCCCTGGAGGTCGAACGGGTGGCGGCGGCGGTGCGCAAGTCCGCCGAGCAGGGGCGCTGGGTGCCCGTGGCGGTTTGTTGAAACAAGGAGAGAAATCATGAAAGAGACCATTCTTCTGACCACGGCCCAGGCCCTCGTCAAATACCTTACCGCCCAGCGGGTCGATATCGACGGCCGGATCGAACCGCTGTTCGCTGGCGTCTGGGCGATTTTCGGCCACGGCAACGTAGCCGGCCTCGGGGAGGCGCTCTACCACGCCCAGGACGCGCTCCCCACCTACCGCGCCCACAACGAGCAGGGCATGGCCCTGGCTGCCATCGCCTACGCCAAGGCGAGCGGCCGGCGGCGGATGATGGCCTGCACCACCTCGGTGGGGCCGGGCGCCGCCAACATGGTCACCGCCGCCGCCCTGGCCCACGTCAACCGCCTGCCCGTGCTGCTCCTGCCCGGCGACGTCTTCGCCAGCCGGGCGCCCGATCCGGTACTCCAGCAGATCGAGGATTTCGCCGATCCCACCGTCTCGACCAACGACTGCTTCCGCCCGGTATCCCGCTACTGGGACCGCATCAGCCGCCCCGAGCAACTGATCTCCAGCCTGCCCCGGGCCATCCAGGTGCTCACCGATCCCGCCGACTGCGGCCCCGTCACCCTGGCCCTGCCTCAGGACGTCCAGGCCATGGCCTATGATTTTCCGGCCGCCTGGTTCCAGCCGCGCATCCATCGGCTGCGCCGCCCCGGACCCGACAGCGGCGAACTGGCTGCGGCGGCCGCCCTGCTCATGGCGGCGCAAAAGCCCCTCATCGTGGCCGGCGGCGGGGTGCACTACAGCGACGCCTGCGACGCCCTCGCCGCCTTTGCCGCCGAGCATCGCATTCCGGTGGCGGAAACCCAGGCCGGCAAGAGCGCGCTTCCCTGGAACCACGCCCAGAACGTCGGCGCCATCGGCGTCACCGGGTCGGCCGCCGCCAATACCCTGGCCGCCGAGGCCGATGTCGTGCTGGCGGTAGGTACCCGGCTCGCCGATTTCACCACCGGCTCCCGGGCCGTGTTCCGCCACCCAAACCTGCGGCTGATCGGCCTCAACGTCGCAGCCTTCGATGCCGCCAAGCACCACGGCCAGGCCCTGGTGGCCGATGCCCGCCGCGGCCTGGCCGAACTGACCGTCGCGGTGAACGGCTGGAAGGTGCCGGCAGCCTGGGCCGCACGGGGCGCCGGGCTGGTTGCCGAATGGAATCGGGTTTATGACCAGGCGACGGCCAAGGGCGTGACGGCGCTGCCCACCGACGCCCAGGTCATGGGTGCGGTGAACCGGGCAGCCGGTCCTGACGGCGTCGTGGTCGCCGCCGCCGGCGGCTTGCCCGGGGAACTGCACAAACTCTGGCGGGCCGACCGGCCCCGCGGCTATCACCTGGAATACGGCTACTCCTGCATGGGCTACGAGGTGGCGGGTGCCCTGGGCGTCAAGATGGCCCTTCCGGAGCGCGAAGTCTATGTGCTGGTGGGCGACGGCTCCTACCTGATGATGAATTCCGAACTCGCCACCGCCGTCATGCTCGGCCACAAGATCACCGTCGTTCTGCTCGACAACCGGGGTTACGGCTGCATCAACCGCCTGCAGCAGGCCTGCGGCGGGGCGCCCTTCAACAATCTGCTGCGCGATTCCCGCAGCGGGCCGGAAGGCCTGCCCGCCATCGATTTTGCCGGCCACGCCCGGGCCCTCGGGGCGACCGCCGAAAACGCCGCCAACCTCGACGAGCTCGAAGCCGCCCTCGGGCGGGCCCGGGCTTCGACCCGGCCCTATTTCATCGCCATCGACACCGACCCGGCGCCCACCACCCGGGCCGGCGGCGCCTGGTGGGAGGTCGCGGTGCCCGAGGTGTCGATCCGCCCCGAAGTGCGGGAGGCCCACGCCCGTTATCTGGCCGCCAAGGGCGACCAGGCCTATTGATTATCCACTCTCTCTGGAGATCCGCATGACCATCCGTATCGGTGCCAATCCCATTGCCTGGAGCAATGACGACAAGCAATCCCTGGGCGGCGAAACGCCCCTCGAAAACTGCCTCGCCGAAGCCCGGGAAGCCGGCTTCCAGGGGATGGAGCTGGGCCACAAGTTTCCCCGCGATCCCTCGCAACTGCGCCCCATCCTCGACCGCTACGGCCTGGCGCTGGTGTCCGGCTGGTACAGCTCGGAACTCCTGCGCCGGACGGCTGCCGAGGAAATCGCCGCGGTGCAGCAGCATCTGTCGCTCCTCAAGGCGATGGATTGCCAGGTCATGGTCTGGTGCGAAACCACCGGGTGCATCCACGGCCTGGAAAACGCGCCTCTCTCCCGCCGGCCCCGGCTCGATGCCGGCCAATGGCAGGAATTCGGCGCCCGCTTGACGGCGGTGGCCGAATACCTCCTGGCCCACGGCATCCGCATGGCCTATCACCATCACATGGGGACGGTGGTCGAAACGAGCGAAGAAATCGACCTCCTGATGGAAAACACCGGCGCTGCGGTGGGTCTCTTGCTCGATACCGGCCACGTCACCTTCGCCGGCGGCGACCCGGTGGCGGTGGCGAAAAAATGGGGCAAACGCATCCGCCACGTCCATTGCAAGGATGTCCGGCCGCAGGTGCTCAGCCAGTCCAAGGATGGCGACTGGAGTTTCCTTGCGGCGGTGATCGCGGGCGTCTACACCGTCCCCGGCGACGGCTGCGTCGATTTTCCCTCGGTCCTCAAGGAGGTCAAGGCCGCCGGCTATTGCGGCGACTGGCTGGTGATCGAAGCCGAACAGGATCCGGCCAAAGCCAATCCCCTGGCCTACGCCCTCAAGGGTTACCGCTACCTGCGCCAGGTCGTGGATCAGGTGGGTCTCTAAGATGCCTGCCGCGACGGAGCGCCTCGCCGACCCCGGTGGGCCGCCGGGGCGCTTCGTCGCGACCAAGAAAAGGAATGAACAGCGATTGGGGCAAGGAAGCCGGCGGGCAGGAGCCGGCGACTTGAGAAAGGAGAGATGACGACCAGAGCCTGACGACGGTGACCGTGCGCTAGACGCACAGAACCTTAAAAGCAGCTTTCACCCGGGATTTCTGCCGCTTGCGGCTGGAAAGGGGCGTTTTTTGCCTGTTTTCTGGGGAAAGACCCAGTAATTCCCGCGGCCGGCCCATACCAAGCCGGCCCAAGGAACTTTGATGAATGGAGAAGGGTAAATGAACAAAATTACGTTCGCAATGGCGCCGGCGGCTTTGCTGCTGGTTGCCCAGACTGCCGTCGCCGATGTGTCCAACTTCGGCTTTCACGGCTATTTCCGCAGCGGCATGGGAAGCAGCGACAAGGGCGGCGACCAGGTCTGTTTCGGCCTGCCCGGCGTCAGCAAGTACCGTTTCGGCAACGAGTGCAGCAGCTACGGCGAACTGCAGCTTTCCGCCGACGTGGCCAAGATCAAGGATGGCCCGACCTTCAATTACACCCTGATGCTCGGCTACTACACCAACAACAGCAATTCGAGCGTGGCCGGCGGTTCCGAGCCGATCGGCATCGACGCCCGGCAGAACTTCGTGTCGGTCACCGGGGTCGGCGAAGGGGCGTTGAAGAACGCCAATTTCTGGATGGGCCGCCGCTACTATCAGCGCCACGACGTCCATATCAACGACTTCTTCTACTGGAGCCAGCGGGGCGTCGGCGCCGGCGTGGAAAACCTGGCGGTCGGCCCGGGCAAGCTGCATCTGGCCTTTCTGCGCAGCTACAACGACACCACATCCGGGGCGGGCGGCAACGGGGCCGGCAATACCGGCAATTCGCTGGATATCCGCTACTCCGACCTGCCCGTCAATCCCGACGGCAAGCTCGAATTCGGCATCGACCTGCGTAGCGCGGACCGTACCAAGATCGCCGGTAATGCCCACGTCAAGGACGGTTTCCTGGCCACGGTCGAGCACACCCAGAGCAACATCCTCGGTGGCTATAACAAACTGGCTCTGCAATACGGCCGCGACGCCGGCGCCAACCTGGCCACCAACGATCCGGGAAGCTTCAATTTCACCACTACGGGCCTCAAGGCCTGGCGGGTCGTCGAGCAATTGGTGATCCAGCCCAGCAACCGCTTCTCGGCCATGGGCACCTTCATTTACGAAGACTCCGAACTGGCCGCCAACAGCAGCCGCAAATGGACCTCCATCGGCGTGCGGCCCATGTGGCACTGGGCCGAATACTGGAGTTCGGCGTTCGAACTGGGCCACGACCGTGTGAAGTACGACAAGCCGGGCAACGTCCTCGACGGCAAGACCGCCACCCTGACCAAGTTCACGATCGCCCCGCTGATCCTGCGTCCGGGTACGGGGTTCTGGCAGCGTCCCGAGTTGCGTCTTTTCGCCACCTTCGCCAAGTGGAACGAAAACGCCAATATCGCGGCCAGCCAGGCCGGCGCCATCGGCAACAACCTGACGGGGAGCCTCGGTTACGCCGGTACGACCAGCGGCCGGACCATCGGAGCCCAGGTCGAAGCCTGGTTCTGATCGGCTAGACGAAACCGCCGCCGGCCCCGGGGTATTCCGGGGCGGCGGCGCCAAGAACAACGCCGGTTCGGCCGAAGGAATCGGCAAGCGGAGAGACGAACCATGGAAAAAACACCTGCCGCCGGGGCAACGTCCCGGCGTTTTCGCCGCCGCCGGGCGATCATCCTGCCGGCTTGCCTGCTCGCCCTCGCGGCGTGCAACCCGCTGGCGCAGAAAGGGGGCGAAGGCCCGCGTCCCGAAGAGGGGGCGGTTTATAGCGCCAAGTACGATTTTGTCCGCCTCGAAGCGGCGGAGGCCGGCAGCCCGGCCCCCGGCAAGCTGCCTTTCACCATCGATGCCCAAGGCCTGCGGTCCGAGTTGGCGGCACTAAAGACCGAGGGCGCTGCCCCCCTCTTTGCCGAAAGCGAGCTGAACGCCCTGGTTCCTCCCCTGCAGGCCGCCCTGGGCAAGGCCGGCGACGGCCATGAGGTGGTCTTCGCGATCACCGGCCACCACGGCGTTCTCGGGCAGTTTCAGGGGCGGACCGTGACGAGTGCCCGGGCCTTTGTGGCCGGCGACCGGCTGCACCTCATTTTCGGACTGGTACACGTTCCCTTCGAACAGGAATTGATGGCTGCCAAGACCCTGCGCCCCTTCACCCCGGGCAGCCGGGGGCGCGTCGTCGATGGCCGGACGGCGGTCGGGGGCGGCCATTGGGTCCGGCCTGCGGCGGCTCGAAGCGACTGGGTCACCTTGCCCCTGGAGCGCCTGCGGGAGCCTCCGGAAAAACCGCTCCGGCGGAGCGGCGATGCGGCCTCCAAGCCGTCGGGCGGCGACGAAAGCGGCGAGGGCGTGGCGCGGCGTTTGCAGATTCTTGAGCAGCTCAAGCGCCAGGGCCTGGTCAACGACGACGAGTACCGCACCAAACGCCGCTTGATCCTCGATTCGTTCTGACTCTATTGCCCTTCCCGCACCGATTTCAGCGCCAGGCCGACGGCCAGGGCCTGGGCTAGGCAGAGGGTGGCGGTGAGGGAGCGGAAACCGCGCAGTTCGGCGTCGTGAATGCAGAAGCTGACCTTGGCCGGGCGGGCGATCGGGCTCAAGGGGCTGTCGGTGATGGCGATCACCGCAACCCCCTTGCCCGCCGCGGCGTCCACCATGGCGACGGTTTCTGGGGCGTAGGGGTTCGAGCTGATGGCGACCAGGACGTCTCCCGGCACTACCAGTTGGCCCTGTTCGGCGAACAGGCCGCCAAAGCCGGTGAGCAGGTGAGCGCGTCGCTCGGCATGGCTCAGGGCGTAGGCCAGGTAGCTGGCAGTCGGGAAGGAGCGGCGCAGCCCCATGACGTGGACGGTACCCGCGTCGGCGAGGAGGGCAATGGCCGTTTCCAGCGTGTCGCCCGGGATGCTTTCGGCGAGGTGCCGCAGGCTGACGATGTTGGCGCTGCAGAACTCCTGCAGGATTCCCGCCGTGTCGTTGACCGGCGCCTCGCCTTGAAGTGCGAGGGCCTTGCGCATACGTTCGCTGTAGCTCGGCACCCGTTCGAGCAGCGACGACTGGAAGATGCGCTGCATTTCGCTAAAGCCCGAATAACCGAAGGCGTTGGCAAAGCGGATGATGGTCGAGGGCTGGACGCCGGTTTCCTTGGCGATGGTGGCGACGGTGCCCAGCGCCATCTCGTTGGGATTATCGAGGGAGAAACGGGCAATCTGCTGCAGACGCTTGCTCAAGTCGGGAAAGCGTGCCGCGATAGCGGCGAGAAGGGCGCTTGGCGTAGCCGGGGGAGCGGCCGCGGGGTCTTCCGCGGGGACGGGGCGGGTTTTTTTGTGCATGGGCGAAAAAATGGGCTGGTGCTCGATTGAGTAAGCGGTGGAGCCGGTCTGGAACAAATATTTCACGGTTGATTCTACGGGGCCGGCCCGCCGAGGACAAGCTTTGCCTCGGCATCTTGCCGGAAGACTTGGGCTTGGCGCACAATACCCGGACGGTCGGGCAGATGTCGCAGACGATCGGCGCTGTTGAATTGGAATTTGCATTCCGTTTTCTTGGTTTTTCCACGGAGCAGAAATGGACGAGGCGAACACGAAATCGGGCGGGCGGCACCTCGCCCAGTATCGTGGCGGTTTCCCCGCCGGTCTCACCTGGCTCACCGCCCTTGAGGACGATGGGGCCGGTCTGGCCGTGGGCGTCCTCCGCCTGCCGGCGGGGGCGGAATATGCCGAGACAGCGGCGGGCGAAACGGCCTGGCTCCTAATGGGCGGCCGGGTGAGCGTGGCGTGCGGCGAACTGCGAGAAACGTTTTGCCGCCAATCGCTGTTTGACCAAGCGCCCGCCTGCCTGCACGTCGCCGCTGGCAGCATCGTGCGCCTAGTCTGCCTCAGCGACGTCGAACTGACGGTCTATCGCTGTGCCAACCGGCGTCCTTTCCTGCCCCGCATCCGGCGCGACGTTCCCGACGAGCACCGGGGGCGCGGACTGGTGGACAACGTCAGCTATCGCCTGGTGCGGACCATTCTCGACCGCCAGCGGGCGGCGCCGGAAGCGGAATTAGTGCTCGGCGAAGTGGTGACCCTGCCCGGCCGCTGGGCCGGGTATCCCCCGCACCGCCACCCGCAGCCGGAGATTTACCACTACCGGTTCGACCGGCCCCAGGGTTTTGGTTTTGCCCAGAACGGCGATGCCGTGTTTCAGGTCAAGTCCTTCGATACCGTTTGTTTTCCCGGGGGGGTCGAGCATTCCCAGGTAGCGGCGCCGGGCTATCTCATGTATTTCTCCTGGGTCATCCGGCATCTGCCCGGGCAGCCCTACGACCATCCGGAATTCTCCCCGGACCACGCCTGGATTCTGGAGGCCTGCGGCCGGGGCCGCTATCCTGCCGGAGCGGTCGATGCAGGCTGAGTCCGTGGCCGCCCGCCGTTTCGACCTGATCTGCCTGGGCCGGGCGGCGGTCGACCTGTACAGCGAACAGCTGGGCTGTCGACTTGAGGACACCGCCTCGTTCGCCAAATACGTCGGCGGTTGCGCTGGCAATATCGCCATCGGCTGCGCCCGCCAGGGTCTGCGGGTGGCCATGCTGTCGCGGGTCGGCGACGAACAGATGGGCCGTTTCGTGCGCGAAACCCTGGTCGCCGAAGGGGTCGACGTCAGCCACCTGAGCACCGACGACGACCGCATGACCGGGTTGGCCATTCTCGGCATCCGCGACCGGGATACCTTTCCCTTGCTTTTTTACCGCGAGAATTGCGCCGACATGGCGATTTCCCCCGGGGATTTCGCCCCCGAATTCATCGCCTCGGCCCGCGCCCTCCTGGTTACCGGGACGCATTTTTCCACCCCGGATACCGACCGGGTTTCCCGCACCGCCATTTTCTACGCCCGCAAGCATGGCGTGACGGTCGTTTTTGATATCGATTACCGGCCGGTTCTTTGGGGCCTGACCGGCAAGGCCATGGGGGAAATCCGCTATGTCGAATCCGACACGGTTTGCGCCCGCCTCCAGTCGGTGGCGGCCCTGGCCGATCTGGTGGTGGGAACCGAAGAGGAGATTCACATCGCCGCCGGCGTGCGCGATACCCTCGGTGCCCTGCGCGTCCTGCGGGGAATCACCGCCGCGACTCTGGTGCTCAAGCTGGGCCGGCGAGGCTGCGCCATTTTTCCCGGGGAAATACCCCCGCGTCTCGAAGACGGCCTGGTCGTGCCGGGGCTGACGGTCGAGGTGCTGACCGCCCTGGGGGCCGGCGACGCCTTCATGAGCGGCTTCCTGCGCGGCTGGCTGGAGGGCGAACCGCTCCAGCGTTGCGGCTATTTCGGCAATATCTGCGGCGCCCTCGTCGCCTCTCGCCACGGCTGCTCTCCCGCCATGCCGACCCGCCGCGAAGTGGACGCCGTCGTCGCCCGCGCCGGGGCGGTCGACCGCCCCGACCTCGACACGGCCCTCGACCACGCCCATTGGGCGGCGACCCGCCGGGGCAGGCGGCCGGAACTCCTGGTGCTGGCCTTCGATCATCGCGCCCATTTCGAAGCCCTGGCGGACGCTTGCGGCGCTGGCCGCGAGCGCATCGTCGCCATGAAGGCGCTAATCGCCCAGGCGGTGCGCCGGGTGGCGGCGACCGAGCCGGGACGGGTCGGCATCCTGGTCGATTCGCGCTACGGTCGGGGGGTACTCGAATCCCTGGTGGGCGAAGGACTGTGGGTGGGGCGCCCGGTCGAGTTGCCGGGGTCGCGCCCGCTCGTTTTCGAGGCGGGTATCAACGTCGGCCTGGAGATCCGGCGCTGGCCCCGAAATCACGTGGTCAAATGCCTCGTTCGCTACCACCCGGACGAACCGCCGGCCCTGCGCGGCCGGCAGGAAGGCGATCTGTTCGGACTCTTTCAGGCCTGCCGCGAAACCGGCCACGAACTGCTGGTCGAAGTGGTGTTGCCGCCGGAACTGCCGGCCTGGACCGATACTCTGGCACGAGCCCTGGGGCAGATCTACGACTCGGGGACTTTCCCCGACTGGTGGAAGCTGCAGGCGACGCTGCCCGAAGCCTGGGCCGCCGTCGCCGCCGTAGTCGAGGGCCGGGATCCCGCCTGCCGCGGGGTACTGGTTCTCGGCCTGGATGCCTCGGCGGAAACCCTGCGCCGGAATTTTCTCGCCGTGGCCGACTTGCCCGTGGTCAAGGGATTTGCCGTCGGCCGGACGATATTCGGCGAACCCTGCGGCGACTGGCTGGCGGGGAAAATCGACGACGCGGCCCTGGTCGATGCGGTGGCTGCCGGCTACCGGCAATTGATCGCCCTCTGGCGGCAGTGCCGCCAGCCCTGACGGGGTGGGGTCAGCCCTGGGGAATTGTATCGGCGAAGGAAGGCCGCAGCATCAGCTTGGCGTAGAGCTTGGCCAGGTTGGGGTGGCTTTCCTGCCAGTTGATGTCGGCGAAGCGCAGGACCAGGTAGCCCAGGGCGGTGCCCACGGCGATGTCGGCGAGGGAAACGTGGGTGCCCATGCAGAAGGGCTTTTCGCCCAGTTCCTCGGCCATGAATTCGAGGCCGCGCACGATCTTGTCGCGCTGGCGGGCGATCCAGTCGGCGCTCTGTTCCTTCTTCGGCCGCTTGCTTTCGAGGAAGGCGCTGGCGGCGGCGTCGCAGATGCCGTCGGCCAGGGCTTCCCAGCGCTTGACCTCGGTGCGTTCGCGGTTGGGGCTGGGAAAGAGCTTGTTGTTGGGGGTCACGCTGTCGATGTATTCGACGATGACCCGGGAATCGAAAAGGGGCGTGTCGTCGTCGAGCAGGAGAACCGGAATCTTGCCCAGGGGGTTGATGTTCGGAACTTGGGTTTCCGGCGTCCAGGGTGAATCCACCTCGAAGTCGTAGTCGATCTTCTTTTCGGCCAGGACGATGCGGACCTTGCGGACGTAGGGGCTGGTCAGGGAGCCGATCAGCTTCATGATTTTTTCTCTTAGGTGTTCCGGTTGGGGACGTCGATTATAGCCTAGTGAGGCAGGAGAGGAGCGGCCGGTTTGCGGCGACGGGACGCGGGCGGATAAAATTCTACCTTTACCCGATCGGACCACTCCATGAATTCCACCACGCTCACGGCCCTTTGCCCGCTGGACGGCCGTTATGCGGCCAAGGTCGACGCCCTGCGGCCCCAGTTTTCCGAATTCGGCCTCATCCGCCGTCGTCTGCAGGTCGAAGTCGAGTGGCTCAAAGCCCTGGCCGCCGAGCCCCATTTTGCCGAAATCCCCGCCTTCTCGCCTGCCACCGTCGCCGAACTCGACGCCCTGGTGGCCGATTTCGGCCCCGCCCAGGCCCAGGAGGTCAAGGATATCGAGGCCGTCACCAACCACGACGTCAAGGCCCTGGAATACTGGATCAAAAAGCAGACCGCCGGCAACGCCGAAGTCACCAAGGTCGGCGAGTTCATTCATTTCGCCTGCACTTCCGAGGATATCAACAACCTGTCCCACGCCCTGATGTGCAAGCACGCCCGGGACGAGGTCATGGTGCCGGCCCTGGACGGGGTCGTCGCCAAACTCACCGAGCTGGCCCACGCCTACGCCGCGGTGCCCATGATGAGCCGCACCCACGGCCAGCCGGCGACGCCCTCGACGATGGGCAAGGAAATGGCCAACGTCGCCTACCGCCTGCAGCGGGCCCGCGCCCGCATCGCCGGCGTCGAGCTGCTGGGCAAGATCAACGGTGCGGTCGGCAACTACAACGCCCACCTCGCCGCCTACCCGGACTACGACTGGGAATCCTTCGCCCGGCGTTTCGTCGAATCCCTGGGGCTGGTCTTCAACCCCTACACCATCCAGATCGAACCCCACGATGCCCTAGCCGAACTCTTCGACGCCTTCGCCCGCGCCAACAGCATCCTCATCGACCTCGACCGCGATATCTGGGGCTATATTTCCCTGGGTTTCTTCAAGCAGAAGGTCAAGGCCGGCGAAATCGGCTCGTCGACCATGCCCCACAAGGTCAACCCCATCGATTTCGAAAATTCCGAAGGCAACCTCGGCCTGGCCAACGCCGTCCTCAAGCACCTTGCCGAGAAACTGCCCATCTCGCGCTGGCAGCGCGACCTCACCGACTCGACGGTGCTGCGCAACATGGGGGTCGGCCTGGGCTACACCCTGCTCGCCTACGATTCGCTGCAAAAGGGCCTGAACAAGCTCGAAATCAACGCCGATCTCATGAAGGCCGACCTCGACGCCAACTGGGAGCTGCTCGCCGAGCCGATCCAGACGGTGATGCGCCGCTACGGCATCGCCAACCCCTACGAAAAACTCAAGGAACTGACCCGGGGCACCCGCGTCTCCCGCGAGGGCATGCAGGCCTTCGTCGAGGGGCTGGAAATTCCCGCGGCGGCCAAGGCCGAACTCCTCAAACTGACCCCCTGGGACTACACCGGCAAGGCGGCCGAACTGGCCAAGCGCCTATGAAATGCGGCAAATGCGGGCAGGAGGTGCCGGAAGGCGCCATCTACTGCCCCTTCTGCACCGCGGGCAAGCCAACCGGGCAGGGGGACGTCATCCGCGGCGGCCTCAAGGGCGGCCTCATCGGCCTTCTCGTCGGCCTCCTGCCGATGCTCGGGCTGCTCGCCCTCTACGGACCGGAGCGGGGCATCAAGGCCATCGTCTTCGCCGTCCCCGTCGCCACCTTCACCACCGGCCTGATCCTGGGAATGGTTCGGGCCAAGCAGGACTGGAAATGAGCCAATTCGCCGACAACCTCAAGAAACTGCCGGGCATCTCCCATCTCGCCGCCATCAACCTCCTCGACACCGACGGCAAGATCGTTGCCGCCATCGAGAACAAGGCGGGCAGCCAGGGCTCCCTGGCGGTATACAACCACCTCGCCCAGACCTACGGGTCGATCACCGCCGAGGCGGCCAAGAAAGGCCTCGAACTCTACGCCGAACACACCGAGGATGCGCGCCTCCACGCCGGCAAGCACCCCAACATCGACCGCCTGATCGCCATTGCCGAAGGCGGGCCGGGGCTGCGGGTCAAACACCTGTTCGCCCCGGCCTGATACCGATTTGCTTTCCCATCGAGACGCGGTGGCGAGCCGAAGACGGTGCGGCAGCACGGCCAGGCGAAGTCGCAACGGATCGGGTTGAATGCGAATGGGTGCGCGGGACGCCCGCCCCATACCTAGTCGCTTTCCAATCGGGACGCGAAGACAAGCCGAAGACAGTGCTGTAGCACGGCCAGGCGAAGTCGACAATGGATCGGTTTGAAAGCGAATTGGTATCAATAGGCCGGCAGGTAGAGGGGGTAGAGGGTCTCTTCCTCGTTGCGGATGCGCTGGCCGAGAATGGCGCCGACGCCCGCCAGGTCGGCGGCGAAGCCGGCCGCCAGGGCAGGATCGGTGGCGACGGCCCGGTACTTGTCGAGAAAGCCCACCGCGGCCTTGCCGATGCCGTCCATTTCGTGGCGGAACTGGTGCACCAGGTCGTGGCTCGCCCGGTCGCCGGCCAGGGCGTGTTCGAGGTAGATGTAGAAGCGCACGTTTTCCTTGAGGAGATGGGCCGTGAGCTGGCCGCGGAAGTGCTCGAGCGCCGCCGCGCATTCCCCCAGCTGCCCCGCCTCGAAGGCGGCCTGGATGCGGCCGAAGGTGGCGAGCAGCGCCTGGTGGTCGGCCTTGAGCTGATCGACCAGATCGGGGTGGTAGTGGATGTGGGTTCCCGGCGCTTCGACCGCGGGAGCCGCCGCCGGGGGAGGGGGGGCAGCCGCAGCCGATGCCTGGGTGACGGGTTTTTTCTTGGCGAAGAGGAAATCGAGGAACATGGCGGCACTCCCTTGCTTGTTTTTCGCCACCTTCCCACCTTAGGCGGCCCGGGGATTTGACCCGCATCAACTCGTCATGGCCCGGCGGACGGGCGGCAAGCTGTGTCGGACGGGCGGACCCGGGCGGCGCCTAAGCTCGGCGCTTGTCGATCACCCGGCAGGTCTTGCCTTCGGGGCGGGGCAGGTGGCCGGGGTCGAGGATGCGGACCCGGGTGGTGACGCCGAGCCAGGCCTTGATCCCGTGCTGCAGTTCCCGTTCGGCACACTGTTTCATCTCGCTGCTGGCGTGGGCGAATTCCGGCTTGACTTCGACCATCACCTCCATCTGGTCGAGGGGGCCGTCGCGGTAAACCTCGAGAAGATAGTGGCCGGAAAGCTTCTTGTCCTGAAGGATCAGTTCTTCGATATGGCCGGGAAAGAGGTTGACGCCGCGGATGATGAGCATGTCGTCGGAGCGCCCGGTGATCTTGGCCAGCCGCCGGAAGGCCCGGGCCGTGGGCGGCAGCAGCCGGGTCAGGTCGCGGGTGCGGTAGCGGATGATGGGGAGCGCTTCCTTGCTCAGGGAGGTGAAGACCAGTTCGCCGGGCTGCCCGTCGGGGACCACTTCGCCGCTTTCCGGGTCGATCACCTCGGGGTAGAAATGGTCTTCCCAGATGACCGGGCCGTCCTTGGCTTCGACGCATTCGCAGGCAACGCCGGGGCCGATCACTTCCGAAAGGCCGTAGAGATCCATGGCGTCGATGCCGAGCCGCGTTTCGAGTTCGCCCCGCATGCCTTCGCCCCAGGGTTCGGCGCCGAAACAACCGATCCGGAGGCTGCAGCTTGCCGGGTCGAGGCCGTTGCGGACGAATTCGTCGGCGATGTTGAGGGCGTAGGACGGGGTGGCGACGATCATGGTCGGCCGGAAATCGCGGATGAGCTGAACCTGCTTCGCCGTCTGCCCGCCCCCCAGGGGGACGACGGTGCAGCCTAGGCGCTCGGCCCCGTAATGGACGCCGAAGCCGCCGGTGAACAGGCCGTAGGCATGGGCGACATGGACGATGTCGTCGGGGCCGGCGCCGGCCGCCCGCAGGGAGCGGGCCATGACGCTGGCCCACATTTCCAGGTCGGCCCGGGTGTAGCCGACGACGATCTGCTTGCCCGTGGTGCCGCTCGAGGCGTGCACCCGGACGACGTCGCGCAGGGGCACGGCGAAGAGGCCGAAGGGGTAATTGTCCCGCAGATCCTGCTTGGTGGTGAAGGGAAAGCGGCCGAGGTCGGCGAGGCATTTGAGGTCGTCGGGATGGACGCCGTGGGCCTCGAATTTGGCGCGGTATTGCGGGACGCGTTCGTAGGCGTGCCGCAGCGACCAGCGCAGCCGACTGAGCTGCAGCGCCGCGATTTCGTCGCGGCTGGCATGCTCGATGGGATCGAGGCCAGGCTTCATCAATGTCTCCGTTATGTATTGTCCCTGCATCCTAGGGCCGAAAAGGAGCGGCCGGGTTGAGCCTCGTCAACCCGGCGCAAGCCGGGGTAAACTCTCCGGGATAAATGGCGGCCGCCGCCGTTGATCGCCAGACATTCGACAAATCGGAGAACCATCCATGCAGAAAAAGATCGCCCTCGCTTGCCTGACCCTCGCCGTGACCGGTTCGGCCCTCGCCCAGCAACTGATGCGCCCCGAGGAGATGATCCAGACCCGTCAGGCCGGCTACCGCTTCATGGCCTGGAACATGGGCAAGATCAAGGCCAACCTGGAGGCCGGCTACAACAAGGATCAGGTCGTTGCCGCCGCCAACCTCGTGGCCGCCACCGCCAATTCCGGCATGGGCGCCCTTTACAGCCCCGCATCGGGCAAGAACGTTGGCGCCGTCAAGACCCGGGTCAAGCCGGAATTCTTCCAGCAGCCCGACGAGGTCAAGAAGCTGGCCGTGGCCTACAACAAGGAAGCCAACGAACTCGCCAGGGTCGCCGCCAGCGGCGACGCCGCCGCCGTCAAGGTGCAGTTCGGCAAGACCGGCGAGGCGTGCAAGGCCTGCCACGACAAGTTCCGGGAAGAAGACATGTAAGCGTCGGGAGAAAACCGGCCGACGAGAAAGCCGCCGCCCAGCGGCTTTTTTCGTTTACCAGGCGGGGGGCGGTGCGGGCGGCGGCGCCGGAATCCAGGCGCCGCTGGCGGCCCAGGCTGCGCCGACGGCCAACGCCAGGGCGACGGCAAGGGCCAGGGGACCGCCGCCCCGGGCGGGCTCGCCGTCGTCGGCTTCGGTGCGGCCGGTCAGCATGGGCCGGACCAGGTTGTTTTTCTTGACCCGGGCGTAGAAGACGATGGCGCCGATGTGCAGCGCCACCAGGCCATAGACGAGCTTGGCCGAGAGTTTGTGGATGCCGGCCAGGCGATCGCTCAGGCCTTTGCCGGCCAGGGAGTAGAGGGGGCCGTTGAAGGCGATGTCGTCGTTGGCGAAAAGGCCGGTGGCGGCCTGCAGGGCGAGGACGGCGAGAAGGCCGAAAACCGACAGGGCGCCCAGGGGGTTGTGGCCCAGGCCCCGCCATTCGCCCCGCAGGTAGGCGAGAATCTTGCCGGGGGTCGGGAAGAACTGGGTGAACCGCGCATAGGTCGGGCCAGCCAGCCCCCAGACCAGGCGAAAGGCCAGGAGGCCGATCACGGCGATGCCGAAGCGGCCGTGCCAGTCCATGAAGTTGCCGCCGATCTGGCCGCTCAGCACCAGGCCGACGACGGCGGCGGCGAGCAGCCAGTGGAAGATCCGGGTCGGTAGATCCCAGACCAGCACTTGCCTCATACCACCGCGCCCTCCTCGTTGGCCCCCTCGATCTGTTTTTTCTGCTTGATGAACTGCTCGCGGGAGACGCCCAGCCACATGACCAGCGGGCTGGCCACCAGGACCGACGAGTAGATGCCGAAGCAGATGCCGATGGTCAGGGCCAGGGCGAAGTAGTAGAGGGTCTCGCCGCCGAAGATGAGCATGGAGAGCACCATCAGCTGGGTGCAGCCGTGGGTGATGATGGTGCGGCTGATGGTGCTGGTGATGGCGTGGTCGAGCACTTCGGGCGTGGTCAGGCCGCGCTTCTTCTTGAAGGTTTCGCGGACCCGGTCGAAGACCACCACCGATTCGTTCACCGAATAGCCGAGCACGGCCAGCACCGCCGCCAGCACCGAGAGGGAGAATTCCCACTGGAAGAAGGCGAAGAAGCCCAGGATGATGATGACGTCGTGGAGGTTGGCGATGATGGCCGAAACCGAGAAGCGCCACTCGAAGCGGAAGGCGAGGTAGAGGACGATGCCGATGATGACGAGCAGAAGGGCCATGGCGCCGTTCTCGGCGAGTTCCTTGCCGACCTGGGGGCCGACGAATTCGACGCGGCGCAGCGTGGCGCCAGGGGCGTCGGCAGCCAGGCCCTTCATCACCGACTCGCCCAGCTGGGCGGTGTTCTGGTCGGCCTTCAGCGGTAGGCGGATGAGGACGTCCTGGGAGGAGCCGAAGTTCTGCACCGAGTAGTCGGTGAATCCCGATTTGCCCAGGGCGCCGCGTATTTTTTCGAGGTCCGCCGCCTGCTGGTAGTTGACCTCGATCAGCGTGCCGCCGGTGAATTCCACCGACAGGTGCAGGCCCTTGGCGACCAGGAAGACGACGGCGAGGAGGAAGGTGATGAGCGAGATGACGTTGAACTTCAGCGCATGGCGCATGAAGGGAATGTCTTTTTTGATGCGGAAGAATTCCATGCTGCTTGCCCCTTACTTGGCGTCGGCCGTGGTGGTGATGCCGGCTTTCCAGACCTGGCCGATGGCGACCTTGGTCAGTTTTTTCTGGCGGCCGTAGAACAGGTTGACCAGGGCGCGGGAGACGACGACGGCGGAAAAGATCGAGGTCAGGATGCCCAGGCAGTGGACCACGGCGAAACCCCGCACCGGGCCGGAGCCGAAGATGAGCAGCGCGAGGCCGGCGATGAGGGTGGTGACGTTGGAGTCGAGGATGGTGCCGAAGGCCCGCTCGTAACCGGCGGCGATGGCCGCCTGGGGCGGCATGCCGGCCCGCAGCTCCTCCCGCACCCGCTCGTTGATGAGGACGTTGGCGTCGATGGCCATGCCCAGGGTGAGGGCGATGGCGGCGATGCCGGGGAGGGTCAGGGTGGCCTGCAGCAGGGAGAGGATGGCGACCAGGAAGAGCAGGTTGGAAGCCAGGGCGATAACTGAGATGACGCCGAAAATCTGGTAGTAGGCGACCATGAACAGGGCGATGGCGGCGAAGCCCCAGAGGGTCGAGTGGAAGCCCTTCTTGATGTTGTCGGCGCCAAGGCTGGGGCCGATGGTGCGTTCCTCGATGATCTCCATGGGGGCGGCGAGCGAACCGGCGCGCAGCAGGAGGGCGGTGTCGTTGGCTTCCATGGTGCTCATGCGGCCGGAAATCTGCACCCGGCCGCCACCGATTTCGCTGCGGATGACGGGGGCGGTGACGACCTCGCCCTTACCCTTCTCGATGAGCAGGATGGCCATGCGCTTGCCCACGTTTTCCCGGGTGATGTCCTTGAAGATGCGGGCGCCGGCGGAATCGAGGGTGAGATGGACAGCCGGCTCGTGGGTCTGGTTGTCGAAGCCGGGCTGGGCATCGGTGAGGCGGTCGCCGGTCAGCACCACCTGCTTTTTGACCAGCAGCGGCTGGCCGCCGCGCTCGGTATAGGCTTCGGTGCCGAAAGGCGGGTTGCCGGCCAGCGCCGCTTCGAGGGCGCCGGGGGTGTCGTCCACCATGCGGATTTCCAGGGTGGCGGTGCGGCCCAGGATGTCCTTGGCCTTGGCTGTGTCCTGCACGCCCGGCAACTGGACGACGATGCGGTCGGCGCCCTGCTGCTGGATCACCGGTTCGGCGACGCCAAGTTCGTTGATGCGGTTGTGCAGGGTCGTGATGTTTTGCTTCAGGGCGAATTCGCCGATGCGTTTCTGGGCCTCCGGCTTCAGGGTGGCGACGAGCTTGAGGTCGCTGCCTTCGCCTTGATCGACCACGAGCAGGTCGGGCTGGCTGTCGGCGATGGCGTTTCTCGCCTTGTCGCGGACTTCGGCTTCGCGGAACTTGACCACCAGGCGGTCGCCTTCGCGGCCAATGCCGGCGTGGCGCAGGTTCTTGTCGCGCATCAGGGTGCGCAGGTCGGCGCCGGTGGAATCGAGGCGCTTGGTCAGCGCCCCCTTCATGTCCACCTGCAAAAGGAAGTGCACGCCGCCCCGCAGGTCGAGGCCCAGGTACATGGGCAAGGCGTGCAGGCCGGTCAGCCAGGCAGGGGAGGCGGTCAGCAGGTTGAGGGCGACCACGTACTGGGGATCGGCGGCGTCCGGGTTGAAGGCCTTTTCCAGCGTGTCCTTGGCCTTCAGCTGGGTATCGGTATCCTTGAAGCGGGTCTTGACACCGTTGAAGTCGAGCTGGATGCCGTCGTGGGCGATGCCGGCGGCCTTGAGGGCGGTTTCGGCGCGGGCCAGCGTCTTGTCATCGACCTTGATCGTGGCCTTGGCGCTGGAGACCTGCACCGCCGGCGATTCGCCGAAAAAGTTGGGCAGGGTGTAGATGAAGCCCAGCACCAGCGCAATGGCGACGGTGAGGTATTTCCAGAGTGGGTAGCGATTCATGGGTCGTCAACAAGCAAGCGGGGCGGACCGTGGTCCGCCCCGTGGGGGGTTACAGCGACTTGAGGGTGCCCTTGGGCAGCAGATTGGTGATGGCCTGTTTCTGGACGACGACCTCGATGGGGCCGTCCTTGCCTTCGGCGATCTCGACGTTGATGTAGTTCTCGCCGACCTTGGTGATGCGGCCGGCGACGCCGCCCTGGGTGATGACTTCGTCGCCCTTCTGCAGGGCCTCCACCATTGACTTGTGTTCCTTGGCGCGCTTCATCTGCGGCCGGATCATCATCAGCCAGACGATGGCGAACATGGCGACCATCATGATGATGCTGGTGTAGTCGCCGCCGGGGCCGCCGGCGGCGGTCTGGGCGTGGGCAAGGCTAATCATGGGGACTGTCTCCTGAGCAAGCGTGTGTTACGAAAACCCAACATTCTACCATCGACTTTCTAACGCTCCGCCTGGCGGTCCCGGTGGAAGGCCGCCACCACCCCGGCCAGGCCTCCGGCCGCAATGCCGGCCCGGAGTTCGGCCATGAGGGCCTGGTAATAGTGCAGGTTGTGGATGGTGTTGAGCATGCTGCCGAGGATTTCGCCGGCCCGGAAGAGATGGTGCAGGTAGGCGCGGCTGAAGCGGGTGCAGGTATAGCAGGTGCAGGAGGGGTCGAGGGGACCGGTGTCGGCGCGGTGGCGGGCGTTCTTGATCTTGATGTCGCCGTAGCGGGTAAACAGGTGGCCGTTCCTGGCGTTGCGGGTGGGCATCACGCAGTCGAACATGTCGATGCCGGCCTGGACGGCCTGCACGAGGTCTTCCGGCGTGCCGACGCCCATCAGGTAGCGGGGTTTTCCGGCCGGCAGGCGGGGCGCCGTGTGGGCCAGGATGCGCCCCATGTCGTCCTTGGGTTCGCCCACCGACAGGCCGCCGATGGCCATGCCGTCGAAGCCGATGGCGTCGAGCCCGGCCAGGGATTCGTCGCACAGATCCTCGTACATGCCGCCCTGGACGATGCCGAAGAGGGCGTTGGCGTTGCCCAGGCGGTCGTGCTCGTCGCGGGAGCGCCGGGCCCAGCGCAGCGACAGGCGCATCGAGGCGGCGGCCTGGTCGCGGCTCGCCGGGTAGGGCGTGCATTCGTCGAAGATCATGACGACGTCGGAATTGAGCACGTGCTGGATGCGCATCGACTCCTCCGGCGTCAGGAAGAGCTTGGCGCCGTCGATGGGCGACGAGAACTTGACGCCTTCTTCGGAGATCTTGCGCATCGCCCCCAGGGAAAACACCTGGAAGCCGCCGGAATCGGTGAGGATGGGCTTGTCCCAGTCCATGAAGCGGTGCAGGCCGCCGTGGGCGCGCACCACCTCCAGCCCGGGCCGCAGCCACAGGTGGAAGGTGTTGCCCAGGCAGATCTGGGCGCCGATTTCGGCCAGGCTTCGGGGCGTCATCGCCTTGACCGTGCCGTAGGTGCCGACGGGCATGAAGACCGGCGTCTCGACCGTGCCGTGGGCGAGGGTGAGGCGGCCGCGGCGGGCGGCGCCGTCGGTGGCGAGTAGGTCAAATTGCATATGAATCTCCGCTGCGTTCGAGCAGCATGGCGTCGCCGTAGCTGAAGAAGCGGTAGCCCTGGGCCACGGCGTGGGCGTAGGCGGCGCGGATGGCGTCGTGGCCGGCGAAGGCCGCAACCAGCATGAGCAAGGTCGATTTCGGCAGGTGGAAGTTGGTGACCAGGCGATCCACCACCTTGAAGCGATAACCGGGGGTGATGAAGATTTCCGTTTCCGCCGCCCCGGGGCGTACTGCACCGTCTTCCCGGGCCGCCGATTCGAGGGCGCGCAGGCTGGTCGTGCCGACCGCGACGACGCGGCCGCCGGCGGCCCGGGTGGCGGCGATGGCCTGGGCGGTGGCGGCGGGAATGTCGAAGCGTTCGCGGTGCATGCGATGCTCGGCGATGGTCGTGACCCGCACCGGCTGGAAGGTGCCAGCGCCGACGTGGAGGGTGAGGAAAGCCGTGCTGATCCCGGCGGCGTCCAGGCGTTCGAACAAGGCCTGGTCGAAATGGAGGCCGGCGGTGGGGGCGGCGACGGCTCCCGGTTCCCGGGCATACACCGTCTGGTAGCGGGTCTCGTCGACGGCTTCGGCGGCGTGGGTGATATAGGGGGGCAGGGGCAGCTTGCCGTGGCGTTCGGCAAGTTGCCAGAAATCGCCGGCGCCCTTGAGTTCGAGGGCGAAGAATTCGTCATGGGCACCAGTCCGGCCGGTGACGGCGACCTCGAAGGCCTCGGCGAGAAGGAGCACTGCCCCGGCCTTGGGCGACTTGCTCGCCCGCACCTGGGCGATGGCGTGGCGGCCGTCTACGATGCGCTCCAGGAGCACCTGCACCGCCCCGCCGCTGGCCTTGCGGCCCTGGAAACGGGCCTTGATGACCCGGGTGTCGTTGAAGACGAGCAAATCCCCGGCCGCCAGAAAAGCCGGCAGGTCGGCAAAGCAGCGGTCGGCCAGGGCTGTGCCGGCGACGTGCAGCAGCCGGCTGGCGGTGCGCTGCGGCGCCGGGTGCTGGGCGATGAGTTCCGGCGGCAGAGGGAAGTCGAAGTCGTCGAGGGTCAACGACGGGGCAGGGCGAGAGTTCATGGACGGGGGGCGGAGCAAGGCCGGAAGGGGGCGGTGCGACGCCCGGCCGATCAGGGGCGATTCTGGGGGGCGAGGAAGGGTTTGTACTTGATATCGACCCGCAGGATGTGATCCTCCCACCAGGTGCAGAGATAGGCCAGCAGGGCCGGCAGATCGAGGGCGCTGCAGGTGGCTTGGTAACAGGCGTTGGCGACCATTTCGCAAAACACGTTGTGCTCGCTTAGGTGGTCCGCTAGATCCGGATAGCCGCGGACGCCCATGAGGTGTTCCTCGTGGGCAAAGTGGTAATTGGCGTAGTCCGAAAGCGCCGAGAGGATGTCGACGATTTCTTCCGAATGGGCGGGCTTGTCCTGGCTTGCCGCCAACTCGTTGATGAGCTCGGCCAGCCGTTGGTGGTGCCGGTCGAGTTCCGGCACGCCAACGCTGAAGCTGTCATCCCAGATCAGTTGGGTCATCCGTCGAGGCCAATGTTTTCGATAACGTGATGGTAGCGCCTAAGCACCATTTTGGGTACGAGGTGCTCCCGATAAGGGACGGAGCAGGCACCGCCAGCCGGAGTGGAAATTCCCCGGGTAATGCCCTTGGTGCCGAGGAAGGGACTCGAACCCTTACGTATTTCTACGGCGGATTTTGAATCCGCTGCGTCTACCGATTCCGCCACCTCGGCTGGAAGAGGCGGCATTATCGCTGAAACCCCGGCGGGCTACAAGTTAAGGCGGGCAGGGGAAGGCCTTGGAGAGCGCGCCGGCAACCAGATTGCGGGTATCCGCCGTGGTGTTGGGCGGTTGCTTTTCCAGGTGGGCGAGGACGGCCCGCACCAGGCGGTACTGCAGGTCGCCGTCGGTGGGCGGGCAGATGGCGTTGAGCTGCACGCCGACTTTGCCGGCCAGGTAGTCGGCGACGCCGTAGCCGTCGGCAAAGCCCGCGACGTAGGCGAGGCAGCGGGCGCCCTGGACCGACTGATAGGGGTCGGTGGCTTTCTTTTGCGCGTAGAAACTTTCGGCCGCCTGGCAGTCCTGCAGCAATTCCGGCCCGCTGTAGGCCAGAGCGGGAGCGCAGAGCAGCGCCAGCAGCGCGGCGGCGCTCCTCACCGGGATTCGAACCAGTTCAGGGTGTCGTGCAGGGCGACGACGCTGCCCACCACGATCAATGCCGGCGGTGTGATGCCCGACTGGTCGATGCGTTCGGGCAGGGTGCCCAAGGTGGCAAGGACGGTCCGCTGGCCGGGCATGGTGCCGCAGCGCACGACGGCGGCCGGGGTGGACGCCGGCAAACCATGGGCGATCATCTGGCGGCAGATTTCCCCGGCGGCGCCGATGCCCATGTAGAACACGACGGTGTGGCAGGGCCGGGCCAGGGCCGGCCAGTCGAGATTGACGCTGCCGTCCTTGAGGTGCCCGGTGACCAAGGTGACGGCCTGGGCGTGCCCGCGATGGGTGAGGGGAAAGCCGGAATAGGCCGCGCAGCCGGACGCGGCGGTGACGCCGGGCACCACTTCGAAAGGAATGCTGCAGGCGGCCAGGGTTTCCAGTTCCTCGCCGCCGCGGCCGAAAATGAAGGGGTCGCCGCCCTTGAGGCGGACCACCGCCAGCCCCTCCCGCGCCAGGTCGACGAGCAAGGCGTTGATCGAATCCTGGGGCAGGGTGTGGTTCGAGGCTTCCTTGCCGGCGTAGATGCAGCGGGCGTCGGGGCGGGCCAGATCCATGATGCCGTCGCCTACCAGGTGGTCGTACACGATGGCGTCGGCCTGGCCGATCAGGCGGGCTGCCTTGACCGTCAACAGGTCGGGATCGCCCGGTCCGGAGCCGACCAGCCAGACCTTCCCCCCTTGGAGCTTGCGCTTTTCCGTCATTTTGCTTACCTATTTCCCAGGGCGGCCATCGTAATGCCCTAGGCCGGCGGTGCCAAGAGTCGGGATCGTGAAAACTCGATGATTAGTCCCAAGGAACTGGATTGCATAGTTCAAATGAACTATTGTTCAAGGCGGGGCCTGGGCATGCCAAGGAATGTCGGGCTTGATGAAAATCAAGGAATCAAATGCCGCGGAGGTTCAACCTACCGCCCATCGCGTTAGGGGATTGAACGCGGGTATTTAACCTTAGGAGAGGAAGATGAAGAAGACGTTTGTGGGAGTTCTGGCTCTAACCGCACTATCCGCCGCGATGGGTTCCGCCTTCGCCCAGACTGCTGCTGCCGACGGTCTTGCCATGACCGCCGACGAGAAGGAAAAGGCAAAGAAAATCTACTTCGAGCGTTGTGCCGGTTGCCATGGCGTGCTGCGTAAGGGCGCCACGGGCAAGAACCTCGAACCGCACTGGACCAAAAAAGACAAGGACGGCAACGTCACCGAAGGCGGTACGCTCAAGCTCGGCCAGCAGCGCCTGGAAAAGATCATTGGCTACGGCACCGACGGCGGCATGGTCAACTTCGACGATATCCTGACCAAGGAAGAGCTGACCCTGATGGCCAAGTACATCCAGAACACCCCGGATGTGCCGCCCGAGTACAGCTTCAAGGACACGGTGGATTCCTGGAAGGTCATCGTTCCGGTGGATAAGCGCCCGACCAAGCAGATGAACAAGATCAATCTGAAGAACGTCTTCTCGGTCACCCTGCGTGACACCGGTGAAGTCGCGCTGATTGATGGCGACACCAAGGAAATCGTCAATATCGTCAAGACCGGCTATGCCGTGCATATTTCCCGTCTTTCCGCCTCTGGCCGCTATGTCTACGTGGTTGGCCGCGACGGGCGTCTCTCCCTGATCGACCTGTGGATGGAAAAACCGGCAGTCGTTGCTGAAGTGAAGATCGGCTTCGACGCCCGCTCGGTCGATACCTCCAAGTTCAAGGGCTTCGAAGACAAGTACGCGGTTGCTGGTTCCTACTGGCCGCCCCAGTACGTGATCATGGATGGCGACACGCTGAAGCCGCGCAAGG
Source organism: Azonexaceae bacterium (assembly GCA_009469675.1). Lineage (GTDB taxonomy): Bacteria > Pseudomonadota > Gammaproteobacteria > Burkholderiales > Rhodocyclaceae > SSSZ01. The sequence continues at coordinate 53,013 of SSSZ01000054.1, read as the reverse complement.
TGGTGTCGACCCGCGGCATGACCGTCGATGGCGAATACCATCCGGAACCGCGCGTTGCCTCTATCGTCGCCTCCTTCATCAAGCCGGAATGGGTTATCAACATCAAGGAAACCGGTCAGATTCTGCTGGTCGATTACTCCGATATCGAGAACCTGAAGACCACCACCATCGGTTCCGCCAAGTTCCTGCACGACGGCGGCTGGGATGCTTCCAAGCGTTACTTCCTGGTGGCCGCCAACGCCTCCAACAAGATCGCGGCGGTCGACACCAAGACCGGCAAGCTGGCGGCCCTGGTCAACACCGCCAAGATTCCGCACCCGGGTCGCGGTGCCAACTTCGTCCATCCGAAGTTCGGTCCGGTCTGGGCGACGGGTCACCTTGGTGCCGATGTCGTGACCCTGATCTCCACCCCGTCCGACGATAAGAAGTTTGCCAAGTACAAGGAATACAACTGGAAGGTCGTCCAGGAAATGAAGCACGTTCCGGGCAACCTGTTCGTCAAGACCCATCCGAAGTCCAAGCACTTCTGGGCCGACGCGCCGCAGAACCCGGACAAGGATCTGGCTGAATCCGTCGCCGTTTGGGACATGGCCGATCTTTCCAAGCCGAAGGCTGTGCTGAACGTTGCCAAGGACTCCGGCTTGCCGCCGACCAAGGCCGTTAAGCGTGCCGTCCATCCGGAATACTCGGCTGACGGCAAGGAAGTCTGGATCTCCCTGTGGGGCGGCAAGACCGACCAGTCTGCCATCGTGGTTTATGACGATGCAACCCTGAAGGTCAAGAAGGTGATCACCGATCCGAAGATGATTACCCCGACCGGCAAGTTCAACGTCTACAACACCCAGCACGACATCTATTGATCGGCGGATTTGATCGATAGCAAGGATATGGGGGCGCAAGCCCCCATATCATGTGCACCATCAGAAAAATATTCGACGGAGGTCTCCCAGCATGGGCAATGGTAATCAAGGTGGGTTCTGGGCGATGTTGAAACGCCCCAGTGCCAAGTATTCGTTAATGACCCTGCTGGTGGTCGGCTTCGTTTCCGGCATTTTGTTCTGGGGCGGTTTCAACACCGCCATGGAAGCGACCAATACCCTGGAATTCTGTATTTCCTGCCACGAGATGCGGGATACGGTCTACCAGGAATACAAACAGACCATCCACTATTCCAACCGCACCGGCGTGCGTGCCGTGTGCTCCGACTGCCACGTGCCCAAGGACTGGGTGCACAAAATGGCCCGCAAGATCCAGGCGAGCCAGGAAGTCTACGGCAAGATCATGGGGACCATCGATACCCCCGAGAAATTCGAAGCCAAGCGCCTCGAACTTGCCCAGCACGAATGGGCCCGGATGAAGAAGGCCGAATCCCGCGAGTGCCGCAACTGCCACAGCTTCGAAGGCATGGACGTGGAAAGGCAGAAGACCCGTGCCTCCAAGATGCACAAGATCGCCCAGGACGACAAGAAGACTTGTATCGATTGCCACAAGGGAATCGCCCACAAGAAGCCCAAGGGCATGAAGGAAGATGACGACGACGAGTGATCGTCAGGCCGTCGCCGCTGATTCAACTTTAGAACGGAGATCACTACGATGAAAAAGAATGTTGTTTCCCTGGCTGTCCTGGGCGCCTTCCTCGCCGTCGGCTCGCAGGCCGCATTGGCCGCTCCCGACTGGAGCAAGGTACCGTCGAAGAACATCGAGTTGTTCCACCCGGGCGCCACGCCCATCGAATGGGTGACCAAGAAGTCCGACCACAGCGGTTCCTCCGGCCTCAAGAAGGGTGAATCCTGTGCCGGCTGCCACGACGAGAAGGGCAAGCTCTCCCTCGATTTGAAGCGCCTTGCCGGCAAGGAACTCGAACCCAAGGGTGCCCCCAAGACCATGAACTTCCCGGTCGGCGTCCAGGCCGCCTACGACGCCAACAACCTTTACGTCCGTCTCACTTTCAAGGCTCCGGCCGGTGCCGCCGACCAGTCCGACAAGGAAAATGATGTCAAGGCGACCGTGATGTTCGCCAACGACAAGGTGCCCCAGGGCGAACAGGTGGGCTGCTGGGCGACCTGCCACAACGACGCCCGCACCATGCCCGGTGCCGACGACAAGAAGACCAAGTACGTCAAGGAAGGCGCTCTCGACCTCATGCAGTGGAAGAGCGGCAAGGGAGCCAAGGCGGTTGACGGCACGGTCACCGACAAGCGCGCCATGGAAGGCGGCAAGGCCGGCGTTACCGCCGAAGGCAGCAAGGCCGGCGACACCTACACCGTCACCTTCACCCGCAAGCTGGCGGGCGGCGTGGCCCTGGCCGAAGGCAAGGCCGTGCCCTTCGGCATCGCTGTCCACGCCGACCACGCCAGTGGCCGTTTCCATCACATCTCCTTCGGCTACAAGCTGGGTATCGGTGCCGACGGCGATGTGAAGGCCGTGAAGCAGTAAGCAAAAGCTTTTCCGGCGATGCCAACCGGAACGAGCAGTTGGAAGCGGGCGCCAGTCATCCTGGCGCTCGTTTCTTTTTCCGCCCTTGCCCAGCAGACGGTCGAGGTGGTCATCCAGAATTACCTCTACTCCCCGGGGGAAGTGCAGATCAAGGTCGGCGATACGGTGTTGTGGGTCAACCGGGAAAAGCGCACCAGCCATTCGATCCTCTTCCCCGCCGAGGGCGGCCTCGAGTCGGACCGCATCTTCCCCGACGAGTCCTGGAAACGCACCTTCGCCAAACCGGGCAGCTATCCGTATACTTGCGGTCCCCACCCGGAAATGAAGGGCGTCGTCGTTGTCACGGATTGAATTCGGCCTGATCGCCCTGCTGGCGGCTGGCAATACCCTGGCGGGCGAGCCGCCTCCTGCCCGGCAGAAGGAACTCGTCCATCTGGTGCGGCAGGACTGCGGCTCGTGCCACGGCATGACGCTGCAGGGAGGCCTCGGGCCGGCCTTGCTGCCGGCGAATCTGCAGGACAAGCCGGCCGAGGGACTGGTGGCGACCATTATCGGCGGCCGTCCGGGAACTCCCATGCCGCCCTGGAATCAATTCGTTTCCGAAGACGAAGCCCGCTGGATCGTCGATAAGCTGATGACCGGCTTTCCCCCGTGAGGACTCCCGTGCGTTTATTTTTTGCCGCTTTCGCCGCCTTCATTGTCGCCGCCTGCGCCGGGCCGCAGGTCCGGGGCACCGGCGATCTCGGGCTGGTCATCGAGCGGGCCAGCGGCCAGGTCACCCTGGTCGATACGTCGGTCCGCCAGCCCTACGCCCGCGTCGCCGGCCTGGGCGACCTTTCCCACGCCTCCGCGGTCTATTCCCGGGATGGGCGCTACGCCTTCGTCTTCGGCCGCGACGGCGGGCTGACCAAGGTCGATTTGCTGGAAGGCCGCATCGTCAAACGCGTCATTCAGGCCGGCAACGCCATCGGCGGTTCGATTTCCCAGGACGGCCGCATCGTCGTGGCCCAGAACTACACGCCCGGCGGCATCAAGGCCTTCGACGCAGAGACCCTTGAACTTCTCGCCGAAGTCCCGGCTGAATACGCCCCCGGCAAGTTCTCCAAGGTGGTGGGCCTGGCCGATGCCCCGGGCAACCAGTTCGCCTACGCCCTCTTCGACGGCGGCGAAATCTGGGTCAGCGACTTCAGCGATCCTCGCCGCCCGGTCACCCGACGCTTTCCCGCCGGCAGCCAACCCTACGATGGCCTGGTGACGCCGGACGGCCGCTACTTCCTGGCCGGTCTTTTCGGCGAGGACGGCGTGGCCCTGCTCGACCTCTGGCAGCCGGACAAGGGGGCGCGCAAGATCCTGGAAAACTACGGCCGCGGCCAGGAAAAGCTGCCGGTCTTCAAGATGCCCCACCTACGCGGCTGGTCGGTCGCCCAGGGCAAGGCCTACCTGCCCGCCATCGGCCGGCACGAGGTGCTGGTGGTCGACACGGCCAGTTGGAAGGAAGTCGGCCGCATCCCGGTGCGCGGCCAACCGGTATTCGTCATTGCCCGTCCCGACGGGCGCCAGGTCTGGGTCAATTTCGCCTTTCCCGACAACGGTAAGCTCGACGTCATCGACACCCTGGCCGGCCGGGTGGTCAAGGCCTTCGAGCCGGGCAAGGGCATTCTGCACATGGAGTTTGCTCCCCGCGGCGAACACGTCTGGCTTTCGGCCCGGGACGACAACCGGGTGCTGATCTACGACACCGCCACCTTCGGCAAGCTGGGGGAAATTGCCGCCGACAGCCCTTCCGGAATATTCTTTACCTCCCGCGCCCACCGCATCGGTTTCTGATGGACAGCACCCTCGAATTCCAGCTTCTCAACGACTTCCAGCGGGATTTTCCCCTTTGCCCTGCGCCTTTCGCCGAGCTGGCGGCACGCCTCGGGGTGGGGGAGCGTGCCGTCCTGTCCAGCCTGGAAAAACTAAGGCGCGAGGGCAAGATTTCCCGGGTCGGCGCTGTCTTCGCCCCCAAGCGCATCGGCGCCTCGACCCTGGCTGCCATGGCGGTGCCGCCCGACCGCCTGGAAACCGTGGCGCAGGCGGTGAATCGCTTTCCCGAGGTCAATCACAACTACGAGCGCGAGCACCGCTACAACCTCTGGTTCGTCGTCACCGCCGGCAGCGCCGGACGCCTGCAGGCGACGCTGGGGGCCATCGAAAAGGCGGCGGGTTATCCCCTGCTGCCCCTGCCGCTGGAAGAAGAATTCCACATCGACCTCGCCTTCCCGCTCCAGGGCGGCGGCCAGAAGCGGCCCGCGGCGGCGCGGCCGGTAGTGCCGGCTCAGCCCATCGAGGAAGCGGAGCGGCGCCTGGTCTCGGTCCTGCAGGAGGGGCTGCCCCTCTTTATTCGGCCCTTCGCCCTCATCGCCGAGCGCATCGGCGCCTCGGAAAGCGAAGTCCTGGCGCGCATCGGCCGCTGGCTGGAGGACGGCGCCATCAAGCGCTTCGGGGTGGTCGTCCGCCACCACGAATTGGGGTTTTCCGCCAACGCCATGGTGGTCCACGACATTCCCGACGACCGCGTTGGCGAAATCGGCCGGGCCCTGGCGGAGGAACCCGGTGTCACGCTGTGCTACCGGCGGCCCCGGGTGCTTCCCGATTGGCCCTACAACCTTTTTTGTATGATCCATGGCCGCGAGCGCGGCGAAGTCCAGGCCGCCATCGCCGATCTGCGGCTCCGGTACGGCCTTGACCAGTTCCCCCACGACGTGCTTTTTTCCCTTACCCGCTTCAAGCAGACCGGCGCCCGTTATGTCTGAACTCGACGCCGTCGACCGGCGCCTCATCGATACCCTGCAGGGCGGCTTTCCCCTTTGCCCCGAACCCTACGCCGGAGTGGCGGCGACCCTGGGCATCGGCGAGTCTGATCTGCTGGCCCGCCTGCAGCGCCTTCTCGACGACCGGGTGTTGACCCGGTTCGGGCCGATGTACCAGATCGAACGCCTGGGCGGAGCCTTCGTCCTGGCCGCCCTGGCCGTTCCTGAGGAGCGCTACGAAGAGGTGACCGCCGCCGTCAACGCCCTGCCCGAAGTGGCCCACAACTACCGCCGGGAACACGCCCTCAACATGTGGTTCGTCCTGGCCACCGAAACTCCGGCCGGCATCGCCGCGGCGGTGGACCGCATCGAGGCGGCCACCGGCCTCAAGGTCTACGCCTTCCCCAAGGAGAAGGAATTTTTCGTGGAAATGAAGCTGGCGGCAAGGGCATGAACGACGAACTCGACCGCCGCCTCATCATCGCCACCCAGGCCGGCCTGCCCCTCGTGCCACGGCCCTACGACGCCCTGGCGGAGGGCCTAGGCGTTTCGGCCGAGGAAGTCATGGCGCGGCTGGGGGCCATGCTCGAGCGGGGGATCATCCGCCGCATCGGCGCCGTGCCCAATCATTACGCTATCGGCTGGACGGCCAACGGCATGACCGTCTGGGATGTCGCCGACGACTGCGTCGACCAACTCGGCGCCCGGGTCGGCGACCTCGCCTGCGTCACCCACTGCTATCGCCGGCCGCGGGCCTTGCCGCAATGGCCCTACAACCTGTTCGCCATGGTTCACGGCGCTTCCCGCGACGAGGTGCGGGAACAGGCCGAACAAATCCGCCGCCTCCTCGGTGCCGCCTGCCGGGCCAGCGACGTCCTCTTCTCGACCCGCATCCTCAAAAAGACCGGGCTGCGCATCGGCGGCTGAGGGGCGGCCCTCCGCCGCCGTGAACAACCCGTAGCCCGTCCGCCGAACCGCGGGCGCCCGGAACGTCGTGCCGAGCCGGGTCAACCGGCCTCGGCGATGCGCTTCTCGATATGGGCCAAGGCCTCTTCCACCTGGTCGATGAGAATCAGGCAGAGGTCGCCCGCCTTGAGGCGCGAGAGGGCGCGGTCGATGGCGACGAATTCACCGTCGATGGCCTCGACGAACTTGGTCCGCGTGGCACCTTCCAGGCCTTGGCGCAGCAAAGCGATGACCTCGCCGTCGGCGCGGCCGCGCTGGCAGGCGTCCTGGTAGAGCACCACTTCGTCGAAGGCGTCGCCGAGGATTTCGGTCTGCTGGCGGATGTCTTCGTCCCGCCGATCGCCGGCGCCGCTGATGACGACGCTGCGCTTGTGGGCCGACATGGTGTCGATGGCATTGACCAGGGCCTGGATGGCATCCGGGTTGTGGCCGTAATCGGCGATCAGGGTGGCGCCTTGGTAGCGGAACAGGTTGAAGCGGCCCGGGGCCGTCTGGGCGTCGGAAACGAAACTCCCCAGGCCGGCAGCGATCATGTCCCAAGGCAGACCCAAAGCCCAGGCGGCGGCGGTGGCCGCCATGGCGTTCTCGGTCTGGAAGCCGATGGCGCCGTCGCGGGTAATGGGAATGGCAGCCAGCGCAAGGCGGTGTTCGTCTTTACCCTGGGCGCAGACGATGTCCTGGCCGTCCACATAGACGACCCGTTTGCCCTGGGCGCGATGGGTGGCCATGACCGGATGGAAGCGGTCCTTGGCGAAATAGGTTATCGACCCGGGACAGTTGCCGGCCATGGCGGCGACGATGGGATCGGCCGCGTTGAGCACGGCGGCGCCGGATTTGGCGACGTTTTCGACAATTACCCGCTTGACCACCGCCAGATCCTCGACGGTGGTGATGTAATTGAGGCCCAGGTGATCGCCCATGCCGATGTTGGTGACCACGGCGACGTTGCAGCGGTCGAAGCCGAGTCCTTCGCGGAGTACGCCGCCGCGGGCGGTCTCGAAGACGGCGGCGTCGACGTAGGGATGCAGCAGGACGTTGCGGGCGCTCTTGGGGCCGCTGCAGTCGCCGGTATCGATGCGCTGGCCTTCAATGTAGACCCCGTCGGTGCTCGTCATGCCGACCCGCAGGCCATTGCGGGCCAGAATGTTGGCAATGAGCCGCACCGTCGTCGTCTTGCCGTTGGTGCCGGCCACGGCGACCACCGGAATGCGGGCGTCGTCGCCGGGCTTGAACATCATCGAGACGATGGCCTCGCCTACCGGTCGCCCTTTGCCGTAGGACGGCGAGAGGTGCATGCGCAGGCCGGGGGCGGCGTTGACCTCGACGATGCCGCCGCCTTGCTCTTCCAGGGGCTTCAGCACGGTATCGCAGACGACGTCGATGCCGCAGATGTCGAGGCCTACCGTCTGGGCGGCGGCGACGGCGCTGGCAGCGAGTTCGGGATGGACGTCGTCGGTGACGTCGGTGGCGGTGCCGCCGGTGGACAGGTTGGCGTTGTTGCGCAAGATGACCCGGGCGCCGCGGGACGGGATCGATTCGGCGGTGTAGCCCTGGGTGGCGAGGCGGGCCAGGGCGATCTCGTCGAAGCGGATCTTGGTCAGCGAGGTGGCGTGGCCTTCGCCCCGGCGGGGGTCGGCATTGACCAGATCGACCAGCTGGCGCACCGTGTGGCGGCCGTCGCCGATGACCTGGGGCGGGTCGCGGCGCGCCGCCGCGATGAGCTTGTCGCCGATGACCAGAAAGCGGTAGTCGTGGCCGGGCAGGTAGCGTTCGACCAGGATGTCGTCCCGGTATTCGGCGGCCACCCCGTAGGCGGCCATGACTTCCTCGCGGCTGCGGATATTGACCGAAATCCCTTTGCCCTGATTGCCGTCCCGGGGTTTGACCACGACCGGCCCGCCGATCTCCTGGGCGGCGGCCCAGGCGTCTTCAGCATCGGTCACCGGCCGGCCGTGGGGTACGGCGACGCCGGCCGCGTGCAGGAGTTTCTTGGTCAGTTCCTTGTCCTGGGCGATGGCTTCGGCGATGGCGCTGCTCATGTCGGTTTCGGCGGCTTGGATGCGACGCTGCTTGCTACCCCAGCCGAATTGAACCAGGCTGCCTTCGGTGAGCCGGCGATAGGGGATGTCCCGGGCCACGGCGGCCTGAACGATGGAGCCGGTGGAGGGGCCGAGGCGATCGTCCTCGTCGAGCTCCCGCAGGGCGGCCAGCGCTCGGCCGAGGTCGAAAGGCGTGTCGTTGAGAGCCGCCTGACAAAGGGTTTCGGCCAAGGCGATGGCGAGCCGGCCGACCGATTCTTCGGTGTATTCGACCACGACCTGATAGATCCCCGGATCCAGGGTCTCCGACGTCCGGCTGAAGGTTACCGGACAGCCGGCCTGGGCCTGCAGGCCCAAGGCGGCGAACTCCACCGTGTGGGCGAGGGAGATGACCTCGTCGTGGCCGGTGACGTTGAGAAAATCGATTTCGGGAAAGCGTTCCCGCAGCCGGGCCTCGAAGCCGGGCAGGGAGTCGATGGAACGCTCTGCCTCGCTGCATTCGACGATGGCCTGGATGGCGGTATGCCGGCTCCACAGGTTGGGGCCGCGCAGAGCCCGGATACGTGAGACTTCCATGAACTTCTCTTCCTCTCTTGCGGAGCCCCTGGGGGCTGGTTCAGTTCTTTCTCGGCCGCTTGGCGGCTTGCAGCTCTTCCAGGCCGTAGGTCCGTATGCCGGCGGCGAGCAGTTCCTGCGGAATGTCGAGCGCCCAGCCGGCCGCCAGGGCGGCCAGGGTGTTGTCGATACGGTAAGCCTCGTCGCCCAACTGTACCGCCGGAACGTCGGCCAGCCGGGCAAGTCTGGTTTCGCCTCCGGCGGCGGCCAGGATGACTTCGCCGGCGCGGACGAAGACGGCGCGCCGACCGTTGCCGGTATGCTCGGCGATGACCGGGTTGGCGCCATCGGCGGCAAAGAAAATCACCTCGCCGTCGGAGAGTTCCGCCATTTCGACCAACTGCGGGTCGGCCGCGTTGAGCACGGCAGCGCCGCTCTTGAGGACCACATCGACCTGGGTGCGCAGCACCTTGTAGAGCTGGTCGGGTTCGTCGATGGCGAAGTCGAGATGCTTTTCATCCGGATCAAGGTTGGTGACGACGCCCACCTGGCAGCGGTCGTAGGCCAGTCCCTCGCCGAGAATGGCCCGGGCGCCGTTCTCGAAGATGGCCAGTTCGGCGGCCCGATTCAGAAGCACGCGGTGAGCCGCCCGCCAGTTGGCCGCGTCAGCCTTTTGGACATGGCGCCGATCCAGGAACAGGCCGTCGCTGGAGGCTTCTGCCACATACTTGCCGGACAGGCGAGCCAGGTGGCCGAGAAAACGGGCGACGGCGGTCTTGCCCTTGGAGCCGGTGATGCCGACGATGGGAATGCGTCCGCTGTCCCCCTCGGGGAACAGGTGGTCGACGATGGCCTTGCCGACCGGGCGCGGTTCGCCGATGGCCGGCTTGAGATGCATGAGCAGGCTGGGACCGGCGTTGACCTCGACGATGGCGCCGCCCTGTTCCAGCAGGGGCTTGGAGATGTCTTCCGCCACCAGGTCGATGCCAGCGATGTCGAGGCCGATGATGCGTGCCGCCAGGGCGGCGAGGGCGGCGTTGTCGGGATGGACCAGGTCGGTGACGTCGAAGGCGTGGTTGGCGTTGCGCTGGATCAGCACTTCCTTGCCGCTGGGCGGCACCGAGTCGGCGTCCAGCCCTTGGCGCGTGAGTTCCATGGTGGCGGCGGAGTCGATGCGGATGAGGGAAAGCGGGTGCAGTTCCGTCGGGCCGCGGCGGGGGTCGGAGTTGATCTGGATTTCGATGAGATCCCGGATCGAGGATTTGCCGTCGCCGACGACGCACACCATGTCGCCGCGGCAGGCGGCGGCAAGCTTGCCGCCCACCACCAGAAGGCGGTGCTCGGTGCCGGGAATGGAGCGCTCCACCAGAACGCCGCTCCCTTCGTCAAGGGCGATGGCAAAGGCCTGCTCGACTTCTTCCTGGGTCTTGACGTCGATGAAAACGCCGCGCCCGTGGTTGCCGTCCAGGGGCTTGACGCACACCGGCAGGCCGATGTCCTGGGCAGCTTCCCAAGCGTCCTCGGCGCTGTCTACTTCGCGGCCCTCGGGCACGGGAACGCCGCAGGACGAAAGCAGGCTCTTGGTCAGATCCTTGTCCCGGGAGATGGTCTCGGCGATGGCGCTGGTGCGGTCGGTTTCCGCCGTCCAGATGCGGCGCATGGCGGCACCGTAGCCGATCTGCACCAGATTGGCGTCGGGAATCAGGCGGATGGTGGGGATGTCGCGATCGTCGGCGGCATCGACGATGCTGGCGGTGCTGGGGCCCAGGCAGAGCGAGTCGGCCATGTCCGACAGGCGCTCGATGGTCCCGGCCACGTCGAAGGGTTTGTCCTCGATGGCGGCCATGACCAGATCGCGGGCGGCGGCGAGGGCGGCGCGGGTGACGTCTTCCTGCCAGGCGCGGACCACCACCTTATAGACGCCGCGACGACCGCCGTCCCTGGCTTTGCCGAAGCCGCCGGGCAGGCCGGCCAGGTTCTGCAGCTCCAGGGTGACGTGCTCCAGAATATGGCCGGGCCAGGTGCCTTCCTGCACTCGGCGCAGAAAGCCGCCGCGCTCTTCGTAGCTGCAGCGGTGCTCGACGAGCGAAGGCAGCCAGGTCGAGAGCCGTTCGTAGAATCCGGGGATGGTGTTGGAGGGGAAATCCTCCAGGTCGTGGATGTCGATCAGTGCCTCGAGGACCGGGCGATAGGTCCACATATTGGGACCGCTGAGGTGCGTGATCTTGAGGAACTCGATATCTCTCTTGCTCATGGCAGGTGTCGTTTTCTTGGCATCCATCGGCGGGGGACCGGAGACTGCGTGTTATCGATATAACGTGATGGCAGGGCGTTAGATTACCGCGAATTGTAGCGATTCTGTAACGGCCGGCCGGCGATCAGAGAAAGCGGTCGAGCAGTTTGCGGCTGCCCCGGTCGAGGCGGGACAGATCGCGGATAAGAAACTGGATGCCGTTACTGTCGGCGATCATGAGCATAGTCTGGGAAAGGCGGCGGATGTCCTCCTCGCCCTTCAGGACCAGGGCGAAAGGGCCGCGGTCGGTATCGACCTGCCAGGTGCTTGGGGTGGCGAAGCTGGAAATTTCCTTGAGCGCTCGGATTTCCGGCACGAACTCGCGGCTGGCCAGTTCTTCCTCGACGAGTTGCCTATGCGGTGCGGGCAGGTCGGCCAGGCAGTCGATCCAGGCCCGTTCATGGCCGTCGCCATCGACCAGGGAAATACCCCGTTCCGGTTCGGCGATGGGAAAGGCGCGTACCGGCACCACTTCACGGGGACCGTCGGCGGTGGCGAGAACCAGATGGCCGAAGGGGCTGCGGGACAGTTGCGGGGTGGCGCTCATGCGGCGTGTTCCTTGACCGGGGTCGGGAGGCTGGTCAGTTCGAGTTCGGTGTCGACATTGCGGGCCTGGGCCTGGTAGAGCCGGTAATAGTGGCCTTCCTTGGCCATCAACTCGTCGTGGCTGCCCACCTCGACGACCTGGCCGCGGTCCATGGCCACCAGGCGGTGGGCCTTCCGGAGGGTGGACAGGCGGTGGGCGATGGCGATGGTGGTGCGGCCGCGCACCAGGTTGTCGAGAGCCTTCTGGATTTCCTTTTCGGTTTCGGTATCGACCGACGAGGTGGCCTCGTCGAGGATGAGAATCTTGGGGTTGATGAGCAGCGCCCGGGCGATGGAAATGCGCTGGCGCTCCCCGCCGGACAGGCCCTGGCCCCGTTCGCCGACCAGGGAGTCGTAGCCGTGGGGCAGGCGCAGGATGAATTCGTGGGCGTGGGCGGCGCGGGCGGCGGCGATGATTTCCTCCCGCGTCGCGTCGGGTTTGCCGTAGGCGATGTTGTCGGCGATGGTGCCGAAGAAGAGGAAGGGTTCCTGCAGCACCAGGCCGATGTTGCTGCGGAATTCGGCCACCGGCACCGAACGGACGTCGACGCCGTCGATGAAGACGGCGCCTTCGCTGACGTCGTAGAAGCGGCAGATGAGGTTGACCAGGGTGCTCTTGCCGGAACCGGAATGGCCCACCAGACCGATCATCTCGCCCGGGTGGATGAGGAGATCCACGTCGCGGGTGACGGCCCGGGTGCCGTAGCGGAAACCGACGCCCTTCAATTCGATTTCGCCGCGCACGGCCTTGAGGTGTACCGGGTTGGTCGGCTCCGGCACGCTGGAGACGTGGTCGAGGATGTCGAAGATGCGCTTGGCGCCGGCGGCGGCCTTCTGCGTCACCGAGACGATGCGGCTCATCGAGTCGAGCCGGGTGTAAAAGCGGCTGATGTAGGCGAGGAAGGCAGTGAGCACGCCGACCGTGATCTCGCCCTTGGAAATCTGCCAGATGCCGAAACCCCAGACCACCAGCAGGCCGATTTCGGTCAGCAGGGTGACGGTGGGGGAAAAGAGCGACCAGGTCTTGTTGATGCGGTCGTTCAAGGCCAGGTTGTGCAGGTTGGCCTCGCGGAAGCGGGCGGCCTCGCGTTTTTCCTGGGCGAAGGCCTTGACGACGCGGATGCCGGGAATGGTGTCGGCCAGCACGTTGGTGACCTCGGCCCAGATGCGGTCGACCTTCTCGAAACCGGTGCGCAGGCGGTCGCGGACGATGTGGATCATCCAGGCGATCACCGGAAGCGGCAGCAGGGTGACGACGGCGAGCCACGGGTGGATGGAAAAGAGGATGACGGCGGTAAGCGCGATCATCAGCACGTCGGTGGCGAAATCGAGCAGATGCAGCGACAGAAAGACGTTGATGCGGTCGGTTTCCGAGCCGATGCGGGTCATCAGGTCGCCGGTGCGCTTGCCGCCGAAGTATTCGAGGGAGAGCTGCAGCAGGTGTTCGTAGGTGGTGGTGCGCAGGTCGCGGCCGATGCGCTCGGACACCAGAGCCAGGATGTAGGTCCGCGCCCAGCCCAGGCCCCAGGCCAGCAGGGCGGCGCCGAGGAGGCCGCTGAGGTAGAGAGTGACCAGGCCGACGTCGATGGGCTTGCCGTTCTGGAACGGGATGAGCACATTGTCCATGAGCGGCATGGTGAGGTAGGGCGGCACCAGGGTGGCGGCGGTGGAGGCCAGGGTCAGCAGGAAGCCGGCCAGAAGCTGCCCCTTGTAGGGCTTGGCGAAACGCCACAGGCGAAAGAGCGTCCAGGTCGAAGGCGGCACCTGGGTTTCCCGGGTGCAGATCGGGCACTCCTCGACGCCGGGTTCGAGGGGAGCTTTGCACTTGGGGCAGAGCATTTCCTCGGGAAGCGGCACCGGCTGCCCGGAAAGGGCGCTGGCCAACTGTTCCTCGAAGGCGCGCAAGAGCTTGAGGGCGGTGACGTTGTGGCCCAGGGTGTAGCGCCAGGAAGCGAGGCGCCCCTGGGCGTCGACCAGTTCCAGGGTGCCGACGCCGGCGTGGTCGCGGTGGTCGAGGGCCAGCCCGGGGCGGTAGTCCCAGCTTTCCCAGGTGCCGGCGCCGGGGGCGTGGGCGAGGAGGCGCCGAGTGGTGGCGACGACCAGCCCCCGGGCGAACTGGAGGCGTGAATCGAGGTCGATCTCAAGCCAGGATTCGATTGTTTCCCCGGCCGCAAGGCGCGATTCGATTTCGCCGCGCCAGGAATCGGGGAGGGATTTTTCCGGGGTGCCGGGGGACAGGAGGCTGGTGGTCATTGGGGTTCCGCTTCGCAGGAGGCGGGCGAAGCTGCGAATAGTTTTGTCCGGTAATTATGGGAGTATATCGTACCGGATAGGGGGCATCGTTTCCGGTTCCCCCGTAGCCATAACGCGGCATAATTCCGGCGGTTGACTCACGTCAAGGCGATTCACCGCCGCTTCCTTTTGAATTGACTCCGCTGCGACCCGACTCCTCGCCGCCAACCCAATAGGCCCACCATGTTCCGAATTTCGCAGTACATGCAGGAAATCGCCGAGCCCACCGCCCTCGGTCCCAAGCGCAATCCGCCCGGTCCAGTGGTGATCTGGAACCTCATCCGGCGGTGCAACCTGACGTGCAAGCATTGCTATTCCATTTCCGCCGACACCAATTTTCCCGGCGAGCTCTCCACCGACGAGGTCTTCCGGGCCATGGACGACCTCAAGGCCTTCGGCGTGCCGGTCCTCATCCTTTCCGGCGGTGAGCCGCTCCTGCGCCCCGACATCTTCACCATCGCCAAGCGCGCCAAGGCGATGGGGTTCTACGTCGGGCTTTCGTCCAACGGCACCCTGATCGACGAAAACAACATCGGCCGTATCGCCGAATGCGACTTCAACTACGTCGGCGTTTCGCTGGACGGCATCCGCGCCACCCACGACAAATTCCGCCGCCTGGAGGGGGCCTTCGAGGCTTCGCTCAAGGGCATCCGCCTGTGCCGCGACCTCGATCTGAAAATCGGGGTGCGTTTCACCATGACCCAGGACAACGCCCACGACCTGCCGGCACTGCTCAAGCTGGTCGAGGACGAGGGCATCGACCGCTTTTATTTTTCTCACCTCAATTACGCCGGTCGGGGCAACAAGAACCGCAAGGACGACGCCCAGCACAAACTCACCCGCTGGGCCATGGATCTGCTTTTCGAAACCTGCTGGGAATACCAGCAGCGCGACCTGCACAAGGAATTCACCACCGGCAACAACGACGCCGACGGCGTCTATTTCCTGCACTGGGTGCGCCGCCGCTTCCCGGAGCGGGCCGCCCACGTCGAAGCCAAACTCAGGCAGTGGGGCGGCAATTCCTCGGGCATCAACGTCGCCAATATCGACAACCTGGGCAATGTGCACCCCGACACCATGTGGTGGCACTACACGCTGGGCAACGTCAAGGAACGCCCCTTCTCGCAGATCTGGCCCGACACGGCCGACCCGCTGATGGCCGGCCTCAAACGGTATCCGCGGGCGGTCAAAGGGCGCTGCGGCACCTGCGCCTATCTGCCCATCTGCAACGGCAACACCCGTGTGCGGGCGCAGCAGACCACCGGCGACGCCTGGGCCGAAGACCCGGGTTGTTACCTCGACGACGAGGAAATCGCGTCATGAAAATCAGGATACCGGCGGCGGTGGGGTTCGCTGCCCTGTTTCTGCCGGCCCTGGCGCCGTTGGCCGCAGCCGCAGAGCCTGCTCCGGGCACCGCCGCCATCTTCCAGCAGCATTGTGCCGCCTGCCACGGGGCCGACCGCCTGGGGGCCATCGGCCCCGCCCTCCTGCCCGACAACCTGGCCCGCCTGCGCAAGGCCGAGGCGGAGAAGGTCATCCGCGAAGGCCGCCCGGCCACCCAGATGCCGGCCTTCGGCCACCAGCTTGCGGCCGACGAGATCAAGGCCCTGGTCGATTACGCCTACACCCCGGTCAAGCCGGCCCCGGTCTGGGGCGAGGCCGAGATCAGGGCTTCCCGCAGCGTGCACCACGCCCCCGGCAGCCTTCCGGAAAAGCCCCGCTTCGCTGCCGATCCGATGAATCTCTTCGTCGTCGTCGAATCCGGCGACCACCACGTTTCCGTCCTCGACGGCGACAAACTCGAACCCATCCACCGCTTCCAGAGCCGCTTCGCCCTGCACGGCGGACCAAAATTCACGCCCGACGGGCGCTACGTCTTCTTCGCCTCCCGCGACGGCTGGATTACCAAGTTCGACCTGTGGAACCTCGCCGTCGTGGCCGAAGTGCGGGCCGGCATCAACACCCGCAACGCCGCGGTGTCCGGCGACGGCAAGTGGGTGGCGGTGGCCAACTATCTGCCCCATAGCCTGGTCATCCTCGACGCCGACCTCAATTTGAAGAAAATCCTCCCCGTGGCCGACAAGGCCGGCAAGACGACTTCGCGGGTTTCCGCCGTCTACGACGCCAGTCCGCGCCGGAGCTTCATCGCCGCCCTGAAGGACGTGAAGGAAGTCTGGGAGGTGTCGTACGACCCCAAGGCCGACGACATCCCGGCCGGCATGATCCACGACTTCAAGTACCGCGAGGGCAGCTTCGTTCCCGGCTTCCTCAACCCGCTGCGCACCCAGCTTGAGGACTACCTCGACGACTTCTACTTCACCCAGGGCTACGACGAACTCATGGGCGCCTCGCGCAACGACGCCAGGACCGCCGTCAGCGGGCAGGTGGTCAACCTGGATGCGCGGAAGAAGATTGCCGACCTCGAACTCCCGGGCATGCCCCACCTCGGCTCGGGCATCAGCTGGACGTGGAAGGACGGGGCCGGCCAGGGCCGGACGGTGATGGCCACCCCCAACCTCAACGAAGGCGTCATCAGCATCATCGACATGAAAACCTGGCAGACGGTGAAGCAGATCAAGACCCGCGGCCCCGGCTTCTTCATGCGCAGCCACGAATTGAGCCGCTACGCCTGGACCGATTCGATGATGAGCCGGGAATTCAAGGACACCATGCAGATCATCGACAAGGAAACCCTCGAAGTCGTCGCCGAATTGCAACCCGAACCCGGCAAGACCTTCGCCCACGTCGAATTCACCAAGGACGGCAAATACGTCCTGGCCAGTCTGTGGGAGATGGACGGCGCGATCATCGTCTACGACGCGGCGACGCTGAAGGAAGTCAAGCGCCTGCCGATGAAGAAGCCCGTGGGCAAGTACAACGTCTGGAACAAAATCACCAAGTCGGAGGGGACGAGCCACTGAGGGCCACCCCGAGGCCGCCCGGTCCGCTCGCCGGCTCCGGCGATAGGTGGTCCGCCTGCCGCCACGGGCCAGGCAGCCGCGACAGGGCCCGATACTTCGGCGAAAATCGCTGTTCTTCTTCCGTCCTTCCCGAGTCCGTGTCCAAGATCGTCGTCTTCAACAAACCCTACGGTGTCCTCAGCCAGTTCACTCCCGAGGGGCGTTGGCGGGCGCTCGACGAGTTCATTCCGGTCAAGGGGGTCTATGTCGCCGGGCGGCTCGACGCCGATAGCGAGGGCCTGCTCCTTCTCACCGACGACGGGGCGCTGCAGGCAAAGATCGCCGATCCCCGGTACAAGCTGGAAAAAACCTATTGGGTCCAGGTCGAGGGCGTGCCGGGCGACGCCGATCTCGCGCCGCTGCGCCGGGGCGTCGGGCTGTCCGGCTTCACCGCCCGGCCGGCCCAGGTGCGGCGCATCGACGAACCGGCCGGTCTCTGGCCGCGCCAGCCGCCCATCCGGTTTCGCCAGGCGATCCCGACCAGTTGGCTGGAAATCCGCATCGGGGAAGGGAAAAACCGCCAGGTGCGGCGCATGACCGCCGCAATCGGGTATCCTACGCTGCGCCTGATCCGCCCTGCCATCGGCAGCCTCACCCTGGCCGGCCTCGCCCCTGGGGAGTGGCGCGCCTTCGACGGCGGCTATGGCGACCTGGTACACACTTCCGTTCCGGAGAAATCTCGATGAAAAAGCTTGTCGCCGGGCTGACCGCCCTGGTTTTTTCCTCCTCCACCCTGGTCGTTGAGGCGGCGACGCCACGGGCGGCGGAAGACCCGACGGCCACCGTGGTCAGTACCTCGACGCCGGCGCCGCGGGTGAAGAAGGCGCCTCCCGCCAAGGGCAAGAAGCAAGCCGCCAAGAAGCCGGCCAAGGCGAAGAAGAAACGGGCGAGTCGCGCCCATTAACCGCAAAAGAAATGAAAAAACTGCTTTGTCTCGCCGGGGCCGCGCTGTCGCTGGCGGCCCAGGCTCAGATGCCGAAAATGGAACTGTCCATCGGCATGTACCGGATCGAGGCCGAAGTCGCCGCCGATCCGGAAAACCGCATGCAGGGCCTGATGCACCGCCGGGTCATGGCGCCGCAGCAGGGCATGCTTTTTGTCTTTACCGAGAACCGTGCCCACTGCATGTGGATGAAAAATACCCTGATCCCGCTGTCGGTGGCTTTTCTTGACGAGCAGGGCAGGATCATCAACATCGCGGACATGGTCCCCCAGAGCGAAGACAACCATTGCGCCGCCCGCCCCGCCCGCTTTGCCCTGGAAATGAACAAGGGCTGGTTCGCCGGCAAGGGCATCAAGTCCGGCGCCAAGCTTAGCGGCATCGAAAAGGCCCCCAGCCCCCGCTGATGAAATCCGCCGACTGGAGAACCGCGTTGCCGCGTCGGGCGGACAATCGGGCCGTGGCCTCCTGGCTGACCGAACCGGGTTCCCTCACGGCCCGTTGCCAGGCGGCGAGCCGGCACTTCCGCGTCCGCGTCATCGGCCACGGCCTGGGCGCCGCGCTGCCCGACGAGGCGGCGCTCATCGGCGTCGGCCGCGGCCGGGCGCGGGTGCGCGAGGTGGTGCTCGAATGCGACGGCGTACCGGTCATCTTCGCCCACACCGTACTTCCCGCCGCCCAACGGGGCCACCTGCCCCGCTGGCTGGCACGCCTGGGCAGCCGTTCCCTGGGTTCGCTGCTGTTCGCCTACCCGGGATTTCGCCGCGGCCCCATCGAATTCCGCCGCCTTGACGCCCGTCATCCCCTCTATCGCCGTGCCGCCGCTTTCGCTCCGGCTGCTGGCCGCCCCCTCTGGGCGCGCCGTTCGCTGCACCGCCTGGGCGGGCGGCAGGTGCTGGTGACCGAGGTCTTTCTTCCCGCTATCGCCGGTCTCGCCTCCTGACATCCATTCCCTGTCAAACCGATCCATTGTCGACTTCGCCTGGCCGTGCTCCAGCATGGTCCGCGGCTTCTTTTCGCGTCTCGATTGGAAAGCGAATCGGGATGCGACGGCGGGCGTGGCGGGGCAACACCGGCCCCGCGATCGGGCGTAGCATTGTCCGCCAATCAGCACGCGGAGATTGGCGATGATTACCCTCCATCAGTTTCCCCCCGGCTTTGGACTGCCCAACGCCAGCCCCTTCTGCATGAAGGTCGAGACCTATCTGCGCCTGGCCGGGCTGCCCTACGTGACCGACAACCGGGGGCGCCTGCCCAAGGCGCCCAAGGGCAAGCTGCCTTTCATCGACGACGATGGCGTGTGCATCGCCGATTCGACCTTCATCATCGCCTACCTCAAGGAACGCTACGGCGATCCCCTCGACGCCGGTTTGAGTGCCGAGCAACGGGCGACGGCCCTGGCCTGGCAGCGGCTGATCGAGGAAAACCTCTACTGGGCGGTGGCGTACACCCGGTGGATCGAGCCGGCGGGATTCGCCCTCATGCGGGAGGTGTTCTTTTCCCGCCTGCCCTGGCCCTTGCGCCGAATCGTCCCGCCCCTGGCCCGGCGGGCGGTGCAGAAGGAGTTGTGGGGCCACGGCCTGGGGCGCCACAGCCGGGACGAGATCATGTCCATCGGCCAGGCCGACGTCGACGCCATTGCCGTCTTTCTCGGCGACAAGACCTATTTTCTCGGGGAATCGCCGACCTCCCTCGACGCCACGGCCTACGCCTTTCTCGCCAATATCCTCTGGGCGCCGGTCGATTCGCCCATCCGCCGGCACGCCCAGGTGCGGCCCCGGCTCGAAGCCTACTGTCGGCGCCTGCAGGCCCGCTACTGGCCGGATAGCATGGTCGCGTAGTTGGCCAGGACTTCGGTCAGCTTGCTCCCCTGATCGCGCCGGGAATCCTGCATCCATTGCGGCACCGCCAGGGTGTTGGCCGCCGCTTCCCAACGGGCCTGGGCGGCCGCGTCGCCCAGGCCGATCGCCGCTTCCCACAGGGTGGCGACGACCCAGAAGCGCTTTTGCGGGTCGTCGTCGGCCCGTTCAGCGAGGGGCGTGGCCAGGCGTATCACCTCGCGGCGCACCCGCCGGGCCTGGACGGCATCGGCGATGGCTTCGTGTTGCTCGCCGGCCATCAGGTATTCGAGGGAACGCAGATCGAGGAGGAAGGCGAGGTTGATGCCGTTGTACCAGTCCTGTTTGAGGTGGAAGCCGCGCTCGTAGCCGGCCACCGCTTCGGCCAGGTCGTCGGGCTGGGAGCGGAGTTCCCACAGCCGCTTGTGCACGGCGCCCCAGAGGCCGAGGGTTTCGGGATCGTTGGTGGTGGCCGGTCCGAGATCGTGCATTACCTGGCGGGCTTCAAGGAGGGCCGCCTCGGGTGTCGGCAGCTTGGCTTTGTAGGTGGCGAGCGCCAGCTGCTGCACGACGAAGGCGTCGTTCGGGCGCAGCCGCCGCACTTCCTTGAGGTAGCGGCAGGCCGCCGGGAAATCGCTGGCCTGGCCGGCGGGCGGATTCATCGCCGCCAGGGCGGTTTCGAGGAGTTTCTTGGCGGTCGGCGCGTTGACGTTGAGGGAGGTTTCGGCACTCGCCTGGGCCGCCCGGGCCGCTGCCGCCCAGGCGCCGGTGGCGCCGCTGTCGAAGCCGGCGCGGGGGGGCACGGGCAGCGCTTCGCGGCGGGGCGGCCGGAGATCCGGGAGGAAGGTGTAGACCGGGCTGTCGGCCTGCCTGCGAGCCATCAGCTCCTTGATGGCGGCGCTCAGGTCGTCGCAAAAACGCTTCGCCTCCTTGACGCCCAGATCCTCGCCTAAATGCTTGTAGCGGCGAATGACGATGTGGCCGACGTCGAAGGGGTTCTTGAACTGGTCTTCGGCGACGATGATCGTGGCCCCGGTCCGCAGGCCGTAGCGCACGCCGAGTTCGAAGGCGGCGTTGACGTTGTAGGTTGACAGATCGGCGACGACCAGGTCGGCTTCGAGCAGCATTTCGTACATGGGCAGGTCGATCACCCCGGAATGGGGAATTTCGTCGGCCCGCAGGCATTTGAGGCCGGCGCCTTCGACCGCCTCCTTGATGACGGCGTAGGACGCATCGAGATCGAGAACCCGGCCGTCGGTGTAGTCGGTCTTCTTGCCGAAGCCCTGAACGACGAAACAGGTCGCTTGGCTCATAGGAATCCTTTCAGGTGGGCGTCGAGCTGGACGGCCGCCGCGGCGTAGGCCTTGCCGACGCGCTGGATTTCCGGAATGGCCTTGACCGAGTCCATGACCTGGACTTTCTCGGCGGCAATGTCCCCGAGTCCGAGGGCGTCGAGACCGGCGCGGCTGACGTCGGGATCATAGCGGACGTAGGCAAACTGCTTGGGCACGGTGGCGGTGGCCGGCATTCCCGGTTTGGCCACCAGGTCGCCGAATTCCCGGTCAATGGGCGGGCCGTAGCGGCATTCGCCGAGGGTGCGGCAAGCCATGTCCCAGCCCGCGGAGGCCGCGTTCATCAGGGCGCCGGGCAGGTTCTTGGCGTTGTCCCCAAGCCAGAGGTCGTCGGCCTTGAGGTCGGGGCGGGCCTTGGCGACGCTGCCGGTGCCCACCGAGACGATGAGCAGCCGGTCGCTGCCCGTCGGCCAGCCGATCTTGTAGGGGGCGGCGGTGACCATCTGGAAAGCCAGGAAGGCCGGATTGTTGTAAGTGGTCACTCCGCCGTCGACAAAGATGAACTGGTATTCCTTGTCGCTCCCCGGGGCAAAGGTGACGACCTCGGGCGGGAAGAAGGTGGGTGCCGCCGTGCTCGCCCGCACCAGTTGCCAGAGGGGGAGCCGAAGGTTGCAGTCGGGGCGCTCGGGCTGGTTGTACTTGGCCCGGGGGTTGTTGCTGACGGGCCAGGGCGAATCGGTGGTGGCGTTGCGCATGACCATCATGAGGAGGGTGCGCAGCCGGTCGTCGCCCAGGGTGGCATGGGGTTCCGCCGGGCTGGCGGCATGGCCCAGGGCCTGGTCGAGTTCGGCCCGCAGCTTGGCCGCCAGGGGTTCGTCGTTGTAGCTGTACTGCAGGCGTTTCAGAAGCGATGCCTTGTCGAACATCTGCTGGCCGCTGTCGACGTAGAACCGGCGGATGCGGTCGGTGGACATGCCGGCCGAGATGCAGGCGGCGATGATGGCGCCGGTGCTGGTGCCGCAGACGAAATCGAAGTAATCGGCGAGAACCAGGTCGGGTTTGCCCAGGCGGGCACGGAGGCCGGCCTCGACCTGGGCGAGGATTTCGACGCTCATCAGGCCGAGGATGCCGCCGCCGTCGCAGGCGAGGATTTTCTTTGGGCCGGGGCCGTCGAGGCGGGCGAGGAGCTGCGGGTTCATGGCGCGTCCTTTCACGGAGTCAGTGCTGGGGTTGCGGAACGGGTAGCGGGGGCGGGTCGCCGGCCGGGAAGAGGGCGGCGAGCACCTGGGCCGGGCCGGTGGCTCCGCCCGGCCCGGCGTCGAGCCAGACGAAGCGCCCCGGGGGGGCCTGGGCGGCGGCGGCGCGGGCGGCGGGCTGGTCGGTGCGGGCGTCGGTCAGGACGACCACCCGGGCCAGCCCCGGGGTGCCGGCCAGGGCCGCGAGTTCGTAGGCGCAACCGGCGTTACGGGCCTGAAAACCGCGCAGGTCCATGAGCACGGTGTCGCTCATCCGCAGCAGCGGGGCCAGGGCTTCCTTCCAGGCCTGGTCGTGGCAATAGCACTCGTTTACCCGGTAGCGGCCCTCGGCGTCCGGTTCGAACTGGAAGGCCCCCAGCCGGGCGGGCACGTCGCCGGCGCTGCGGATGAAGCGTTCGCCCAGGCGGCCGTCGAGGAAAGTGAAGATGTCTTCGGCGTCGAGGGTGCGTTCCACCAGGTCGGTGCCGGCGATGAGGACGGTGTTGCCGGTGACCCGCCAGCGCTCGACGACCTGGTCGAAGAGCGCCGTCACGCCGGCATCCTGCTGAAAGACCCGCAACACCAGGAGGGTCGGCGGCCGGCCGGGTTTTTTCGGCAGGCGGGCGGAAAGCCGGCGCGCCAGGGGGATGAGCAGGGGAATCCAGAGCAGGGGCAGGAGCACCACGCCGCCGGCCGGGCCGAGGCTGCTGGCGGCGCTCAGGGCGGGCATGATGAGGGCGATGGTCCACACGGCGGTAAACAGGTAGATCAGTTCGGAAAGGCGCCGCTCGACGTAGGCCCGGGCCAGGCGCCGGCCCATGGCCTTGACCGGCCACCAGGCGAGGAGCCAGGGCAGGAGGGCGAAGCCGGCGAAGACGGCGGGTACGCCGACTATGCCGGCGAGATCGGCGAGAAAGCCGAGATTCCGGCTGACCAGCGAGTCGAGAACCTCCAGCCCCGCCAGGGAAGCGGCGCAGAGCAGCGCCAGCGGAGGCAGCAGCCAGGGCGCCACGGCCCGGGTGGCGCCGCCCAGGCAAACGGCCGCGACCATGACGAGGGGGATGCCGATTTCCATGGCCATCCAGCCGGCGATGGCGGCGAAGCTGACCGCCGCCGTGGTCCGCCAGACCAGGAGCGCGACGGCGCCGAGGAACCAAAGGCCGAGCATGGCGGCCACCCGGCGGCGCGACCAGCGGCCGATCACCCCGAGGACCGGCACCACCGGCCAGGCGTAGGTGGCGGTGAGGGTGAGGACGGTTTTCCAGGTGACCGGGGCGGCGAAGACCAGGGTTTGCTCGATCAGGGTTCGGGTCAGGGCCATGAGGAGTGACAGGGCAAGCAGGGTGCCGACCAGTTGCCGGTAGGCCCGCTGGTTGTCCGCCGGAGTGAGGTCAGCCACCGGCGGGCGGGCGACCTCCCGCAGCGGCGGGGCGGGGGCCGGGGCCGCCGGGGCCGGCGCGCTCATCAGGCGGGTCATCACCGCCCGGTAGCGCCGGGCCACGGCCCAGGCGCCGAACACCGCCAGGGCCGTGGCGAGAAAGAGGATGGTGATGGCTTGTCCGGTGGCCATGGGGTTGACTGCCGACGGGTCGGCCGCGCTGTCCCTTCAGATGTCCAGCGAATCGACGTAGTCGGCGATACGCCCTGCCAGCTTGGTGCGGATGGCCTCCCGCACGCCGGCCAGCACGGTTTCGTTAATCGTCGCCTTGCCGGCGCATTGTTTGAGACCGACCTTGTTCTTGCGGATCTTGAAAAACAGAACCTGGGTCAAGGATGCGTCGGCCCGCAAGCCGAAGGCCATGATCGAAACGACGATCCGGCCCTGGGCGTCCGTTTCGGCCAGGACAAACTGGAAGCGGGCGCAGTTGGCCGACTGGGCCTCCCGGTTGAAGATGGTGATCCAGGGATTGTCGGCGTCCAGGGAGCGCATGGCCTCGACGGTCGAGGTCACCACCGCCAGGGCCGCCGGAGAAGGGCCGAGCAGGACCGCCGCCACCTTGAGAATGGCTTCGTGGGCGGTGAGGCCGTCGGCTTCCTCCTCGTAGGCCTGCAGGGCACGATCCTGGATCACCCAGCCAATATGGGCGAGCACATCGAAATAGGCGTCGTACCAGGCCACGATGTCGCTGCAGTCGGATACCTTCTTGTTGGCCGCCAGCTGGGCGAGAAGGGCGCCGTTGACGATGTCCTGGCGGGTTTCGTCGGCGACGCCCTTGACGAAGGAAACGACCTCGGAACCGACCACCAGGGCCTGGTCCTTGGCCGGGTCGAAACTGACGGCGACCGGCGCGGCGCGGGCCACGGCGCGGCTGCGGGAGGCGGCGGGGAGTTCGAGGGCTGCGACGAAAGCCCGGGCGGTGGTAGGGGAGTGCTGGGTCATGGTGGATTCCGGCAGGTCAGGGGCAGGAGAACGGCCCGGCGGCGGGCGGACGCCTGCTGCCGCGGGGGCGGAGGATTGGGGGAGCAACGGTCATGGCAGGGCGGCGCGGATGGCGGTCAGACTGTGGGCCAGGGCGCTGCCCTGGGGGCAGAAGTCGGCGACGAAGTCGAGGTGTTCGCGGATCGAGGCCACCTCCCGCGGGCTGGCGCCCCGCCGGATGGCCCGGCCGTAGGTTGCGCCCAGGGCGGCCGCCAGAGCGTCGGACCCCCCGGCTTGCTGGCGCCGCTTGCCGCGGCCCGGGGCAGGTTCCGCCTGGCGGGCGACGAGGCGGACGAGATCGAGATCGGCCAGACCGCTGCTCGTCCAGAAATCGGGATCGACCGCGTCCTTTTGCTCCAGGGCCTCTTTGAGGTTGGCGCACTCGCTGTCCAGGCCGGCGACGTCGATGGGCGGGCGGTCCGGAGCGAGGTGTTGGCCGAGCAAGGTGGCAAGGGCCCAATTGGTAAAGGCGTAGGCTCCGGGGGACAGTTCGTAGGCTTTGCGGTAACCGCGCCCCATGGCGTCCAGGGCGGCCAGGCGTCGTGCCGGATCGGCGAGCAGGCGGGCCTGGCGCTTGCAGGCGCCGCCCAGGAGGCTCAGACGCTCGGGGGTCGGAGCCCAGCGGGACAGGGTTTCGAGTTCGGCGATGGCGGAGGCGACGGTCTCCAACTGCTCCTGGCGGAGTTTCTCGCGCTGGGCCGCCGGGCGGCGGGCGGCCGCTTCCCAAGTGGCGA
Source organism: Azonexaceae bacterium (assembly GCA_009469675.1). Classification (GTDB taxonomy): domain Bacteria; phylum Pseudomonadota; class Gammaproteobacteria; order Burkholderiales; family Rhodocyclaceae; genus SSSZ01. The sequence continues at coordinate 27,637 of SSSZ01000054.1, read as the reverse complement.
GCGCGTGCCGGACGCGGTAGTTGGCGTATTGCTCGACGGCCCGGAGGGGGCAGTCCCCCTTGCCGGCCGCGAGGGCTTTGTCGAGCCAGGCAATGGCCTGCCCCCAATCGCCGATCTCGCCCCAGGCCAGGCCGAGGGCGGCGGCGACATCGGCGCGCCGGCACCAGGCGTCCCGCTGGATCCGGGGTACCCGCTCGAGCAGGGCGGCGATCGTCGCCTTGCCCTGGTCGCCCGGATCGCTCCCTTTGCAGGCGGCGACGAAGTTGTCGAGATCGGCTACCAGCTCGGCCGGGGCGCCGTAGGGAGGCGGTATGCGCACCGGCGCCGGGCCGTCCCGGTGGAGGCGGAACGCCGGGTCGCCGTAGCATTGATAGGCGCCCCAGGTATTGACGTCGGGGAAGCGGTTCCAGAGGTTTTCCCGGGCGGCCCGCACGGCTTCGCCGAAGGACTCGCCATCGAGCATGCGGCCGTAGAAGAACTCGGCGAAGGCCTGCCCGGCCCGGTCGTCCACCGCCCAGCCGGCGGCGATGACGGCGCGCACGCCGAGGCGGATGAACTGGACGCCGAGGTTGGCTGCCAGGGCGCCCCGGTCAAGATCGGTACGGCCCTGGGTGCGGCCCAGGTGGCAGCAGTTGATGAAGACGAGCTCGGGTACCCAGCGCATCTGTTCGATGTCGCCCGGGGTGAGAAGGGTCTGGGGGCCGATCACCATGCCCGACACGCGCCGGGGCGGGTCTGCCGGATTGCCCGACCGGGGCGGCAGGGGGTGGTCGAAGGCGCCGTGTCCAGCCAGGTGGAGAATGCGCCAGGCGTCCCGGTGCAGGCATTCGATCACGGCGGCCGATTTTTCGTCGAAGCAGTCGCGCACGTCGAAGCCGCTGCCCGCCAGGAGATCGGCGACCCGCCGGGCTTCTTCCCGGGCGCCGGGGAGGTCGGCGAAATCCTGCCAGCCGCCCAGGTCCGGGTTGCCCACGACCAGGGCCTTGGCCTCGAAGGCGTGGGCCGGACGGGGCCGGAAGGTGGCGGTCTTGAGCTGCCGGACCAGCCCGGCCGCCACGGCCGGCGGACGGCCGCCTATGCCCCAGCGGTCTTCGAGCAATTCCCACGGGTAGCGGGCCGAGCGCTCGTCGAGCAGCAGTACCAGATTGCCCTGCTGCGGCGCCTGTTCCTTGACCCGTTGGGGCAGCAGCATCTCGAACAGGGTCTTGGCGGCTTCCGGGTTGGCCCGGGCCGAAGCCGAGGCCTCGCGGATGAAGGATTCGGCCAGGCCCAACTGGCCGCTCGCCAGGGTTTCCTCGGCCCGGGCCCGGTCCGTGGAAAAGACGAAGCGCAGCACGTCGGGGCGTTCCTTTTCTTCGACGATCTCGACCCGGTGCCACCATTCCGGCGCCTCTTCGAAACGTACCCGGCGGCGGCCGCCCTGGCCGGCTTCGACCGCTCCGGCCGGCCAGCGCACCGCTCCCGCCAGCCGGTCGTCGGTGAGGGTGCGGTGCAGGCCGTCGGCGGCGGCAATGGCCACATCTTCGAAGAGTTCCAGGAGTTCGAGGCGGTCGACCAGGACCGTCCCTTCGAGCCGGGCTTCGATCAGGCGGGTATTGGCGGCGACGGCGCCGCGCAGGATGGCTTCCACGGCGTCGCGGGTGGCGATGCCGCCGGCGCCGGAACCGACCAGCAGGCAGGAGATGGCCGCCGAGCGGGGGCCGCCGGCCCGGCCGAAGCGCTCGTCGGGCCACTGGGCTACCGCCAGGGCATAGTCGAGCAGGGCGTTGCGAATGGCGGTTTCGAGGAGCAGCGGAGTCAGTTCGCCGACCTGGCCGAGGCCGACGACCAGGGCGCCCGCCGGCTTGGCCGCGGCTGCTGGATTGACGAAAAAGGCCGAGCTGCCGAGGCGGCCGGGGTAGACGCCGAGATCAAGGCGGCGCGTCAGGGCGTTGCCGAGTTGGCGGTCGAGCACGGCTTCGGCGCTGACCACGGCGTCCCCCAGGTAATGGCCGACCAAGACCGGGTGGCGGGCGTAGGCGAGGTCGCCGTGGCGCAGGCTGATCTCCAAGGTGGGCAGGGCGGGCGGGCCGGCTGCGAAACCCTCGGGCAGGCCGCCGCCGAAACCGAAGCCGGAAAGTCCGGCAGCCCCGGGTATGATCTCGCCGGGCGGCGTCGGCGGCAGGGCAAAGGTTTCGCTTCCGCCGCCCCGGCTGCGGGCCGGCGGCGCGGCGGGCAGCCGCGCCGTGCTGCCTGTCATGAGGATGTCGAGATAGCCGGGAAAGGCGGCGGTACGGGCACAGAGGGCGTCGTGGGCGGTGTCCTCGACGTACCAGGTGGGGACGCCGGGGAGGCGGCCCGATTCCCAGGTCACCGTACCGTCCCCTTCGGCGGTGGCGATGAAATCGAGGCGCTTGCGGTTGATATTGGCCAGGTCGTCGTAGTCGGCGAGCCAGAAGTCGGTGACGGTCGCCGGCTGGCATCCCGCCACGTAGCGCATGCACTGGGGGTCGGGGGCGGCGTTGAGGAGGAGCTTCCAGGTGGCGGCGGCCTCCCCTAGGGCGCCGGCCTCGGCAACGTGCCAGACGGCGCTGGTCTGGGCCTTGATTTCTTGCCAGCGGGCGGGGTCGGCGAAATCCGGATTGTGCGGGGCGAAGGGCAAAAGTTCGAGGAGTCCCGGGTACTGGCGCACCAGATCGACGATCTGGTCGGTGCTCTGGGTCAGGTCGAGGAGAGCCAGTTTGGCCTCGGTGGGGTTGAAACCGGTGAGCCAGCGTACCGCTTCGTAGGAGCCGTGGTTGGGCGTCCCGAGCATGAGCAGGCGGCTGTTGGGCAGGCTGGTGATGCGGCGCCAGAGGGCGCTGCCGGCACCACCGTCGGCGATCATGGCGCGGACGACCAGACCGCCCATGGAGTGGGCCACCAGGTGGACGGGCTGCTTGTCCCGCTCCGCCTGGCTTACCAGATCGGCGAGTTTTTCCGCCAGACGGGCGGCGGCTGCCCGGACCGAAAGGCGCCAGTCGTAGGGAAAAATTTCCACCCGGTGACTGCGCGCCAGGAACTCGACCAGGGGGGCGTAGAACTCGTCCACCAGGCCGGTCGGCGTGGCGTCGATGCCCATGCGGATCTTCTTCAGGCCGCCCCGCAGGAGGGCGCTGTAGTCGAGCCAGACCGGTTCGCCGTTGGCGGCGAGCTGGCTGCCCATGGTGCCGGGCAGGACCACGGCCAGGGGGCGGGGGGTCGTCGTCGTCGTGCTCCGTGCCACGGCCTCGCGCCAGCGCGGGGCCGAGGGAGGGACGGCGGCGAGTGGGAGGAAGCCGCCGTCTTCGCCGTCGCCCCGGGTGAGGCCAGCGAGGAGCCAGCGCACGCTGCGCTCGTTCTTGAAATAGCTGAAATGGTCCACCGTCGGCCCCTGGTCCTTGCGCGCCCGGGCCGCCCCGGGGCGGCGTGCCAGGCCGCCGGACATGGAGCCGGTATTGACCACCAGGTCGTGTTCGGCGCCATAGAACCAATCGCTGAACAGCACCTTGAGCTTATGCCAGGGCGAAGTGCTGCCCTGGCCTTCGATGTCACCGGCGATCACCGTCAGATCGGCAGCGGTCGTCAGGTCGGGATGGTGGAGCAGGCGGGTCAGCGCCGAGCCGGGCATCATCGCTTCGAGGCCGGGCAGGGTCCGCGGATCGGTGCGTTCCCGCACCACGGCCAGCAAAAAGTCGAGGCCGCCGGCCAGGAAACCGACCCCGAGGGCCCGTTCGGCCAGGAAGTCGAGGGCCGACAGCCAGCGGTCGAGGCGCCCCGAAGCCAGGGTGGTGCCCCGGGCCGGGGCGGCGACGCGGACGAATCGAGTCACCCGCAGACGTTTTTCCCCCAGACCGGCGACCAGTTTGGCGAGGCCCCTGCGGTCGGCTTCGTAGGCGGCATCCCGCTCCCGGGAGGCGAGTTCGCCCAGGGGCGAGAGGCCCAGTTGCTGGGCGACGATGCGGTCGGCCCGGAATAATTCGCTGAGGTTTGAGGGGGTGAGAATTCCGGCCAGGTTGTCGCAACCGCCCAGGCACAGGAGTTCTCCCACCAGCCCGCCACGGGAATGGGAGACAAGATGGATCTCGGCGCCGGCCGGCAGGCGGTCGACGATGTCTTGGGCGTTTTTGATCGGGCTTTCGGTGAGGGTCCGGTGCTCCAGGCAGAAGACCCGCTCGCCGTAGCGCCGGGCCAGGGCTTCCCGGGCCTCGCGTCCGGCTGCGTTGTCGGCGGCCCAGAGCTTGCCGAACCCCCCTTCGGTACTGGAGGCGGTGCCGTGGATAAAGATGAGGAGCGGGCCCTGGTCGGCGGCCAGGGCTTCGTTCCGCCCCACCGGGGTGAGGACGAAGCGGTCCTTCAGGCTGCAGCGGTAGAAGCCCGGACCGCCCTTGGCCAGGGCCTTGGTTTCGAGCTTGGCGCCGAGAGTCCTGGCCGAGTCGGCCGCGACGTCGACGCCGAAAAAATCGAGTACCCGGATGGCCAGCCCGACGACACCGCGTTCTCCGGTCCGGCACCGGCCCCCGCTGAGGGTGGCGAATTCCCAGGCGTCGCCGCCGTCGCGGGAAAGCGCCCGACGGCCGTGGTCGCGCACCAGGTCGTCGCTGCGGCTCCAGAGGACGAAACCGTTCTCCAGGCGGATGCGGACGACGGTGTCGGCGGCGACCTCGATTTCCTCGCCGGCGCCATCCCGGGCGCTGCCCGGCGCCAGACTGTGGAGGAGGCGGCAGCCGGCCGGCAGGGGGGGCGCCGGTTCGGCGCCGTTCCGCGGGGCGAGGTGGGGGGTGCCGCGAATCTTGATCTTGCGCTGGTCCATGGTCGGGCTCCTGTCGGTACGGCGGCGCCGCCGTCGGGGCTAGGCGAAAATCTTCTGCTGCCGGGCGGTGGCGGTGCCGACCAGTTGCGGTACCTGGGGGTAGCTGGCCGAGGGTAGGTATTTGAGGATGGCCTTGTGCCAGTCGGCGTAGGTGGCATCCGGCTTTTGCGTCTTGAGCGCCTTGAGGGCGTAGTAGGTGAAGGCGCCGTTGAAGCGTCCTCCGATGCGGGCGTCGTAGCTGAAATTATTGGGGCCTTCCTTGCAGCCCGCCAGGAGCAAGTCGCCGAGCTTGTTGGAGTGGGCGCCGAGGAGGGGGGAAGCGCCCCCCGGGGCGGCCATGGTCAGGGCCGCCTTGCCGGCCCGGTCCTTGGGCAGGCTGGCCTTGGGCAGCCACATGCCCATGGGCATGAAGCGGGGCCGGGTCTCGGCGCCGGCTGGGGCGGCGGCGGCCCGGGTGACGGTGCCGGAGTGGCAGCTGTCAGAAATCAGCACGAGTTTGACGCCGGCTTTGCGGGCGGCGAACAGGGCGTGGATTTCGTCGTCGGTCAGGGCCTCGCCCTTGGTCTGCAGATCGTAGGGGCAGAGTGCTTCGTCGAGGCCGTCGGTTTCGTCACCGTTTTCGTCGGGCTGGTAGGTGCCGTGGCCGGAATAGGTGATGACCAGGGTGTCACCCTTGGCCCCCTTGCCGATGAGGTCGGCCATGGCGGCGACCATGGCGGCTTTGGTGGCCTGACCGTCCACCAGGGTGGTGGTCTTGAAACCCCGCGCCGCCAGGGTGGCCGCCCAGTCCTGGGCGTCGTTGACGCAGCCCTGCAGATCCATGTGGGTGCCCGGATAGTTGTTGATACCGATACAAAGTGCTTTCTTCGCCATGGTGTGTCTCCTCTGTGCGGTGTTGCCAGGGCCGGCGCGACGGGCATTCAGCCCGCCGGCCAGAGTTTTCGGGTATCGAGCCAGGTCACCTGGCCGGTGCGGCGTTTGACTTCGTTGACCATGTGGGCAGTGCCGCCGGCGCCGTCGCCGCCGCCGCCGTTCCACAGGCAGATGAACCGGACGCGGGAAAGCCCCTGGGTCAGGGCGCTGTAGAGGAGCCACTGGTTGCACCGTTCGTAGGCGTTCATGTCGCGGCCCTCGCGGTCGCGGGGAAGCGGCCCGAGGGCCTCGGGCATGATGCGGATGGGCAGGGCGAGCTGGTCGCGCAGGGCCAGGTAGCGCTGCCGCCAGGCTTCTCCGTTGCTGGCCGGGAGGACCGAGGCTTCGATGAAATCCGGCTCGGGGAAGGGCAGCAGCATCTGGAAGCGTACGCCGCGGGCGAGACAGGCTTCGGCGAACAGCAGGTCGCCGCCCGAGGCGCCCTGGGCGAAGGCCAGGTCGCCGGGGCCGGCGCCGTGGGCGTCGAGGGCGGCGGCGATGGCGGCGGCGGCCACCGGCTCCTGCTCGGCGGGGAAGCGGGGGGCGGTCCGACCGGGGGCGTCGATCATGTGGCCGGAGAAGAGAAAGACCTTGGTCGGCTGCCAGGTTTCGGCCGGCGGCTTGAGGCGGGCCATGGCCCGGTCGATGGTGGCGAGGGCGACCTCGACGTTGGCGGGGCGGAATTTGAGGGCGGCGAACAGGGCCAGGCGGCTGCGGGTCGCCTCCAGGGCGAGCCAGTCGCCGTCGGCCTGGGCGATGGCTTCCTGGAACGCGGTGCGGACGCCGGCCGGGTCGCCGGTGAGGACCGCCAGGTCGCCGAGGTTGGATTTGGCCCAGTAAAGCTTGTCGCCGTCTTTTTCGCAATTGGCCGCCCAGGCGACGCCGCCGGCCATGGCGGCGGCCTCGGCCTCGTAGCGGGGGTCGCCGGTCAGGTCGCGGTAGAGGTGCATGAGCAGTACCGCCCGGATGCCCGAGGGGTAGTGCTCCGGGCACAGGCGGAAGGCCGTGCTGCAACTGCGGATGGCCTCCCGTAGCAGGGCTTCCTCGTAGGCGGCGTCGCTTCGCATCTGGTCCGGGCTGCTGCCGGCCAGACGCCAGGCGGCGGTCCATTCCTCCTTGTCGATGCGGCCCAGGAGATCCCAGGCGCTGCCGTCTTCCGGATCGACCTCGACGAGGCGCTTGTACACTGCCCGGGCTTCGTCGAAGCGCCCCAGGCGGCGCAGGCAGAAGCCCCGCTGGCACTGGGCCTGGCGGTGGTCCGGGGCAAATTCGAGGGCCAGGTCGAACTGTTCCAGGGCGAAGTGGAAGTGGCGCATGCGGCGCAGGGCTTCCCCCGCCTTGAGGTGGGCCTCGACCCGGAGCGCCGTGGCCGGGGCCTCGTCGGCGAGGACCAGGATGTCCTCGGGGCGGCTGGCGTTGCGCGCCACCTCGATGCGGGTCGCCCATTCCTGGTACTGTTCCCAGTATTCCAGGGCGTTGCCCACCCGCAGGCGATGCCAGGCGGGTTCCTCAAGATTGGGCAGGAGGGCGTAGACCGGGCTGATCTTGCGGCCGTGCCAGGCCTTGAGGGTGCTTTTTGCCATCTCGGCCAGGGCCTTGCGGTCGGCGGCCAGGGTGGCCGGGTCGGGAACGCCGTCCTGCAAGTGGTAGCGCAGCTTGCGGTCGGTGTAGATGTCGAAGGGCTGGCTGGCCCGCGGCCCCTGCACGAGGATGACGCCGCGGGCGCGCAGGGCGTGGCGCACCCCCAGTTCGTACCAGACGTTGGGGTTGTCGAGGGTGAGGTCGGCGACCACCAGGTCGGCCATCAGCAGTTCCTGGAACATGTCGGCACGGATGTCGCCGGCGCCTTGTTCCTCGTCGGCGCGCAGGACTTCCAGGCCGGCATCTTCGAGGGCCGGCCGGATCAGGCTGGCGTAGATCTGGTCGAAATCGATCGGGTTGCCGTTGCCGTCGGGTTTGACGCCGAAGGGCATGGCAACGAAGACGTGCAGTCTCATCCTCGCCTCTCTGCTGGCTGTTTTTCCCACCGGCGCCGCCTTGCCTATCCAGTGGGCATGAGCCAGTTTAGTCCGCCGGAGCCCTTGTGCCAAGGCTTATTCGTGTCGCCAATCGGCGACGAAACGCAGTCCGGGCGGCGTTTTCCGGCCGGGCGCGGTAAGATGGGAGCGGTAATCTGCCCCGGGAGATGGCGATGGCGGCGGGCGTCGCGACAGCACTCAGGTTTCGGAAAACCGGCCTCCTGGCGGTCTGGGGGCTGGCGATCGGGCTCGCCGCCTGCACCTTGCCGCCATTCCCGGCGGCGCCGCCCCCCGTCGTCGCCGCGGGGGAGTCCCCGGCGGCCGCCTACCGCCGCCTGGCCGACGCCGGCCGGCCCGTGTGGCGGGTCGATCCGGCGGCCTCCCTGATCGTCGCCGAAGTCGGCCGGGCCGGACCCCTGGCCCGCCTGGGCCACGACCACGTCGTCGCCGCCCATGCTGTGACGGGCTACGTCGCCCCCGAAGACGGCCGGGCCGACCTGGAAATCGCCCTGGCCGACCTTGCCGTGGACGAACCCGAGCTGCGTGCCGCCGCCGGTTTCGAGAGCCAGCCGGGCGCCGAGGCCATCGCCGGGACGCGGCGCAACATGCTCGACAAGGTCTTCGACGCCGAGCGCTTCCCCCGGGTCGGCGTGCGCATCGACCGGCCGGCGGCGGGCGACGGGTTTCGCGTCCACATCACCCTGCGCGGCACTACCCGGGAATTCAGCGTGCCCGTTGTTCTCGAACCCATTTCCGGCGGCCTGCGGGCGACGGGGAGGCTGAGCCTGCTCCAGAGCGATTTCGGCATCGTCCCCTTCGCCGTTCTGGGGGGTGCCCTGCAGGTGCGGGACCGGGTCGACCTGCGCTTCGATATCCGCACCCAGCCGCCGTGACCCGGCCTGCCGCGCCTGATTTTGAGACCCAGGCCGCCCGGCGGCGCTGGTTCGCCCGCCTTGCCGTCGGCGTCTTCCTGGCGGGGTCGCTCGGCGTCCTAATGCTGGGCGCGAGCCGACTCACAGGCCAGGCGGTTTTTGGCTTTCTCGTCTGGCTGCCGCTGTTCGCCTGGTTCGCCAGCCGCTGGCTGGTGGGCGCCGGCGGCGCCCTGGTCGGCTGGTCGCGGCGCCAGATCTGGGGGCCGCTCCAGGGGCGTCACCACGCCCTGGATGACGTCTGGGTGAGGATCGAAGGCGACGGGCGGGGGCGCTTTCGCCTGCTCGCCGCCGACGTTTTTCGCTACCTTGGGCGGCCGGGGGACGAACTGGCCTGCCGCAAGCTGGCGGTACGCTTTCCCCCGGGCGGCCTGTTCGCCGATCGGGAGGGGGTGTGGTGGTTCGGCGAGGCCGCCGCGGTAGGCTACCTGCACGACCTTGCCCGCCGCCACGATGCCCGGGCGTTGCGCCTGGTATTGTGGTTGGAGCGGGAGGTTTTGCCGCCGTTGCGGCGCCAGGCGGAGCGCAGCGAGTGAACATCCCGGGCGGGGCCGGCCGGCCGCTCCGGACGTTCCCGATGGGCCGCACCGGAGCGGGTTCGGCCCGGGCCGGCGGGTCGATTCCAGCGACGCGCTGCGGCTCGGTTCCCTCGGTTTGGCGGAACGGCGGGGACGAGTCGATGTCAGTACCTGGACAATGAATGGAAGGGGCAGGTTGAACGATGGGCGGATCGAATTGCGGTGGCGGCCGGCAGGGTAGCGATGGAGTCCCGCGGGGCCGACGGAGGTACCATGGATCTCGCTGACCTCGCCCAGGCCCTGCGCGACGACGCGGTCTGGATCGTCTTCGTCAATGTCCTGTTGCAGCAGTTGGGCTTGCCCGTGCCGGCGGTGCCGACCCTGATGGTGGCGGGCAGCCTGGCCGGTGATCCTTTCCTGGCGGGTCGCCTGCTGGCGGCCGCCATCGCCGCCTCGGTGGCGGCCGACGGGATTTGGTACCTGGCCGGGCGGGCCTTCGGCTACCGCGTTCTGGCCGGCCTGTGCCGCCTGTCGATCAACCCCGCCTCCTGCGTCAGCCAGACGGAAGGGCGATTCCTGCGTTGGGGCCTGTGGTCTTTGGTGGTAGCCAAGTTCATCCCCGGTTTTTCCACCGTCGCCCCGCCCATCGCCGGCGCCCTGCGCATGTCCTGGCTCGGTTTCGGCTTCGCCGCCGGGGTCGGGGCCGCCCTGTGGAGCGGCCTGGCTTTGGCCGCCGGCTGGATGTTCCAGGGCGAAATCCAGGTCGTGGTCGCCGCCCTGCAGGGTCACGGCGGGCGGGTGGCGGCGCTCCTGGCCCTGCTCTTCGCCGCCTGGCTGGGCTGGAAATTCTGGCAGAAGCGCCGCTTCGAGCGGCGTGCCGTCATTCCCCGCATCAGCCCGGAGGAACTCCTGGCGGCGCTGGTGTCGGCGCAGCCCCCGCTCCTCCTCGACCTGCGCGGGGCGGTGATGATCGGCGAGACCGGCCTCATCCCCGGCGCCGTTCCCGCCGATTACGACGCCTTGCCGGCGGCGGTGGGCGATTGGCCCAAGGCGGCGCCCATCGTCACCATCTGCGCCTGCCCCGAGGATGCCGGCGCCATCCAGGCCGCCCGCGATCTCCAGGGCCTGGGTTTTCTCTCGGTGCGGCCGCTCCACGGCGGCTACGAGGCCCTGCCGCCCAGCCTGCGGCCGGCCGGCGCCGGCCGCCTCGACCCCGGCGTCCAGCCCTGCGCCTGACCGGGCGAGGCCCAAGAAAAAGGCGCCCGAAGGCGCCTTGACGGTCGATCTCCGGGAGCTTCAGGCGAAGTTCTTTTCGGCGAAGGACCAGTTGACCAGGGCGTTGAGGAAGGTCTCGACGAACTTGGGGCGCAGGTTGCGGTAGTCGATGTAGTAGGCGTGTTCCCACACGTCGATGCACAGGAGCGCCTTGTCGCCGGTGGTCAGGGGGGTGCCGGCGGCGCCCATGTTGACGATGTCGACGGAGCCGTCGGCCTTTTTCACCAGCCAGGTCCAACCCGAACCGAAGTTGCCGACGGCGGAGGCCTGGAAGGCCTTCTTGAATTCGTCGAGGGAACCCCACTTCTTGTCGATGGCGGCAGCCAGGGCGCCGGCCGGGGCACCGCCGCCGGCGGGCTTCAGGCAATTCCAGAAGAAGCTGTGGTTCCAGACCTGGGCGGCGTTGTTGTAGATGCCGCCGGCGGGGGCTTTCTTGACGATGGCCTCGAGGTCGAGGTTTTCGTATTCGGTTCCCTTGATGAGGTTGTTGAGATTGGTGACGTAGGCCTGGTGGTGCTTGGCGTAGTGGTAGTCGAAGGTCTCGGCCGACATGTGCGGGGCGAGGGCATCCTTGGCGAAAGGCAGCGCGGGCAGTTGGTGTTCCATGGTGTTCTCCGTGGTCAGTAGGGGTTGAAGGAAAAATTCTAAATAGCTTCGTCGGGGGCGACAACCTGCTCCACCGTAACCTCGGCGCCGCCGCGGGCGAACGTCAGGTGCAGGGATTCGCCGCTGCGCAGGGCGGCGGCGTCGCGCACCGCCCGGCCATTGGCGTCGAGGGCCAGGGTGTAGCCCCGGGCGAGAACCGCGTGGGGGTTGAGCTGGCTCAGACCGGCGGTGAGGGTGTTTAGTTTCCCGGCGCTGTCGGAAATCTGCCGGGCGACGCCGTGGGCGAGGCGAAAACCGAGGCCGGCGAGGCTTTCGCCGCGATCGCCCGGGCGCGGCCGGGCACCGGCCAGGCGGATGGCGAGGCCCTGGCAGAGCAGGCCGGCCCGTTGCTGCTTTTGCCCCAGGCCGCGGCTCAGGCGCTGGCCCAGGCGGGCCAGGGCTTCGTTCCGGGATGCCAGGGTGGCCGCCGGGTGGGCCAGGCGGCCGGCCAGCCAGTCCAGGCGCTGGCCCAGTTCGGCCAGTTGCCGGGTGGTGCGTCGCTGCAGTTGCCGTTCGAGGGCGGCAAGGCGCTCGCCCAGGGCATCCCGGTCCGGCGCCGCCAGCTCGGCCGCGGCGGTGGGAGTCGGGGCGCGCCGGTCGGCGGCGAAATCGGCGATGGTGAAATCGGTCTCGTGGCCGATCCCGCTGATGACCGGCACGGCAGCAGCGACGATGGCCCGGGCGACCACCTCGTCGTTGAAGGCCCAGAGATCTTCGATGCTGCCCCCGCCGCGGCAGAGGATGACGAGGTCGTTGCCGCCTGCGGCGGCTTCGACGAGGGCGGCGGCGATACGGGGCGCGGCGCCCTCGCCCTGGACCGGGGTGGGGTAGAGGCGCAGGGCGACGTGAGGTGCCCGCCGGGCCAGGGTGCTGAGTACGTCCTGGAGGGCCGCGGCCTGCAGGCTGGTGACGATGCCGATGCGGCGGGGAAAGGCCGGCAGGGGGCGCTTTTTTTCCGGGGCGAAGAGGCCTTCGGCTTCGAGCCTGGCCTTGAGCTGCAGGAAGCGTTCGAAAAGGTCGCCCTGGCCGGCCCGGCGGACGGCCTCAACGTTGAGCTGGAACTCGCCCCGGGGTTCGTAGAACGAAACCAGGGCACGGGTTTCCAACTGCTGGCCGTTTTCCAGGCGCCAGCCGAGCAGTTGTGCGCGGTTGCGCCAGAGGACGCAGCGCACCTGGGCCTGGGCGTCCTTGAGGGAAAAATAGACGTGGCCGGATGCGGCGTAGGTCAGGTTGGAGACCTCGCCGGCCACCCAGAACAGGGGGAAGGACGACTCCAGACAGTCGCGGACCTGGCGGTTGAGGTCGGAAACGCTGAGCACCGGCGACGGGGGGGTTAGAGGTGGGGGAGCGGGCATGGCATTTGCTAAAATCAGTGGCGGGATTGTATCCCGGGCCGCCCGGCCTGTAGACGGCCTTGACAAAGCGGTGTATTGGTTAACTTGTTGATTTTTAAGTTGTTATACAGTATGCCTGCTTTTTTGGCGGAGCAAGAAAAACTCAAGCAGGCGGGCCACTTAGGGTTTTTCGAAACAGGTCTTCCACAAAGTTATCCACAGTTTTTGGGGATAAGCCTGAAACCTCATTGGCATGCCCGGTCGAGGGCAAAAAAAACGACGCTTTTCAAATGGTTGGCGAAGAGTAACATTGACACGGGATTTTGCGAGGAAGAGGAGCCGGGGGGCTATGTCGTCACTGAAAAAAATCTGGCATCGGGGTTTGCGCCGACTGTTTGCCGCCTTGCCGCGGGATCAGCGCTTCGCCATCTACCGCTCCTTCGTCGATTGCGATCCGGCCCCCAGCCAGCGCCTGCAACTCAAGATCGCCGAGACCCGCGAAGAACTCGAAGCCTGTTTTAGCCTCCTGCACGACGCCTACGTCGACGCCGGGTTCATGCGGCCCGATCCATCCGGGATGCGGGTCACCATCTACCATGCCCTGCCCACCACCACCACCCTGTGCGCCAAATGGGACGGCGAAGTGGTAGGAACCATCTCGCTCATCCGCGAAAGCGCCCTGGGTTTCCCCCTGCAGGCCATTTTCGACCTTTCCGACCTGCGGGCGCGGGAGGGGCAGATCGCCGAAGTCTCGGCCCTGGCGGTCCATCCCAAGTTCCGCAAGACGGGCGGGGCGATCCTCTTCCCCTTGATGAAGTTCATGTACGAGTACAGCACGACCTTCTTCGACACCCGTCACCTGGTCATCGCCGTCAACCCGAACCGCATCGAGATGTACGAGTCGCTGCTCTTCTTCCAGCGCCTCACGGCCAATGTCGTCGAGGAGTACGACTTCGCCAACGGCGCCCCGGCGGTGGGGGCGAGCCTCGACCTGCTCTTCGCCCCGGCGGTGTTCAAGAACGTCTATGGCAAGAAGCCGGCGCGGCGCAACCTGGCGGCCTACTTCCTCGACGCCGAACTGCCCAACATCAGCCTGCCCAAGCGGCGCTACTACACCACCAACGATCCGGTGATGACCCCGGAACTGCTCGATTATTTCTTCAACGTCCGCACCCAGGGCTTCGCCAACCTGGACGATCGCAAGAAAGCGCTCCTCCACTCGATCTACGACCTCGACGATTACCGCGCCGTCCTGCCGCAGCTGCCGGAAGCCCCCGGGGAGGGCGTCCAGTTGCGCCAACACCAGCGCTATTCGGTGAAGTGCCCGGGGGAGTTGATGGTGTCGTTTTCCGGCACGCAGCAACGTTATTCGATGCAGGTCATCGAGGTTTCCTCCTACGGCTTCCAGGCCCATGCCCCCGAAGGGCTGCCCCTCAACGTTTGGAGCGACGCCCGGGTCCACCTCGGTCGCCAGGAGCAGTCGATGGTCAAGGCCCTGGCGGTGCGCGACCGGGCCAATGGCTTCAACGGGTTCTACGGTTTCAAGCTGGGGGAACCCGATCTGATCTGGCGCAAATTCGTCGGCGCCCTGCAGCAAGGCAAGACCCACGACGATCTCGAGCATTCGACCATGTTCCTGGGGCTGGAATAGCGGGTTGCCGCGCCCGGCCGGGGCTTGCCCCGAAGCGGAACGGCAGGCAGAATTGCCGGCTGTCATCCTTGCGGGGTAATCACGTGTTCGCCATCGTTCAGGCTGCCGGCTGGCCAATCTGGCCCTTGTTGCTGGCTTCGATCATCGCCGTTGCGCTCATCATCGAACGTCTCGTCGCCCTGCGCCGCACCAAGGTGGTGCCCGGTGGACTCCTGCAGCGCGCCGTCGGCGAGTTCAAACGGGGCGGCAACAACGACAAGCTGATCGACGAGCTGGAGCAGCATTCGCCCCTGGGCCGGGTTCTTGCCGCCGGTCTGCGCAACGTCGCCTCGTCGCGGGAGGTCATGAAAGAATCCATCGAGGAGGCGGGCGCCGCCGTCGCCCACGAACTTGGGCGCTACCTCACCACCCTCGGCACCATCGCCTCGATCAGCCCCCTGATGGGCCTCTTCGGCACGGTGGTCGGCATGATCGAGATCTTCGGCTCCCAGTCGCCCACCGGTTCCAACCCCATGCAGCTCGCCCACGGCATTTCCATTGCCCTCTACAACACGGGGTTCGGCCTGGTCATCGCTATTCCCAGCATGATCTTCTGGCGCCATTTCCGTGCTCTGGTGGACGGCTTCGTCGTCGAAATGGAGCAGCTGGCGGTCAAACTGGTGGAATACACCCACGGCGACCGGAAGTAGGCGATGAATTTCCAGCGCGGCCGCACCCGGGAGGAACCCGAGATCAACCTGATCCCGATGATCGACGTGCTGCTCGTCATCATCATCTTCCTCATGTTGACCACCACCTACGCCAAGTTTTCCGGGCTGGAGATCAACCTGCCGACGGCGGAAGCCAACAAGCAGCCGGAAAAACCCAACGAAATCGACGTGGCGGTAACCGCTGCCGGGCAGATTCTCATCAACAAGTCGCCCCTCGCCGCCGCCGACGTCAAGGCCATCGCCGACGGCCTGCGCCGGGCCGCCGGCGACCGCAACGACCCGGTGATCGTCATCAACGCCGACGCCAAGGCCACGCACCAGAGCGTCGTCGACGTGATGCAGGCGGCCCAGACCGCGGGCTACCCCCACATTTCCTTCGCCACGCAGTCGCCGCGCTGATGTACCTGGCGGAGCGCTGGTACGAGTCCCGCCTGCGGCCGGGACTCGCCCTGCTGGCTCCCCTGGCCGGACTCTTCGCCGGCGCCGCGGCGTTACGGCGCCGGCTCTACCGGCGGGGCGCCTTGCCGTGCCGCCGGCTTCCCGTGCCCGTCGTGGTGGTCGGCAACCTGACCGCCGGCGGCGCCGGCAAGACCCCGCTCACCCTCTGGCTTGCCCGCGAACTGCTCCGTCGGGGGCGGCAGCCGGGCATCGTCAGCCGCGGCTACGGCGGCAGCGCCGCCGGACCCCTCGCCGTCGCCGCCGGGGCAACGGCCGCCGAGGTCGGCGACGAGCCCTTGCTGCTCGCCAACAAAAGCGGCGTCCCGGTGTGGATCGGGCGGGATCGGGCGGCGGCGGGCAGCGCCCTCCTGGCGGCCCATCCGGCAGTCGATCTCGTCCTGTGCGACGACGGTCTGCAGCATTACCGCCTGGCCCGCGACGTCGAAATTGCCGTCTTCGACGGCCGCGGCGCCGGCAACGGCTGGCCCCTGCCCGCCGGCCCCCTGCGCGAACCCCTTGCCCGGCTGGCCGCGGTGGACGCCGTGGTCTTCAATGGCCGGCGGGACGGCCGGGTGGTCGAGGCGGCGGCGGGAATCGACCATTTCGACATGGCCCTGCGGCCCGGGGCCTTCTACCGCCTGGGCGACCCCGGCAGCCTGTGTACGGCCGCCGACCTGGCCGGCCGCCCCCTGCACGCCCTGGCGGGGATCGGCCATCCGGGGCGCTTCTTCCGCACCCTGGCCGACCTCGGCCTGGAATTCACCGCCCATCCCTTTCCCGATCATCATGCCTACGGCGCCGCCGACCTGGCCTTTGCCGCTGGCGGAGTCCTGCTGATGACCGAGAAGGATGCGGTAAAATGCAAGACACTCGCGACCGGCGAAACCTGGGTTTTGCCCGTCGAGGCCGAGGTTTCCCCGGCCCTCATCGACCTCATTCTGGAGAAAATCCGTGGACGCCAGGCTTCTTGACATCCTTGTCTGCCCCCTCTGCAAGAGCAACCTCGAACACCGCAAAGCGCAGCGGGAACTGGTCTGCAAGCCCTGCAAGCTGGCCTTTCCCATCAAGGACGACATTCCCATCATGCTCGAAGACGAGGCCCGCCAGCTCAAACCCGACGAAGCATGAATTTCAAGGTCGTCATTCCGGCCCGCTATGGCTCGACCCGGCTGCCGGCCAAACCCCTGCTCGACCTCGGGGGAAAACCCATGGTCGTGCGGGTGGCGGAGCGGGCCAGGCTTTCCGGGGCCGACGAAATCTGGGTCGCCACCGACCACCCCGCCGTGCGGGATGCCGTCGAGGCCCACGGCATCAAGGCCATGATGACCAAAAGCGACCACCCCACGGGCACCGACCGCCTGGCCGAAGTCGCGGCCGTGCTGGGCTGGGGCGGCGACACCCTGGTGGTCAATGTGCAGGGCGACGAACCCCTCGTCGAGCCCCAGCTCATCGCCCGGACGGCGCGGCAACTGGCGGCCAGCGGCGCGGCCATCGCCACCGTCGCCCATCCCATCGCTGATGCCGCCGATTTCTTCAATCCCAACGTGGTCAAGGTGGTGTGCCGGGCCGACGGCGACGCCGCCTATTTTTCCCGGGCGCCCGTCCCTTATGCCCGCGACCACTTCGCCCGGGAGGGCGGCGGCGAAACCCTGCCGGCCGGCCTGCCGGCCTGCCGTCACGTCGGACTCTACGCCTACCGGGCGACTTTCCTCCTGGCCTACGCTGACCTGGCCCCGGCGCCCACGGAACAGTTCGAGGCCCTGGAACAGCTGCGCGCCCTCTGGCACGGCTACCGCATCAGCGTAATGGTGGTCGACGGGGCGCCGGCCCCGGGGGTCGATACGCCGCAAGATGCCGAGCGGATGCGCAAACTGTTTGACCGGGCCGGAAATACCGAGTAATTTTTCACACTTTGAGGCCGGCGGCGATCGGCAGCGAAACGAGAACAGATCGTTTAACTACAATACAGAGGGATTTCCCATGAAACTGATTCTGTTGGGCGCACCCGGCGCCGGTAAGGGAACGCAGGCCAAGTTTATCTGCGAAAAATTCGGTATTCCCCAGATTTCCACCGGCGACATGCTGCGCGCCCAGGTCAAGGCCGGCACCCCACTCGGTCTGGAGGCCAAAAAGCATATGGATTCCGGCGGTCTCGTCCCCGATGCCGTGATTATCGGCATGGTCAAGGCCCGCCTGCAGGAGCCCGACTGCAAGAACGGCTACCTGTTCGATGGTTTTCCGCGCACCATTCCCCAGGCCGAGGCCATGAAGGAAGCCGGTGTGCCGCTCGATTTCGTGCTGGAAGTTGATGTGCCGGACTCCGACATCATCACCCGGATGGCGGGCCGTCGCGTGCACCTGGCTTCCGGCCGAACCTATCATGTCGTCTTCAACCCGCCCAAGGTCGCGGGCAAGGACGACGAAACCGGCGAGGATCTCATCCAGCGCGACGACGACAAGGAAGAAACCGTCAGGAAGCGCCTGGAGATCTACCACGCCCAGACCAAGCCGCTGGTCGAGTTCTACGGCAAGTGGTCGGGCACGGGCGACGCCAAGGCGCCGAAGGTGCGCAAAGTGGCCGGCGTCGGCAGCGTCGACGACATCACCAAACGCGTCTTCGACGCCCTCAAGTAAGGAGCGCAGGATGGCGGCGAAAAATGCCTTCTACGCTCAGTCGGGAGGTGTTACCGCCGTCATCAACGCGACGGCCTGCGGCCTCATCCAGGAGGCCCGCCGCTATCCCGAACGGATCGGCACGGTCTACGCCGGGCGCGACGGCATCATCGGCGCCCTCACCGAGGATCTTATCGATACCAGCCGGGAGTCCGACGCCGATATCGCCCGCCTCAAGTACACGCCTTCCGGCGCCTTCGGTTCCTGCCGCTACAAGCTCAAAAGCCTGGAGGAGCACAAGGCCCAGTACGAGAGGCTGATCGAGGTCTTTCAGGCCCACGACATCGGCTACTTCTTCTACAACGGCGGCAACGATTCCATGGACACCGCCTGGAAGGTTTCGCAGATTTCGGAAAAGCTGGGCTACCCGGTGGTCTGCGTCGGCATCCCCAAGACCGTCGACAACGACCTGCCGCTCACCGACTGCTGCCCGGGGTTCGGCTCGGTCGCCAAGTACGTCGCCACTTCGATGCGCGAAGCCGGCTTCGACGTCGCCTCCATGGCCCGCACCTCGACCAAGGTCTTCGTCCTCGAAGTCATGGGGCGCCACGCCGGCTGGATCACCGCCGCCTGCGGCCTGGCTTCCGAAGGCGCGGGCGAACCGCCCCACATCCTGCTCTTTCCCGAGGTGCCCTTCGACCCCGAGCGTTTCGTCGCCCGGGCCAAGGAATGCATCGACCGCTACGGCTACTGCACGGTGGCGGTTTCCGAAGGATTGGCCGACGCTTCCGGCAAGCTCATCGCCGAAGCCGGGGGCAAGGACGCCTTCGGCCACGCCCAGTTGGGCGGGGTCGGGCAGGTGGTGGCGCAGCTCCTCAAGGATCGCCTCGGCCACAAGTACCATTGGGCGCTGGCCGACTACCTGCAGCGCTCGGCCCGCCACATCGCCTCCAAGACCGACGTCGATCAGGCCTACGCTCTCGGCAAGGCGGCGGTGGATCTTGCCCTGGCGGGAAAAAACGCGGTCATGCCGACCATCGACCGCAAGTCCGATTCGCCCTACCTTTGGGAAATCGGTGTTGCACCCCTCAAGGACGTCGCCAACGTCGAACGCAAGATGCCCCGGGATTTCATCTCGGACGACGGCTTTCATATAACAGACACGTGCCGTGCCTATCTTCGCCCCCTCATCGAGGGCGAGGATCCGCCGCCCTTCCGGGGCGGCCTGCCGGACTACGTGCGCCTCAAGAACAGTGCCGTGCCCAAGAAGCTGGGGGAATTCAAGCTCTAACACCCACCCCGCCGCGGCCGGCTGGACCCGTTTCGATCGATGTAACTTGACTCATTAATCAAAGGAGGGAGTTGATGTCTACAGCGTTGATGTTGGCGCTAGGTTGCGCAGTATTGGCTGTACTTTACGGCTGGATTTCCAGTACCCAGATTCTCGCCCTGCCGGCCGGAAACGCCCGCATGCAGGAGATCGCCAAAGCCATCCAGGAAGGCGCATCAGCCTACCTGGCCCGGCAATACAAAACTATTGCCATGGTCGGCGGCCTGCTTTTCCTGGTCATCGGCTTCGTTCCCAAACTCGGCTGGCCGACCGCCATAGGCTTCCTGATCGGCGCGGTGTTGTCCGGCGCCGCCGGCTTCATCGGCATGAACGTTTCGGTGCGCGCCAACGTGCGCACCGCCGAAGCGGCCCGGGGCGGCATCGCCCCGGCGCTGGACGTCGCCTTCAAGGGCGGCGCCATCACCGGCATGCTGGTGGTGGGTCTCGGCCTCCTCGGCGTTGCCGGCTACTACGCCGTGTTGCGCATGGGCGGTACCGCCGACCTGCACCACATGATCGAACCCCTGGTCGGCCTGGCCTTCGGTTCTTCGCTCATTTCGATCTTCGCCCGTCTGGGCGGCGGCATCTTCACCAAGGGGGCTGACGTCGGCGCCGACCTGGTGGGCAAGGTCGAAGCCGGCATCCCCGAGGACGACCCGCGCAACCCGGCGGTGATCGCCGATAACGTCGGCGACAACGTCGGCGACTGCGCCGGCATGGCGGCCGACCTCTTCGAGACCTATGCCGTCACGGTGGTCGCCACCATGGTGCTGGCGGCGCTGGTCATCAAGACCTCGCCCGGCCTCGGCGAGAACCTGCTGCTCTATCCCCTGGCCCTGGGCGCCGTATCGATCATCGCCTCGATCGTCGGCTGCATGTTCGTCAAGGCCACCGAGGGCGGCAAGATCATGTCGGCCCTCTACCGCGGCCTGGCGGTCGCCGGCATCCTGGCCCTCGTCGCCTACTACCCGATCACTTCCTGGCTGATCGGGGCCGGCGACGCCGCCGCCAAGATCACCACCATGAGCATGTTCGGCTGCTCGGTGGTGGGCCTGGTGCTGACCGCGGCTCTGGTCTGGATCACCGAGTACTACACGGGGACCGACTACGCGCCGGTCAAGCACGTCGCTTCCGCCTGCCAGACGGGCCACGCCACCAACATCATCGCCGGCATCGGCGTGTCGATGAAGGCCTGCGCCCTGCCGGTCATTTCGGTGTGCGCTGCCATCTACGCCGCCTTTGCCCTGGGCGGGCTGTTCGGCATCGCCATCGCCGCCACCTCCATGCTCTCCATGGCCGGCATCGTCGTCGCCCTCGACGCCTACGGGCCGATCACCGACAACGCCGGCGGCATCGCCGAAATGTCGGGCCTGCCCAAGGAAGTGCGCGACGTCACCGATCCCCTGGACGCCGTCGGCAACACCACCAAGGCGGTGACCAAGGGCTACGCCATCGGCTCCGCCGGCCTCGCGGCGCTGGTGCTCTTCGCCGACTACACCCATGGCCTGGAAGCGGCCGGCCTGAAGGGCATCACCTTCGACCTGTCCAACCACATGGTCATCATCGGCCTCTTCCTCGGCGGCCTCATCCCCTTCCTCTTCGCCGCCATGGCGATGGAGGCGGTGGGCCGCTCGGCCGGCGCCGTGGTGGTCGAGGTGCGCCGCCAGTTCAAGGAGATTGCCGGCATCATGGAAGGCACCGCCAAGCCCGACTATTCCCGGGCGGTGGATATGCTGACCGTGGCCGCCATCAAGGAAATGATGATCCCCTCGATCCTGCCCGTCGCCGTGCCCATCGTCGTCGGCCTCGCGCTCGGCCCGCAGGCCCTGGGCGGCTTGCTCGTCGGCACCATCGTCACCGGCCTCTTCGTGGCCATTTCCATGACCACCGGCGGCGGTGCCTGGGACAACGCCAAGAAGTACATCGAGGACGGCCACTTCGGTGGCAAGGGTTCGGAAGCCCACAAGGCGGCCGTCACCGGCGACACCGTCGGCGACCCCTACAAGGATACGGCCGGCCCGGCGGTGAACCCGCTCATCAAGATCATCAATCTGGTGGCGCTCCTCATCGTGCCGCTCATGGCCTGATCGCCCGTACCCGGCGGGAGAAAGGCGGCTGCGGCCGCCTTTTTCTTGGCCGGTGCGGACCGCTTGTCGGTCGTGGCCAGCCAGGAAAAAGGCCGCCGGATTTGCCCCGGCGGCCTTTGCCGTTGACGCGGGCCGGCCCGTCAGCCGAGCGCCGGGTTGAGGCTGTAGGTGCCCGTCAGGCGGGCTTCGCCGAGGATATGGCCGCGCATCGCCTCGCGCACCTCGGCGCCGGCCAGCTTGCCCTCGACGGGCAGCCTCTCGACATCGAGGGCGAAAACGGTAAAGACGTAGTGGTGCAGCAGTTCGTCGTTCCACGGTGGGCAGGGGCCGTCGTAGCCGTAGTAGTCGCCGCGCATGTCGTTGTCGCCGGCGAACCAGCTAGTGTAGTCGTTGATTCCCTGGCGGGCGCCGTGGGGCGCCTGGGGGCCGGGTTTACCCCGCGGCGTGACGTCGCGGGAAAATTCGCCGGCCGGAATTTCCCGCAGGGTCGGCGGAAGGTCGACCAGGATCCAATGGAAAAAATCGACCCGCGGCAGGTCGGCCGGTACGCTGCGGCCTTCCTGGTTGACATCGTCGCCCCGGCTCGGTACGTCGGGATCGTGGCAGATCACGGCAAAGGAGCGGGTGTCGGGCGGGACGCCGGTCCAGGCCAAATGGGGGTTGAGGTTGCGGCCCAGGCAGACGTGATGGGCCGGGTCGGGGATGCAGAAGGCGAATTCGCCGGGGATTTTCTCTCCATCCTTGAAGCTCGTGCTGGTGAGTTGCATCGTCTGTCTCCTATTCGGCGGCCCGGCGGCGGAAATCGCGCAAGCGAAAACCCAGAACCCATAGTGTAGCGAAATATGATGCCGCGCCAAGCCCGACCAGGGCCGAAAGGTGGAGCACGCGGCGCAACGTCCCGGCGGCCAGCCAGTCCCCCTCGGCGCCGACCCCGAAGGTGAGGAGGGCACCCATGACTCCCATGGCCACGGCGAGTTTGCCGGTGAATATCAGCCAGCCGGGCTGGGGCTGGTAGACCCCGTGGCGGCGCAGGCCGAAGTAGAGGAGCGCCGCGTTGAGGCAGGCGGCCAGGCCGATGGAGAGCGCCAGGCCGGTGTGCTGCAGGTGCAGCCAGAAGACGAAAAGGGCGTTCATGGCCTGGGTGGCGGCCAGCGAGACGAGGGCGATGCGGACAGGGGTGCCGACGTTCTGGCGGGCGTAGAACCCCGGGGCGAGCACCTTGACCAGAATCAGGCCGGTGAGGCCGATACTGTAGGCGACCAGGGCTTCCCGCGTGCGCAACACATCGTTGGCGCCGAAAGCGCCGTGGTGAAAGAGCGTCGCGATGAGCGGCACGGCCAGCAGGGCGAGCGCCAGGGCAGCCGGGGCGGCGAGCATCAAGGTCAGGCGCAGCCCCCAGTCGAGGAGCCGCGAGTAGTCCTCGGGGCGGGCGTCGGCATGGTATTTGGAAAGCGAGGGCAGGAGGATGGTCCCCAGGGCGACCCCAAGCATGCCCGAGGGGAATTCCATCAGGCGGTCGGCGTAGTAGAGCCAGGAAACGCTGCCGGTATCGAGGAAGGAAGCGAAGATGGTGTTGATGAGCAGGCTGATCTGGGAAACCGAAACGCCGACCAGCGCCGGCCCCATCAAGGTGAGGATGCGCCGCACCCCGGGGTCGGCCCAGGCCGCCCGCCAGTCGAGGCTGGGGCGGGGCATCATGGCGATGCGGCGCAGGGCGGGGAACTGCAGCGCCAGTTGCAGGACGCCGCCGAGAAACACCGACCAGCCGAGCGCCATCGCTGGCTGAGCGAAATAGGGCGCGGCAAAGAGCACCATGCCGATGAACGAGAGGTTGAGCACCACCGGCGTAAAGGCGGGCAGGGCAAAGCGGCTCCAGGTGTTGAGGATGCCCCCGGCCAGCGCCACCAGGGACATGAAGAAGATGTAGGGGAAGGTGATGCGGGTGAGGCTGACGGTCAGTTCGAACTTGTCGGCGTCGGCGGCGAAGCCGGGAGCCGAGATCCAGACCAGGACGGGGGCCGCCGCGACGCCCAGGGCGGTGACGGCGAAGAGCACGAGGGTGAGGATGGTGGCCACATGGTTCACCAGCACCCGGGTTTCAGCGTCGCCGCGCTTGTTCTTGTATTCCCCCAGAATGGGGACGAAGGCCTGGGAAAAGGCGCCCTCGGCGAACATGCGGCGCAACAGGTTGGGCAGCTTGAAAGCGACAAAGAACGCGTCGGTAGCGAGGCCGGCGCCGAACGCCCGGGCCACGATGAAATCGCGGACGAAGCCGAGAATCCGCGAGAGGAGGGTCATGCCGCTGACGGTGGCGAGGGCGCGAAGAAGATTCATGGATGCCGGTCGGCCGATCGGAGGAAAACAAAGCCGACATTCTACGCCGCCCGGCCCCTGCCGCTGCCCCGGGCAGGCCCGGTCGATGCCGGTTGGCGGTCGGGCACATTGTCCGCCGGCCGGCCCTGGTGTAAAATCCGCCGCCTTGTGTGCCGCTGTAGCTCAGTTGGTAGAGCAGCGCATTCGTAATGCGAAGGTCGCCAGTTCGATTCCGGCCAGCGGCACCAGTTGAATCAGCCCACCCCCCGCGGTGGGCTTTTTCTTTGGCGGGCCGGCCGAACGCCGCTGCTGCCTGTCTTCCGCGGCGGATTTTGCAATCGCCGGGTCTCGGGGTAAGATGTGTTCTGTTCCATACGGTACCGTTTGGAAAAATTCACTAAACCATTACTGAGAGCGGCTGGAGGATAGAATGCAGATTGCAGGCAAGGTATTTCTGGTGACCGGTGCGGGTTCCGGTCTGGGCGCGGAAACGGCGAAAGCGCTGGTGGCGGCGGGCGGCAAGGTGGTCCTCGCCGACCTCAATCGCGAAGCCGGCGAGAAGCTGGCGGCCGAATTGGGCGCCGCTGCACGTTTTGTCGCGACCGACGTGGCCGATGAAGGCAGCGCCCAGAATGCGGTGGATACCGCACTGATGGTCTTCGGCGGCCTCCACGGCCTGGTCAACTGCGCCGGCGTGGCGCCCCCCGAAAAGGTGGTGGGCCGCGACGGGCCCCACCGGCTGGAAAGTTTCACCAAGGTCATCCAGATCAACCTGATCGGCAGCTTCAACATGATCCGTCTGGCCGCCGCCGCCATGATGAAGGGCGAACCCGATGCCGGCGGCGAGCGCGGGGTCATCGTCAGCACGGCGTCCGTCGCGGCCTTCGAGGGCCAGCTCGGGCAGGCCGCCTACGCCGCCTCCAAGGGCGGCATCGTCGCCCTCACCCTGCCCGTGGCGCGGGAACTGGCCAAGAGCGGCATTCGCGTTCTGACCATTGCGCCCGGCATCATGGAAACCCCGATGCTGCTGGGCATGCCGGCCGAAGTGCAGGAATCCCTGGGCAAGATGGTGCCCTTCCCCTCGCGTATGGGCAAGCCGGCGGAATTCGCCGCGCTGGTCCGGCATATTTGCGAAAACAGCTACTTGAACGGCGAAGTCATCCGCCTGGATGGTGCCATCCGCATGGGCGTCAAATAACTTATACTCTCGCTCCAACGCTAACAGGAAAGGCGCTTCGGCGCCTTTTCCGCTTTCATGTCCCAAGCTTCGTGTTTCCACTGCGGCCTGCCGATTCCCGGCGACGTCGATCTGCCGGTGAGCATCGGCGGCCAGACGCATGCCATGTGTTGCCACGGCTGCCAGGCGGTGGCCCAGGCCATCGTCGCCAACGGGCTGGAGGATTACTACCGGAGCCGCGGCGCCCTGCCCGAGTCGCCCCGCGATACGGTGCCGGCGGTGCTCGACCAGCTGGCTCTCTTCGACCACGCCGATTTCCAGAAAAGCTTCGTCAAGGCCCTCGGCGAACACGAGAGAGAAGCCTCCCTGCTCCTTGAGGGGATCACCTGCGCCGCCTGCATCTGGCTCAACGAGCAGCACGTCGGGCGGTTGGCCGGGGTGACGGCGGTGGATATCAATTACGCCACGCGGCGGGCGCGGGTGCGCTGGGATGCTTCGCGCATCCGGCTCTCCGACGTTCTTTCAGCCATCGCCGCCATCGGCTACCGGGCCTATCCCTACGACGCCTCGCGCCATGAAGAACTGGCCCGCCGGGAACGCCAGGATGCCATCTGGCGTTTATGGGCGGCCGGGCTGGGCATGATGCAGGTCATGATGTACGCCGTGCCGGCCTACGTCGCCGGCGAAGGCGAAATGTCGGCCGAGGTCGCAAGCCTGCTGCGCTGGGCCAGTCTGCTGCTCACCCTGCCCGTCGTCTTTTATTCCGCCGCCCCCTTCTTCCACAACGCCTGGCGTGACCTCAAGATCCGTCGCGTCGGCATGGACGTGCCGGTCGCCCTGGGCGTCGGCGCCGCGTTTGCCGCCAGCGTCTGGGCGACACTCGCCAAATCGGGGGAGGTTTATTTCGATTCGGTGACCATGTTCGTCTTCTTCCTGCTGGGCGGGCGCTTCCTTGAAATGACCGCCCGCCAGAAGGCGGTGAGCGTCACCGAGGCCCTGGCCCGCCTGCTGCCGGCCTTCGCCCAGCGCCTGACCGCCTTTCCGGCCCGGCGCCACACCGAGCAGGTGGTGGTCGGCGACCTGCGAGCCGGCGATCTCGTGCTCGTCCGTCCCGGGGAAACCATCCCCGCCGACGGCGTTGTCGTCGAGGGGGTGAGCAGCGCCAACGAATCCCTTCTCACCGGGGAGAGCCGGCTCGTCCCCAAAACCCCCGGCGAAGCCGTCACCGGCGGCGCGATCAACGCCGAAAGCCCGCTCGTCGTGCGCGTCGACCAGGTGGGGGAGGGGACGCGCCTGTCCGCCATCGTCCAGCTCATGGAACGGGCCGCCGCCGAAAAGCCGCGGCTGGTCGAAATCGCCGATCGCATCGCCAGCCGCTTCGTCGCGGCGCTCCTCGTCGTCGCGGTCGGGGTCGCCGCCGGCTGGGCCTTCTACGATCCGGCCCGGGCGCTGTGGATCACCGTTTCGGTGCTGGTCGTCACCTGTCCCTGCGCACTTTCGCTCGCCACGCCCATCGCCCTCACCGTGGCGGCCGGCGCCCTGGCCCGGGACGGGCTCCTGGTGACCCGGGGCCACGCCATTGAAACGCTGGCCCGGGCGAGCCATTTCATTTTCGACAAGACCGGCACCCTGACCACCGGCCACATGCAGCTGCGTGATGTCCTGCCCCTCGGCGGCGCCTCCCGCGAGCAGTGCCTCGCCCTGGCGGCGGCCCTCGAGGGGGCCTCCGAGCACCCCCTGGCCCTGGCCCTGCGGCGGGCCGCCGAAGGCCTGGCCATACCCCCGGCCGAAGGGCCGCGCAGCCAGCCGGGGCAGGGCGTTGAAGCGACGATCGCCGGCCGGCGCTATCGGATCGGCCGCCCCGACTATGCTGCCGAGCTCGCCGGCCCCCCGCCGGCCGCTGCTGCCGCATGGCTGGCCAGTGGTGATACGGTGGTCGCCCTGGCTGACGACTGCGGGTATCTCGCGCTTCTGCGCCTGGGTGACGAAGTGCGGCCCGAAGCTCAGGCCCTGGTGGCGGACTTGCTCGCCGCCGGTAAACGGGTGGTGCTGCTTTCCGGCGATGCTTCCGCCGTCGCCGAACGGGTCGGACGCCAGCTGGGCATCGCCGACATCCGCGCCGGCGTCACCCCCCAGGGCAAGCACGCTTGCGTCACGGCCCTGCAGGCCGAGGGCGCCGTCGTGGCGATGATCGGCGACGGCGTCAACGACGCCCCCGTCCTGGCCCAGGCCCAGGTTTCCGTCGCCATGGGCGGCGGCGCCCAGTTGGCCCGCACCCAGGCCGATTTCGTCCTCCTTTCGGAAAATCTCGACCACCTGCGTCGCGGCGTCCGGCGGGCCGGATTCAGCCTGCGGGTGATCCGCCAGAATCTCTGGTGGTCCTTCGCGTACAATTTCGTCGCCTTGCCCCTCGCCATCGCCGGCTACGTCACGCCCTGGCTCGCCGGCATCGGCATGTCGGCGAGTTCCTTGCTGGTGGTTCTCAATTCCCTGCGCATCCAGCGTCTGGAGGATGTCTGATGGAAAGCCTCTACCTGCTCATTCCCCTCTCCGTGGTCCTGGTGTTCCTGATCGCAGCCCTGTTCTGGTGGTCGGTGAAAAGCGGGCAATTCGACGATCTCGAAGGCCCCGGCTTCCGCATCCTGATGGATGACCAACCGGCGAAACCCCGGAGCGATGAGGCGGAATTGCCAGAAAAACCAAAAACGGAGAAAAAAGTCGAAAAGGGTTGACCTGCAGGGCAATCGCATGAACATCAAGCGAGTCCGAGTAGTTGAGCGCGATAGTTGTCGGAAGTGGCGGCGATGAGTCGTCGAGCCTTGATGCCGCCCTTACGCGGAGAGGGGTCAAGGCGGATGAGGTTGAGGGTGATGTGCT
>SSSZ01000053.1 GCA_009469675.1 Azonexaceae bacterium | reverse complement strand
CATCCACAGGAAGCGGGGCGAATAGGCGCGGCCGCACATGCCGTAGTTGCCGGCTCCGAAGCTGCCGCCGATGACCACGGTGAACTTGGGCACGGCAGCGGTGGCGACGGCTGTCACCATTTTGGCGCCGTCCTTGGCGATGCCGCCGTTTTCGTATTTGCGCCCGACCATGAAGCCCGTGATGTTCTGCAGGAAGATCAGGGGAATGCCGCGCTGGGCGCACAGTTCGATGAAGTGGGCGCCCTTCTGGGCCGATTCGCTGAACAGGATGCCGTTGTTGGCGACAATGCCCACCGGGTAGCCGTAGATGCGGGCGAAGCCGCAGACCAGGGTGCTGCCGTAGCGGGCCTTGAATTCGTCGAAGTCGGAGCCATCCACCAGGCGGGCGATGATTTCCCGCACATCGAAGGGCTTCTTGCTGTCGCTCGGAATGACGCCGTAGAGTTCTTCGGCGGCGTAGAGCGGTTCGACCGGCGGAGCGAGGCTCACCGGCGGGGCTTTCTGCCAGTTGAGGTCGCGGACGATGCGGCGGGCGATGGCCAGGGCGTGGGCGTCGTTTTCCGCCAGGTGGTCGGCGACGCCGGAGATGCGGGTGTGCACGTCGGCGCCCCCCAGGTCTTCGGCCGAGACGACCTCGCCGGTCGCCGCCTTGACCAGGGGCGGGCCGCCGAGAAAGATGGTGCCCTGGTTCTTGACGATGATCGACTCGTCGCACATGGCCGGCACGTAGGCGCCGCCGGCGGTGCACGAACCCATGACGGCGGCGATCTGGGGGATGCCCCGGGCCGAGAGGTTGGCCTGGTTGAAGAAGATGCGGCCGAAGTGCTCCTTGTCGGGGAAGACCTCGTCCTGCATGGGCAGGAAGGCGCCGCCGGAATCGACCAGGTAGACGCAGGGCAGGCGGTTTTCCAGGGCGATTTCCTGGGCCCGCAGGTGCTTCTTGACGGTCAGCGGGTAATAGGTGCCGCCCTTCACCGTCGGGTCGTTGGCCACCACCATGCACTCCACCCCAGATACCCGGCCGATGCCAGCGATCATCGAGGCGGCCGGGACGTCGCCGCCGTACATGCCGTAGGCGGCGAACTGGCCCATTTCGAGAAAGGGCGTGCCGGGGTCGAGGAGGCCGCTGACCCGCTCGCGGGGCAGCAGCTTGCCCCGGGCCAGGTGTTTCTGGCGGGCGGCTTCGGGGCCGCCCTGGGCGATCCGGTCGACCTTTTCCCGGAGATCGGCCACCAGGCCGCGCATCGTTTCAGCGTTGGCCTGGAAATCGGCGCCGCGGGGATTGAGTTGGGATTTGAATTGGCTCATCGCGTTCTCAGTGCTTGGATTGGGGGCGTTCGCCGACCGGCAGGCCGGCTTCCTTCCAGGCCCGGAAACCGCCTTCGATGTGGCTGACGGCGGTCAGGCCCATGTCGTGCAGGGTGGCGGCGGCGAGGCTGGAGCGCCAGGCCGACTGGCAATAGAGGACGAACTCCTTGCCTGAGCCGAAGATGTCCTTGTAGTAAGGGCTTTCCGGGTCGACCCAGAATTCGAGCATGCCGCGGGTGGCATGGAAGGCGCCGGGGATCATGCCTTCGCGCTCGAGTTCGCGGACGTCGCGGATATCGACGAAAACCACGTCGGGATCGCCGAACTTGGCTTTGGCCTCGTCCAGGGAAAGGGTGCGAATCCTGGCGCGGGCTTCGGCGATCAGCTGTTTGTAGCCTTTGGTGATGGGCATGATGTCTTCTCCTTGAAATTCTTGTTCCGGTCAGGGGGGCGGGTGGTCAGAAACCGCCCTCGGCCAGCCATTTTTCGATTTGCGGCAGGCGGTCGGCGCCGAAGAACGGCTCGCCGTCGACCACGACGTAGGGCGAGCCGAAGACGCCCCGGGCCAGCGCGGCGTCGTTTTCGGCCTTGAGGCGGGCCTTGAGTTCCGGCGTCGCCAGGGCAGCCGCCAGGGTGGCGCGGTCCACACCGAGGTCGGCGGCGATGGCGAGGACGGTCTCGGGGGCCGAAATGTCCCGATCGTCGACGAAGAAGGCGCGGAAGACGGCGTGAACGTAGCGCCGGGCCAGGGCGCAATCCTGGTCGTGCAGCCAGTAATAGGCGCGGGCCGCGTTCTGGGTGGGCAGCGGGAAGCGGCTCGGCGGGTTGTAGGGCACCCCCAGGAAGCGGGCCGAGCGGGTGAAGTCCCGGACGGTGTAGCGGGGTTTGGGGCCGCCGCCTTCGACCGGCGGCCGGCCGCCGACGGCGGGAAAGATGACGCCGAGCAGGATGGGCCGCCACTTGACCCGGCGCTGGAAGCGCTCGGCCAGGGCGTCGATTTTTTCCCCCATGAGGTAGCCGTAGGGGCTGGAAAAATCGAAATAGAACTCGATCGGCTCGGACATTGGTTGTCTCCTTGTGGCAACGGCCGGGGGCGGATTGTTATGGGATGGGTCGCCCCCGGCGCCGGGTTCAGTCGGCCAGGACGGCGCGGGCGATCACCAGTTTCTGGATTTCCGAGGCGCCCTCGTAAATCTGGCAGACCCGCACGTCGCGGTAGATGCGCTCCACCGGGAAATCCATGGTGACGCCGTAGCCGCCGTGGATCTGGATGGCTTCCGAACACACCCGTTCGGCCATTTCCGAGGCGAAGAGCTTGGCCTGGGAGGCTTCCTTGAGGCAGGGCCGGCCGGCGTCGCGCAGGGCGGCGGCGTGCCACACGGCCTGGCGGGCGACGTCGAGCTGGGTGGCCATGTCGGCCAGCTTGAAGGCGATGACCTGATGCTCGACCAGGGGCTTGCCGAAGGAAGTGCGCTCCTGGGCGTAGCGCACCGCCGCTTCCAGGGCGGCGCGGGCCATGCCCAGGCACTGGGAGGCGATGCCGATGCGCCCGCCTTCCAGGTTGGAGAGGGCGATCCGGTAGCCCTCGCCCTCCTGGCCGAGGAGGTTGGCAGCGGGGATGCGGCAGTTCTCGAAAAGAATCTGGGCGGTGTCCGAGGCGTGTTGGCCGAGTTTTTCTTCCAGGCGGGCGACGACATAGCCGGGCGTCCGGGTCGGCACCAGGAAGCAGGAAATGCCCCGCTTGCCGGCGGCCTTGTCGGTAACCGCGAAGACGATGGCGACGTCGCCCTCCTTGCCGGTGGTGATGAACTGCTTGACGCCGTTCAAGACCCACTCGTCCCCGACCCGCTCGGCCCGGGTGGTGATGGCGCCGGCGTCGGAGCCGACGTGGGGTTCGGTGAGGCAGAAGCAGCCCAGCATCTCGCCCCGGGCCAGGGGTTTGAGCCACTGCTCGCGCAGGGCGTCGGAGCCGTACTTGAGGAGGATCATGCAGGCCAGCGAATTCTGTACGCTGACGATGGTCGAGGTCGCCCCGTCGCCGGCGGCGATTTCTTCCAGGGCGAGGCCCAGCTCCAGGTAGCCCAGGCCGGCGCCGTCCCATTCTTCCGGCACCACCATGCCGAGTACGCCGAGTTCGGCGAGGCCCTGCAAGGCTTCCCGCGGGAAGGTGTGTTTCTTGTCCCAGTCCGCCGCGAAGGGAGCGATCCGCTCCTGGGCGTAGGCGCGAATCGAGTCGCGGATCATTTCTTGTTCTTGCGTCAGAATCATGCTGTTCTCTCCTGTTGATTTGTCGTTAGCCAGACGCCGGCGATGACCAGGGCGCCGCCGGCCAGGACGGGCAGGCCCAGGTGTTCGTCGAGCAGGACGGCGGCCTGCAGGACGGCGAAGACCGGCACCAGATTGATGAAGACCGAAGCCCGTGCGGCGCCGAGGCGCCGCACGCCGTCGGCGAACCAGGTGAAGCCCACGGCCGTTCCCCCGACGGCGAGGAAGGCGATGCTCGCCCACACCCGCCCTGACCAGGAGGCCGGGTCGACCCCGCCGATGACCAGGCTGGCCGCCGCCAGCAGCGCGGCGCCGACGAGGCTGGCGTGAAGCGTCGCGGCGAGCGGCGACAGGGTGCGCGTCGCCCGGCGGCCGATGAAGGTGTAGGCCGTCCAGCCGACGACGCAGCCGACGATGAGCAGTTCGCCCCAACCCACCGTACCGCGCAGCAGGGCCAGGGGGTCGCCGTTGCCGAGGACGGCGAGGCAGCCGGCCAGGGCGAGGCCGATGCCGGCCAGCTGGGGCCAGCGCAGGCGTTCGTTGCCGAAAGTGCCGGCCAGGGCCGCGACCAGCACCGGATTGAGGGCGACGACCAGGGCGCCGCGGCCGGCCGGGATGGTTTTTAGGCCATACACGAAGCACAGTCCGTAGAAAAAGATGCCGGTCAGGGCCAGGCCCGCCACCGTCGCCCACTCCTCGCGCCCGGCGGGCCGGGGCAGCTCGCCGTCGGCGGCCAGGGCCACGGCGCCCAGGACGAGGCCGGCGAGGAGAAAGCGCACGGCCGCCGCCGCCACCGGGGCGGCGACTTCCTGCGCCACGATGCGGCCGGCGATCCAGGTGCCTCCCCACATGAACATGGCGCCGAGCAGCTTGAGCGTGGTGACGGCGTTGGCCTGGTCGGGCACTTACAGCATTTCCACCGCCAGGGCGGTGGCTTCGCCGCCGCCGATGCACAGGCTGGCGACGCCGCGCTTCTTGCCGTACTTCTTGAGGGCGCCGAGCAGGGTGACGACGATGCGGGCGCCCGAAGCCCCGATGGGGTGGCCCAGGGCGCAGGCGCCGCCGTGGATGTTGACCTTTTCCGCCGGCAGCTTGAGGTCGTGCATGGCAGCCAGGGTGACCGCGGCGAAGGCTTCGTTGATCTCGAAGAAATCGACCTGGTCGGTGGTCCAGCCCGTCTTGGCGAGAAGCTTCTGCATGGCGCCCACGGGTGCGGTGGGGAAGAGGGCAGGGGTGTGGGCGTGGGTCTGGTGGCCGACGATGCGGGCGATGGGGGAGAGCCCCAGCTTGTCGGCCAGGGAGGCGCGCATCAGGACCAGGGCGGCGGCGCCGTCGGAAATCGACGAGGAATTGGCCGGGGTGACGGTGCCGTCCTTCCGGAAGGCCGGTTTGAGGGTGGGGATTTTTTCGATATTGGCGGTGAAGGGCTGTTCGTCCTTGTCCACCACCACGTCGCCCTTCTTGCCGGCGACCGTCACCGGGGCGATCTCCCAGGCCATGCTGCCGTCGCTGTTGGCGGCCTTGGCGCGGGCCAGGGAGCGGATGGCGAAGTCGTCCTGGGCCTCGCGGGAGAAGCCGTAGTTGCCGGCGCAATCTTCGGCGAAGGTGCCCATCAGGCGGCCGCGGTTTTCCTTGCTGTAGGAATCCTCCAGGCCGTCGAGGAACATGTGGTCGAGGATCTGGCCGTGGCCGAGGCGGTAGCCGCCCCGGGCCTTGGGCAGAAGGTAGGGGGCGTTGCTCATGGATTCCATGCCGCCCACCACGACGACGGCGTTGGATGCGGCCAGCAGGCTGTCGTGGCCGACCATGGTGGCCTTCATGCCCGAACCGCAGACCTTGCTCACCATGGTGCAGCCGGCGGAAAGCGGCAGGCCGGCCAGGAGTGCGGCCTGGCGGACCGGCGCCTGGCCGGCGCCGGCGGGCAGGACGCAACCCATGAGGACTTCGTCGACCAGGTTGGCGTCGATGCCCGCCCGCTCGACGGCCGCCCTGATGGCGACTGCGCCGAGCTGGGGCACGGCCAGGCCGCCAAAGCAGCCCTGGAAGCCGCCCATCGGGGTACGGGCGGCGGAGACGATAACAACGGGATCGTTCATGCTGATTCTCCTTGTGACAGGTTTGTTGTAATTAGGTTGACCGATTGAGGCCTTCAAGGGCCGTCAGGTAGCGCGAAAGCAGATCCTCGCTGCGGTGCACCGTGATACCCAGGTCGTGCACCAGGCCGTCCTTGAGGCCGTAGATCCAGCCGTGGACGGTGAGGGGCTGGCCCCGCTTCCAGGCGTCCTGGACGATGTAGGTCTGGCAGACGTTGGTCACCTGTTCGAGGACGTTGAGTTCACACAGGCGGTCGTGGCGGCGTTCGGCGGGCAGCGTATCGACGGCGGCCAGGTGCTTCTGGTGCACGTCCTGGATATGGCGCAGCCAGATGTCCACGAGTCCCACCCGGTCCTTGCGCAGGGCGGCGCCGACGCCGCCGCAGCCGTAGT
Source organism: Azonexaceae bacterium (assembly GCA_009469675.1). Classification (GTDB taxonomy): domain Bacteria; phylum Pseudomonadota; class Gammaproteobacteria; order Burkholderiales; family Rhodocyclaceae; genus SSSZ01. Next base: position 29,588 of record SSSZ01000053.1, on the reverse strand, counting down.
GGCCGACCACCATGATGTGCCGGACCTTGAGCACCTCGACGGCAAACTGGATGACCGAAAGGCAATTCAGGTCGGAATGGACGACGACGTTGGCGATGTTGCGGTGGACGAAGACCTCGCCGGGCATCAGGCCGACGATCTGGTTGGCCGGCACGCGGGAATCGGAGCAGCCGATCCAGAGAAATTCGGGGGTTTGCAGCCGCGACAGCTTGTCGAAGTATTGGGGGTCGATCTCCTGCATCTGCTTCGACCAGGCCCGGTTGAAATCGAAGAGATGGGAGAGGTTTTCGTTGCGGGTATCCTCTTCCGTCCAGTTGGCCAGGTCGAGGGCAAGGAACATCGTGCCTTCGAGGGGGGTCTTGTAGTAGGCCGGGGTTTCTTCGAACCCGAGTTCGCGGTAGAGGCGGACGGCGATCCGCATGGCGGGCAGCGTATCGACCAGCATGCGCTTGTAGCCGATTTCCTTGGCCGCCTTGATGGCGGCCAGGGTCAGCGCTACGCCGACGCCGTGGCCCCGCTCTTCCGGGGCGACGTAGAGGCGCTTCATTTCGCAGCTGTCGTCGGAATAGGGGCGGATGCCGACGCAGCCGGCCGGGCGGCCATCCACCTCGGCAAAAAACAGGCGGCCGTAGGGCGTCGCGTAGGCGCCGGGCAGCGAGGCCATCTCCTGGTCGAAATTCTGGAATCCCAGGTCCACCCCGAGCCAAGCCGCGTAGTTGCGGAAAAACTGGCGGACGTGGTCAAGGGCGGCAGTGTCTTCGGCGGTGAGGGTCTGAAGGGTAACGGGCATGTTGTTTTTCTCCTGTCGGGGCCCCCGGGGCGGCGGCACCGACAGGGGCGGGTCAGAGGGCTAACGCGAACGATTCGCGACTGCTAAGCATACGGCGAAAACCACCCTTTTCGGCAAGGAAAAACCGGAAGCTCGACAAGGAAAAATCAGAAACCGGAGCCGCTACGGCTCCGGTCCCCCGATCTGTCAAGAGAACGCGGCCCGGCACCTTAGAGGGTCTCGGCAAAAAGCTCGCGGCCGATCAGCATGCGGCGGATTTCCGAGGTGCCGGCCCCGATTTCGTAGAGCTTGGCATCGCGCCACAGGCGGCCCACCGGGTACTCGTTGATGTAACCGTTGCCGCCCAGGGTCTGGATCGCTTCGCCGGCCATCCAGGTCGCCTTCTCGGCGGAATAGAGAATGGCGCCGGCGGCGTCCTTGCGCGTCGTCTCGCCCCGGTCGCAGGCGGCGCCGACGGCGTAGACGTAGGCCTTGGCGGTATTCATGACGACGTACATGTCGGCCAGCTTGCCCTGCATGAGCTGGAATTCGCCGATCGCCTGGCCGAACTGCTTTCTTTCGTGCAGGTAGGGCACGACGGCATCCATGCAGGCGGCCATGATGCCCAGGGGGCCGCCGGCCAGCACGGCCCGTTCGTAGTCGAGACCGCTCATGAGGACGCGTACGCCGCCGTTCACCGCCCCCAGGACGTTCTCCTCGGGCACTTCGACGTCGTCGAAGAAGAGCGGGTAGGTGTTGGAGCCGCGCATGCCCAGCTTGTCGAGGTGGGTGCCGTGGGAAAAGCCCTTCATGCCCTTTTCGATGATGAAGGCGGTGATGCCCTTGGGACCGGCGTTGATGTCGGTCTTGGCGTAGACCACCAGGGTGTCGGCGTCGCCGCCGTTGGTGATCCACATCTTGGAGCCGTTGAGAACGTAGCGGTCGCCCTTCTTTTCCGCTTTCAGCTTCATCGAGACGACGTCGGAACCGGCGTTGGGTTCGGACATCGCCAGGGCGCCGACGTGGTCGCCGGAAATCAGCTTGGGCAGGTACTTCTGTTTCTGGGCCTCGGTGCCGTTGCGCTTGATCTGGTTGACGCAGAGGTTGGAATGGGCGCCGTAGGAAAGGCCGACCGAGGCCGAAGCGCGGGAGATTTCCTCCATAGCGACAATGTGGGCGAGATAACCCATGTTGGTGCCGCCATATTCCTCGGGCGCGGTCATGCCGAGCAGCCCCATGTCGCCGAATTTCTTCCACAGATCGGCGGGGAACTCGTTGACGCGGTCGACCTCGGCGGCGCGGGGGGCGATTTCGTTCTGGGCGAAATCGCGGACGGCGTCGCGCAGCATGTCGATGGTTTCGCCGTGGGCGAAATTGAGGCTCGGGTATTGCATGACTTAGTCTCCTCTTTCTGATTTTCCGTGCATGACCATGATGGTCTGTTGAATCAAGGCGCACTGCGTTTCCTGGCCGTTCTTGACGGCAAACACCTCGCCCTGGGTGACTACCAGGGTGCGTCCGGCCCGTACCACTTTACCGCGGGCGATCAGTTTTTCGCCATCGGCGGGGGCCATCAGGTTGAGCTTGTATTCGACGGTAAGAACCGAGGCGCCGGCCGGCACCGTCGTCATGGCGGCAAAGCCGGCGGCGTTGTCGGCGATCATGCCGACCACCCCGCCATGGACGAAACCATGCTGCTGCTCGATCCCCTCCCAGTGGGGAAGGTGGATCTCGGCACTACCGGGGGCGACCGCCACGAGTTCGGCACGGATCAGGCCCATGGCCGATTGGCGGGCGAAACTCTGGTGGATGCGGGTGGCGAAATTCGGGTCGGCAATGCGGATCATGGCGTGATTGTATTTACGTTGACGTAAACGTCAACTACTTTACAAAAAATCAGGCGGCGCCCTTCAGAGGCGTTCCCCGGCGGGCCAGCTCAGTACGGCACTGGGCTTCGAAATTGTCGATTTCCTCCAGCATCGCCTCGATGTCCTCGCGCTGTTGTTCCAGGGCGGCACGGCGCTTGTTCATGACGCGCAGGCACTCGATGAACTGCGGCGTTTCGTCCTCGGTACTCTCGTACATGCCGATCAAGTCCTTGATTTCGGCCAGGGAAAGTCCTAGGCGCTTGCCGCGCAGGGCCATTTTGAGGCGCGCCCGGTCACGCCGCGTGAATACCCGGTTGCGCCCCTCGCGCTGGGGCGACAGGAGCCCCTGGTCTTCCCAGAAGCGGATGGTGCGGGGCGTGATGCCGAATTCCCGGGCGAGGTCGGAAATGGCGAAAATCGTTGGCGTGTCTGGCACGGCGTTGGCCTCCGGTGAGGATCAGCTAAGTAAATCAGAAGAAAGGGGATTTTTCAATCCGGTGGCGTATGGTAATGTCGCGTCCCCGAAGAGATCATAACAATGTCCCTCCACTATCCCCACCCCGAGATCCCGGCTCCCGCCGAAACCCGCGAGGTCGCCCCCGGCGTCTACTGGGTGCGCATGCCCCTGCCTTTCCAGCTCGATCATATCAACCTCTGGCTCCTGCGTGACGGTTCCGGCTGGGTAATTGTCGATACCGGCTTTGCCGACGAGGCCACCCGGGCCTCCTGGAAGGCCATTCTTGCCGGTCTCGACGGGCCGGTGAATCGTCTCGTCGTCACCCATTTTCACCCTGACCACATGGGCCTCGCCACCTGGCTGCAGGCCGAGACCGGCGCCGCCCTATGGACCACCACCGGCGAATTCCTCACCGCCCATGCCGTCTGGCAGGAAATCGGCGGCCATGGCGCCCGCTTCATGGTCGAGCAGTTCCGCCAGCACGGCCTCGACGCCGAGCGCCTGGCCAAGTTCGAAAAACGCGGCTCGGGCTACACCAAGGCGGTGCCGGATCTACCCCAGCACTACAACCGGATCATGGGTGGCGAAAGCCTCGCCATCGGCGGGCGCGACTGGCGGGTTATGGTCGGCCACGGCCACTCGCCGGAGCATGCGGCGCTTTACTGCCGGGAACTCGGCGTGTTAATTTCCGGAGACATGCTTTTGCCTCGGATTTCCACCAATATCAGCGTTTTTGCGGTGACTCCGGACGCCGACGCCCTGGGCTGGTTTCTCGCCTCCCTCGACGTGATGGCCGAGGAATTGCCGGAGGAAACGCTGGTTCTGCCTTCGCACGGCTTGCCGTTCACCGGCATTCGGGCTCGGGTCGAAGCATTGCACGCACACCACGAAGAGCGGTTGCATGCGCTGGAACAAGAATGTGAAGCGCCAAAGAGCGCAGCCGGGTTGCTCGCCACACTGTTTCCACGGGCACTCGATACGCATCAGACGATGTTTGCCATGGGTGAAGCCATTGCCCATCTCAATCATCTCGAACAAGCCGGCCGGTTGTCGCGCCACATCGACGCCGCCGGGGTAATCCGTTTTTCGCGGGCCACTCGCGGTACCACGCCCGCCCACTGACAGAGGGAGCATCAAATGTCGCAGCAATCCCAGGAAACGGCGGTCAATCTGCCCAACCCGGCCGAAATGGCCAAGACCTACGCCGAAGTCGCCCAGCGTGCTTCGCGCCTGATTACCCAGTTCATGGAGAAGAAGGCCAAGGATGGGGTCAACGCCCCGTCCGACGAACTGGGCGTCGCCAAGGCCTTCATGGATCTGTCGGCCCGCCTGCTTGCCAATCCGTACAAGCTGGCCCAGACCCAGATGAACATGATGTGGGATTACTTCTCCCTGTGGCAGAACAGTATGATGAAGATGATGGGCATGCCGGGCGCGCCCGTCGCCGCCCCCATCAAGGGCGACAACCGTTTCCGCGACGAGGACTGGGAGCAGCATTTCCTCTTCGACTTCGTCAAGCAGTCCTACCTCATCACCGCCCGCCACCTGCACGATACCGTAGCCGGCGCCGAGGGCCTCGACGAGCACACCCAGCAGAAGGTCAACTTCTTCACCCGCCAGTACATCGACGCCCTGTCGCCGTCCAATTTCGCCCTGACCAACCCGGAAGTTTTCCGGGAGACGGTCAAGAGTCATGGCCAGAACCTCATCAAGGGCCTCAACAATCTCCTGCACGACGTGGAAAACGGCGACGGCCAACTGCGCATCCGGATGACCGACACTTCAGCCTTTGAAATGGGCAAGAACGTCGCCACGACGCCGGGCAAGGTGGTCTTCCAGAACGAGCTGTTCCAGCTCATCCAGTATGAGCCGACGACCAAGGATCAGTTCAAGAAGCCCTTCCTCATCGTGCCGCCCTGGATCAACAAGTACTACATCCTCGACTTGCGGGAGAAGAATTCCTTCGTCAAATGGGCCACCGACCAGGGCCATACCACCTTCATCATGTCCTGGATCAACCCGGACGAGAAGATGGCCCAGAAGAGCTTCGAGAACTACCTGCTGGAAGGCTCCCTCGAGGCCGTCAACCAGGTCTGCAAGCATACCGGCGAAGACAGCGTCAACATGGCCGGCTACTGCCTGGGTGGTTCGCTGCTCATGACCACTCTGGCCTACATGGCCGCCACCAAGGACAAGCGCGCCGCTTCAGGCACCTTCTTCACCACCATGCTCAACTTCGCCGAACCCGGCGAACTCGGTGTCTTCCTCGACGAAAATGCCGTTTCCGGCCTCGAGAAGCGGATGAACGAGCGCGGCTACCTGGAAGGTTCCGAAATGGCGGGCACCTTCAACATGCTGCGGGCCAACGACCTGATCTGGTCCTTCGTGGTCAACAACTACCTCATGGGCAAGGATCCCTTCCCCTTCGACCTGCTCTACTGGAACTCGGATTCGACCCGCATGCCGGCGGCGATGCACAGCTTCTACCTGCGCAACATGTACATCGAGAACAAGCTGAAGGATCCGGGCGGCATCACCCTGGGCGGCGTTCCCATCGACATCAGCAAGGTCAAGACTCCCTGCTACTTCGTCTCGACCATCGAGGACCACATCGCCCCCTGGAAGAGCACCTACATGGGCGCCCGCCTGCCGAGCGGCAAGACCAAGTTCGTCCTGGGCGGTTCCGGCCACATCGCCGGCATCGTCAACCCGCCGGCCGCCAACAAGTACGGCTTCTGGACCAACGACGCCACCGACGGCAACCTGCCCGAGAATCCGGAGGATTTTGTCGCCGGCGCCACCCAGAACGCCGGTTCCTGGTGGACCCACTGGCAGGAATGGGTGACCGGCCTGACCGGGGGCGGCGCCAAGGTCGCCGCCCGCAACCCGGCCAAGGGCGCCCTCAAGGTCATCGAAGACGCTCCGGGCAGCTACGTCAAGTTCCGCCTCGACGCCCAGAAGAAGCAGTAAGAGCCCATCGGGCGACAGGAACGGGGGCTGCGGCCCCCGTTTTTCGTGAACCGCCCCGGCCGGGTACGGTCAAACCGGCATAACGCCCCCAGGAGGTTCATCATGATCGAATCACCGGTAGTCAGCGTCCATATTCCGCTTGTCTTGCGCCCCTTGGTCGGCGGCGTCGAAGAAGTGATGGTGAGCGGGGACACGGTGGGCGAGGCCTTCGCCGCCCTCGAACACGAATACCCGGCCCTGGTCGGCGTTCTGCGCACCGCCGACGGCGGGGCGCCCCTCGCCCATCTGCAGGTCTTCCTCGGCGGCCAGAACATCATGTCTCTGGAGGGCCTGGCAACGCCCATCGGCGATGCCGAGGTCTTGAGTATCGTGTCCTTCGCGGCCGAAGCGGCCTAGGCGCCGCGGCGGCGCCGGCAGGCGAGGTTTACCGGCGCGCCAGCGGCAGCCGGGGCAGGGACGGCCATTCCACCGCGTCGAGCATGTTCTTCACGACCAGCCCCAGTTCGGTGTCGCCGGTGATTTCCAGTTCGCGGTTGAAGAACAGCGTGTCGGGGTCTTCCTGGCGATTGAGCAGTTGCAGGAAGGCCGAGAGGTTGGCGGCAAAGGCCAGGTCAGGCTCGCGCCCGGGCCGGAAGACCGGGCGGAAGAGGCCGCCACGATAGGTGAAGGCCGCTTCGCCGCCGGTATCGCGTACCCGCACGCGGAAAAGCCGGTCTTCCAGGGTGTTGAGCGAATCTTCCGGCAACAGGCGCATCTTGACGGCGAGGTTGAGGCCGGCCACCAGGGCGAGGGCGTGGGGCCACTGGGGTAGCTTGGCGCCGACGGCGGCGACGAAACCGGGCAGGCGGAACTTGGGGACGGTGAAACCTTGGTTCATGCGGTGGCTCCCAGTTGGGCAAGGGCTTTGCCGTGGTGTTGGGCGATGCCGGCGTCGCCGAACCAGTAGCCGTCGACCAGGCCGCTGGCGTTCCAGAGGGCGGTGTCGGCGCTGATCGGCTGGCCCCGGCGGGCGACGTCGAAGGCGGCGATGATGGCGGCCATGTGCCGGGGCTGGGGGCTGAGGCGGATGGCGTCGATTCCCAGTCGGCGCATTTCCGGCACTTCGTGCAGCAGATTGTAGCTCTGCGCCGACATCGTCTGGATGCCGTTGATGGTGAGGAATTCCTGGCCGTCCCGGGTTTTCAGGTTGAGGCCTTCGGGGTGATCGAGGCACTTGAACTGGCAGTCGTCCTTGTTCAGAGTGTAGTGTCGGGCGGTGAAGCAGCGGGCCGAGAAGGCCAGGGGAATCTTGCCGTAGACGAAAACCTCGGTCTCGACCCCGGCCGGGCGGCCGGCGTGCAGGGTTTCGACCAGGTGGCGGGTCGCCTCGAGGGGCGGCACCCAGCGTTTCAGGCCGTAGCGGGCATAGGTTTCGAGGGTGGCTTCGTTGTAGAGGTTGAGGTGGGGGCCGGCTACGAAGGGCCTGCCCTGGACGAGATTGACGGCGCCGAGATCGTTGGCCTCGATCATGCAGCCGGGGATGTCGGCCAGTTCGTCGATGAGGCGGCGCATGGCCTTGAGGTCGCTTTCGGATTCAAGCAGGGCCTGGGCCGAGACCACGACTTCCCTGCCGGCGTCGGCGAGGTCGCGGGCCAGGCCGATCCAGTCGGCGGTACGCAGCTGCTGGCGGCGGGAGCAGACCACTTCGCCGACGTAGATGATGTCGAGGGCCGGGTTCTGGGCCATTTCGGCGTAGAACTCGAGGACTTCGGCCTTGGGCCAGAAATAGAGCAGGGGACCGAGGGCAAGTTTCATGGCAAGACCTTGTTAAACGCACAGACGCGCAGGCGCGGAGAAAGGCCAAGGAGAACCGGGGTTCTCCGCGCCGGCGCGCCGCTGCGTTGAAAAATGGGCATCGCTTAACGCCACGGCCGGTTATAGGCGCCCAGGGTGGCCTGGTTGCCTTCGGAAACCTTGGCCAGTTCGGCCTGCCAGTTGGGCTTGACGTGGTAGCGCTCGCCGTCGCTGGCCAGGGCGTCGAGGGCGGCGCGCAGGGTGCGGGTGACCTGGGTGACGTAGGCCGGGCTGCGCTGGCGGCCTTCGACCTTGATGGCGCGCACGCCGATTTTGACGATGTCGGGCAGGATGGAAAGGACGTTGAGGCTGGTCGGCTCTTCCAGGGCGTAGTAGGTCTCTCCCTGGACTTGGAAGCGGCCCTTGCACAGGGTCGGGTAGCCGGCCGGCTCGTCGTCGCCGAAGCGGTCGATAAGGATGCCGTTGAGGCGGGTCTCCATGGCGCCCGGCTGCTTGTCCCACTTGACGTATTTGGCCGGCGAACAGGCGCCGACGGTGTTGGGGGACTCCCCGCAGGCGTAGGAGGAGAGCCAGCAGCGGCCCTCGTTCATGACGCACAGACTGCCGAAGCCGAAGACCTCGATTTCCACCGGCGTGTTCCGGATGACGTGTTCGACCTGGGCCAGGGTCAGCACCCGCGGCAGGACGGCCCGGCGCACGCCGAATTCACGGTGGGCGAAGTTGATGGCTTCGTAGCTCGTCGCCGACCCTTGCACCGAGAGGTGCAGGCGCTGCCCGGGGTGGCGGCGGCAGGCGTAGTCGAGAAGGCCGACGTCGGCCAGGATGATGGCGTCGACTCCGAGGTCGGCGGCGGCGTCTACGGCGCGGCGCCAGGCGTCGACCCGGCCGGCCTGGGGAAAGGTGTTGATGGCGAGCAGCACCTCGCAGCCCTTGCCGTGGGCGTAGCGGATGCCGTCGGCCATGGTCTTGGGGTCGAAGTTGAGACCGGCGAAGTTGCGGGCGTTGGTGTCGTTCTTGAAGCCGAGGTAGACGGCGTCGGCGCCGTTGTCGACGGCGGCCTTGAGGGCCGGCAGGCTGCCGGCGGGGCAGACGAGAGCGGGAAGCGGGGCGGCGGGGGCGGACATGGACGCAAGGCGGGAAGTTAAGGGGCGAAGTATAGCCAGGGGCGGCGGCCGGCCATTGATCCTGGTCAACGCCGGCCGATTCGCCGGAAATCCCCTGCCGCCTGGGCTTGCGGTATGATTTCGCCTGAATTGAGCGAGCGGGCCTGTTGCCCCGCCGGATCGCCCGGGGAGCGGATGATGGTGCAAGAGCGAGTGCTGGTCGTCGACGATGAGCCGATGAATCTGTTCATCATCGAGGAGTTTTTGGCCGACGAGGGCCTGCACCTCGATTCCCACAGCGATCCCCTGGCCGCCTGGGCGCGCCTGACGGCTCCCGACGCCGCCTATTCCTTGGTCATTCTCGACCGCATGATGCCCGGCCTGGACGGCATCGAGTTCCTGCGGCGGATGAAAGGCGAGGCCCGTTTCGCCGCCATCCCCGTCATCATGCAGACCGCCGCGTCGGCGCCGGAGCAGGTGAAGGAAGGCCTGGCGGCCGGGGCCTTTTATTACCTGACCAAACCCTACGAGCCGGAGGCGCTGATTTCCATCGTGCGCTCCGCCCTGGCCGACCGGAAAAGCCGCTGCGAGGCGCAGTGGCACGCCAGCCATCCGGAGGGCGGGGCGGTGGCCGTGCCGAGCGGCGTCGACCTGCGCTTCACCACCCTCGAGGACGTCTCCCGTCTCGTCCCCCAGCTTGCCGCCCTGTGCCCGGTGCCGGAGACGGTGGCTCCCGGACTCTCGGACCTGATGGTCAATGCCATCGAACACGGCAATCTGGGCGTCACCTATCGGGAAAAGGCCCTGCTCAAGTGGGAAGGCGAATGGGAGGTCGAAATCGGCCGCCGCCTCGCCCTGCCCCAGTTCCGCGACCGCTACGCAACGGTGCGCTGGGAGCGCCAGGGGGCGCGCATCGTATTCACCATCACCGATCAGGGCGACGGATTCGACTGGACGAAGTACCTGGAATTCGACCCCGACCGGGCCTTCGACCCCAACGGCCGGGGCATCGCCATGGCCCGCATGATGAGTTTCTCCAGCCTTGAGTACCAGGGGCGGGGCAACGTCGTCGTCGCCTCGGTGGCGCTTACGGACGGGTGACGAAGGTCGGCTTGTAACCCAGGGCAAGGCGGATTTTCTCCGCCACCCGGTCGGCCTCGCCCCGGCTCGGGTAGGGGCCGACCTGCAGGCGGTGGATGTTGTTGCCGACGACGATGCGCATCGGCTCGGCCACCCAGTCGAGTTCCCGCGCCAGATGGTTCTTCAGGCTTTCGGCGTTGTCGGCGTTGCCGAAGGCGCCCAACTGCAGGTACACGCCTTTGGGAATCGTCGCCTCGCCCCCCTGGCCCGCCATGGCGGCGCTCTGGCTGGCCTGCTCCTCGCGGCCCAGGCGGCGGGTCAGTTCCTCGATCTCGTCCCGTTCGGCCGGTGCTGTCGCCGTTGCACGGGCCGCCGCGACGGCGGTCGTTTCGCCCGGGATGATCGCCTCGACCTCGACCAGACCGCTGCCGCCATTGACCAGTCCGAGCTTGTAGGCGGCCGTGTAAGAGAGGTCGATGATGCGGTCCACATGGAAAGGGCCGCGGTCGGTGACCCGCAGCACCACCGCCTTGCCGCTCTGGACGTTGCTCACCCGGACGTAGGAAGGGATGGCCAGGGTGGTGTGGGCGGCGGTCATGGCGAACATGTCGTAGGGTTCGCCGATGGAGGTCTTCTGGCCGTGGAATTTCTTGCCGTACCAGCTCGCGATGCCGCGGGCCTTGTAGGGCCGCACCGTCGGGTTGGGTACGTATTCCTTGCCGAGCACGACGTAGGGCTTGGTGGCCGGCTTGTGAACGGGTTCCCATTTCGGCTCGGCATCGGGGATGTCGTCGAGGCCGTCGGGGATTTCCTCGGCGGGGCCGTCGTCCTTGTAAAAGCCGCCGCCTTTCTTGAGGACCACGGCGGGTTTTCTGGTGGGAGCCTTGGTGGCCGGCGGTTTGCCCGCTGCTTCGGCCGGCTCCGGCGGGGGGGTGTAGCGGGGGGCGCTGCCGCAGGCGGCGACGAGGAGGGTTAGCAGGGCAGCGGTTAACAGGCAAAGGTACTGGCTCGACCCTTGATTTGCGCCTTGAGGGCGGGGGTACGTTCTTTTGCTTCGCCAAAAGAAAGTGGCCAAAGAAAAGGCGACCCCCGGGGCGACGCCCTCTGCGGGGGTTCCTTGCGCTACTCGGCGGGCCCGGTGGCTCGCTAAACTCGGCCCCTGCGGGGACTCGAACAACGCCGGCCGAAAGCCTCCGGCCCGCCTGCGTTGCGCGGCGTCTTCCAGGGGGACAAAAAGGCGTCTCGGCTTGACCGTCATGGGTTTCAGAAACGCGGCCAAACGCTTCAGCCAGAATCGACCCCAAGCCCTCATTTCTTGACCAGCATCCGATGGGTATGGATCGACATCAGAATGCCGATCCCCAGGAACAAGGTCACCAGCGCCGTGCCGCCATAGCTGACGAAGGGCAGCGGTACACCCACCACCGGCAGGATGCCGCTCACCATGCCCATGTTCACGAAGGCGTAGGTGAAGAAGATGAGGGTGATGGCGCCGGCCAGAAGGCGGGTGAAGAGGGTTGGGGCGGCGGCGGCGATGATGAGGCCGCGACCGACCAGGAGGGTGTAGAGGAAGAGCAGGAAGCCGTTGCCGATCAGTCCCCATTCCTCGGAATAGACGGCGAAGATGAAGTCGGTGTGTTTCTCCGGGATGAATTCCAGGTGGGTCTGGGTGCCGTTGAGATAGCCCTTGCCGACGGCACCACCAGACCCGATGGCGATGGTGGCCTGGATGATGTGGTAGCCGGCGCCGAGGGGGTCGGTGGTGGGGTCGAGGAGGGTGAGGATGCGTTTGCGCTGGTAGTCGTGCAAGACGTTCCAGAGCAGCGGCGCCGCTGCTGCCCCGGCTGCCGCCAGGCCAAAGATGACCTTCCAGGGCAGGCCGGCGAAGAAAATGACGTAGAAACCGGCGGCGCCGACCAGGATGGCGGTGCCGAGGTCGGGCTGCTTGGCGATCAGGGCGAAGGGAACGACCAACAGCAAGGCGGCGACGACATGGTGTTTCCAGCGGAGCGTCGCCTCGAACTTGTGGAAATACCAGGCGAGCATGAGGGGCATGGCAATCTTCATGATCTCGGAGGGCTGGATGCGGGTGAACCCCAGGGGCAGCCAGCGCTTGGCGCCATTGACCTTGATCCCGAAGAGGAAGACGCCGACCAGGAGGATGACGCCGACGACGTAGAGAGGCACGGCGAGGCGCATCAGCTTCTGCGGCGGCAGCCGGGAAACGAACCACATGATGGCCAGGGCGACGCCCATGTTGCCGGCCTGGGAGGCCATCCGCTGGTTGCCGTCGAAGGTGGCGGAATGAACCGTCACCAAGCCTACCGCCATGATCGCCATGGCGATGAACAAGAGGGGGGCGTCGAGATGGGCCACCGATTGGCGCCCCCAGTGTTTGACCGTGCCGACGAAATCGATCATGCCCCGTGCGCTTTCCTATTCGTCATTGTCGTCCTCGACCGCCGCCGCGTCTTCGTTGGCGGCACCGGCGGGGACTTTGCCCAGGAGATAATAATCGAAGACCATGCGGGCGATGGGGGCCGCCGACTGGGCGCCGAAGCCACCGTTCTCGACCAGGATGGCCAGGGCGATGCGCGGTTTGTCCACGGGGGCGAAGGCGATGAACAGGGCGTGGTCGCGCAATTCCTTCTTGACGCCGCTTTCCTTGTAGTTGGCGCCCTTGAGCGAGAAGACCTGGGCCGTGCCGGTCTTGCCGGCGGATTCGTAGGGTGCCCCGGCGAAGGCGCGGGCGCCGGTGCCTTCCTTGTTCACCCCGACCATGGCGCGCTTGATGACTTCGACGTTCTGGGGCTTCCAGTTGAGGCTACGCATGGGCTGCGGCTCGACGATGCGCTTTTCGCCGCTCCGCGTGTCCTTGATGTAATGCACCAGATGGGGGCGGAACATCACGCCGTCGTTGGCCAGGGTGGCGACAGCCTGGGCGAGCTGGATCGGCGTGTAGGCGTTGTAGCCCTGGCCGATGCCGATGGAGATAGTTTCGCCGGCGTACCACTTCTGCTGTTCGGGTTTCTTGAAGCGCTGCCTTTTCCATTCTTGGGAGGGCAGGATGCCCTTCGATTCGCCGGAATCGTCCTTGCCGATATCGACGCCGGTGCGCTGGCCGAGGCCGATGCTGCCCATGAAGCGGGCGATGGCGTCGATGCCCATGTCGTTGGCCAGCAGGTAGTAGTAGGTGTCGCAGGAATGGACGATGGATTTGTACATGTCCACGCTGCCGTGGCCGCCTTTTTTGTCGTCGCGGAAGGTGTGGTTGCCGAAATTGAAGAAGCCCGGATCGTGGATGGTCTGGCCGGGGGTGCGCTTGCCCGCTTCGAGGGCCGCCAGGGCCATGAAGGGCTTGAAGGTCGAGCCGGGGGGGTAGGCCCCGTTGAGGGCCCGGTTCACCATGGGCTTGCTCGGGTGGTCGTTGAGTTCTTTCCAGTTGTCCGGCGTGATGCCGTCGACAAAGAGGTTGGGGTCGTAGGTGGGGGTGGAAACCAGGGCGAGGACACCCCCGTTGGCCGGGTCGATGGCGACCAGGGCACCCTTGCGGTCGCCGAAGGCCTTTTCGGTGATTTCCTGCAGCTTGACGTCAAGGGTGAGCGCCAGATTGTTGCCCGACACCGGCGGAATGCGCTTCAAGCTGCGCAACGCCCGGCCGCCGGCGTCGATTTCGACCTCTTCGTAGCCCGTCTGGCCGTGCAGTTCGAATTCGTAGTGCTGCTCCAGGCCGGTCTTGCCGATATGGTCGGTGCCCTTGTAGTTGGCTTCCTGCTCCCGCTGACCGATCCACTCCAGGTCGCGGTCGGTGATACGGCCGATGTAGCCCAGGGCGTGGGAGGCCGTGGCGCCCAAGGGGTACTGGCGGAACAGCCGGGCCTTGACCTCGACGCCGGGGAAGCGGTAGCGGTGGGCGGCGAACTTGGCGACTTCCTCGTCGGTCAGCCGCGTGCGGATGGGAATCGACTCAAAATTCTTGGCTTCGTCGAGGAGGCGCTTGAAGCGTTTGCGGTCCTTGGGCTGGATGTCGATGATCTCGCCCAGCTGGTTGATCGCCGCCTCCAGGTCGCTGACCCGGGAAGGCGTGATTTCGAGGGTGAAAGCCGAGTAGTTGCGGGCCAGGACGACGCCGTTGCGGTCGGTGATGACGCCCCGGTTGGGGACGATGGGAATGAGGGCGATGCGGTTGTCTTCGGCCCGGGTGCGGTAGTAGTCGTGCTGCAGGATCTGGAGATAGACGAAGCGCCCGAAGAGGATGCCGAAGGCCGCCAGTACCGCGATGGCGGCGAAGCCCAGGCGGAAGCGGAAGCGTTCCTGGTCGCCTTCCGGGTTGTGAAAATCGCCCACGGTGGGAAGCCCTGTCAGATCGGGCGGTTGTCGTCCCGCTCAACCGGCTGGAACTGGGGCAGGAGCAGGACGAAGGTGGCGGGAATCCAGAGCACCGTGGCGATCAGGGGGCCGACGAAATAGCCCCAGCCCGGGAATTCGGCACCGCTCACGAGGCGGATGGCGGCCTGGATGACCTGGGTGAGGACCAGCAGCGGCATGATCTGCAAGGCCTGCTGCAGGAGCGGGAACCACAGGATGCGCCGGGACAGCGACGACGCGACGTAGGCGAGCAGCACGTAGGCCAGGCTGTGCTGGCCGAGCACGGCGCCGTCGGCGACGTCCATCACGATGCCGAGGAGAAAGGCCCAGCCCATGCCGACCCGGCGGAATTCGCGCACCGACCAGAAGCAGAGCACCAGGGCCACCCAATCGGGCATACCCGGCCACTGGCCGGTGGGGAGAAAGTTGAGGACGAGGGCGACGAACAGGCTGAGGAAAATGAACCAGGGCCGGACCGGAAGCAGGATGCGGGAGGACGAGAAAGTCGGTTGCATCAGTGGCCTTTCGCGGCTTTTTTCTTCTTCGGTCGCAGGCTACCCTTTTCCGCCTCGCCGCCGGCGCTACGGGACACCGCCTCGGGGGGCTGCGGGGGAAGGGCTTGCCGCGGGTCGAGAATCATCACCTCGCCGAAATTCTCGACCCCGGCCACCGGCGTGCAGTAGATGCGGGCGAAGGAATAGGCGCTGTCGCGTTCGACATTGACCACCTTGGCCACCGGAAAGCCCGGCAGATAGATGCCGTCGAGGCCCGAGGTAACGAGCAGGTCGCCGGGCTGGACGTCGGCGTTGGCGGGCATGAACTTCATCTCGAGCTGGCCGTTGCCCAGCCCGAAGGCCACCGAGCGCAGGCCGGTACGCACCACCTGCACCGGCACCGCCTGATCCTTGTCGGTAATCAGGGTGACTTCCGCCGAAAAGGGGAACACCCGGGTCACCTGCCCCACCACACCGGTTTCGTCGATGGCCGGCTGGCCGGCGGTGACCGCATGCTGCTGGCCCTTGTCTACGACGATGCGGCGGGAGAAGGGGTCGCGGGAGGTGTACAGGATCTGGGCCACCTGGCCCTTGGCTTTTTCCCGCTCCTTGACCGTCAGCAGGCGGCGCAGCCGGTCGTTCTCGGCTTCGAGCTGCTGCAGGCGCTGGAGGTCGGGGGCGCTGTTGAGCTGGGCGTGCTTCAGCTGGGCGTTTTCGGCCCGCAGGCTGTGCAGCCCCTCGAGGTAAGCCTGGGCGATATCGACCAGGCTGCCCGGCGTCTGGGCCACCCGCTGCACCGGGTCGACGACCAGGGCGACGCTCTGGCGGACGAGGTCGAGGCTCTTGAAGCGCAGGTCCACCACGAAGAGGGCGATGGAAACGGCGACGTAGAAAGTCAGCAGGGCCAGCGGTGCTGGCCCTTGCTTGAAGAACGGCGGCGGTGCGTGGTCGATGCCGGCCACTTAAACCCTGGACTTACTCGGAGGCAAAAATCGAACCCAGCTTGTCCATCTTTTCGAGGGCCAGGCCGGAACCGCGGGCCACGCAGGTGAGCGGCTCGTCGGCGACGATCACCGGCAGGCCGGTCTCTTCCATGAGCAGGCGATCCAGGTCGCGCAGGAGGGCGCCACCGCCGGTCAGGACCATGCCCTTTTCGGCGATGTCGGCGCCGAGTTCGGGGGGGGTCTTCTCGAGGGCCGACTTGACCGCGGAAACGATCTGGTTGAGCGGGTCGGTGAGGGCTTCCAGGATTTCGTTGGAAGAGATGGTGAATTTGCGGGGAATGCCCTCGGCCTTGTTGATGCCGGAGACTTCCATCTCCTTCACCTCGGCGCCCGGGAAGGCGGAGCCGATGGTCTTCTTGATGTTTTCCGCGGTGTTCTCGCCGATCATCATGCCGTAGTTGCGGCTGATGTAGTTGATGATGGCTTCGTCGAGCTTGTCGCCGCCGACCCGGACGGAACCGGCATAGACCATGCCGCCCAGGGAGATGACGCCGACCTCGGTGGTGCCGCCGCCGATGTCCACGACCATGGAGCCGGTGGCTTCGGCCACCGGCAGGCCGGCGCCGATGGCGGCGGCCATGGGTTCCTCGATCAGGTACACCTGGCTGGCGCCGGCGCCGATGGCCGATTCGCGGATAGCCCGGCGTTCGACCTGGGTGGAGCCGGAGGGCACGCAGATGATGATGCGCGGGCTCGGGGAAAAGAGCTTGGAATCATGCACCTTTTTGATGAACTGCTTCAGCATCTGCTCGGTGACCGTGAAGTCGGCGATGACGCCGTCCTTCATGGGGCGGATGACGGTAATGCTGCCCGGCGCCTTGCCGAGCATGTCCTTGGCCTCTTTGCCGACGGCCTGGATGGTTTTTTTTGCGTTGGGTCCGCCTTCGAGGCGGATGGCGACAACCGACGGCTCGTCCAGAACGATGCCCCGGGCGCGCACGTAGATGAGCGTATTGGCGGTGCCGAGGTCGATGGCGAGGTCGTTGGAGAAATACTTGCTGAGGAAACCGAACATCTTTGAACTCCGCTGGGGGTGCGGTAGGGAAAACTTTTATGATACCTTATAACGCTTCACGAATTAAGACTTCTGCCTAATTTTTACGCGGAGTCCACCCGAGTCAAACCCCCCATGTCGCTCACACTGGAACAGGTTCAGCGCATCGCCCACCTCGCTCGCATCGAGGTCAGCGCTGACGAGGCCCAAGTCACCCAGGGCCATCTCAACGGCATTTTCCAACTCATCGAGGCCATGCAGGCGGTCGATACCCGCGGCGTCGAACCCATGGCCCACGCCCAGGATGTCAGCCAACGCCTGCGCCCCGACGAGGTCAGCGAAACCGACCGCCGGGCCGCCTTCCAGGCCGTGGCGCCGGAGACCGAAGCTGGCCTCTACCTGGTGCCGAAGGTGATCGAATGATCGAGAAAAGCCTCAAGGAACTGGCCCAGGCCCTGGCCGGCAAGCGGATTTCCAGCCTCGAGCTGACCGATCTCTATCTTGAGCGCATCGCCCGCCTCAATCCGGACATCAACGCCTTCATCACCGTCGATCCAGAAAAGAGCCGGGCCGCCGCCCGCGCCGCCGACGCCCGCCTCGCCGCCGGCCAGGGCGGGCCGCTGACCGGCATTCCCGTCGCCCAGAAGGACATCTTCTGCGCCGAGGGCTGGCTCACCACCTGCGGTTCGAAGATGCTCGGCAATTTCGTCTCTCCCTACGATGCGACGGTGATCCGCAAGTTGGAACAGGAAGCCGGCCTAGTGTCCCTGGGCAAGACCAACATGGACGAATTCGCCATGGGTTCGTCCAACGAAACCTCGTATTTCGGCCCGGTGAAGAACCCCTGGGACCGCAGCCGCGTCCCCGGCGGCTCCTCCGGCGGCTCGGCCGCGGCGGTGGCCGCTCGCCTGGCGCCGGTCGCCACCGGCACCGACACCGGCGGTTCGATCCGCCAGCCTGCCGCCCTGTGCAACCTCACCGGCTTGAAGCCCACCTACGGCGTGGTTTCCCGCTACGGCATGATCGCTTTCGCCTCGTCGCTCGACCAGGGCGGCCCCATGGCCCGCAGCGCCGAGGACTGCGCCCTGCTGCTCAACGCCATGGCCGGCTTCGACGCGCAGGACTCGACCTCCCTCGACCGCCCCGCCGAGGATTACGCCGCCGACCTGGAGAAGCCCCTGGACGGATTGCGCCTCGGCCTACCCAAGGAATTCTTCGGCGAGGGCTGCGACCCCGCCGTGATGGCCGCAGTGCGGGCCGCCATCGCCGAATACGAGAAGCTGGGGGCGAAGACCGTCGAGGTCTCGCTGCCCAATTCCCATCTCTCGGTCCCCGCCTATTACGTCATCGCCCCGGCCGAGGCCAGTTCCAACCTGTCGCGCTTCGACGGCGTGCGCTACGGCTACCGGGCGCCGGACTACGGCAGCCTCGACGACATGTACTGCAAGACCCGCGCCCAGGGCTTCGGCGCCGAGGTCAAGCGGCGCATCCTGATCGGTGCCTACGTCCTGTCCCACGGCTACTACGACGCCTATTACCTGCAGGCCCAGCGCATCCGCCGCCTCATCGCCGACGATTTCGCCGCCGCCTTCAAGCACTGCGATGTCATCCTCGGGCCGACCAGCCCGAGTCCTGCCTTCAAGCTCGGCGAGCGGGCCGCCGATCCGGTCCAGATGTACCTTTCCGACATCTACACCATCGCCGTCAACCTCGCCGGCCTGCCCGGCATGTCGATCCCCTGCGGTTTCGCCGCCGGCCTGCCGGTAGGGCTGCAGCTGATCGGCGACTACTTCGCCGAGGGGCGCCTTCTCAACGTCGCCCACCGCTACCAGCAGGCCACCGAGTGGCATCGCCGCGCCCCCGAGGGCCTGGCGTGAAGCCAGCCAGCATCTTGGCGGCGGCCCTGCTGGTCGCCGCCTGCGCCGAAACTCCGCCGCAGCCGCCGGCGGCCCCCGAGCCGGAACCGATCCGGGAGCCGGTGGCGGCCGCTGAGCAGCGCCTCGAATCGCAGCCCCTCAAATATCTCGCCGGGCGCCACCTCAAGCCCATGGAAACGCGACCCCTCAACGTCAAATCCAAGTGTGCGCACCGGGACGCGGTGGGCACCCAGACCCGCCTCAACCTCCTGGTCAAGAACGCCGAGGTCAAGGCCTTCACGGCCCAGGTGAACATTCCCAAGCGGGGCGTCTGCCGTTTCGACCTGAAGAATTTCAAGCAGACCGCAACCCTGCCCCAGGCCCTGCTCCAGGCCCGGGACGGGTCGGGCTGCTCGGTCCGCCTGTGGGAACAGGGCAAGGAAGTCACCGTCGCCTTCAACAGCTGCCCCAAGGCCTGCGAAGGGGAGGCCTTCAGCTATCTCTGGCCGATCCTGGTCGATGCCAAGACCGGCCGCTGCACCTGAGGACGGCCATGAAACCGGCCTCGCACCCCATCCGTTCGCTGCCCCCCGCCGGGGCGCCGGCCGCCCCCGGGGCGGCCCACGAGGAAGCCTAATATGACCCAATGGGAAGTCGTCATCGGCATTGAGACCCACGCTCAGCTTGCCACCCGCTCCAAGATCTTTTCCGGCGCCTCCACCGCCTTTGGGGCCGCCCCCAATACCCAGGCCTGCGCCGTGGACCTGGCGCTGCCCGGCGTGTTGCCGGTGCTCAACAAGGGCGCCGTCGACTGCGCCATCCGCTTCGGCCTGGCCATCGGCGCCCGGGTGGCGGAAAAATCGGTCTTCGCCCGCAAGAATTACTTCTACCCGGATTTGCCCAAGGGTTACCAGATCAGCCAGTTCGAACTGCCGGTGGTGGTCGGGGGCGCCGTCACCATCCCCGTGGGCCAGGGCGACAAGGCCTATGAAAAGGTCGTCCGCCTGACCCGCGCCCACCTCGAGGAGGACGCCGGCAAGTCCCTGCACGAGGATTTTCACGGCAAATCGGGCATCGACCTCAACCGGGCCGGAACGCCGCTCCTGGAGATCGTCTCCGAGCCGGAGATGCGTTCCTCCGACGAAGCCGTCGCCTACGCCAAGGCCCTGCACGCCCTGGTGCGCTGGATCGGCATCTGCGACGGCAACATGCAGGAAGGGTCGTTCCGCTGCGATGCCAACGTCTCGGTGCGCCCCAAGGGCCAGGCCGAATTCGGCACCCGCCGCGAAATCAAGAATCTCAACTCCTTCCGCTTCCTCAAGGAAGCCATCGATTTCGAGGTCCAGTGGCAGATCAACGAGATCGAGGAAGGCCGCAAGATCCAGCAGGCCACCGTGCTGTTCGACCCGGACAGTGGCGAGACGCGGATGATGCGTACCAAGGAAGACGCCCACGACTATCGCTACTTCCCCGATCCCGACCTGCTGCCCCTGGTCATCGGCGCCGACTGGATCGCCCGCGTCCAGGGCGAGCTGCCCGAATTGCCGGGCCAGAAGCGGGAGCGCTTCATGGCCGACCTGGGCCTCTCCGCCTATGACGCCACGACGCTCACCGCCAACCAGGAAAGCGCCGATTACTTCGAAGCGGTGGTGGCCGTCGCCGGCAAGGCCAACGCCAAGCCCTGCGCCAATTGGGTCATGGTCGACCTGGCCGCCCGCCTCAACAAGGAGGGCAAGGAGCTCGCCGAGTCGCCGGTTTCCGCCGCCCAGCTGGGCGGGCTGATCCTGCGCATCGCCGACAACACCATCTCCAACGCCATCGCCAAGAAGGTCTTCGAGGCGCTATGGAGCGCCGAAGGCGCCAGCGCCGACGAAATCATCGAGAAGCAGGGCCTCAAGCAGATCACTGACAGCGGCGCCATCGAGGCCCTGGTGGACGAGATCCTGGCGGCCAACGCCGCCAACGTGGCCGAATTCAAGGCGGGCAAGGAAAAGGCCTTCAACGCCCTGGTCGGCCAGGTGATGAAGGCGGCCAAGGGCAAGGCCAACCCGCAGCAGGTGAACGAGCTGCTGCGCCGGAAATTGCAGGGCTGAGGCGGGCGCCCCGGGCAGGCCAGGTTATTGGCCGGCCGGTTGGGGGGCTGCCGGCGCAGGCAGGCGGCGAGTGCTGTTGACGATATCGACGTAGCGCCGCCGGTCTTCGGCGTATTTTTCCCGCACCAGGTCCATCTCCCGTTTCTTGGCGTCGAGCAGTTCGGTCTGGGCCTTGATTTCGTAATCGGCGGTGCGCAGCCCCTTTTCGACGTCGGCGGGCAGGGTTTTCTTCCTGTAGAACTCGGCTTCGTCTTCCCAGCGCTTTCTGTCCTTGCGTACCGCGGCGATACGCGCCTCGGTCTGGCGGATCGCCTCGAGCACCTCGTTTTCAGCGTGGACCCGGGCGTTTTCGATATCCTGCAGGCTGCCGTAGGTTTCCAGCAGCGCCTGGTCCTTGCGCCGCTGTTCCCGGGCGGCTGCTTCCAGTTCCTTCTGGCGCTTGGCTTCGGCGGCGCGCTGGGCTTTTTGCTCCGGCGTCAGCGCCCCTTCGACTTCCTTGATGACGTTGCCCGCCCCGTCGAGGATGCGGTAGGGCTTGCCCCGGCACTGTTCGGGCAGGCCGTCGGAACAGACCCGCCGGCCGGTGGCCGGATCCTGGCAGCAATAGAGGTTGGCACCCTGGGCGGCCAGGGACGCCAGCAGGGCGAGGGCGCCGACCGCGGTGCTAGGCCGCAACACCATAGGCCTGGCGATAACGGGCGACGGCGTCGCGATAGGCGGCAAAATCGGGGCGCCCTTCCAGGTAGGCCATGAGGTCGGCGAGGCTCGCCACGGCGATCACCGGGATGCCGTAGTCGCGCCCTACTTCCTGCACCGCCGAGAGGTCGCCCTGACCCTTTTCCATGCGGTCGAGGGCGATGAGGACGCCGGCCGGGGTGGCGCCGGCGGCACGGATGATGTCCACCGATTCGCGCACCGAGGTGCCGGCCGAAATGACGTCGTCGACGATGAGCACCCGGCCGGCCAGAGGGGCGCCGACGATACTGCCGCCTTCGCCGTGGTCCTTGGCTTCCTTGCGGTTGAAGGCGAAGGGGTAGTTGCGCCCATCCCGGGCCAGGGCAATGGCGATCGCCGCCACCAGAGGAATGCCCTTGTAGGCCGGGCCGAACAGCATGTCGAAGGCGACGCCGCCGGCCGCCGCGGCCTGGGCATAGAATTCCGCCAGGCGGCCGAGGGAATTGCCGTCGTTGAAGAGGCCGGCGTTGAAGAAGTAGGGGGAGAGGCGGCCGGCCTTGGTCTTGAACTCACCGAAGCGCAGGACGTTACAGTCGAGCGCGAACTCGATAAACTGCTGGCGAAAATCCATTTATTCCTCGAAATCCCCGGGAAAACCAAGTCCAGGCGGCAGCCAGATTGCAAAGGTTGTTATGTTACGCATCATCTCCCTCAATCTCAACGGTATCCGTTCGGCCTGGAGCAAGAACCTCCTGCCCTGGGCCGCCGCCCAGGCCCCCGATGTCGTCTGCCTGCAGGAACTGAAGGCCCAGGCTCCCGACCTCTACCCCGCGATGCTCCGTCCCGACGGCCTCCACGCCTACTACCACTGCGCCGAAAAGAAGGGCTACAGCGGCGTCGGCCTGTGGTGTCGGCGCCCCCCCGACCGGGTGGTCGAGGGTATCGGCAATGCCGAATTCGACGCCGAGGGGCGCTACCTGCGCGCCGATTTCGGCCAGCTCAGCGTGATTTCCCTCTACCTGCCGTCGGGGTCTTCGTCGCCGGAACGGCAGGAGGCCAAGTTCCGCTTCATGGCGGAGTTTTTTCCCCACCTGGAAAAACTCCGGGCCGAGGGGCGGGAAATCGTCATCGGCGGCGACTGGAACATCGCCCACCGGGAAATCGACCTGAAAAACTGGAAGTCGAACCAGAAGAATTCCGGCTTCCTGCCCGAAGAGCGCGCCTGGATGAGTCGGATCTTCGACCAGGTCGGCTGGGTCGACGTCTATCGCCGGCTTTACCCCGAAGCCACCGGCGAAGCCTACACCTGGTGGTCGAACCGCGGCCAGGCCTGGGCCAAGAACGTCGGCTGGCGGATCGATTACCAGGTCGCCACGCCGGGCCTGGCGGCCACCGCCCGGGCCGCCTCGATCTACAAGGCGGAGCGTTTTTCCGACCATGCCCCGCTGTCCATCGACTATGATTTTCCCGCCGGCTAGAAACGCCATTGCTTTCGCCCACCGGACGGGCTAACCTTTAAATCCCTCCGCCATAAACCCACTCAAAGAGGTCGAAAATGTCCACCGAACTGACACCCGCCACCAAGGACAAACTGGTTTCCGACATGAAGGTCGTCATCGCCGACGCCGAAGAAATTCTCAAGGCCACGGCCGGGGCCGCGGGCGACAAGATGGCCGGCCTGCGCGAAAAGATCGAAATCCGCCTGCGCGACGCCAAGGAGCGTCTGGCCGACGCCGAAGCCGCCATCGTCGACAAGGCCAAAGCCGCCGCCAACGCCACCGACGATTTCGTCCACGAACAGCCCTGGAAGGCCGTCGGCGTTGCCGCTGCCCTGGGCCTCGCCCTCGGCGTGCTGATCGGCCGCCGCTAAACCGATGGCGGCTGCCGGCGGCGGCGAAGGACTCTTCGCCGCCCTGAAGCATCTGATCGCGACCGGCGTCGCGATCGGGCGAACGCGGCTCGAGCTCCTCGCCACGGAACTGGAGGAAGAGAAGCTTCGGCTCCTCAGCCTCCTGGTGTACGCCCTCGCCGCCATCTTCTTCCTCGGCGTCGGCCTCATCATCGCCGTCGTGCTCGTGGCGGCTGCCTACTGGGAGCACCGGGTGCTGGTCTTCGCCCTGGCCGCGACGGTTTTCATCGGCCTTGGCCTGGCCTGCGTCGGCTTGGCCAAGGGTGCCGCCCGGCGCGGTACGCCGGTGTTCAAGCAAAGCCTGGCCGAGCTCGACGCCGACCTGGCGAGCCTCAAATCCCAGTCGGGGGAAAAAACCTGAACTCCCGCCTCCTCGAACTCGCCACCCGCCGCGGTGAATTGCGCGCCCGCGCCGCCCAGCAGCGGGAAGCGCTGGCGCAGCATGTGTGGCCGGTGGAAAACGCGCTGGCCGGCGCCGACCACGCGCTGCAGGGCGTCGCCTGGCTGAAGCAGCATCCCGGCGCCGTGGTCGCCGCCGTGGCGGCGGTGCTCATCGTCTCGCCCAAGCGGGCCTGGCGCTGGGCGCGCCGCAGCTTCGTGGTGTGGCGCGGCTGGAGAACCGTCAAGTCCAAGCTTGCGGCCTGGCGCTGAGATGTCCGCCGAGCCGCCCATCGAAGCCCTGGCTGTTCCCTGGTGGCGCCTCCTCTGGGCGTCGCAGCGGCGGGAGGTCCGGCGCCTGGTGGCGGAAGTCGTCGCCATGCGCGGCTTCATGCCCCTGCTGATGAAACCCCGCAACGGCCAACCCTGGACGCCGGCGGAAAAGGCGCAGCTCATCGAACACCTGCGCCGCCTGTCCCACCTTTCGCCCTATCTCCTGCTCCTGCTGCTGCCCGGGTCGGCCATGCTGCTGCCCGCCTACGCCTGGTGGCTCGACCGGCGGCGCCAGCGCCGCTGATACCCATTCGCTTTCAAACCGATCCTTTGTCGACTTCGCCTTGTCGTGCTCCAGCACGGTCTTCGGCTCGTCTTCGCGTCTCGATTTGAAAGCGAATGGGTAGGAAGCCTCAGGACCGGTCGCGCCAAGGGGCGATTTTGCCCAGGAGCAGCATGCCGGGAACGGCCAGGGCGGCGCAGAGCAGAAAGAAACTCACCCAGCCGAACTGTTCGACCAGCCACCCGGCGGAGGCGTTGACCACGGTGCGCGGCACCGCTGCCAGACTGGTGAACAGGGCGAACTGGGTCGCCGTATAGGCCGGATGGGTGGCCTTGGCGATGTAGGCGACGAAGGCGGCGGTGCCCAGGCCGACGCCCAGGGCTTCGAAGCCGATCACCGCGGCCAGGACGAGGAGGCGGTCCGGGGTGGCTGCCGCCGGCCCCAGCCAGGCCAGCCAGGCGAAGCCGAAGATGGCCACGAGCTGGACGACGCCGAAAATCCACAAGGCCCGGTTGATGCCCAGGCGCACCATCCACAGGCCGCCGAGCAGGCCGCCGACGACCGAGGGCCAGAGGCCGGCGTTCTTGGCGACAAGGCCGATCTCGCTTTTGGTGAAGCCCATGTCCAGGTAGAAGGGCGTCGCCAGCGCCGTGCACAAGGAATCGCCGAGTTTGTAGAGGAAGATGAAGGCCAGCACCAGCAGGGCGCCCCGGACGCCGGAACGCGAGATGAATTCGCGGAAAGGTTCGACCACCGCCTGCTCCAGGGTCTTGGGCGCCGCTGCCGCGCTGGCCGGTTCCCGCACGACGAGGGTCAGGATGGCGCCAGGCAGCATGAACAGCGCGGTGACGGCGAAGACCTCGGACCACGGCAGGCGGTCGGCCAGCCACAGGGACAGGGAGCCGGGGACCAGGCCGGCGATCTTGTAGGCATTGACGTGCACCGCGTTGCCCAGGCCCAGTTCGCTCTCCTGCAGCAGTTCCCGCCGGTAGGCGTCGAGGACGATGTCCTGGGTGGCGGAAAGCAGGGCGACGGCGACGGTGCCGGCGACGATGAGGGCCAGCCCTTCTCGGGGAGAGAGCAAGCCGAGGCCGGCGATGGCCGCCACGAGCAGGAGCTGGCAGGCCAGCATCCAGCCCCGGCGGCGCCCAAGGAGGGGCAAGCTGTAGCGGTCCACCAGGGGCGACCAGAGGAATTTCCAGGTGTAGGGAAACTGGATGAGGGCGAAGAGGCCGATTTCCTTGATGCCGATGCCCTCGGTCTTCAACCAGGCCGGCAGCAGGTTGAGCAGCAAGAAGAGCGGCAGGCCCGAGGAAAACCCGGTGACGATACAGATCGCCATGCGCCGCGTCAGGAGCGGCGCCAGCCAGGCGGGGGCGGAACCGCTCACCGGCCGCGGGTGACGCGATAGACGGCCAGGCTGCCCAGGAAATTGGGCTCTTCCGTGACGATCCGCCCGCGCTCGTCGAGAACCTGGCGTTCGCGGATGACGATGCCCATTTCAGCGCACAGGGCCTCGAAATCGAGGAGGGTGAAGAAGCGGACGTTGGGGGAGTCGTACCACTCGTAGGGCAGGTCTTCGGAAACCGGCATGCGGCCGTTTAGGACCGCCTGGCGGTTCTTCCAGTAGGCGAAATTGGGGAAGGACACCACCGCCTCGCGACCGACCCGCAGCATTTCGCCGAGGATGCCCTGGGTGTGGCGCACCGTTTGCAGGGTGCGGGAAAGCACCACGTGGTCGAAGGCCTGGTCGGCAAAGCCGGTGAGGCCGTGTTCCAGGTTGCCCTGGATGACGTTGATGCCGTTCCTGATGGCGGCGAGGATGTTGGCGTCGTCGATTTCGACGCCCCAGCCGCGCACGCCCTTCTGCTCGATGAGCAGCTTCAACAGTGAGCCGTCGCCGCAACCGAGATCGAGGACGCGGTGGCCGGGTTCCACCCAGCCGGCGATGACGGCAAAATCCGGTCGGCCCAGGGTATTGGTCATAGCGTGATCCTGGCGAGATAGGAGCCGACCACGGCATGGTAGTGGGGATCGGCCATGAGGAAGGAGTCGTGGCCGAAATTGAGGTCGATTTCGGCGTAGGAGACGTCGCGGCCCCGGGCCAGCAGGGCGTGGACGATTTCCTTGGAGCGGGCCGGGGTGAAGCGCCAGTCGGTGGAGAAGGAAATCACCAGGAAACCCGCCCGGCTACGGGCCAGGGTGGCGGTGAGATCGCCGTTGTCCTCCCGGGCCGGGTCGAAATAATCGAGGGCCTTGGTCATCAGGAGGTAGGTGTTGGCGTCGAAATAACCGGCGAACTTGTCCCCCTGGTAACGCAGGTAGGACTCGATCTCGAACTCGACGTCGAAGCCGAAGGAAAAGGCGCCGTTCCTGAGTTCGCGGCCGAACTTCTCCCCCATCTGGTCGTCGGAAAGATAGGTGATGTGCCCGAGCATGCGGGCCAGGCGCAAGCCCCGCACCGGCCGCGTGTTGTGCTCGTAGTAGTGGCCGCCGTGGAAGTCCGGGTCGGTGAGGATGGCCTGGCGCGCCACGTCGTTGAAGGCGAT
The DNA here is from genome assembly GCA_009469675.1 of Azonexaceae bacterium. Classification (GTDB taxonomy): domain Bacteria; phylum Pseudomonadota; class Gammaproteobacteria; order Burkholderiales; family Rhodocyclaceae; genus SSSZ01. Next base: position 2,671 of record SSSZ01000053.1, on the reverse strand, counting down.
GTTCTGGGCCGAGAGCTTGGGGGCCGCAGCGACGATGATGGCGTGGCGGACGCGCTCCGGGAAGGTGATCGACCAGCGCAGCGCCTGCATGCCGCCCAGGCTGCCGCCCATCACCGCCGCCCAGGCGTCGATGCCGAGTTGATCGGCCAGGCGGGCCTGGGCCTTGACCCAGTCGATGACGGCCACCATGGGGAAATCAGCGCCCCACGGCTTGCCCGTGGCGGGGTTGATCGACGACGGGCCGGTGGAGCCGTGGCAGCCCCCCAGGTTGTTTACGCCGACGATGAAAAAGCGGTCGGTGTCGAGGGGCCGGCCGGGGCCGACGATGTTGTCCCACCAGCCGACGTTGTCGGGTTGGTCGGCGTAATGGCCGGCCACGTGGTGATGGCCGGAAAGGGCGTGGCAGACCAGGATGGCGTTGGATTTGGCGGCGTTGAGCTGGCCGTAGGTCTCGTAGACCAGATCGTACTCGGGGATCACGCCGCCGCTGCGCAGTGCCAGCGGGGTGGCGAAATGGGCGCGCTGCGCCTCGACCTGTCCTACGCCTTGATTCTGTCCTGCCATCTTCTGCCAACCTTGTGCGGAAAAAGAAAAACCCGGTCGGCTGATCGCGGACCGGGTGAGTTTCCAACCGACCTCGCTTTAGCCGCATTTATCGGGCGCCCGCAAGCTGAAGTCAAATCGGCGCCACCGGTAACCCCGGGTTTCTGCAAGATACCCACAAGACCGGGCAAAGTCAATTCCCCGGGCAGCGGGCACTATCGCCATCCCGGTCCTAGCTGGTAACATGACCGGCCATTTTTCGTGCACACGGCTTTCTCCTTTTCCGACAAAGGGTTCCGGAATGTTCGAGCAGCGCCGCCATCAACGCATCCGCTTCAGCCAGCCGCCGGTCATCAAGATCGGTTTCGACGGTGCCACCGTCGAAGGCGCCATCGAAAACCTCTCGCTCACCGGGCTGATGCTGCGCACCAGCCTCGAACTGCGGATCGGGCGGCGTTTCGGCTGCGAGTTCTCGCTTTTCGGTTCGCCCCTCATCGACGTCTCGGCCGTCGCCGTCAGCCGGGTCGGCGATATCTTCGGCGCCCGCTTCGACTCCGGGCCGATCAGCCAGATCGTCCTCGACGACGCCATCGAAATCGCCATCGCCCACGGCCATGCCTCCATCCTCACCACCCACGAAATCGGCGGGCGGCGCATCATGCGCATCATCGGCGGCCTCACCGGCGCCCTGCGCAACGATTTCATGCATGCCCTCACCCGGGTCGGCGTCAATGAAATCGACGCCTCGGCGGTCACCGCCGTCGACCAGGCCGGCATCGCCCTGTGCTTGACCGCCCAGTCCCGCCATGGCGTCGAGATGGGCAGCCAGTCGGAATGCTTCGCCGTACGCTGGCAGGAAGCGGCGACCCTGCCCGGGCGGCCCGGGGTCGTCGCTTGAGCCGTCGCCCACCGGGCGGCTCCGGGCTGTGCCTCCGGGTTGCCGCCGGCCTGGCCGTCTGGGGCTTTGCCGGCGGCGCCGCGGCGGTGGAAGAGGAACTCTTTTTCAGCACCCTGCCTGTCGTTGCAACGGTGAGCCGCCTGCCGCAGCCCCTTTCCGAGGCGCCGGGGGCGGTGACCGTCATTGACCGCGAATTGATCCGCGCCAGCGGCGCCCGCAGCGTCGCCGATCTTCTCCGGCTGGTTCCCGGGTTCCAGGTCGCGCCTACGACCACGGATTTCCCCCGGGTCACCTACCATGGCTTGAGCGATGACGACTTCTCGACCCGGGTACAGGTTCTGGTGGACGGCCGTTCGCTCTACTCCCCCTTGTTTCAGGGCGGCGTCAATTGGAACCTGATGCCCGTGGCCCTCGAAGATATCGAACGCATCGAGGTGCTGCGCGGCACCAATTCGGCCGCCTTCGGCTCTAACGCCTTCCTCGGGGTGGTCAACATCATCACCCTCGACCCGTCCCAGGCCAAGGGCGCCACCTTCTCCGCCAGCCATGGCAACCAGGGGGTGCGCGACGCCACGGTACGTTTCGGCGGCAGCGCGGGGCCGGGCAATTTCCGTCTCACCCTGCAGCAACGGGACGACGAGGGCATTACCAACCGCAACGACTGGATCGACAATTTCCGCTCCCGCCTGGTCGACTTCCGGGGTGTCCTGAACGTCAGCGAGCGCGATGAACTCCAGGTGGCGGCCGGCCATGTCGGGTCGGCGCTGGAAAACGGCCGGATCGGCAAGCCCTGCGACCCCCTGCGGGATTTCGAGCAGACCAGCACCTACCTCCAGGCCGGCTGGCGCCGGGCCTTGTCGGACAACGGCGAATTGAGCGTGCGTTATGCCCACACCGAGGACTGGGCCTCCGACCGCCACGCCGAGACCTGCAGCGGCTTTTTGCTCAACGTCGATTACGGCGGCCGAGCCGTGCGCGATGACCTGGAGATTCAGCATACGCTTGCACCCAGCCGCGACACCCGCCTGGTCTGGGGGGCGGCGAGCCGCTTCGACAGCGTCCACGGGCCGATCTGGTTCTACGGCAATCATACTAATTTGCATTCATTGATATAGATGTTATCCACCTAAATCCGGTCATGGACTGGATTCGAGTGGGGTTGTTTTCCAGGGCGACGATGCCGTCGAACAGCGTCTGCTCGACGGCATCGAGGTCTTTGAAGACATGGTT
>SSSZ01000052.1 GCA_009469675.1 Azonexaceae bacterium | reverse complement strand
TCGTCGTAATCCTCCCCGGTGAAGACCTTGTCCACGTTCCAGCTGCCGGACTGGTCATAGAAGTTCACGCGCTTCCCGGTCAGGCACCGCTTCGAAGACGTCAGAGCAGCAGCTCGGAACCTGGCTTTGGGAGAGCCACCAGTGACCTGATTCTTCGCGGGGTGGACTGTCACCCGGTTCTTGGCTTTCTCCTTCTCGATCTCTTCCCGAGCCTTGTCAGCGAGCCGGTCCAGTTTCAGGACGTGCCGCTTCAGGACCTTGATCCGGCCAACCTTGATCCGGGCAAAGCTCCGGGCCTTGTCAGCCTTGACCTGCCGCCGGGTTGCTTTCCGGTCCTGTCTGGCGGCGTTCTCCAGATTCCCTTCACGGCGCTGCCGGTCAGCAGCTGCCCGGGCATCGAGAGCGGCAAGGTGGAACCGGTCTGCTCGACGGTCCCAATACTGCCAGCGCCGGTACTGCCACCGGATCCGGAACTTCTTGTTGACGGTCAGATCCAGTAGCCGGGAGAGTTTCTTCTTCAGGAAGTTCATGGGACCGATGGTAGCTGCCCGGACGGAAGCTCTACTCCGGAAAGGCTTTCTGGCAGTCCTTCAGGGGAGAACCCGGCCGGACCGCGTACTCGGCGACAGCGGCCAGCTGGTCGTCAATGGAGCGGCGCTTCAAAGCAATGGCTGCCCGGGTTGCTTCCAGACTGGCTCTCTTCGAGGCCAGCCACTCGGTGTCGTCAGGAACCCGGGTACTCAGACCGGCAATGTCCGCGTGAAGCTCCAGAGCACTCGCTTTCAGCAGCACCAGATCAGACGTCAGATTCACAACGTCTGCCTGCCGGGACTGGTTGCTGCTGTAGCACGCTTCCAGAGCGCTCTCCCGGTATTCCTTCACGCGGCTGGTGAAGTCCAGCACGACCAGCAGCAAGCCGGCCAAGACCAGACCAACGAAGAGCACCGACAGTCGGGCCCGCGTGTCTTCATGGAGTCTCTTCGCGGCGGCCATCATAGGTGCGGCCCCCAACTGGCAAAGAGAATGACCGCCAAGACCAGAGCACTGACCAGCAGATAAACCCGGGCAGGCACTTTCAGGAAAGCATCGAGAAGGTCCAGCACCGCTTCAACCACCGCAACCAAAGCATCTGTGGACCATGACCTCATGCTGCGGCCACCAGTAAGTCCATGCCGGAACGCTCGCGCTGCTGCTCGTCGCTCCGGCGAGTGATGCGCTCCGAGCCTGTTTCGTCCGGCACCGGCGGCGGCGGGTCGTCCGGCGGGTCGTTGGGACCGCGCTTCGTAGAGAACCGCTCGACCGCGGAGTCCACCACCGGCAGGGTCGCCAGCGTACCGAAGGTTCCCGTCAATCCAGCACCGACCTCGGCCCCGAAGAATGACTGAGCAATCAGCTGGACAAACAGACCGAAGATACCGGCGAAACAAACGATCACCCGAAGCTGATCTCGACTGAATGCGCTCACTCACCAGTCCCCCCGGCCTAAACGATTGCGGTGTATTTCCATGCTGCTCCTGTCCAGAAATAGGCCCGGTTGTTCGTCTTGTCAACGACCATAGTGCCGGGTGCCCATGTTGCCCGGAAAATAACTTCGGTGTCACCCGCGTCGTAGGGGACGGTGAGGGTCGAAGGGGCGGGCGGTGCGCCCGCCAGGCTCTGTACTTTGGCGGCCGACTCGACACTACTCGCGCGGCGTTCCACATCGGCCAGCCGCGAGGCGGCCTGCCCCTCAGATGCGCCCACTAGGTTCCTCGGGTCAATTCCCATGTCAGTCCTCCGGCACCAGAGCCAACTCGTATGAAGCCATGCCCTCGGCGCTTAATTTCACTTCTACACCGTACACCCGGAACAAGGCGTTGAACCGGATGCCGTTCCGGGTCTTGGCCCTGCCGGTAACTATGTCGCCGATCTCGTAGTCGGTGTTGAACTTGTATTGGCCGTTCTCGGCAGGGGTGAAAGTGATCAGCTGCCGTGGCTGCTTCCTGACCGCCAGGTGCTCGCGCAGGAGTTCGGCCCTCGCGGTGGCACCACTTACTTCACTTGATAGGACCGCCTCATGTATGCCCCGCGCGGTGACGGCCGACAGGCTCTCGGCACTAATCACAGCTTCGGTCGTTTCGGGGAAACCGGGCGGGAGACTCCACCCGCGAGTCATAAGGCCCTCACGACTCACCTGCCGCTTGTATGCCTTGATGTTGCGGCGGCCGGTGCCGTACTCGAAAATCATGTTCGGTCTGGTGGTGCCGAGGGGCGATGCGGTTTGGAGGTTCGCGATGGCGGTGCTGGCGACCGGGGTAATCCCGCCGCCCATATCGCCGAAAGGGTGATAGTGATCGAACTTGAAGTCGTAGCCGGAAAGGGTGCGGCTCAATTCCAGCAGACATTCGGTGAAGGGCTTGAAGCGCCAGGTGACATAGGTGCTGCCGGCACTTACGCCGGTGCCTTGCCGGACCCCGGTGTCGCCGTCCTCGTTGAGGTTGAGCAGAATCAGCATGACGATCGTGTGCGTCGCGACCGGCGACCCGGCCGTACCGATCACTTCGCCGGTGCCGTTCGTGCCGATAAGGCGATGCGTGAGCCGCCAGTAGGCCGCGTCAGCGACCGTGACCACGAGCGACCCGGCGCTGGTGCCATCGGCCACCTCCTCGACGCTCACGACTTCCATATTGACCCGCAGCGTCTTGTCTTGAAATAGCTGGACGAGACAGTCGCCTTGGAGCAGGGTGGCGGCCCTCGGATGATTCAACGGAATCTTGAACGATCCGGTAGTCATGCGGTTCAGCGCGAACGAGAATGAGCGGTCAGAGGCGTTGCGGATCTCGCCCTCGACGGTGCCGGTGTAACTACAAACTCGCAGGGTCCATTCCGACATTAGATCCAGGCATCCTTATAGGTCAGGGTCAGCTTCGTCGCGCCAGTTGTGCCGGTGCCTGTCAAGTAAAAGTCGTTCACTCCCGGCTTCAAGTCCCACCAGCTGGAAGTCGTGAAGTTCATCATGCCGTAGACGCTGGCCCCGGCCAGGTTCGTGATCTCCCCGGTAGCGGTGTTGATCTCGGCCAAGTCACCGCCCGCCACCGTTCCAGTCAAGTTCATCGTTTCGCCGGTCGTGCGATTGTGAATGGTCGGGTTCGTGATCGGCCCGTAGATTCGCATTATGACCGGGCTGTCAGCGTTGCCCCGGTTCATCGCCATATCGCGCGCGCCCTCCTCATAAGCCCATCTGATCTGATCCGCCGTCAGGCCATACTCGAAAACGCTGACGCTCCTCACCTTGCCATCCCATGCGAGGCCGCTGCCGCTACTGAGGGCGGTGCCGATCTGGAAGTTGCCGGGGGTCGCGTGATACGCGGTAGCGGTGGAGAGCGTGGCGAACAGGGTGCCGTTGATATAGAGCAAAACCGCGTTCGTTGTTTCGTTGAAGACAATGGCCCAATGAACCCATTGACTGATCCCCGGCCAGGCGGCGGCAAAGGAGGCGTGTCCGCTGTTCTGCGCGCCGAAGTAAAGATCCTGACTACCAGCTGCGATAAAGGCGATTGCGCCGTTCGCCGAACTGCCACCAAACAGGGCATGATTTTGACTGGTGTTATCCCGCCAGGCCCAACCCATGAAGGTCCGGGTAGCGCCGTTCGTGAACGGGTTGTAGCTGGTGTCAATTCGTTGGCTGCTGCCGTTCAAGTCAGTCGCGGTGTTGTCGCCCCTGACCAGCGGGCCGGGGGTGTATCCGCCGATGGTCGGGCTGCCGACCGCGAAGCCGTTGCCGCTGGCCCCGGCGCTACCCCGATTGGTGAGTCCTGCCACGCTACCGAACGGCAGCAGCAGGGTCGGTGACAAGGCCCCCGCCGAAGCGTCGTACTCACCGTCC
>SSSZ01000051.1 GCA_009469675.1 Azonexaceae bacterium | reverse complement strand
GAGCCCGAGAGCAGCCCGGAACCGTCCGAGGCTCTCTCGGAGCCGCTGGCAGCCCCTGACAGCGAACTGGAAGAGCCGCCGCTTCCCGAGTACGACGGAGAAGAGGCAGAGCGCCGCTTCAACGCCAACGCGACCGGACTGGAGCAGATCCAGTGACCGCCGCAGACAGCAACCGCGAACCGAATCCGATCGGGCAGGAAGTAATGGTCCCGCCCACCGGCGAGATCATTCCGCTGGACGGACCCTCAGATCAGCTGGCAGAAGCGGTCTTCCGAATGAAGGAACTGGAAGACGAACTGGTCAGGGTGCGGAGAACGGTATCTCTGGAACTGACCCGGCGGCTGGACATGGAGAACCTCCGGACCGCCAACGCTGGCAGCTGGAAGGTCTCCGTGGCCGCCCCCGCGAAGGACTGGGACGCCGACCAGATCGCCGGGGTGCTGGATGAACTGGTCGAAGAGAACCGGATCACCCCCGGGGCGATGGATCGCGTCCTGAAGCTCGAGCGGAAGCTGGACCGGAGAGAACTGACGAAGATGCTGAAGACTCTCCGGGAAGAAGACGCCGCCCGACTCAATGAGTGCTCCAGCCCGAGCAGAAGGCTGCGCTCGGTCAAGGTCGAAGAAGGACCCTCACAGTGAGAGTCCCGAGACCAGCCATAGACGCAGCCATCCGGACCAGTTCGACCTACCTCTCCAGAAGCGCGGGAGGTAGGGCGAGCTACCGGGAGAGAGTCGAGACCATTCTGGACGCGGCCATGCCGGAACTGGAAGCGGCCTTCCGGGAGAAGCTGGTCAGCGCCCCAGCGCTGGCCGCGGCAGAAGAAGCCTTCCGGCCCATGATCCTCCGGGGGCACGCAGATCCGACCGAGATCCTCAGGGCCGCTCTGAGCGCCGCCGCAAAGGAGGCTCTCCAGTGACCTACCAGCGCTTTATCACAGTTCTGGACCATCTCGGAGAAGGCTGGACCTTCCGAGAAGGAGAGACCGAGATCACCGGCCCCGAGCAGATTCCTGCTCTGATCGAGGGCCAGCAGATCGCCTTCACCCCTGACGCAGTAGAACAAGTAGTCAGGAACCACCAGATCCAGACCGGGACCTACCAGCCCGACTCTGACCAACCAAAGGAGACCCCATGATTCAAGCCATCATCCACACCGACCCCAAGACCGGGGAAGTCTTCACCTACGAACGGGGCAGCACCCGGATTCACGGCGACCACGGCACTGAGATCAACGTCTGGGATCACGCCACCGGCAAACCGCTGGACTTCCACCCGGACGCAGTCAGGGCAGTAGTCGAGCAGTGGATCGCCGACGAGACCGAGACAGACCAGCCAGCTGAAGAACCGCCGGCCGTCCCGCCCCCCGGGCAGCTGGTCGGCAGAGACCGGGTCACTGACGGAGCAGGCTGCACAGAGCGGCTCTCCAGCATCGAGAGAGACTTCCTCTCCGGCGAAAGTCCCTACTCGTGACCAGCCGCAACTGGTGGCACCGGAACCGCAGGGCACTGGCTCTCGCGGTTCTGGTGCTGCTCGCCCTTACCCTGCCCAACCTGCTCGGAACCGATCCCGAGCTGGCTACCCTGACTGGAGTGATCTGATGGCAGTCTGTAATTCCTGCCAAGCCACGATCTGGTGGGCCCTGACCCCGAGCGGGAAGTCCATGCCGATCAACGAGAAGCCGGATCCGAACGGAACGGTCACCACCGACCAGAACGGCATCGTGGAGATAATCACCGACCCGGCAGAGCAGCGGCTGGCGAAGAAGAGAGGCCGGAAGTTCTACACCGCCCACTTCACCACCTGCCCTGCTGCCGACGAGCACCGGAGACGACGAGGATGAACCAGACCACCCTCGAGCTGCCACTGGTCCCGGTCAGCTTCAACCAGACCCGGTACGCCCACTGGAGAGTCGTCCAGCGGAAAGCCAGACCGCTCCAAGAAGCCCTGCTGCTGCTGCTCAGAACCAGCGACCTTCAACCAGCCAGCTTCATCGAGGCAGAAGCGATCCTGCGATTCAAG
>SSSZ01000050.1 GCA_009469675.1 Azonexaceae bacterium | reverse complement strand
CTTACGAGTCATCCAGCCATCGCGCTCGGCATCTGCCGCTCTGGCTGCATCAATACAACTGGCACAGACCTCATGCCAGCCTTCAATATCAGCCCCCCATCTCCCGCGTCACCTTACTGAACAACCTGGTGGGTTTACACACTTAGCCGGTGCCCAGTCCTTCATTTTGGGCCTGAACACGCCGGTCGCGGCATCCTTGGCTACTTCATCGAGAAGGTGCGCGTACTTGCGCGCCAGTTGGCCGGCGACCTTGAGGTCAGAGGTTTCCAGGGAAAAACGAACATAGCCATTGGCGTGAACCGATTCTTTTCGGTCCTCCAGGTAAATCGTATCGCCAGGCTTGAGGGGGGAAGGGGCACGTCTGCGGAAGCAGAAGACATTGCCGCGGCGCTCAACATACTTGGGCATTTTGGACTCTTTCTGAGCCACAGTTTGAGCCACACCCATGAGCAAAAAAACTCCTGTTATTCTGAGGGTTTCTCATAATAACAGGAGTTTATGTATGCTTTGGTGGTGATGGGCAGAATCGAACTGCCGACCTATGGGTTATGAATCCATCGCTCTAACCGTCTGAGCTACATCACCACACATTAAGGGCGCGCATTATAGTTTGGGGGGGTGTTAGGGGTCAACGTTTGCGCGCTGGGCTATAATGGCCCCATGCCTGTTCCTTCCGCGATCGTTGCCGCCATCGTAAACAGCGTCGTCAGCGCTGTCGGCGATCTGCCGCCCCCGCAGTCGCCGCAGCAGTCGGCGGTGATCGCCTTGGCCCGGAGTTTTCCTCCCGACGCCAAAAAAGGCGAATTGACGCCGCCCGTCCAGCGCGAGCTGCAGATCAACGGGGTGACCATGATCGCCGCGCCGGGTTTGCAGGTGCGCGGCCAGAACAACCTGATCGTCATGCCCAATACGCTCCAGGGCGCCCAGCCCATCCGTTACCAGCTCGATCCCATGGGTAACGTCTGGCGCATCTGGATTCTTTCCGCCGCCGAGCAGGCGGCGCCCGACCCCAAACCGTAGTTCCGCCTATGCCCAAGAAGCTGTTCATCCGTACCTTCGGGTGCCAGATGAACGAGTACGATTCGGACAAGATGGCCGACGTGCTCGCCGTATCCGAGGGGGTGGTCAAGACCGACAACCCCGAAGACGCCGACATCATCCTCTTCAACACCTGTTCGGTGCGCGAGAAGGCCCAGGAGAAGGTCTTCCACGACCTGGGCCGGGTCAAGCACCTGAAGAAGCTCAATCCCGACCTGGTGATCGGCGTCGGCGGCTGCGTCGCCAGCCAGGAAGGCGACGCCATCGTCGCCCGGGCGCCATTTGTCGATGTCGTCTTCGGCCCCCAGACCCTGCACCGCCTGCCCCAGCTCATCGCCGAACGCAAGGCCAAGGGGCGGGCGGCCGTCGATGTTTCCTTTCCCGAGATCGAAAAGTTCGACGCCATGCCGCCGGCCGAGGTCAAGGGGGCGTCGGCTTTCGTGTCGATCATGGAAGGCTGCTCCAAGTTCTGCACCTTCTGCATCGTGCCCTACACCCGGGGCGGCGAGGTGTCGCGGCCTTTCGAGGATATCCTCACCGAAGTCGCCGGACTGGCGGCCAACGGCGTCAAGGAAGTGACCCTGCTCGGCCAGAACGTCAATGCCTACCGCGGCGACATGGCGGGTAGCGACGAGCAGGCCGACCTGGCGCTGCTCATCGAGTACATCGCCGAGGTGCCGGGAATCGAGCGCATCCGCTACACCACCTCCCACCCGCGGGAGATGACCCAGCGCCTGTTCGATACCTACGCCAAGGTGCCCAAGCTGGTGTCGCACCTGCATCTGCCTGTCCAGGCCGGTTCCGACCGCGTTCTGGCGGCCATGAAGCGGGGCTATACGGCCCTCGAATACAAGTCGATCATCCGAAAGCTCCGCACGGCGCGGCCCGACATCTCGCTTTCGTCGGATTTCATCGTCGGCTTTCCCGGCGAGACCGACGCCGATTTCGAAAAGACCATGAAGCTCATCGACGAAGTCGGGTTCGACACCTCGTTTTCCTTCATCTACAGCCCCCGCCCCGGCACGCCGGCCCTGGAACTGGCCGACGACACGCCGGCCGAGGTCAAATCGGCCCGCCTGACGCGGCTGCAGAAGCGTATCGAGGAACAGGCCCAGGTCATCAGCCGGGCCATGGTCGGAAGCGTCCAGCGGGTGCTGGTGGAAGGGCCGTCCAAAAAGGATGCCAACGAACTGGCCGGGCGCACCGACAACAACCGCGTCGTCAATTTCGTCGGCAATCCACGACTGGCCCACACTTTCGTCGATGTCCGCATCACTGGGGCGCTGCCCCACAGCCTGAGGGGCGAGATTGTCATCCGTGACTAGAGTGGCGCCCAAGAGCCGCCCCGTCGACCTGGCGCTGGCGCCGGTGGACAACACCCTGCTCGCCAACCTGTGCGGCGCCCTGGATGAAAATATCCGCCAGATCGAAACCGCCTTCGACGTCGCCATCTCCCGGCGCGGCGAACGCTTTACCGTGCGCGGCGAAAACGCCCCCCGGGCGGTCCAGGCGCTGCAGCACTTCTACGTTCTGGCCCGCCAACCGCTTTCGGTGGACGAAATCCAGCTCGGCCTGATCGAGCTGACCAATGCGCCGGTGCGCCGGGTGTCGGCCGGCGAAGGCCCGGCCGACAGCCCGCAATTGATTACCAGAAAGGCCGAACTGCACGGCCGCACGCCCCGCCAGATCGATTACCTGAAGGCCATCCAGGCCCACGACATCACCTTCGGCATCGGCCCCGCCGGCACCGGCAAGACCTACCTCGCGGTGGCCAGCGCCGTCGACGCCTTCGAGCGCGATCTGGTCGAGCGCATTATCCTTACCCGTCCGGCGGTGGAAGCCGGCGAGCGCCTCGGATTCCTGCCCGGGGATCTGGCCCAGAAGGTCGATCCCTACCTGCGGCCCCTCTACGACGCCCTCTACGACCTCATGGGCTACGACCGCGTCGCCAAGCTCTACGACAAGGGTGCCATCGAGATCGCGCCCCTGGCCTTCATGCGCGGGCGGACCCTGAACCACGCCTTCATCATTCTCGATGAAGCCCAGAACACGACGCCGGAGCAGATGAAAATGTTCCTCACCCGCATCGGCATCGGCGCCAAGGCCGTGGTCACCGGCGACCTCACCCAGGTCGATCTGCCCAAGGGCCAGAAGAGCGGCCTGCGCGAGGCCCGCGACATCCTCCGGGAGGTGCGCGGCCTGGCCTTTACCGAATTTCAGAAAGAAGACGTGGTGCGCCACCCCCTGGTGGCGCGCATCGTCGCTGCCTACGAAAGCCATGGCAACCAGCAAAAGACTTGATCTCTCGGTGCAATACGCCTGCAGCCGGGACGACCTGCCCCGACGCGACGCGGTGCGCCGCTGGGCGCGGGCGGCCCTCGACGGGGGCGGCGCGGTGGTGGTGCGCTTCGTCGACGCGGCAGAAGGACAGACCCTCAATCGCGACTACCGCAACAAGGACTACGCCACCAACGTCCTCTCCTTTCCCTACGAAACCGATCCGGCGGTCCAGGGCGACCTGGTCATCTGTCCCGCCGTCGTGGCCCGCGAGGCAGCCGAGCAGGGCAAGGCGCCGGAGGCCCACTACGCCCACCTGGTGGTGCATGGTATGCTCCACCTGCAGGGCTGGGACCACGACAACGACGACGATGCCGCCGAAATGGAAGCGGAGGAAACGCGGATTCTTGCCGGTCTGGGCTACCCGGACCCTTACCACGACGCCTGACGGGGTCAGGCGCCAAGGGTTTGCCCCGCGAACCCTTGGCCCCTCGTCCCGCAACCTTGAAAATGGACCCATCCCCTAGTTCGCAAAAACCCGGATTCCTCGAACGGCTTTCCTCCCTTCTGCTCCGCGAGCCGGAAGACCGCGAACAATTGATGCAGCTCCTGCACTCGGCCTACGAGCGCAACCTGATGGACGCCGACGCGCTGACCATCATCGAAGGGGCGCTCGCCACCTCCGAAACCCGCGTCACCGACGTCATGGTGCCCCGCGCCCAGATGGACGTCGTCGACGTGGACGACCCGATCAACGAAATCGTCGGCGTCGTCATCGAAGCGGCCCACTCGCGCTTTCCCGTCGTGGATGGCGACCGGGACAAGGTGCTGGGCATTCTGCTGGCCAAGGATTTGCTGCGGCTCTACACGGAAAAGGATTTCGACCTCCGCGACTGGCTGCGGCCGGCGGTCTTCATCCCCGAATCGAAGCGCCTCAACGTGCTGCTGCGGGAATTCCGCGTCTCGCGCAACCACATGGCCATCGTCGTCAACGAATACGGCGGCGTCGCCGGCCTCGTCACCATCGAGGACGTGCTCGAACAGATCGTCGGCGACATCGAGGACGAATACGACTTCGACGAAGCCCACGACAACATCCGCCAGGATTCCACCGGTCGCTACCGGGTCAAGGCCCGCACCGAGATCGAGGATTTCAACGCCGCCTTCGGCACCAGCTTCTCGGACGAAGAATTCGACACCGTCGGCGGCCTCGTCCTGCGCTACCTGGGCCGGGTGCCCAAGCGCAACGAGATCCTGGAGATCGACGGTACCAAGTTCCAGGTGCTGCGGGCCGACAGCCGGCGCCTCTACACCCTCCTGGTGGACCCCGCCCCCGTCAACACCGGTGTTGCCACCCGCGCTGCCTGAACGCCCGGCGCTGCGCCTCGGGACCGCGGCCCTGGCTGGGGCGGCGGGCGTCCTTTGCTTTCAGCCCTTCGGCCTTTTCTGGCTGGCGCCCCTGGTCTGCCTCCTTCTGTTCACGCTCCTGCGCCAGGCCGACGGCCCGCGGACGGCGGCCTGGCTCGGCTTCGCCTTCGGCCTCGGCTTCTTTCTCGTCGGCGTTTCCTGGATCTACGTCAGCCTCTCGGTGTTCGGCGGCATGCCGGTGTGGCTCGCCGCCCCCGCCACCTTTCTCTTCTGCGCCCTGCTTGCCGCCTTCTACGGGGCGATCGGCTGGGCCTGCCGGCGCTGGCTGCCGGAGCGCCATCTCTTCCAGGCCCTGTGGTTCGCCGCCCTGGTGGGGTTGGCCGACTGGTCCCGGAGCTGGGTCTTTACCGGCTTTCCCTGGCTGGCCTGGGGCTACTCCCAGTCGCCTCCCAGTCCTCTGGCGGGATTCGCGCCGCTGGTCGGGGTTTTCGGCCTGAGCCTCGCGGTTGCCCTGGCCGGGGCTTTGCTCGGCCGCTGGCGCAGCGGCCTGGCGGTCACGGTGCTGCTGTTCGGGGCCGGCGGCGCCCTGCAGCGGGTGGCGTGGACCGAACCGGCCGGGGAACCCCTGACGGTGGCGCTCATCCAGGGCAACGTGGGGCAGGAGATGAAGTGGCGGCCCGAGCAGTTCTTCCGCACCCTGGCCCTCTACCGCGACCTGGTGGAAAAACACCCGGCCCGCCTCGTCGTGCTGCCGGAAACGGCGGTTCCCGCCTTTCTCGACGCCGTCCCGCCGGAATTCCTCGCCGACCTGCAGGCCCTGGCCCGCCGCAATCGGGGCGATCTGCTCTTCGGCACCGTCACCGGCAGCGGCGAGCGTTACTGGAACAGCGCGGTCAGCCTGGGGACGGCGCCCACCCAGGTCTATAACAAGTCCCATCTGGTGCCCTTCGGCGAATTCATTCCCGCCGGCTTTTCCTGGTTTCTCGAATGGGCGACGATTCCCATGTCGCAGTTCGCCCGCGGCGAACAACCCCAGGCCGCTCTGGAAATCGCCGGCCGGCGCGTAGCGCCGAATATCTGCTATGAGGATGTTTTCGGCGACGAGATCATCCGCGCCCTGCCGGCGGCGGGCCTTCTCGTGAACCTTTCGAATACCGCCTGGTACGGCCGCTCCTTTGCCCAGCCGCAACACCTGCAGATCGCGCAGTTGCGCGCCCTGGAAACCGGGCGGCCCATGTTGCGTGCCACCAACACCGGCATGACCGCCGTGGTGGCACCCGACGGCACCGTCCAGGCCAGCCTGCCCGCTTTCACGCAGGCCGTGCTGACGGCCGAGGTGCGGGCCTACCAGGGCATGACGCCCTTCGCCCGCTGGGGCAACGGGGGTTTCCTGGCCCTGGCGCTCGTTGCGCTGGCGGCCAGCCGCCGCTTCGGCCGGCGCTGAGCGTCATCCGGCCGGCCTCAAGCCGGGGCGCGACGACGAGCCGAAGGCCGTGCCGGAGCACGGCCAGGCGAGGGTGGCAAACGACCAGGCTGCCGGTGGTGCGGAATCAGGCGGCGTTAGCCCGCAGGCGCAGTGCGGCCTGTTCGAGACGCTGCTTTTCGGCAAGGACGCGGGCGGCGTAACGGCGCTCCTGGTCGTTGAGGGCGCCGCCGAACTGCTGCAGGCCGTCTTCCAGCCCGCCGAAGCGGCGGATCGATTCCTTGAGCACCTTGGCGCCGACCTGGATGTTGGTCACCGGGTCGAAGAAGGGAAGCGTGCCCACGTCCTCCGGCAACTTGTCCAGGTGGTAGCGGGGGATGACCTGCATCAGCCCCTGGGCGCCGGCCGAACTCTGGGAGAAGGGGTTGAATCCGGATTCGACCCCGATCACCGCGACGATGAGGAGCGGGTCGAGGTGCAATTCCTTGCCCGCCGCCTGGGCGGTGGCGAAAATCGGCGCGAGGGCTTCGGTGGACACGCGGTAGCGCCGCGACACGTAGTCGAGGGCGCCGCGCATGCGGGGGCTGAGCACCGGCGCCGGGGCTTCCGCCTCGTCAGCGGGGTCGTCGGAATCGGCGAGGGCAGCCAGGGCCGCCTTGGGCAGCATGGACTTGAGGCCTTCGATAAAGCCGGAATTTCCGGCGTGGACGCCGGCCAGGCCGACGATGAGGATCAGTCCGGCGGCCATCAGGGCCGTCTGGACCATGTGCAAAAATGCCGACGTGGCGCGCAGCATCGAGGGCGGAAAAACAGCCGTGGCGATCATGCGTACTCCTTTCACGGTTGCCGCGCCAAGGGTCTTCTCTCGGGGCGGACGTTACAGGGGTGCAAACCAGGATGAAACCGGGGGGCCAGGTGGTCCGGCGACCCGGGCGGGGAACTGCTGGGCCGTAACTGGACGGCGCCCCGTATCCGTTGTTGCACTGCAACACTGCAAGCAGTTTATTGATTTGATTAACGATTGTCAAGTTTTGCCAGTTCCTTGTGGGGTGCTGGTTGTGCGACGCCGCACGGGCCCATGCCTTGCCGCGCCTCGCCCCAGCGGCGGGCGAGGCGGTCGGGGGCCGCCTCCCGGCGGTTCTGCCGGAACGTGTCAAAACCAAGTAAAATTCAACGCTTTCCGCCATTCAGACAGTCGTCATGAGCACGCCAACGCGCACCAAACCGACCTTCCAGGAAGTCATCCTCCGCTTGCAGACGTATTGGAACCAGCAGGGCTGCGCTCTCCTCCAGCCCTACGACATGGAGGTCGGCGCCGGCACCAGCCACACCGCCACCTTCCTCCGCGCCCTCGGCCCGGAACCCTGGAAGGCCGCCTACGTCCAGCCCTCGCGCCGCCCCAAGGACGGCCGCTACGGCGAAAACCCCAACCGCATGCAGCACTACTACCAGTATCAGGTCGTGTTGAAGCCCGCCCCCGAGAACATCCTCGAACTCTACCTCGGCTCCCTGGAGGCCCTGGGCTTCGACCTGAAACAGAACGACGTGCGCTTCGTCGAGGACGACTGGGAAAACCCCACCCTCGGCGCCTGGGGCCTGGGCTGGGAAGTGTGGATGAACGGCATGGAGGTGACCCAGTTCACCTACTTCCAGCAGGTGGGCGGCATCGACTGCAAGCCCATCACCGGCGAGATCACCTACGGCCTGGAGCGCCTGGCCATGTACCTGCAGGGCGTCGAGAACGTCTTCGACCTGCAATGGACGGCGGGCCTCACCTACGGCGACGTCTACCACCAGAACGAAGTCGAACAGTCGGCCTACAATTTCGAGCATTCCGACGCCGGCTTCCTGTTCACCGCCTTCTCCGCCCACGAAAAGCAGGCCCAGCACCTGATGGGCGCCCAACTGGCGCTGCCCGCCTATGAACAGGTGCTCAAAGCCGCCCACACCTTCAACCTGCTCGACGCCCGCGGCGCCATTTCCGTCACCGAGCGGGCCGCCTACATCGGCCGCATCCGCAACCTGGCCCGGGCCGTCGCCCAGAGCTACGTGGATAGCCGCGCCCGCCGGGGCTTCCCCATGGCGCCCAAGGAATGGGCCGCCGAAGTCCTCGCCCAGATCGAAAAGAAAGCCGCCTGACCATGAACAACCTGCTCGTCGAACTCTTTGTCGAGGAACTGCCGCCCAAGGCCTTGAAGAAACTGGGTGAGGCCTTCGCCCTGGGCCTGGCGCAGTCTCTCAAGGCCCAGGGCCTGGCAGCCGCCGACGCCACCGTCACGGCCTACGCCTCGCCCCGCCGATTGGCCGTCCATGTCACCGCCGTCCTTGCCGCCGCCGCCGACCGACCCGTGGCGCAAAAGCTCATGCCCGTCGCCGTCGGCCTCGACGCCGCCGGCAACGCCACCCCGGCGCTGGTGAAGAAGCTCGCCGCCTTGGGCGCCGACGCCTCGGTGGTGCCCGGCCTGCGCCGGGAGTCGGACGGCAAGGCCGAGGTGCTCTACTACGACAGCCTGGTCAAGGGGGCGACCCTGGCCGAGGGGCTGCAGAAGGCCATCGAGGCTGCCCTGGCCGCCCTGCCCATCCCCAAGGTGATGAGCTACCAGTTGCAGGACGGCTGGACCAGCGTCAATTTCGTCCGCCCCGCCCACCGCCTGGTGGCCCTGCACGGTGCCGCCGTGGTGCCGGTCGCCGTCCTCGGCCTGCAGGCGGGCCGCGCCACCCAGGGCCACCGCTTCGAAGCGGTGGTCGATCCCGTCGTTCTCGCCGATGCCGACAGCTACGCCGAGACGCTGCGGCGTGACGGTGCGGTGATCGCCAGCTTTGCCGAGCGCCGGGCCGAGATCGCCCGCCAGCTTGAAGCCGCTGCCGCCAAGGCCGGCGGCCGGCCGATCGAGGATGACGCGTTGCTCGACGAAGTCACCGCCCTGGTCGAGCGCCCCAATGTCCTGATCGGCCAGTTCGAGGCCGAATTTCTGGCCGTGCCTCAGGAATGCCTGATCCTGACCATGAAGGCCAACCAGAAGTATTTCCCGCTGCTCGACGCCGCCGGCAAGCTGACCAACCAGTTTCTGGTCGTCAGCAACATCAGCCCCGCCGACCCCGGCGCCGTCATCGGCGGCAACGAGCGCGTCGTCAGGCCGCGGCTGGCCGACGCCAAGTTCTTCTTCGACCAGGACCGCAAAAAGTCGCTGACCGATCGCCTGCCTGGCCTCGCCAAGGTGGTCTACCACAACAAGCTGGGCACCCAGGGCGAGCGCGTCGAGCGTGTCGCCGCCATCGCCCGGGCCATCGCCGACAGTCTGGGGGGCGGCGAACTGACCCGGCAGGCGGACCAGGCCGCCCTGCTGGCCAAGGCCGATCTCCTCACCGACATGGTTGGCGAATTCCCCGAGCTGCAGGGCATCATGGGCCGCTACTACGCCCAGCACGACGGCCTCGACGTCGAAGTGGCCGATGCCATCGAAGACCACTACAAGCCCCGCTTCGCCGGCGACAGCCTGCCCCGGGGCCGGGTTGGCACCGTCGTCGCCCTGGCCGACAAGCTGGAAACCCTGGTCGGCCTGTTCGGCATCGGCCAGGTGCCCACCGGCGACCGCGACCCCTTCGCCCTGCGCCGCCACGCCCTGGGGGTGATCCGCATGCTGAGCGAAGGCGACCTCGATCTGCCCATCGGCCGGCTCCTCGACGGCGTTTCTGCCCAGTTCACCCGGATCGCGGGCTTCTCCCTCGACATCAACGCCCTCACCGACTTCATCTACGACCGCCTGGCCGGCAGCCTCAAGGACCAGGGCTACACTGCCCAGGAGGTGGACGCCGTCGTCTCCCAGCGGCCCCAGCGCCTGGGCGACATCCCCAAGCGGCTGGCCGCCGTGCGCGCCTTCGCCGCCCTGCCCGAAGCCGCCGCCCTGGCCGCCGCCAACAAGCGGGTCGGCAATATCCTGAAGAAGGCCGACGGCACCGTCGCTCCCCGGGTCGACGCGGCGCTCCTCAAGGAAGCGGCCGAAATCGCCCTCAATACCTCCCTCGCCAGCGTCAAACCGAGCGCCGACGCGGCGTTCCTCAAGGGCGACTACACCGCCTCCCTGCAGTCCCTGGCCGCCCTCAAGGCGCCGGTCGATGCCTTCTTCGACGACGTCATGGTCAATGCCGACGACCCCGCCCTCAAGGCCAACCGCCTCGGGCTGCTGGCCACGCTCCACGAAGCCATGAACCGGGTGGCCGACATTTCCAAGCTCTCGGCATGAAGGCGACGGCTTTCCTCCTCGTATTTCCTTTGCCGGCGGAGGCAGCATGAAACTCGTCATCCTCGACCGCGACGGCGTCATCAATTTCGACTCGGCCCAGTTCATCAAGAGTCCGGCCGAATGGAAGCCCATCCCGGGCAGCCTGGAGGCCATCGCTCGCCTCACCCAGGCGGGCTACCGGGTGGTCGTGGCGACCAACCAGTCGGGGGTCGGCCGCGGCCTTTTCGACATGGACACCTTGAACGCCATCCACGAAAAGATGCACAAGGCCTTGTTTGCGGCCGGGGGGCGCATCGACGCCATCTTCTATTGCCCGCATCCGGCGGATTCCGACTGCGAATGCCGCAAGCCCAAGCCGGGCATGTACAAGCGCATCGCCGAAACCCTCAACGTCAATTTGAAGGGCGTGCCCTCGGTGGGCGATTCCCTGCGCGACCTGCAGGCCTGCGCCGTGCTGGGCTGCAAGCCCATCCTGGTGCGCACCGGCAAGGGCGAAAAAACCAAGGCCGAGGGCAACCTGCCGGACGGCACTCTGGAATTCGCCGACCTGGCTGCCGTCGCCGATTGGATCCTGGCGGAACCCAAATCATGATCGTCCTGCGTTCGGCCCTCTTCCTGCTCGCCGCGGCGGTGCTGACCATCGCCGCCGCCCCCTTCGTCATCGCCGCGGCGCTTCTCCTGCGCGGCACCTGGGGCTATCGCGTCGTCTATTTCTGGCGCCGCGGCTTCATGGGGCTGGTAGAAAACCTCCTCGGCATCCGCGCCGTCGTCCTCGGCCGGGAAAACATGCCGGCCGAACCCTGCGTCATTCTCGCCAAGCACCAGTCGGCCTGGGAGACCGTCGCCCTGCAGGACTACGTGCCGAGCGGCGCCTACTGCGTCTTCGTCCTCAAGAAAGAACTGCTTCGCCTGCCCTTTTTCGGCTGGTCCCTGGCCGCCATGCGCATGATCTCGATCGACCGCAAGGCCGGCAAGCAGGCCCTCGACCAGGTCGTCGTCCAGGGCCGCGAACGCCTGCGGGCGGGGTTCTACGTCATCGTCTTCCCGGAGGGCACCCGCGTCGCTCCCGGGCAGAAGCGCCGCTACAAGGTGGGGGGCGCCTACCTCGCCAACCACGTCGGCTGCAAGGTCGTCCCCATCGCCCACGACGCCGGCGAGTTGTGGCCGCGCCAGGCCTTCCTCAAAAAGCCGGGGCGGGTGACGGTGAGCATCGGCCCGGCCTTCGACGCCACCGGGATGAGCGAAGACGAAGTCAACGAACGGGCTTCGGCCTGGATCGAGGCGGAAATGCACCGCATCTCCCCGCATCGCTACCCGGATGCCGGCCCCGCGGCCTGATCCCGCGCCGGGGTCGGCGCGCACCATCGTCCTCGCCGGCCGGGAAATTCCCTACTGCCTGCGTCGCAGCCGGCGCCGCACCATCGGTCTTTCCATCGACCACCGCGGCCTCACCGTCGGCGCGCCCGAGCGCGCCAGCCTGGGGGCCATCGAGAGCCTCCTGCGCGACCACGGCCCCTGGGTGCTCGACAAGCTCGACGGCTGGCGCCGCCGGGAGCCGCCGCCCACCTTGGCCATCGCCGACGGCCTTCGCCTCCCCCATCTTGGCGGCGAACTGACGGTACGGCTGGCGGTGGGCGCCAATCGGGCGGTGTGGTCGGCCGACGCCAGCCAGCTCACCCTGTGCCTGGCCGGCGGCGCCGCGGCCGCGCCGGTTCTCGAGCGCGCCCTGCGCCAGCGGGCGCGGGAGTACTTCACCCGGCGCCTGGCCCAGCTGGCGCCCCATCTGGGGGTGGAGCCGCCGCCCCTTGCCCTCTCATCGGCGCGCACGCGCTGGGGAAGCTGCAGCAGCCGGGGCGGCATCCGTCTCAATTGGCGCCTGGTGTTCCTGCCGCCAGCCGTGGTCGATTACGTCGTCGCCCACGAACTCGCCCATCTCCGGGAAATGAACCACAGTCGCCAATTCTGGTCTCTGGTGGAGCAACTCTGCCCGGACTGGCGCGAGCGCCGGCTCGAATTGCGCCGCCTCGGCGCCGCCCTCCCGATTTTTTGAGGAACCCCATGCGCATCCTGCATACCATGATCCGGGTCGGCGATCTCGACCGTGCCATCGCCTTTTACACCGAAGTCCTCGGCATGCGGCTGCTGCGCCGCACCGACTACCCCGAGGGCCGCTTTACCCTGGCCTTCGTCGGCTACGGCCCGGAAGACGCCGAAGCGGTGCTCGAACTCACCCACAACTGGGATACTCCGGCCTACGATCTGGGCAACGGCTTCGGCCACATCGCCATCGCCGTTCCCGACGCCTACGCCGCCTGCGCCGAAATCAAGCGCCGCGGCGGGGTGGTGGTGCGGGAAGCCGGGCCGATGAAACACGGCACCACGGTCATTGCCTTCGTGCAGGATCCGGACGGCTACAAGATCGAACTCATCCAGCGCAGTTGATCCCCATTCGTTTTCAAACCGATCGGTTGTCGACTTCGCCTTGTTGTGCTGCCGCACGGTTTTCGGCTCGTCTTCGCGCCTCGATTGGCAGACGAATTGGTATGAACCGCATCAAGGCCGGTTTCGACTCGGCCCGGGATACTCTCGCCCCCAGGAGGACAAACATGGCTTTCCCCGCTTTTTTTACCCGCGTTCCCCGCCTCACCCTGCGTGACCCCCTGGCTGAACTCCTCGGCGCCGCCGAAGCCGGCCTCATCGAATACGGTTACGCCGATGCCGTCCGCCTGGCCGGCCATTCCTGCCCGACGGTGGCCGGAGCCTATCTTTTGGCGTGGCGTATGCTGGACCGGCTCTACGGCGGCGAAATCCCCGAGCGGGGCGGTTTGCGGCTGGAATTCCGGGGCGACCAGGGGGACGGCGTGGCCGGCGTCATCGCCGCCGTATTGGGACTGCTGACCGGGGCCGCCGGCGAAGGCGGATTCAAGGGATTGGCCGGGCGCTACGGCCGGCGCGGTCTGCTGTGTTTCGGGGTCAAGGCGCTGGCCGGCGAAGTGCGGATGACCCGGCTCGACAACGGCGCGTCCTGCACCGCCAGTCTCGATCTTTCGCCCCTGCCGGGCGATCCGGCCATCGGCGCTGCCCTAGGCGAGATCCTGGCCGGCACGGCCGACGCCGCCGCCAGGGCGCGTTTCGCCGACCTGTGGCAAGGGCGGGTGGAACGGCTGCTCACGCAATATTTCGAGCATCCGGACATGGTTCGTTTTGCCTAGGAGTGCTTGAGCTTGCCCTGCTGCGCCATGGCGCGGCGGAACTCTTCGAAGGACAACTCGCGGACCTGGGTGGAAGCCAGGGCTTCGCGGAGATCGACGTCGAACCCGTCAACGCCGGCTTGCACCATGCGTCCCGTCGGCGGGGAGGGAGGTTGCGGCAGGGAGGGTTTCTTGGCGGGGATCATGGCGGTCTCTGAAGGTGTGGCGAGGTTTGAGCCTATGGTCCCAGAAACCGCCTTGGCCGTCCGTGAAGCACTTCACAACGCGGTCAAAGACGCCAAAACACCCTCGGCGAGGGCGTTTTGGTCAATCATTCGGCATTGTTGGGCCGCCGGGGCCGCTTGGGGGGCTACTGGCCGGTCAGGGGGGCGGCGCCGGGCCGGGAATCAAGGGGACGATTGAGTTCGCTGGAGGGCTTGAGGAAGAACAGCATCGACCAGGCGGTAAGCGCCGTCAGGCCCCAGAACATGAGAAAGCCGACGGAATAGACGGCAAGGGGACTCCAATACACGGGCTTGCCCATGAGATAGAGTTCCTGGGGGTTGATAAAGGCGAAGAATACCGCCTCGCCGACCATGGCCGTGGCAAACGACGGCCAAAACACGTAAACCCACTTCAACATCGCGTCCTCCTGGGGATAGGAAAGACCGCCGACCAGCCGGCGGTGGTTAAGCGGGGCCTTGTATGCCCTTCTTGAGTTTGGGAGAGTATAGCCTCGCTATTCTTGCGGGAATACGCGAGGAGCGCAAGGGGCGCCCCCGACGCCTGGGGCCGCAGCGCCCTTAGTGGCGCTGCCAGTAGCCGCCGTGCAGGCTCCAGCGGGAGTCCCGTTGCTGCCAGCGGTGGGGTACCCAATAGTGGCCGTGGCGGGGTGATTCCCAACGGCCCGGCACCCACTCGTGGCGCCCGCCCGCCCAGTTCCAGTAGCCGCCGATCCAGACGTAGCCTACCGTCGGCGCCGGGCCGACATATTCATAACGGGGCGGCGGCGGCGCGACGGGAACGTACTCGACCCGGGCCGGCGGCGGTACGACCACCACCGGCTCGCCGTAGTAGGGGCGGGGGGCAGGGGCGACGGTACAGCCGGCGACGAGACCGACGACGAGGAGGGCGGTGAAGAGGGGCGGGACGACGCGGCGGCGGCAGGCAGGCATGGCGGACTTTCGGCAGGGTGAGCAGCCTCAATCTACGCCATGGTCGGCTGCACCGCTGTTACAAGGTGTTAGCAGTTGTAATCCCCGCCGGTGGCCCGATCCGCCCTTGCCTGCGGTTTCAGGCGCGGGGGGTAATGAGCGGCACGACGTCGCCACTGTGTTTCTTGATCTGCTTGGCGGCCTTTTTCTCCTTGGGGGACAGTAGAGGTTTTTTCTTGGCTTCCTTGCTGGAATGATGGGATTTCGACATGGCGCTAACTCCGTTAGCCAACTGCGAGACATCGCGAACCGGACCGGGGGCCGGGCGAAGCCGGACGGCTTCGACGTTCGCGACCAGGAACCCGGCCAAAGGCCGAGCCTGGATTCAGTATAGGCCCACGGCGGGGAAAGGGGCGAACTATCGCCAGGCATAAGGTCATGGCATGGCGGATCAGGGGGGCGGGGCTAGAATGAAAGATGGAGCATTAGCGGCCTGCCGTTGAGCCAGGCAGCGCCGGAAGGAGAAACGCCATGACCTGGGAAATCGGTTCGATCGGGGCCTTCATGCTGATCGTTGGGGCCGCCCTCTTCTTCGCCTCGGCCATCCGCATCTTCCGCGAGTACGAGCGGGGCGTCGTCTTCACCCTCGGAAGGTTCACCGGGGTCAAGGGGCCGGGCTTGGTAATCGTCGTTCCCGCCATCCAGCAGGCGGTTCGCGTCGACCTGCGCACGGTGGTGCTCGAGGTGCCCACCCAGGACGTCATTTCCCGCGACAACGTTTCGGTCAAGGTCAGCGCCGTCGTTTATTTTCGCGTCGTCGACGCCGGTCGGGCCATCGTCCAGGTGGTCGATTATTTCAACGCCACCAGCCAGCTTGCCCAGACCATGCTGCGCTCGGTCCTCGGCAAACATCTGCTGGACGACATGCTTGCCGAGCTGGAACGACTCAACCTCGACATCCAGCAGGCCCTGGATGCCCAGACCGACGCCTGGGGCATCAAGGTCGCCAATGTCGAAATCAAGCAGGTGGACCTCACCGAATCGATGATCCGCGCCATCGCCCGACAGGCCGAAGCGGAGCGGGAGCGGCGGGCCAAGGTGATCCACGCCGAGGGCGAGTTGCAGGCCTCGGAAAAGCTCTTTCAGGCGGCCCGCGTGCTCGCCCAGGAACCCCAGGCCATCCTCCTGCGCTACCTCGAAACGCTCACGGTGATCGGCGCCGACAAGAACACCACGGTCGTTTTCCCTTTACCCATGGACCTGGTGGCGCCTTTGTTGGCGAAAAACGCGACAGGAAGCGGCGCGGCGGCGCCGTGAGCCGGAGAGGCGGGCGGTGGAGAGCGTGACCAACCGGCGGGCCGCCGCCCTGGCCGGCGTTGTCGCCGGCCTCATCGCCACCGTGTTCCAGCTGGGACTGTGGGCTGCCGCCGCCGTTCCTTTGCCGCAAACTCTCTATCGCGATGCCCGCCTGACCGCCGCCATCGTCCTTGGCAGCGCCGCCCTGACGCCGCCCGATTCCTTCGATTGGACGGTGATGGTCGTCGCCAGCGCCGTACACTTCGCCCTTTCCATTGTCTACGGCCTGGTCTTTTGTACCCTGCTGGCGCGGCTTTCCCCCCGCCGCTCCGGCCTCTGGGGAGCGCTCTTCGGCCTGCTCCTCTTTTTTCTCAACCTGTACGGCATGACCGCTTTCTTTCCCTGGTTCGCCGTTGCCCGCGACTGGATCACCGCCGCCGCCCACGTCGTCTTCGGCGTCACCCTGGCGCTGGCCTACCCGCTTCCGGCGCGGCCCGGGCGGTAGGCGTCGGATTGGCGGATCGGCACTGGAGAAACGCAAAAACCATCCCGCAGGATGGCTTTTGATGGTTGGTGGGCCCGCAGGGACTCGAACCCTGGACCAAAGGATTATGAGTCGGCTAAAGCGGCCATTTCCGGGCATTCCGAAGCATTCCTAAATTTAGATAAATAATTTATCTAATCAGCGAATTATAGCAGAATTCGCGGTTCGTAAGTATTCCCTTAAATTCCCTTCCGTTGCTAGAATTCGAGTACACAGCGCTTACATGGCGGGGAAACGATGGCAAAACAGGAAAACTTTACGGCTGGCCGTGTGGCCGCTTACCAGTGCGAGGGCGGCAAGAACCAAAGCATCTATTGGGACGGCAAAACGCCCGGCCTTGGCTTGCGTGTGACAGCCACGGGGGCGAAGTCCTATATCTTCCAATCTAGGCTGCACGGCGTTTCCATTCGGCTTACCGTGGGCGACGTTCGCACATGGACGGTCGCCGAAGCTCAAGCGGAAGCGACCCGCCTCAAGACGCTAACCGACCAAGGCATTGACCCGCGGCAAGTGAAGGCGGAACAGCGGGCCAAAGATGAAGCATTGATGGCTGAGCGGAAACGGAAGGCCGTAAGCACTTGATCTACGGAAACCACCGCCCCCAGCTTCGGGCAGTGGCGACGGGCATCAAGAGCCGTATCAAGCTGGTCCCTTTCAAGGCGGATTTTAACGGGCGGGAGGATGCGGACTTGCCCGACAAGCTGCGCCGGAACCTTGGGCATGTCTTGGGCTGGCTCATTAAAGGGCATGACAAATGGCAGGCCGCTGGAAAACGATTACCGCAGTGCCGGGCAGTCGAAGCCGAAACCGAAGACTATTTTTCGGCCCAATCGACGGTCGACATGTGGCTGGCGGAGTGTGTGCAGCCTGTGTCGCCCGATGTTCGCGCCGCCAGCCAGTGCCCGAAATCCAGCGAGCTTTACGCGTCGTACCGGAATTGGAAGATTGCGCGGGGAGAACAGCCAGATAGTCAGACGGTTTGGGCGGAAGCAATGCGGCCGAAGTTCGAGAAGGCCGTATCTGCCGGCGTCCGCTATCGTGGCTTGATGCTAATTCCACAAGTGGGGAATGTCCCGTTCCCCTTGGCTTCCTAATCCCCCGTTGTAACCCTTGTAACCCTTTCCTAGTCGTTCGTATACGCTTTTGAAACTCTATAGGGCTATTAGAAAAGGGTTACAGGGGTTACAAACCGAAGGGAGAAAACTGTGAACATTGAAGACCTTTTGCGGAAGGCAATCGCAGCGGAGGCCAAAGCAACAAGGCGCCGCACCAAAGACGTCGCCAGAGTGTGGGCATTGACCTACGCCGACGCGGCCCTTGCCCTCTTTGAGCGCCTACGGATTGAAAGCGGCAAGGCGAGGACATTGGTCAACGTGGCTCACGCCTACCACGCCGGCAAAGCCGAGCTATCCGAATTCGACCGCGCCTGGCGTGTCTTTAAGAACAGCCCGAGCGGTCGCTATCAAGCCGCAATCCTTGCCAAGACGACAATCCTACAGGCAACGGACGCGGTAAAGGATGCTTGGCCGGTCGAACGCCTGGCAGAATCCGCCGTTGCCTTGCGCAATGCTGAGGGATACGCCCGCAATTGCCCGCTGCTTGGGGTCCGGGCATTCATTGAGTCCCACCGTGAGCAGCAGCCCTGAGCAGCGCCGTCGCCTAAAAGCCTGGTACAAGGAATGCGACCGGGTGACGGCCCTACGGCGCTGGCTGGTTGCCGACGAAGAGTTAGCCGAACGCCGCGCCCTGTTCTTCATCGACACCGGCCAGATACCGCCCCCGCTGACTCTGCCGGAATTCCCGCCCTTCCCGCCGGAGTGTGAGGGTATGACATGCGGAGCCAAAGCCAAGAGCAGCGAGCAGCCGTGCAAGTCGACGCAAATCCATAAAAACGGCCGCTGTAAATTCCATGGCGGGCTTTCTACAGGCCCGAAGAGTGCCCAAGGCAAATTAGCAGCCCTGGAAAATCTAAGACTTGGGCGGGAACCCCATGGGGACGCTGAGAAAACCTAACAAAAAGTACATGGCGCTTACATGGCGGCCGGAAAGCAAAACGCCAACCCCGGAGGATTGGCGCAAGTGCTTGAATATGTTGGTGGGCCCGCAGGGACTTGAACCCTGGACCAAAGGATTATGAGTCCTCTGCTCTAACCGACTGAGCTACAGGCCCACCGGAACACGGTTGCCGCGACGGCGGCCCTTAGCCGCTGTTGTTATCGAGGAAGCTGCGCAGTTTGTCGGAGCGGCTGGGGTGGCGCAGTTTGCGCAGTGCCTTGGCTTCGATCTGGCGGATGCGTTCGCGGGTGACGTCGAATTGCTTGCCGACTTCTTCGAGGGTGTGGTCGGTGTTCATTTCGATGCCGAAACGCATGCGCAGCACCTTGGCTTCCCGCGGCGTCAGGGTGTCGAGAATTTCCTTGGTCACGCCGCGCAGGCTGGAGTACATGGCCGCGTCGGCGGGGAGCAGGGTGGACTGGTCCTCGATGAAGTCGCCGAGGTGGGAGTCGTCGTCGTCGCCGATGGGGGTCTCCATGGAGATCGGCTCCTTGGAGATTTTCATGATCTTGCGGATCTTCTCCTCGGGCATGTCCATCTTCTTGGCCAGCGTCGCCGGATCGGGTTCGGCCCCGGTTTCCTGCAGGATTTGCCGCGAGATGCGGTTCATCTTGTTGATCGTTTCGATCATATGCACCGGGATGCGGATGGTCCGCGCCTGGTCGGCGATGGAGCGGGTGATGGCCTGGCGGATCCACCAGGTGGCGTAGGTCGAGAACTTGTAGCCGCGGCGGTATTCGAACTTGTCGACGGCCTTCATGAGGCCGATGTTGCCTTCCTGGATCAAATCGAGGAACTGCAGGCCGCGGTTGGTGTACTTCTTGGCGATGGAGATGACCAGCCGCAGGTTGGCCTCGGTCATTTCGCGCTTGGCGCGGCGGGCCTTGGCTTCGCCGGTGGACATCTGCTTGTTGATGTCCTTCAAGTCCTTGAGCGGGATGCCGATGTGGGCCTGGAGGGCGAGGAGCTTCTTCTGCTCTTCCTTCACGGCGGGGGCGTTGCGCGTCAGGATGGCGCCGTAGGTCTTGGGGGCGGCGGTGATTTCGCCGTCGACCCAGTCCAGGTTCACTTCGTTGCCCGGGAAGTTCTTGATGAAGTGCGGACGGGGCATCTTCACCTTGTCGACGCAGATCTGCTGGATCTTGCGTTCGGAACGGCGGACCATCTCGACCATTTCACGCACCGAATCGCACAGGCGTTCGATGGAGCGGGAGGTGAAGCGGATGTTCATCAACTCGCCGGAAATCTGCTGCTGCAGCTTCAAATAGGTCTTGTCCTGGGAACCCTTGGAAACCAGCGCCTTGTGCATCTTGGCGTGGAGGCCGTGGATGGTCTTGAAGCGCTCCAGGGCGTCGGCCTTGAGCTGCAGCAGGGAGGCCGAGACGGCGCCGGCGGCATCGCCTTCCTCGTCGGCCTCTTCCTCGTCGTCGAGGTCGGCTTCGTCGGCCAGTTCGGCGGGGGCTTCATCGACGGCGTTGGGGTCGATGAGACCATCCACCAGTTCGTCGATGCGCATTTCTTCCTTTTCCACCTTGGCCGCCATGTCGAGGATTTCGGCGATGGTGGTGGGGCAGGCGGAAATGGCCAGGATCATGTGCTTGAGGCCGTCCTCGATGCGCTTGGCGATTTCGATTTCGCCCTCGCGGGTGAGGAGTTCGACCGAGCCCATTTCGCGCATGTACATGCGCACCGGGTCGGTGGTGCGGCCGAATTCGGAATCGACCGTGGACAGGGCCTGTTCGGCTTCTTCTTCGACTTCCTCGTCGTCGGCGACGGCGGGGGCGGTCTCGGACATGAGGAGTTCCTCGGCGGCCGGAGCCTCGTCGAAGACCTGGATGCCCATGTCGTTGAAGGTGGAGATGATCGACTCGATCTGCTCGGCGTCGACGACGTCGTCCGGCAGGTGGTCGTTGATTTCGGCGTAGGTCAGGTAGCCCCGCTCCTTGCCGAGCTTGATGAGGTTCTTCAAGCGGGTCTTGCGGGCCTCGGCGTCCATGGGAGCCGGGGCCTCGGTCATTGCGCCTTCCAGCAGCGCTTTTTCGGCAGCCCGGGCCGATGCCTTGCCGCTCCGCGCCTTGGGAGCATCCTTCGCGGGGTTTTTTGCCTTAGCCATCACCACGATCCGTAAATTGGGAAAACCTCAAATTCTACCACAACTTAGCGCTTGTTTCCCGGGCTTGAGAGGCGCCGCAGGTAGTCCTGTTTTTCCTCCGGCGTCAGGCCGTTTACCCCGAGCCGCTGGACCTTGGCCTGCAACTCGGCGAAAGCCCGTTTGTGCTCGCCTTCCTTCAGTTTTTCCAGGCAATCGTTGAATTCCTCGGTGACTTCGCCGGTGTCGAAGGGCGAGGCCAGCGCTTCGCCCGCCACCTGGTCGACCAGGGATTCCTCCGGGGCGCCCCGCAGCCGCTCGCGCAAGGTGGCGTAGGTCAGCCTCCCGCCGCTGGCCGCCGCCTCGGCCTGCAGCCGGACGAGTGCGGCCCGTTCGGGGGTCTCGGCGAGCAGATTGACCGGCAGCCGGGCGGCAAGTTCAGGATGTTGCAGGACTAGGCGCAGCAGGTTGCGCGACAGCGAGGGCGCAGCGCGGCGGGCCTTGGGCGGGGCCGGCGGCGCGTAGGACTTGAGTTCGCAGAGGCGCTCGACTTCGCCCTGGGCGAAGCCGCTGGCCTCGGCCAGCCGTTTGACCAGCTGCAGGCGGAGCAGCGGCGTGGGCAGCTTGTGGAGCAGGGGTTTGGCCTCGTAGATGAGCTGGGCCTTACCTTCCGAACTGGTCAGGTCGCAGCGCCGGGCCAGTTCCCGGAGGAGGAAGTCGGAGAGCGGCATGGCCTCGCGCACCAGGCGGTCGAAGGCCTCCTTGCCGCGGCTGCGGATGAAGCTGTCGGGGTCGTCTTCTGCGGGCAGGAAGACGAAGCCCAGGCGCTTGTTGTCGGCCAGGGCTTCGAGGGAGTTTTCGAGGGCGCGCCAGGCGGCCTTCTGGCCGGCGTTGTCGCCGTCGAAGCAAAAGACGACGCGATCCACCTGGCGCAGGAGCTTTTGCACGTGGGTGGCGGTGGTTGCCGTGCCCAGGGTGGCGACGGCGTTGCCGACGCCGTTCTGGGCCAGGGCGATGACGTCCATGTAGCCTTCGGTGACGATGGCCGTGTCGGTTTCGCGCAGGGCGTGGCGGGCCTGGGGCAGGCCGAAGAGCTCGCGGCCCTTCTCGAAAAGCGGCGTTTCCGGCGAATTGAGGTATTTCGGTTCGCCCTGGTCGATGATGCGCCCGCCGAAGGCGATGATGTCGCCCTTGGGATTGACGATGGGGATCATCAGCCGGTCCCGGAAGCGGTCGTAGCGCCGGCCGCTGTCGTTGTCGATGACCAGGCCGGCCTGGCGCAGGGCTTCGTCGTTGTAATCGGGAAAGACGGCTTGCAGATTCTGCCAGCCGTCGGGGGCGTAGCCGATGCCGAAGCGGGCGGCAATTTCGCCCGAGAGGCCGCGTTTCTTGCAGTAGTCGACGGCCCGGGGGGAGCGCTTGAGCTGCTCCTTGTAGTAGGCGGCGGCCTTGGCCATGACCTCGACCAGCCCCCGCATCTGGCCCGGCTTTTCCTCGTGGCCGCCGCGGCCTTCAGCCTCCGGCACCGCCAGGCCGGCGCGGCCGGCCAGATCCTTGACGGCATCGACGAAGCCGACCCCCTGGTATTCCATGACAAAGCCGATGGCCGTGCCATGGGCGCCGCAGCCGAAGCAGTGGTAGAACTGCTTGCTCGGGCTGACCGTGAACGAAGGCGTCTTTTCGTTGTGAAAGGGGCAGCAGGCGGCGTAGTTGGCGCCGGCCTTCTTGAGCGGGACGTAGCTGTCGATGAGGTCGACGATGTCGACCCGGGCCAGCAGATCCTGGATGAAGGACTCGGGAATCATTCGCTTGCCGCCCCGATACTTTGTCGACGTCGCCTTGCCGTGCTAAAGCACTGTCTGCGGCTTGTCTTCGCGTCTCGCGGCGCCCGTGATGTCATCGCAAGTTCAGCCGGCCAGGGCGGCTTTCACCAGTTTCGACACCTCGGCCATGTCGGCCTTGCCGGCCAGGCGGGGTTTGAGGACGGCCATCAGTCTGCCCATGTCGGCGGGGCCGAGTTGTTCACCATTCGCGCTCGTCTCTGCCACGGCGGCGGCGACGGCGTCGGCCAGGTCGGCGGCGCCCATCTTTTCCGGCAGGTAGGCGGACAACACGGTGATCTCGAATTGCTCGGCGGCCGCCAGTTCGGGCCGGTTGGCCGCTTGGTACTGGGCGAGGCTGTCCTTCCTCTGTTTGGTCAGCTTTTCGATGACGGCGACCACGGCCGCATCGTCGAGTACGACCCGCTCGTCGACCTCCTTTTGCTTGACGGCGGCCAGCAGCAGGCGGATGGCGCCCAGCCGGGCCGTATCCTTGGCCTTCAGGGCGGCCTTCATGTCTTCGGTGATGCGGTCCTTCAACGACATTTTTCTTCCTTTAAAGGTAAAAAGCCGCCGGCGAAGACGCGGGCGGCTCTCTCTGCAGCGATGAACTGATTAGAACAGTTTCGGCGGCAGGGTCATGCTGCGGATACGCTTGTGATGACGTTTGACGGCAGCAGCCAACTTACGCTTGCGCTCGGCGGTGGGCTTCTCGTAGAACTCCCGGGCGCGCAGCTCGGTCAGGAGACCAGTCTTTTCGACAGTGCGCTTGAAGCGGCGGATGGCCACCTCGAACGGCTCGTTTTCCTTGACACGAATGTTCGGCATATAAATCACCCCCTTCCGTCAGGCGCCCGCCAGGTCAAGTAAGCGGCGGTGCGCGCAAAATGGTGTTCCCGCAAGACGCGGAAAAACGAGCATTCTATTCCAGAAATCCTTTTTCCCTCAAGCCTTAAGTTAAAATGCGCCTCCCATGCTCGTCCTCGGCATCGAATCCTCCTGCGACGAAACCGGCATCGCCCTCTACGACAGCGACGCCGGCCTGCTCGCCCACGCCCTCCATTCGCAGGTGGCGATGCACGCCGAATACGGCGGAGTGGTTCCCGAACTGGCTTCCCGCGACCACATCCGGCGCGTCGTGCCGCTGCTGCGCCAGGCCCTGGCCCGTTCCGGGCGGCGCCTGGAGGCGGTCGACGCCATCGCCTACACCCAGGGGCCGGGGCTGGCCGGAGCCCTGCTGGTCGGCAGCGCCTTTGCCGAGGCGCTGGGCTTCGCCCTCGGCAAGCCGACCCTGCCCGTCCATCACCTCGAAGGGCATCTGCTCTCGCCGCTGCTTTCGGCCGATCCGCCGGCTTTTCCCTTCGTTGCCCTGCTCGTTTCCGGCGGCCACACCCAATTGATGCGGGTGACCGGCGTTGGCGCCTACGAACTGCTCGGCGAGACCCTCGACGACGCCGCCGGCGAAGCCTTCGACAAGAGCGCCAAGCTGCTCGGCCTGCCCTACCCGGGCGGGGCCCTGCTGTCGCGGCTGGCCGAGGGGGGGCGCCCGGGGGCCTATGAACTGCCGCGGCCCATGCTCCATTCCGGCGACCTCAATTTCAGCTTTTCCGGCCTCAAGACGGCGGTTCTCACCCTGGTCCGCGAACAGGGCGAAAATCCCGGCGAGGGCTTCAAGGCCGATGCGGCCCGGGCTTTCCAGGATGCCATCGTCGAGGTGCTGGTAAAAAAGGCCCTCAAGGCCCTGAAACAGACCGGTCTCAAGCAACTGGTGGTGGCCGGCGGGGTGGGCGCCAACCGGCAACTGCGGGCGGCCCTCGACGAAGCGGCGCGGCGTCGGCACTGGCGGGTCTATTACCCGGAACTGGAGTTCTGCACCGACAACGGCGCCATGATCGCCCTGGCCGGGGCGCTGCGTCTGCAGGCCGGAGCCGCGGCGCGGGAGGCCGGGGCGTTTGCCGTGCGGCCCCGCTGGACCCTCGATTTTTCCGGGGCCTGAGGGCTTGCTGCGACGATTTTCCCGGCCGGGCGGGCAAAGCCCCTGGCGCCGATAGGGGAACTGTTCTAGGATCGAATCATCGGCCGGCCCTCGCCGGCAGGATCGAGGACAAACCTTGGCTCCTGAACCCAGCCAGACGTTCGATTTGCCGCCTTTACCCGTGTCCCTGGAAGCCATGTTCCAGGCGGTCAATTCCCACGCCATCGTCAGCATCGCCGACGCGGCGGGCCGCATCGTCTATGCCAATCCCCTGTTCTGCCGCATCAGCGGCTACGACCTCGGCGAACTACTGGGGCAGAACCACCGTATCGTCAAGTCGAGCCTCCATCCCCCCGAGTTTTTCCGGCAAATGTGGGAAACCATTGCCGCCGGCCGGGTCTGGCAGGGCGAGGTGTGCAACCGCCACAAGAGCGGCGGCCTCTATTGGGTGCAGGCCACCATTTTTCCCTGTCTCGACGCGGCGGGATTGCCCACCCACTACGTTTCGGTACGCACCGACGTCACCCAGCAGCGCCTGCAGATGGAGGAGATCACCCGCCTCGCCCTCGAACGGGAGGAATTGCTGCGCCTTGCGCCGGTGGGGATCGCCAGCCTCGACGAGCGGCGCTTCACCCGCCTCAACGAAGCCTTTGCCAACCTGCTCGGTTATCGCGTCGAGGAATTGCTCGGCGGGTCGACCCGCCCCTGCGCCGCAAGGATGGCAGCACCCTCTGGGTGATCTGGGGTGTGTGCTCCCTGACCCCGGAAGATCCCACCCGCAACACCCTCTTCGTCATCCAGGACATTTCCGCCCACAAGGCCCTGGAGGACAAGCTGGCCATCGCCCTCGGCGATTCCCAGGCGGCCGAGCGGGCCAAAACCGCCTTCCTCAACGCCATGAGCCACGAGATGCGCACGCCCCTCAACGGCATCCTCGGCGTCGCCCAGATTTTCGCCATGCAGGTGAACAGCGACGACGACCGCGCCCTGGTGGACGAGTTGGCGGGGGCGGCCCGGCATCTCCTGCGCATGGTGGACGAAGCCCTGGCCATGACCGCCGCCGCCGACGCGGCGCCGGCCGAGGCCCCGGAATGCCGGGTCGGCGATCTGGTCGCCCGCTGCCTGTGGGAAGCCAGGAAGTCCGCCGAGGAACGCGGCGTGCGCCTCGAAGATGCCGTCCCGCCCTCGGTCGGGCAGTGCCACCTGGCCCTGGACACCGCCCGCCTGCAGCAACTGCTCGACCTGGTCATCGACAACGCCGTCCGCTACAACCGGGAGGGCGGCACGGTCACCGTCGCGGCGTCCGAAGAGCGGGGTCGGCTGAGACTGGCGGTGCGCGACACCGGGGTCGGCATGACGCCGGAACAGGTGGCGCGGCTGGGCGAACCCTTCGTCCGTTTCTGCGACGACGGTAACCGCCCCGGTGCCGGCCTGGGATGGTCGCTGGCCTACCGTCTGGCGGCCAAACTCGGCGCCGAACTGGCGATTGCCAGCCAGCCCGGCGTCGGTACCGCGGTGACGATCGCCCTGCCGTCCGCCGCCGGTTGAGCAAAAAAAACCGGCGGTGCCTGGCACCGCCGGGGAAGGAGCCGGATGGAATCCGGCCGGGGAGGGTTGGGTTGCCTCAGGCGGTCAGGCCCAGGGCCTTGGCGACACCGGCGCCGTAGGCCGGGTCGGCCTTGCTGCAGTTGGCGACGTGGCGTTCCTGGATTTCCCGCGGGGCGCCGCCCAGGGAGGCGGCCGTGTTGGCGAACAGGGCCTGCTGCTGGGCCGCAGACATCTGGCGGAAGAGGGCGCCGGGCTGCGAGTAGTAGTCCTCGTCGACCCGATGGTTCCAGTGGTCGGCGGCGCCTTCCACCGACAGGGGCGGCTCGCGGTAGTCGGGCTGCTCTTCCCACTGGCCGTAGCTGTTGGGCTGGTAGCCGAGGGTGGCGCCCTGGTTGCCGTCCACCCGCATGGCGCCGTCCCGGTGGTAGCTGTGGAAGGGGCACTTGGGCGCATTGACCGGGATCTGGTGGTGATTGACCCCAAGCCGGTAGCGCTGGGCATCGCCGTAGGAGAACAGGCGGGCCTGCAGCATCTTGTCCGGCGAGAAGCTGATGCCAGGAACGACGGCGGCCGGGTTGAAGGCCGACTGCTCGACTTCGGCGAAGAAGTTCTCCGGGTTGCGGTTCAATTCCATGACGCCCACTTCGATCAACGGGTAGTCGCCGTGCGGCCAGACCTTGGTCAGGTCGAAGGGGTTGTAGGGCACCTTGGAGGCATCCTTTTCCGGCATCACCTGGACGTAGAGGGTCCATTTCGGATAATCGCCCCGCTCGATCGATTCGAAGAGATCCCGCTGGTGGCTTTCCCGATCCTTGCCGACGATGGCTTCGGCTTCGGCATTGGTGAGGTTCTTGATGCCCTGCTGGGTGCGGAAGTGGAACTTGACCCAGTGGCGCTCGTTGGCGGCGTTGATGAAGCTGAAGGTGTGCGAGCCGAAGCCGTGCATGTGGCGGTAGGTGGCGGGCAGGCCGCGGTCGGACATGACGATGGTCACCTGGTGGAGCGCTTCCGGCAGCGAAGTCCAGAAATCCCAGTTGTTGCGGGCGCTGCGCAGGTTGGTGCGGGGGTCGCGCTTGACGGCGTGATTGAGATCGGGGAACTTCAAGGGATCGCGCAGGAAGAAGACCGGCGTGTTGTTGCCGACCAGATCCCAGTTGCCCTCTTCGGTGTAGAACTTGACGGCGAAGCCGCGGATGTCGCGCTCGGCGTCCGCCGCCCCGCGCTCGCCGGCCACCGTGGTGAAGCGGGCGAAGAGTTCGGTCTTCTTGCCCACCTGGGAAAAGATCTTGGCCCGGGTGTAGCGGCTGATGTCGTGGGTGACGGTGAAGCTGCCGTAGGCGCCGGAACCCTTGGCATGCATGCGGCGCTCGGGAATCACCTCGCGGTCGAAGTGGGCGAGCTTTTCGAGCAGCCAGACGTCCTGCAGCAAAACCGGGCCGCGGGGGCCGGCGGTCATGGTGTTCTGGTTGTCGACGACCGGCGCGCCGGCTGCGGTAGTGAGTTTCTTGCTGGTCATGGGTGATACTCCTCTCTGATGAATCAATGGTTACCGGGAAGGGCGGCGAGGATTTCGACGTAACCGTCCCAGGCGGAACGCTCGGTGAGGAAGATCTGGACGAGTCGGTTAATCATCTTGGCCTCCTAGTGATGAATTGCCGGGCGGGGTAAAAGCCCGATGAACGTAGTCTAGGAGGGGGCGGGTTATTGATCCAATCGATTGTCGATATACGTTCGATTGGAAACGACTATCGTGCTGGGGTGGCGCGGGGCCGCCTGGAGAAAGCCGGGCCTCAGTTGCGGGCGTGGGAGAGGGTGAAGCGCTCGACGCCCTCGAAATGCGAAAGCTCGGCAGCGAGTTCGGGCAGGGACGAACCTTTGTTCTTGTTCAGGGCGACGGCGACGAAATGCCACTCCGGGCGGCCTTCCTTTTCTTCGATGCGCAGGGTACCCCAGGCGATTTCGTAGCCCCGGTCGAGGGCGGCGCGCTTGAGCACGTCGTCCCGCGGCGCGAAGCCGGGGCGGAAGCCCAGGGTGATGGCGACGGCGGGCCGCGACGGCAGCCAGGCTTCGAGCCGCGACACGACGGTCATGCACGACGCGGCGAGGAGGGCGAGGAGGATGGCGGCGCCGTAGAAGCCGACCCCGACCATGATGCCGATGGCCGAAGAGGCCCAGATCGACGCCGAGGTGGTGAGGCCGCTGATCGAGAAGCCCTCCTTCATGATGACGCCGGCGCCCAGGAAACCGATGCCGGTGACCACGCCCTGGATGACCCGCGTGGGGTCCGGCGGCGGGGCGCCGACCAGGCTCCAGTGGCCGCCGTACCAGAATCCCGGATAGCCGGAAATGACCACCAGGGCGCAGGAGGCGGTGCACACCAGGCCGTAGGTCCGCATGCCGGCGGCGCGGCCGTGGTAGGCCCGCTCGTAGCCGACCAGAAGGCCCAGGGCGAGGGCGCCCACGAGGTTCATGAAAATGATGATGTTGGTTTCGACCTCGCCGGCCGACCAGTACGAGGCGAGGAGTTCCTGGGTGGGCATTCCCATGGCGGTCAGGCTTTCTTTTTCGATCCGATTTTGCTTTCCTGGCCCGCCAGCAGCCGCTGGATGTTCTGCCAGTGCTTGCCGATCAAGGCCATGGCCAGAATGCCGACGACCACGATCTGGCCGTTCGTGCCCTGGCTGAGGGCGACGTAAACCGGCGCCAGGGCGGCGGCGACGACGGCGGCGAGCGACGAGTAGCGGGAGACGAAGGCAACCAGGAGCCAGGTGGCGAGGACGGCGAGGCCGAGGGGCCATTCCAGGGCGATGAGGACGCCGGCGGCGGTGGCGACGCCCTTGCCCCCCTTGAATTTGAGGAAGACCGGGAAGAGGTGGCCGAAGAACACCGCCAGGGCGACCAGACCCACCGCCGTGTCGCCGAGGGCCAGGCACTGGGCGGCAAAGACGGCGACCCAGCCCTTGAGGGCGTCGCCCAGAAGCGTCAGGAGCGCCGCCTTCTTGTTGCCGCTGCGCAGCACGTTGGTCGCCCCCGGGTTGCCCGAGCCGTAGCTGCGCGGGTCCGACAGCCCGAAAGCCTTGGAAACGACGACGGCAAAGGGAATCGAGCCGAGCAGGTAGGCGGCGAGCACGGCCAGGGCGAGGACGGCGGCGGTGGGCATGGCGGGGGGTGTCCCTGAGGTACAATCGGCGCAAATTTTACACCGCTGTGATCTCCCGACGCCGGCATGGACATCATTTTCATCGAGGAACTGCGCATTGCCACGTGGATAGGCATCTACCCGCGGGAGAAGGCCATGCCCCAAACCATCGAGTTGTCGCTCCAGATCGGGGTATCCACCGCCTCGGCCGGCGCCACCGACGATATCCGCGACACCGTGGACTACGCCGTCGTGGTCGAGCGCCTCAAAGCCGAGCTGGCGGCCCGCCACTTCAACCTCCTGGAAAAGCTGGCCGAATACGTCGCCACCCTGCTCCTCGAAGACTTTGCCGCCCAGTGGGTGCGGGTTTCCGTCGCCAAGCTGGGAATGATGCCGGGGGTCAAGCGGGTCGGCGTCATCATCGAACGCTCGGCCTGAGCGGCTCCTAGAACGCCACCGCCAGTCCGGTCATCACGGCGAACCCTGCCGCCAGCCCGGCGGTTCCCGCTGCTTCGCGCCCGGGCCGGTGGGAGGCCGGGATGAGTTCGTGGCTCACCACCCAGAGCATGGCGCCGGCCGCCCCCGCCAGCGCCAGGGGCAAGGCGGTGCCGGCCACGGTGGCGGCAAAGACGCCGACCAGGCCGCCCAGCGGCTCGACCAGCCCGGTGGCCAGGGCGACCAGGGCCGCCCGCCCCGGGCCGGCGCCGAGGATGAGCATGGCGCTGGCGACGATCCAGCCTTCCGGGATGTTCTGCAGGGCGATGCCCAGGGTCATGCCGTGGTCGGCGCCGGCGGCCGCGGCGACACCCACGGCCAGGCCTTCGGGGACGTTATGCAGCGAAATTGCCGCCACCACCAGGCCGACCCGCGGCAGGGCGCCCCCCGGGGCCGTTGCGTCGCCGACGGCTTCGACGTGGGCGTGGGGCAGGCGCCCGTCGAGAGCCTGCATGATCCAGCTGCCGGCGAAAAAGGCCGCGGCCGTGGCGATGCCCAGCCCGGCCGGGGCCGTGCTCGCGGCGACGAGTTGTACCGCCGGCGCGAGAAGGGAAAAGAGGCTGGCCGCCAGCATCATGCCGCCGGCCAGGCCGAGCATGGGCGCCATGGCGGCTTCGGAAGGGCGGCGCAGCGCCAGGATGGGCAGGGCGCCGAGGCCGGTGGCCAGCCCTGCCAGCAGGCTGGCGGCGAGGCCGTGGGCGGCGGACGGATTGGCCGCCAGCCAGGTCGCGATGCGGGCGGCGCCGTAGGCCAGGCCGACAACCGCCATGGCGAGGCCGGTCCAAAGGTGGCGGCGGGCCTGGGGGCGGGCGTAGTGGTGGGCGACGAGTTCGGTCATGGGAGTCTCCTGGGGTGGCAGGAGACACTCTACGCGCCGCTGATTGATGCATCCAATCGATCGTGTTGATCGAATCGATAGCGAGTGACAATTAACCCTTGAGGGCTGCTTCGACGGTGATCGCCCCCAGGGTGCGCCGGATGTCGTGGGGGTGGATGCCCACCAGATAGCCGCGGCGGCCGCCGTTGATGTAGATGAGCGGCAGGTCGAGGATGGTTTTTTCCAGATAGACCGGCAGCTTTTTCCTGGTGCCGAAGGGGCTGGTGCCGCCCACCAGAAAGCCGGTATGGCGGTTGGCCACCTCGGGCCGGCAGGGTTCGACCTTCTTGCAGCCGATCTGCCGCGCCAGCTCCTTGGCCGAAACCTTGCAGTCGCCGTGCATGAGGACGATCAGGGGCCGCGCCGCCTCGTCCTCGAAAACCAGGGTCTTGACCACGGCGTGTTCGTCGACATTGAGTTCCCGGGCCGAAACCTTGGTGCCGCCGTGTTCCTCGTAGGCGTACAGATGGCTGGAATAAGGCACCTGGTGGGCTTTGAGGAACTTGGTGGCGGGGGTTTCGGGGGCGTTGTCGGCTTTGCTCATGGTGGCGGGAGGGAAAAAGTGGCGGAATTTTACCGCGGTGGGCGGTCGCCGCCCTGGTCCGGCACCCTGGCGCCCGTTCGGGTCTGGTGGTTGGACTGCCAAAACCCGGTGCAGATTCCCCGGAGCCGGGGAATTCTGCCGCCATCAGGGCATTGACCAACCGACGGTTGCCGGCCGTCGGCCAAGGTTCATAATGGCTTGGCCATGATCCTTTCGCCGCCCCCTTCCGACATTCCCCGGCGTGCCGAGACCCTGCGGGTCTTGCGGCTGATGGGGCGGCATCGGCCGATTCTGATGCTCACCGGCGACGACGACGGCTACGGTACGCGCTGGGTGCTCGACGGCCAGCAGGTGCAGCCGGGGATCGCCGCCTACCTGATGAACCGGGGTTTCGTCGCCGACGCCGGGGCGACGGAATTCGGCGCCCGCCGGCTGGAATTGACCGAGGCCGGCTACCGCTTCCGTGACAACGGCCTGCGCTGGTGGGCCGGCCTCCGGCCGCTGGAGAAACTCAAGGTCATGATCCTGGGCTGATACCGATTCGCCTTCGAACCGATCCTTTGTCGACTTCGCCTTGCCCTGCTCCAGCACGGTCTTCGGCTCGTCTTCCCGTCTGGATTGGAAAGCGAACTGGCATGGGGCGGCCAACGCCGCCGGCTCCCCTAGCCCCGGGGGTGATGGGTGGCGTGCAGGGACTTCAGGCGTTCCCGGGCGACGTGGGTGTAAATCTGGGTGGTCGAGATGTCGGCGTGGCCCAGGAGCAGCTGCACCACCCGGAGGTCGGCGCCGTGGTTGAGCAGATGGGTGGCGAAGGCGTGCCGCAGGACGTGGGGTGAAAGCTTGGCCGGGGCGATGTCGGCCGCCGCGGCGTAGCGTTTGACGAGATTCCAGAACATCTGCCGGCTCATGGCGGCGCCGCGGCCGGTGACGAAGAGGGCGGCGCTCTGGCGCCCGGCCAGGATGGCGGGCCGGGCGGCGGCGAGGTAGCGCCCCAGCCAGTCGAGGGCGACCTCGCCCAGGGGCACCAGGCGTTCCTTGCTGCCCTTGCCCAGGACGCGGGCGACGCCTTCGTCGAAACCGACCTCGTGCAACTTGAGATTGACCAGTTCGGAAACCCGCAGGCCGGTGGCGTAGAGCGTTTCGAGCATGGCCCGGTCGCGTAGGCCGAGGGGCGTATCGGGGTCGGGGGCGGCGAGCAGGGCTTCGACCTGGCTCTCCGACATGACCTTGGGCAGGCGCGAGGCGCGCACCGGGTTGGCCAGCTTTAAGGTGGGGTCGGCGAAAATGCTGCCCCGGGCCAGTTGCCAGCGGTAGAAGCGGCGCAGGCTGGATAGATAGCGGGCCTGCGAGCTGGCGCGTTTTTCCCGCGCCAGCTTGGCGATGAAGGCGACGAGCGCCGCCTCGTCGGCGTCGAGCAGGCGGCCGCGGCCGTTGGCGGCAAGCCAGGCGGCAAAGCAGCCGAGATCGGAGCGGTAGCTGTCGAGGCTGGCTTTGGCCAGCCCGTCTTCGAGCCAGAGGGCGTCGCAGAAGCCGTCGATGACCCCGGCGTCAGTCGGGTTGAGCGCCGGGGAGGCAGCCTTCATGCTTCAAGAGCCAGCGTTTGACGTCGAGCAGAAAGCCGCCCCCGTGGCGGGCGAAGCCCCCCAGCCCCTGGTTGGCGGCGATGACGCGGTGGCAAGGCACGACCAGGGGAAAGGGATTGGCGCCGCAGGCCTGGCCGACGGCCCGGGGGGCGTTGCGCAGTGCCTGGGCGACGGCGCCGTAGCTGCGCACCTGGCCGCAGGGAATGGCGGCGATCTCGGCCCATACCCGGCGCTGGAAGGAGGTGCCCGAAGGCCGCAGCGGCAGGCCGAAGGCGAAGGTAGGGTCGGCCAGGTAGGCGCGGATCTGGCGCGCCGTCTCGGCCGCCAGGGGGGTGGCCGGCGCGCTTTCCGGGCGGGCCTCGATGAATTCGATCTCGATCACCTCCTCGGCGCTGCAGCGTACCCCGAGACTGAATCCCGGGGCGCCGACAACGGCTTGATAGGGACTGGAAAGGGTAGGTGGCATGGTGTTTCCGGGCGGGGCGGCGAGGGCTTGTTTATACCGCCGGGCGGGTCGCGGGGTCAAAGATTTTTCCCCGCCTCCCGGCGGGAAAGGGGCGACAGGCGTTCTCCCTCGGCGGCAAGAAAGCCGCGCACCGCCTCGGGGGCGCTCCAGGCGTAGTCCCGAAGCGCCCAGCCGATGGCCTTCTGCAGGAAAAACTCGGGGTCGCCGGCGCGGCGGCGGCAGTAGTCGAAGAGGCGGGCCTCATCGGTCGCCGCCTTCCAGCCCAACTGATGGAGGAGGGCGACGCGGCGCAGCCAGAAATTGTCGTCGTCGATCAGCCGGTCGAGGCGGGCGATCAGGGCAGGATATCGGCGGGCCAGGTCGCCGACGCGCTTGGCGAGGCTATCGACGGTGTCCCACCAGGATTTGTCGGCGGCCAGGGCGAGAATCCCCGCGAAATCCGTTACCGCGAGACGCCGGTTATGGCTGTGCAGGAGGTCGCAGGCGACGTACTGGAACTCCCGTTCCGGTTCCGTCCAAAGGGCCTGGGCCGCCGCCAGGGGAGGGCCGGCCCAGGCCTTGACCAGGGGGGCGGCGAGCCGCCGACGCAGCGGGGTCGGCAGGCCCAGAAAGCTGAAACGGCCCCGCATGTAGGCCGCCATGGCGGCAGCCCGGGCCGGGTCGGCCCGGGAAGCGAACTCCCGGCGCAGGGCGCCGGCCAGGGCGGCCGGGCTGCGGCACGGGAGGGAGCCGCACGCGGCACCGTCGTGCTCCCCGGCCGTGCCGGCGGGCGGTGTCCTGGCCGGCACGCTGGGCAGGGCCGCTATGTGCCAGTCGATGCCGCCGTCTAGCCCCGGACGTGGCCGTCGCCCAGGACCACCCATTTCTGGCTGGTCAGCCCTTCGAGGCCGACCGGGCCGCGGGCGTGGATCTTGTCGGTGGAAATGCCGATTTCGGCGCCCAGGCCGTATTCGAAGCCATCGGCGAAGCGCGTCGAGGCGTTGACCATGACCGACGATGAATCGACTTCCCGCAGGAAACGCATGGCCCGGGGGTGGCTCTCGGTGACGATGGCTTCGGTGTGGTGGGACGAATAGCGGTTGATGTGGTCGATGGCCTCGTCCAGGCCGGCCACCACCTTGACCGAAATGATCGGCGCCAGGTATTCCGTGGCGTAGTCGTCTTCCGTCGCCGCCTTGGCCGCCTCGACCAGATCCCGGGTTTCCGGGCAGCCGCGGATTTCCACCCCCTTGCCGGTGAGGAGCGCGGCGATCGCCGGCAGCTGGGTTGCCGCCTCGGCGCGGGCGATGAGCAGCGATTCGGCGGTGTTGCAGGTGCCGTAGCGCTGGGTCTTGGCGTTTTCGACGATCTTCAGGGCCTTGGCCGGGTCGGCCCCGTCGTCGATATAGACGTGGCAGTTGCCGTCCAGGTGCTGGATCATGGGCACCCGGCATTCGGCCAGGAGGCGGGCGATCAGGCCCTTGCCGCCGCGGGGGACGATGACGTCGACGAATTCGCGCAGGGTGATGAGTTCGCCGACGGCGGCGCGGTCGGTGGTGGCGACGACCTGCACGCACTCCGGCGGCAGGCCGGCGGCAGTGAGGCCCTCCTGGACGAGGGCGGCGATGGCCTGATTGCAGCGGATGGCTTCCGAGCCGCCGCGCAGGATGGCGGCGTTGCCCGATTTGAGGCAAAGCGCCGCGGCGTCGGCGGTGACGTTGGGGCGGGCTTCGTAGATGATGCCCACGACCCCCAGGGGAACCCGCATCTTGCCCACCTGGATGCCGCTCGGGCGATACTTGATGTCGGTCATTTCGCCAATCGGGTCGGGCAGCTTGGCGACCTGCTCGACGCCTTCGGCCATGGCCTCGACACCCTTGGCGGACAGGGTGAG
Organism: Azonexaceae bacterium; assembly: GCA_009469675.1. Taxonomy (GTDB): domain Bacteria; phylum Pseudomonadota; class Gammaproteobacteria; order Burkholderiales; family Rhodocyclaceae; genus SSSZ01. The sequence continues at coordinate 64,342 of SSSZ01000050.1, read as the reverse complement.
GCGGTCGAGGAGGGCGGGTTCCAGACCGGCGGCGCGGGCGGCGGCAAGGTCTTCGCCGTTGGCGGCGACCAGGGCCGCGCTGTCGCGGCGGATGGCGGCGGCGATGGCGAGGAGGGCGGCGTTCTTTTCGGCGGTGCTCGCCATGGCCAGCCGGCGCGAGGCGGCGCGGGCCTGGCGGCCGACGGTTTGCATGTATTGCTTGATTTCCATCATGGTCAGGAGCAGGGACAAAAACCCATTATAGCGAGCAAATTAGGGGGAACTTCCTGATCCGGGTAAACTCTTATCCGCAACGACAACAGGGTGATCCTGCGAGGGTGTGATGGCGGAGAAACTGATCCTGCCGGCCGAAGTAAAGGTTTGTGCAACGTGCAGCTACTGGGACGGCGAACGTCAGGTGGATGCCGAAATGAAAGTCGTGGTGGTCGCCCAGGAATGCGTGGGCGAGTGCCTGGTCCAGGAGGCGAAAAAACCCGGCTTGCACGACGTGCGGCGGGAATGCGCCTGCATCTGGGAAGACCTCGGCCCCGACGAGGCCCAGGATCCCGAGGCCGACGGCGCGCCGGCCGACAAGGCGGCGTAGCGGCGCCCTTCTGCCGTAGCGGGCCGGCAACCGCCGGCCCCGGGGCAACGACCCCCTGCGCTTCATACCAATTCGCTTTCCAATCCAGACACGAAGACGACCCGAAGACCGTGCTGTAGCACGGCAAGGCGAAGTCGACAAAGGATCGGTTTGAAAGCGAATTGGTATCAGCGCCCGGCGGCGAGGGATAGACCCAGGCGCAGGAATTCTTCCCAGACGTTGCCCTGGCCGATGCCCTTGGCCAGGCGGTCGATGCGCCCGGCGTGGCTGAGGGCGGCTTCGAGGCTCGCCGTGCTGAGCCGCTGCACGGCGCGTTTGACGAGGCCCTGGCGCGGCCCCCAGACCTTGGCCTCGCGCAGCAGGCCGTCGAGGGGCTGGCCGCGGTCGAGGCCGGCGCGGATGATGGTCAGGGCACGGATTTCCTCGCCCAGGGCCCACAACACCAGGGGCGGCGCTTCGCCTTCGTGCTGCAGGCCGTCCAGGGTCCGGGTCAGGCGGGCCATGTCGCCGGCCAGCAGCGCCTCCCGCAGGCTGTCGATGTCGTAGCGGGCGACGTTGAGCACGGCTTCGCGCACCTGCTCCAGGCCCAAGGGTCCGGCAGGGTAGAGGAGGCCCAGTTTCTGGATTTCCTGGTGGGCGGCCAGCAGGTTGCCCTCGACCCGTTCGGCGATGAAGCGCAGCCCCGCGGCGTCGGCCGACTGCTGCTGGCGGCGCAGCCGCCCGGCGATCCAGCCGGGCAGTTCGGCCAGGGGCGGCGCCAGAAGCTTGACCGCGACGCCGGCCTGGGCGAGGGCGGTGAACCAGGCGGCCTTTTCCTCCTTCCAGTCGAGTTCGGGCAGGGTGACGAGCAGCAGGTTGTCGGGGGAAAGATTGGCGCACCAGGCCTGCAGGGCGGCCCCACCCTCGCGGCCGGGTTTGCCGGTGGGCAGCCGCAGGTCGATCAGCTTCTTGTCGCCGAAGAGGGAGAGGTTGCCCCCGGCGGCAAGGAGCTGGTTCCAGTCGAAGCCGCTCAGGGCGGTCAGGACTTCGCGCTCGCTGTAGCCCTGCTGGCGGGCCTTGGCCCGGATGGCGTCGGCAGCCTCGAAGACGAGCAGCGGCTCGTCGCCGTAGAGCACGTAGAGCGGCCTGAGTTCCCGCTCCAGGTGGGCCGGCAGTTGCTCGCCCTTGAGTTGCATGGGCCTAGTCGTCGTCCGCTTCGTTGCCGGTGCGCGGTTTGACGATGGCGAGCCGGCGCAGGATCTGGTTGGCCAGGTCGTTGCTCATGTCACGCCACAGCAGGGCTTCTTCCTGATCCTTGGCGAGGACGGCGGAGGCGTCGAAGCTGAGGTCGCGGGTCAGGGTGATTTCGTTGGGCGGTACCAGCACCTTGCCTTTGGCGTCGATGACGCGGAAGGCAAACTTGGCCTCCAGGCGGAATTCCCGCACCGCGCCCTGGGCGTTGAGGCTGAGGATGGTCTTGCTGCGGTTGTCGAGCAATTGCTGGAAGATCGCCTCGGCGTCCTTGGCGTTGCCCACCAGGGTCGTGCTCGCCGACGACTTGATGTAGCGGGTAAGCCAGATGCCGACCTCGGAATTTTCCGGCAGGGCGATGTAGAAGGTCTTGTAGGGCAGGGCGCTGCCCGCCGAGCCCCGCAGCTGGAAGCCGCAACCGGCGATCAGGGCGGCGAGGACGAGGGCGAGCAGGGAGCGCATCGGATGGCCTCAGACGACGATATTGACCAGGCGGCCCGGCACCACCACCACCTTCTTGGCCGGTTTGCCTTCCATGAACCTGACGGCGCCCTCCGCGGCCAGGGCGGCCGCCTCGATGGCCGCCTTGTCGGCTCCGGCGGCAACCCGGATCGAGCCACGCAGCTTGCCGTTGACCTGCACCACGAGTTCGATCTCGTCCTGCACCAGGGCGCCCGGATCGGCCTTGGGGAAGGCCTGCCGGCCGGCGTCCCGGCCCGGTCTGAGGGCGGCGTAGAGGGCCTGGCAGAGGTGGGGAACGATGGGGAAGAGCATGAGGGCGACGTCTTCCAGTACTTCCTGGGCCAGGGCGCGGCCGGCGGTGTCCGTGAGGGCGGCCTTGTCGTAGGCGTTGAGCAGTTCCATGACGGCGGCGATGGCGGTGTTGAACTGCTTGCGCCGGCCGTAGTCGTCGGCGACCTTGCCCAGGGTCTGGTGCAGCTTGCGCCGCAGGTCGGCCTGGGCGGTGGAAAGGCCGTCGTTGCCCGTGCAGGCGGCGGCGACGCCGGCGGCCACATGCTCGTGGGTCGTCTTCCAAAGGCGCTTCAGGAAGCGGAAGGCGCCTTCGACGCCGGCATCGGACCATTCCAGGGACTGATCGGGCGGCGAGGCGAACATGATGAACAGGCGGGCCGTGTCGGCACCGTATTGATCGATCAGGGCCTGCGGGTCGACACCGTTGTTCTTCGACTTCGACATTTTTTCCGTGCCGCCGATCACCACCGGCAGGCCGTCGGCCTTCAGCGTGGCGCCGGTCGGGCGGCCGCGCTCGTCGGTGACGACGTCCACGTCGGCCGGGTTGATCCACTGCTTCTTGCCGCCGTCGAGTTCGCGGTAGAAGGTCGGGGCGACGACCATGCCCTGGGTCAGCAGGTTGGCGAAGGGTTCGCCGAAATCGATCAGCCCGACATCGCGCATCAGTTTGGTGAAGAAGCGCGAATACAGGAGGTGCAGGATGGCGTGCTCGATGCCGCCGATGTACTGGTCCACGCCGGAAAAATTCGCGCCCTTGCACCAGTAGGCGACGCGCTCGTCGACCATGGCCGTGGCGTTGTCCGGGCAGGCGTAGCGCAGGAAGTACCAGGACGACTCGAAGAAGGTGTCCATGGTGTCGGTTTCGCGCCGGGCGTCGCCGCCACACTTCGGGCACTTGCATTCGTAGAACTCGGGCATCCTGGCCAGTGGTGAGCCTGCACCGGTGATCTCGACATTCTCGGGCAGCACGACGGGCAGTTGGTCGTCGGGCACCGGTACATCGCCGCAGGTCTTGCAGTGGATGATCGGGATCGGGCAGCCCCAGTAGCGCTGGCGGGAAATACCCCAGTCGCGCAGGCGGAACTGGACTTTCTTGTCGCCCAGGCCCTTGGCGGCGAGGTCGGCAGCGATGGCGTCGACGGCGGCTGCGTAACCGAGGCCGTTGTACTTGCCGGAATTGATGCAGATGCCCTTGGTCTTGTCACCGTACCACTCCTGCCAGCCGTCGAGGCTGAAGGTTTCACCTTCAGCGGCGATGACCTGCTTGATCGGCAGGTTGTACTTCTTGGCGAAGGCAAAATCGCGCTCGTCGTGGGCCGGCACGGCCATCACGGCGCCGTCGCCGTAGCTCATCAGCACGTAGTTGCCGACCCAGACTTCGACCTGTTCGCCGGTCAGCGGGTGGGTGACGGTGATGCCGGTCGGCAGGCCCTTCTTTTCCATCGTCGCGATGTCGGCCTCGGCGACGCCACCCTTCTTGCATTCCTCAATAAAGGCGGCGAGTTCCGGGTTGTTCGCAGCGGCGCGGGTGGCCAGCGGGTGCTCGGCGGCAACGGCGACGAAGGTGACGCCCATGATCGTGTCGGCGCGGGTGGTGAATACCCACAGCTTTTCGTCCGGAGTGCTGGCAAATTCGTCGGCGAGCGGGAAGGCGAAGCGCACGCCGGTGCTCTTGCCGATCCAGTTCTTCTGCATCAGGCGCACCTGTTCCGGCCAGCCCGGCAGATTGTCGAGCTCGGCCAGCAGTTCCTCGGCGTAGGCGGTGATCTTCATGTAGTACATGGGGATCTCGCGCTTTTCGATCAGCGCGCCGGAGCGCCAGCCGCGGCCGTCGATCACCTGCTCGTTGGCGAGCACGGTGTGGTCGACTGGATCCCAGTTCACGGTGCCGAGCTTCTTGTACACCAGGCCCTTTTTGTAGAGGCGGGTGAACAGCCACTGCTCCCAGCGGTAATACTCGGGGGTGCAGGTGGCGAATTCGCGTTCCCAATCGATGGCGAAGCCCAGCGACTTGAGCTGCTGCTTCATGTACGCGATGTTCTGGTAGGTCCAGGCGGCGGGCGGCACGTTGTTGGCCAGGGCGGCGTTTTCGGCGGGCATGCCGAAGGCGTCCCAACCCATGGGTTGCAGCACGTTGTAGCCCTGCATGGCGTGAAAGCGCGACAGCACGTCGCCGATGGTGTAGTTGCGCACGTGGCCCATGTGCAGCTTCCCGGACGGATAGGGGAACATCGAGAGGCAGTAGTACTTGGGCCTGGCGGGTTGACCACTGAGGTCTTCGACGGCGCGGGCGGCGCCCGTTTTGGCCCAGTGTTCCTGGGCGGCGCGTTCGATCTCGGCGGGTTGGTATTTGTCCTGCATGGGCGGGCTGAAAAGTCGGGAAAACGGGAAATTATACGCGGAGTTACCCGACTTTCCGGCGCCGGCCTTTTCCCGGAGCGGGGGTTCGGCCGGGGTGGGGTTCTGGAGCGGTGCCGCAAAGACGGGCTGCCGCACCGGCGCGGCGGCTGCCGTTGCGTCGAGGCAGGGGCCGGCCGCGGGAACAGGGCAGCGGCGGGGGTGCTGGATTTAGGCGAATGTCATGGCGGCTCGTCTTTCCCCGGGGAAAGTGCTACCTTCTCGGCTTCTTGCATGCTGTGCCCGGCGTAGTCGCCGATGCGGCGGGGCGGATGGGCAACGATTCGATGGAAAAACGCTTCTCCGGGCGCTTCGCCCGCCAATGGTTGATGTTGCTTGCGGCGATGGCGGCCCTGTGGGGGTTGGCCGTCTACAATTTCGCTCTGGCCCATCGCCAGATCGAGGCCATCGAATATTCCCGCCTCCTCGCCCAGGCCCGGGTCATCGACGAAAACCTGGGCAAGCAGATCGAAGGCACCGACCGGGTGCTCGCCGCCCTCCACGGCGAACTTGCCGGGGCAGGGGGGCTGGCCGGCTTGGATGGCCGTCTGGCCTTGCTCAAGGAGGCCTTGGCCGGGGTGCGCAACCTGTTCGTCGCCGACGCCGGCGGCGTCATCCGCCACGCCAATCGCCCCGAACTGGTCGGCCAGGAGATTTCGTCCCGCCCCTATTTCAAACTTGCCCGCGACCAGCCGGCCGAGGAGCGCGCCCTGCTTTCGGCGCCCTACGCGGCGGGCACCGGCGACTGGACGATGACCCTGGCCCGGGTCGTCGCCGGCCCGGACGGCAAGTTCGCCGGCCTCGTCGTCGCCACCCTGGACGCCGACTATTTCAAGACCCTGCTCGCCTCGGTCCGTTACGCCGACGATGTGCGCATCGCCCTGGCCCACGGCGACGGCACTCTCTTCATGACCGAACCCGAAGCCCCGGGGGCCGGCGGCAAGAACCTGCTCCAGCCCGGCTCCTTCCTCAGCCGCCACCTGGCGGGGGGGCAGCGGGAAAGCCTGGCGGACGGCCACGAATTGTCCACCGGCCAGGAACGGGTGGCGGCGATCCGCACCATCCGGCCGCCCCGGGTGCCTATCGACCAGCCCCTCTACGTCGCGGCGACGCGGGATCTGGACGCGGTATTTGCCGTCTGGCGCGGCGAGATCCGCCTGCAGGCGGCGGTGCTCCTCGTGTTGACCCTGGGCGGTGCGGCGCTGCTTTTCCGTTTTCAGGAGCTGCAGTTCCGCCAGATGGGGCGCATCCGCGAGGCCGACCGGGCGCGCCAGGAGAGCGAGCAGCGCCTGCAGACGGTCTTCGACCAGGCGGCGGTCGGGGTCGCCCTGATCGAAACGGCGAGCGGCCGCTTTCTCCGGGTCAACCGCCGCTTTTGCGATATCGTCGGCTACAGCGAGGCGGAGGTCGAGAATACCGAATTCGCCGCCCTCACCCACCCCGAGGACCGGGCCGCAGACCAGGCCAACGTCCGCCGCCTGCTGGCCGGCCAGGTACGCGAACTGACGCGGGAAAAGCGCTACGTCCGCAAGGACGGCAGCGTCGTCTGGGTCGATCTGACCCTTTCGGCCGGGTGGCCGGTGGGCGGTGCACCTAGTTTCCACATTGTGGTCGCCGCCGACATCACCGAGAAAAAACGGGTGGCCGGTGAACTCGACCGCCACCGCCGCCACCTCGAGGAACTGGTGGCGGCCCGCACCGCCGAACTGGAAAAGGCGAAGGAGCTGGCCGAATCGGCCACCCGCGCCAAGAGCGCCTTCCTCGCCAACATGAGCCACGAGATTCGCACCCCCCTCAACGCCATCACCGGCATGGCCTACCTGATGCGGCGCGACGGTGTGTCGCCGCGGCAGGCCGATCGCCTGGGCCGCATCGAAGACGCCGGCCAGCACCTGGTCAATGTCATCAACGACATCCTTGACCTGTCCCGCATCGAAGCCGGCCGCATCGTCCTCGAGGCCATCCCGGTCAAGATCGGCGGACTCATGGCCGACGTCGCCTCGATGCTGGCCGAGCAGGCGCGGGCCAAGAAGCTGCAAATCCAGGTGGACCTCGACCCGTTGCCCGCCAACCTGGTGGGCGATCCCACCCGCCTCAAGCAGGCGCTGCTCAACTACGCCGCCAACGCCGTCAAATTCACCGAGCAGGGGGGAGTCAGCCTGCGCTGCCGCCGGGTGGACGAGGACGAAGCCGGCGTCCTCGTCCGTTTCGAGGTCGAGGACAGCGGCCCCGGCATTGCCCTCGAAGTTCAAGGCAAGCTCTTCCACGCCTTCGAACAGGCCGACACGTCGACCACCCGCAAACACGGCGGAACCGGTCTTGGCCTGGCGATCACCCGCCGTCTGGCCGAGCTGATGGGCGGCGAGGTCGGCTTGAGCAGCGCCGTCGGGGCAGGCAGCCGCTTCTGGTTCACGGCGCGCCTGACCAAGGCGGCGGCAGCCCCCGCCGCAGCCCCCGCCGCCGCCGAAGCGGCCGAGGAAACCCTGCGCCGGGACTGCGGCGGCCGGCGGGTGCTGGTCGCCGAGGACGATCTCATCAATCGCGAAGTGGCGCGGGAACTGCTGGCGGCGGTCGATCTCGTCGCCGATTTCGCCCCCGACGGCGAAGCGGCCGCGGAGCTTGCCGCAGCGCAGCCCTACGACCTCATTCTCATGGACATGCAGATGCCCCGCCTCGACGGCCTCGGGGCGACCCGCCGCATCCGCGCCTTGCCCGGCCGGGAGCGCATCCCCATCCTGGCGATGACCGCCAACGCCTTCGCCGAGGACCGGGCCCGTTGCCTCGACGCCGGCATGAATGATTTCATCGCCAAACCGGTGGACCCCGACGTCCTTTTTGCCACCCTGCTCAGATGGTTGCCCCGGCGCTGACCGCGACCACCCAGGAGAACGCCCGATGAACCTTACCGAATCGCTGCTGCATGCCCTCAAGGACCACGGCGCCCGCCAGATTTTCGGCATCCCCGGCGACTTTGCCCTGCCCTACTTCCGCATTATTGAAGAGTCGAAGATCCTGCCCCTCTACACCCTTTCCCACGAACCCGGGGTGGGCTTCGCCGCCGACGCGGCGGGGCGCATCAACTCGTCCCTCGGGGTGGCGGCGGTGACCTACGGCGCCGGGGCCTTGAACATGACCAATGCCGTGGCCTCGGCTTTCGCCGAAAAATCGCCCCTGGTCGTGCTTTCCGGCGGGCCGGGCCAGGGCGAGTCGCGGTCGGGCCTCCTGTTGCACCACCAGGCCAAGACCCTCGATTCGCAATTTCGCATCTACCGGGAAATCACCTGCGACCAGGCCCGCCTCGACAACCCCGAGCGGGCACCCGCCGATATCGCCCGGGTGCTGGCCAGCTGCCTGCGCCATTCCCAGCCGGTGTACCTGGAAATCCCCCGGGATCTGGCGGCGGCGCCCTGCGCCGCAGTGGTGGCGGAGGGGCCGCCGGCGGTGGACGACGACGCCCTCGACGCCTGCGTCGACGAAATCCTGGCGCGGCTGGGCCGGGCCGCCTCGCCGGTCCTCATGGCCGGCGTCGAAGTGCGGCGCTTCGGGCTGGAAGCCAAGGTCGCCGAACTCACCCGCCGCCTCGGCCTGCCGGTGGTCACCAGCTTCATGGGGCGGGGCCTCCTGGCTGGCGCCGACGCCCCTCTCATGGGCACCTACATGGGGGTCGCTGGCCTGCCCGAGGTGACCCGCCTGGTGGAAGGATCGGACGGCCTCTTCCTGCTCGGCGTCATCGTCTGCGACACCAACTTCGCCGTCTCGGAAAAGAAGATCGACCTCAGGAAGACCATCCAGGCCTTGAACGGCCAGGTCACCATGGGCTACCACACCTATCCCCAGATTCCCCTGGCGGCCCTGGTGGATCGCCTGCTGGCGCGGATCGGGCCGGCCGATAAGGTGTTCGACGTACATCACCAGGACTTTCCCCGGGGGCTGGTCGCCGATGCCGCGCCGGTCAACCCCAACGACATCGCGACGGCGGTGAACGATTTACTGGCCGAGCGCGGGCCGATGCCCATCGCCTCCGACGTCGGCGACTGCCTGTTCACCGCCATGGACATCGGCCCGGCCCCCCTGGCGGCGCCCGGCTACTATGCCACCATGGGCTTCGGCGTGCCGGCCGGCCTCGGCCTCCAGGCCGCCACCGGCGAGCGGCCCCTGATCCTGGTGGGGGACGGGGCCTTCCAGATGACCGGCTGGGAACTCGGCAATTGCCGGCGCTACGGCTGGGATCCCATCGTCCTCCTGTTCAACAACGCGAGTTGGGAGATGCTGCGGGTATTCCAGCCGGAATCGGCCTTCAACGACCTGGGCAATTGGGGTTTTGCCGAAATGGCGGCGGGCCTGGGGGGCGATGGGGTGCGGGTCGGCACCCGGGCCGAGCTGAAGGTGGCCCTCGACCGGGCAGTGGCGACCCGCGGACGCTTCCAGCTTATCGAGGTCAGTCTGCGCCCCGGCGTCCTCTCCCAGACCCTGACCCGCTTCGTCGCCGGAATCAAGCGCCTCAACGCGGGCAAATAACGGGGGCGGCGGGGCGGCTGCCCCCGGGCCCCTTCGTCCCGGGGCCGGGCGTGCCTGCCGGCCCTGCCGGCGTTGCTCTGGTTCCCCGGGTCGCCGCCGTTAGCGGCCGGCGGCCGGCGCCAGGCGGCGCAGGTGGCCGGTCAGGTCGTGCTGCAGCTTGCCGGCCCGGGAGACCAGGCCCCCCAGGCGGTGGTGGGCGCCGCCGGCGTGCAGGGCCTTGAATTCGCTGCCCAGGGCGGCCAGTTCGGCGTGCAGGGGGACGATGGGAGCGAAGGCGCTGGCATCGCCGTAGCGGCTTTGGCCCTCGTGGTTGAACCACTCGGCGAAGCGGTTGCTTTCGAAGGCCGGCAGGTCGCCGGTTTCACCCTTGGCCGCCGCCTCCAGGCTTCGCGTCCATTGACGCAGCCCGACTTCGGCGCCGATGAGCTGGAGTTCGTCGCGGCTGGGGCGGGATTTGTCGCGGTCGTGCCAGGCCGCCGGGGGTTGCCAGGCGGCGAGCCAGGCGGCCAGCTGGTCGGCCGGCATGGGCTGGGCGATACCGAAGCCCTGGACGATGTCGCAGCCCAGGCGGAGCAGCAGGTCGGCGTGTTCGAGGGTGGCGACGCCCTCGGCGACGACGGTGCGGCGGAAGGCGCCGCTCATGCCGATGACCCCTTCGACGATGGCGAGGTCGCCGCTGTCCCAGAGCATGTCGCGGACGAAGACGCGGTCGATCTTGAGGGTGTTGGCGGGCAGATCCTTGAGGTAGGTGAGCGACGAGTAGCCGGTGCCGAAATCGTCGAGGGCGAACTCGACCCCCAGGCGATGGCAGTCGGCGATCACCCGGGAGGCCTGGGGAATGTCGTCGAGGGCGGCGGTTTCGAGGATTTCCAGTTCGAGGGCGCCGCGGGGCAGCTGGGGGTGGGCGGCCAGCAGGGTGTGCAGGCGGATGGCGAAATCGGGCTGCTGCAGAAGGGGCGGCGAAATGTTCACCCCCAGCCGGAGGTCGAGGCCGGCGTCGTGCCAGGCGGCAAGCTGGGCCAGGGCCTGGGTGAGTACCCATTCGTCGATGCGCACCAGCAGATCGGCATCCTTGATCTGGGGCAGGAAGTCGCCCGGGGCGAGCAGCCCGCGCTCCGGATCCTGCCAGCGCAGCAGGGCTTCGACCCCGACCGGCCGGCCCGACCGCAGGTCGGTCTGGGGCTGGTAGTGGAGGACCAATTCGCCATCGGCCAGGGCCCGGGCGACGCGGTGGGCCGACTTGGTGCGGCTGGCGGTGCGCCGGTTTTTTTCCGTATCGAACAGGTGGTAGCGGTTCTTGCCCGCCTGCTTGGCCTTGTACATGGCCTGGTCGGCGTGGCGCAGGAGGCTGTCGGGGTCGCTGTCGTCGTCGGGAAAGAGGGTGACGCCGGCGCTGGCCGAGATGCGGACCGCCTGGTCGTTGACCTGGATGGGCAGGGCGACGGCCTGGAGCAGCCGGGTCAGGATCTGGTCGCACTCGTCGGCGTTGTGGAGATCGACGAGGACGGCGATGAATTCGTCGCCCCCCAGCCGGGCCAGGGTGTCGCCGTCCCGCAGGTTGTTCTTGAGGCGGGCCGTGACCTTGACGAGGAGTTCGTCGCCGCAGGAGTGCCCGAGGGAGTCGTTGACCTCCTTGAAGCCGTCGAGGTCGAGGTAGACCACGGCCATCGGCTGCTGGCGCCGCCGCGACTGGATCGTCGCCTGGCGCAGGCGGTCGGCCAGGAGGACGCGGTTGGGCAGGCCGGTGAGGGCGTCGTAGTGGGCGGTGCGGGTGAGCTGCGCCTGCTGCTGCTTGAGGGTGGTGATGTCGTTGTAGAGGGCGACGTATTGCTGCGGCTGGCCCGAAGGGTCGGGCACCGCCGAGATTTTGACCAGGGCGGCGTAGATGCGGCCGTTCTTGTGGCGGTTCCACATTTCGCCGGTCCATTGGCCGTGGCTTTTGAGGTCGCGCCACAGGGCGCCGTAGAACTCGGCGTCGTGGCGGTCCGAGCGCAGCATCTTGGGATTCTGGCCGACCACCTCGTGGCGTTCGTAGCCGGTGATGCGGGTAAAGGCGTCGTTGACGTCGAGGATTTCGCCGCTCGCGGCGGTCACTGCGATGCCTTCCTGGGCGTGGCTGAAGACGCTGGCCGACAGCCGCATGCGGGATTCGTCGGCGCGCCGCTGGGAGATGTCGAGAATGGCGCCGACCATGCGTTGCGTCGCGCCGCCCACCGAACGCAGGGCGATGCCCCAGATTTGGATGTCCACCCAGCCGCCGTCGCCGCGGCGCAACCGCAACTCGCCCTGCCAGATGCTGCCGGCGCCTTTGAGGTGTTCCTCGACCTTGTCGAGCATGCCGAGATAGTCGTCCGGGTGGACGTGCTTTTCCCACCAGGCCCAGCCGGATTCGTCAGCGACGGCGGCCAGGCCGAACTGGCGGTGCAGGTGCTCGCTCCAGGTCAGGGTGTCGGCCAGGAGGTTCCAGTCCCAGACGATCACCCCCGTCGCCTCGACCACCAGGCGGTGGCGGAAGTCACGCTCCTGCAGGGCATCGATGGCCTGCCGCCGCTCGATGGCGTGGCCGATCTGGCTGGCGATGGCCGCCAGGAGCCGGGCTTCCTCGGGGAGGAAGGGCGATTTCCCGTGGAAGCTGCGGCTGCCCACGTAGCGTACGGCGATCTCGCCGACGCTGCCCTTGAGGTGCTGGATGGGGGCGGTCAGGGTATGGGGCGAATCGACAAATCCCGGCGACCGGTAACTCTGCCGGCCGATGCGGATCTGCGCCGCCGTTTCCTTGGGGAAGCGCCAGCCGGTGGGGATGAGGTGGGCGCAGGCCCGCAGGAAGGCGGCGACGTCGAGGCTGTCGTCGAGGGAGAGGGCGATGACGTCGCTCAGGCATTCGGCCTCCTTGGCCCGGTCCTCCAGCTTGCCGTGGGTCTCGTGCAGTTCGGTGATGTCGCGGCTGATGCCGAAAATGCCGATCACCCGGCCGTCGGCGTCGCGCAGCGGCCATTTGCTGGTGCTCACCCAGCCCGGCCGGCCCGCCGCGTCGTAGTAGGGGTCCACCCGGTTGCGCACGGCTTCGCCGCGCTCGAAGACGGGGGATTCCTCCTCGGTGTAGATGCGGGCGGTGTCTTCGGGAAACACCTCACGGTCGTGTTTGCCGATCATCTCCCGCCAGTGGCGGTGGCCGGTGATTTCGGCCAGGGGCTGGCTGCAGAAACGGAAGCGGCTGTCGCCGTCCTTGAAGTAGATGAAATCCGAGGTGTTTTCCAGGAGGGTCAGGAAATCGCGGGTGATTTCCTGCAATTCGTCCGGCTCGGCCGGGCGCGGGGCAACTGGCGGCGCGGCAGGCCGGGCGGCCACGGGAGCCGGGGCAGGGCGCCGGGCCGAGGCCAGCCAGGCGACGCCCAGGCCGTGGACGGCAGCGGCCAGGACGGCGGGCCAGAAGGTTTCGAGGAAAACCGCCGCGACAAGGAGGGGGAGGTAGGCGACGAGGCAGAGGGCCTGGCAGGGGCGGCAGGACAGGGCGGGCAAAGGCGGGGCACCGCTCGCCTCGGCGCCTCCCGCATCGGCCGCGGCTCGGGCCGGCGGATCAGCGCTGTTCATCCCGCTCGCGCCAGCCGGTGGGCGAATCGCCCACCACGTCCCGGAACTTGCGGACGAAGGCCGAGGTGCTCTGGTAACCCACCTCCTGGGCCACGCTCTTGACCGGCTTCTGGGTGCGCAGCAGCTTCTGGGCCACGGCCATGCGGTAGAGGGTGAGGTATTCGCCGGGGGGATGGCCGACGATATCCCGGAAGCGCTCGAAGAACTGCGACCGCGACATGCCGCTGGCGCTGGTCAGCCGCGCCAGGGTGAGGCGGTCAGCGTAATGGCGGTGGATGACGTGCAGCGCCGCCCCGACCTGCTTGTCCCGCAGGCCGGCCAGGGGGCCGACGGCGATCAGTTGCTTGTCGATGGCGTAGCGGCTCATGTAGATGAGCAGCACGACGCAGAATTTCTCCAGCAGTTCCCGGCGCCCCAGGCCGTCGGACAAGGCTTCGTCGAAAAAAACCGGAAGCAGCGCCGCCAGGGCCGGAATGTCGTCCAGGGGGATGGTCAGGACCGGCGGAAAGGAGCCGGCCAGGGGATTGTCTTCGCTGCCGAGAAAGCGCGTGCGGGCGCAAACCAGGTCGACCCCGGCGGCGTCGACGGCGAGGATGCGGTGCAGCTTGGGGCGGGGGAAGAAGACCAGACTGGGCTTGGCGACCATGATGCTGCCGCCCTCGGCCATTTCGATCTGGGCCTTGCCGGCCCGCACGAAATGGATGATCCCGCTGCCATAATCCTTGTAGTCCCGGTCGCGGCCGCAAAGATTGCCGACGAAGACCAGATCGGTCTCGAACCCGAACCCCTCCAAAGCGACATCGCTGTGCTCCGGCATTACCTCTCCCAAATTGTCAATGTTTGCGGCCAACCTCGTTGCTGTTGTTGTTCGAGGTTGGTCGCATCAATCCCCTCCGCCATCTAGAATAATTCTCCTGCGGCGGTTCGGGGGTTTCTCGGCCTGGTCTTTGTTGGGGTCGGGGCCGGGGCGGGCTGCAGAAAGCAGTTTAGTCCGAAGGTCATATGCTAACTTGCGTTGGCGGCGGGCGAATCCCCAGTGATAACCTGATTATCCATAATTATTGCCGAATCGTCCGGGGCGGGTTGGCTCGGAGGGTCAGGCGTGGCACAGCAGCCCCGGGTCGTCCCGGCCGGCTTCGGCCATGCGCTGCAGGTGGTCGAGTACAGCCTGGCTGGCTTCCTCCATCTTGACGGTATGGCGCAGCATGGCATCGACATCGCCCTGGCCGCGGGCCTCAAGGGCTGCCACGCCGGAGCGGTGGACCGCCTGGTGGGGTGCTTCCAGTTCGCGGTAGCCGGGCAGGGCGCTGAAACAGGCCCGGCCGTCGCCCTCGTAGTACCACTTGCCCAGGCGGCAGGCGGTGTGGGAGGCGACCTGGTCGGGGGCGACCTCCTGCAGGCCGAAAAGGCCCAGATAGATGCGGAACTTGAAGACCAGATGGTCGACCTTGGCGACCTCGATGAAGCTTTTCAGGGCGCAGACGGCGATCACCTCTTCCATCTTGTGGGACAGCGCCATCAGTTTTTCCATGTCGGCGGTGGCGGCGCTGCCCCGCTGGCTGAAGTCGTCGGCCGACTGGGCGAGATCCTCCATGGCTTCCTTGGCGCTCACGGAATTGCTGCGGATTTCGTGGATCAGCCGATCGATGTCCTTGGTCGCCTTGGTGGTCCGCTCGGCCAGTTTGCGCACCTCGTCGGCGACGACGGCGAAGCCGCGCCCGTGTTCGCCGGCCCGGGCCGCCTCAATGGCGGCGTTGAGGGCCAGGAGGTTGGTCTGGTCGGCGATCTCGTGGATGAGCTGGACGATGTTGCCGATCTGGGTGGCCTGTTCCGCCAGGGCATTGACCTCCTTGGCCGTGGCGTCGGAACTGCGGGCCAGGGTCGCCAGTTGCACGGCGATGGCCTCGGTGGCCTTGCCGCTTGCCGCGGAAACCGTGGAGGCCTCAAGGGCCTGCATCTTTTCGTCCTTGAGCAGCCCGGCCATGTCCCCCAGGCTGCCCTGGGAACTCACCAGGGTGGTGCTGAAAGCGGCAAGATTGGCGAGAATCGCCTTGAGGGTCTCGCATTCGTGGGCCTTGGCCTGGGCTTCGCCCTGGCGGCTTGCCAGTTGCTCCCGGAGCGAGGCGATTTCGGCGCTCAGCGCAGCCTCCCGCTTGCGGGCCTGGTCGAGTTCGTCTGCCAGCCGGCGTTGCCCGGACGTATTTCCCCACCACATGGTTGTTCTCCCTGATTTTATGACTATAGTAGTATTCGATGATACAGCCCCGGGGTTGGCAAACTATCCCCGGGAGGGGTGCGGAAAGTCCGAAGCTGTTGCCCGGCTTTCCCAACTCAGGAATTGCCTTGCTGCGGCCGGCAAAAACTGCCAAATCCCTGACGGGGGTTCAGGCGGGGCGGGCGGCGAGCGCAGCCCCGGTTCGGTGTTGCGGCGCAGCCTTCGGCGCGATTTCGGTCGGCGCGGGGCGGGGCTGTCCGGCGGGGCGGATCAGCGCCCCAGGTCGTCGGGGAGGGGGTGGCCCGGGTAGGCGTCGCGGAATGCCCGCAGGCGCGCCTCGGCCTCGGCCACACGCCCCTGGCGGTAGAGGCCGCGGATTTCCTCCAGCCAGGCGGCCGGTGCGGGAAAGGCAGCGGCGCCCCGGGGGCCTGCTTCGGACTTCATTTCCCGGTGCATCTCCCGGGCCGTTTCGACCGGTACCGGCGGTGCCGCGGCGTCCTTCAGGACCGGAAGCCCAGCGGCCGGCGGCGGGGCACGGGGCGGCTCGGCACGGCGCGATTCGAGGGGGGCGGGCTGGTCCGCCCCTGGCGCTTTGGCTGCCGTCGCGTCCCCGTTCTTAACAGGTGGGGCGGCTGCCGCGACGGGGGGGCGGGGTGCCGGCCCGGCGGCGGCAGGCGGCATTGGAGCCGGAACGGTCGCCGCCGGGCCGGCAGCGGAACCGGCAGCGGAACCGGCAGCGGAACCGGCAGCGGAACCGGCAGCGGAACCGGCAGCGGAACCGGTAGCGGGGGAGGCTGGATGATCTGCTGGCGGGGCAGCGGTAGGGGCAGGAGCGGCCTTTCCGGCCGCCGCCGGCGTCGCGGCGTCTTCACTGCCCGGCGGATGGCGGTCGACGGTGAGGGCGAGCATGACCGCCAAGGCCACCGTGGCAGTCAGGGCGACGGGCGCCTGCCAACGGCCCCACCAGGCTGGTCGGCGAGGCGAAGCCGGGGCGGCCCGGCGGGCGGCGGCGAGGATGGCGGCGTCAAGGCCGGGCGGCGGCCCGTTGCCCGGGGCGGCGTGGTAGAGGCGCGACAGGGCGGGGTCGCGGGTTTGGTCGGGGACAGTCATAACAAATCCTCCAGGGCCGCCCGCAGCTTCGCCATGGCGTAGCGCAGGCGGCTCTTGACGGTTTCACGGCCGACCTGGGTGGCGGCGGCGATCTCCTCCAGGCTGAGGCCCCCCTCTTCGGCCAGCAGGAAGGCTTCGCGCTGGGGTGCCGGCAAGGCGCCGAGGGCGGCGGCCAGGCGCTCGGCAAGCTCCCGGCGGTGGGCGGCGCGGGCCGGGTCGTCGCCAGCCGGGCCGGGCACTGCATCCAGTTCGGCGTCGTCTTCGTAGCTGGTGAGAAGGCGCCGGTCGTGGTGGCGGTAGTGGTCGAGGAGCCGGTTGTGGGCGATGCGAAAGAGCCAGGTGGAAAACCTGGCCAGGGGTTGGTAGCCGGCCCGGGCGGCGATGACCTTGAGCCAGATGTCCTGGTAGAGCTCCTCAGCGAGCCGCGGGTCGCCGCACTGCTGGGCGAGATGGCGGTAGAGGCGGCGGCGGTAGCGGCCATAGAGGCTCTCGAAGGCGGCGGCGTCGCCGTCCTTCCAGGCGAGCATCAGGCCTTCGTCGCTGGTCTCTTCGTGCATGCCCGCAAGTCTAGGCGCTGACCGGGCAAAGGCAAGGGGGGCCTGTTAGAATGACGCATCGTCAAGGAGGAAGGCAGATGGGCTGGGGTAGACAAGGCTTGGTCGGGGTGGTGCTGGCGCTTGTGGCGGCGGTTGCCGCGGCGGCCCCCTATGCGGTGGTCGATGCCGTCCAGGCGCCAGCCTGGCTCGAACGGAACGCCGGGCGCAAGCCGCTCCTGCCCGGCATGGCTCTGGAAAACCGGGATCGCGTTGTGACCGGGGCCGGCGCCCGGGCGGTCATCCAGTTGGCCGACGGCAGCGCGGTGAAGCTCGGGGAAAACGTCGAAATCGGCCTCAACGCCTTCGGCCGGCGGGACGACGGGGTGTTCACCGCCGGCCTGGACGTGGTCAAGGGGGCGTTCCGGCTGACTACCGACCTCTTCCGCAGATATCTCGTCAAGCGGGCGATCAACGTGCGTATCGGCACGGTCACCGCCGGCATCCGCGGCACCGACATCTGGGGCCGCAGCGATGGCGAACGCGACTTCGTCTGCCTCCTTGAAGGCCACATCACCGCGTCGCACCCCCAGGGATCGACGGTGGACCTCACCGAGCCGCTGCAGTTCTACGGCGCCGACCGGGGCCAGGCCCCCGGGGCGGTGGCCCTGGCCGAGCGCGAGCAGGTGGCGAAATGGTCCCTCGACACCGAACTGCGGGACGGGGCCGGGGTGCAGCGCGCTGGCGGGCGCTGGAGCCTGCGCCTGGGAGATTTTCCGGCCCAGGCCGAGGCCCTCGCGCTTTATGACCGGCTGGCGGCGGTCGGGTACGGGGCAAGGATCGTGCCGCTACGGCAGGCCGACGGGCAGCACCGCTACGCCGTGCGCCTGGCCCTGATTCCGAGCCAGGACGAAGCCCGCCGCCTGGCGGATCGCCTGGCGAGGGAACAGGGCGTCGAGGGAATCGCCGTCGAGCGGCGCTAGACGGGCGCCGTCAGGCGGCGCGTTTGGGCCGGCAGAGGTTGCCCCAGGTGTTTTGCCAGAAGCGGTAGGTGTTCTGGGCCGCCATCAGGGTGAGGAGGGAGATACGGGTCTGGTGATGCCACAGCCAGGCGGTGCGCAGCGCGGGCGCCAGCCGGTAGGCCGGGGTATGGCCGGCCTCGTCCTCGACCAGGCTGAGGAAACGTTCGACGGCCAGGCCCCAGTATTCGGAACCATCGTGGCGGCCGGTCAGGTGTTCGGCTTCGCCGGCGGCGCGACGCCACAATTTGAGCGCCAGCTCTTCACTGATCCCCGCCTTCTTGGCGATCCAGGGTAGGATTTTGGGGGCTTTCATCATGCGGTACTCCTTTCAATACTTCGTGGTGGTAGCCACTCTTGCACTCAGCCGCCTTGTGGGCGACTAGATTTTGTGCAATGCAACATATTTTTGTTCTGGCCAGTGTACACCAACTCTTACTGAAAATTTAGAGTATTTATTCACATCCGGTTGGTGCGTTGCACAATAACAACTCCTCGGCCGAGTTATTACTTTAGGCTTAATTTTACCGCCTTTTTCCGGAAACGCCTTCGCTGCACTCCATGTCCGATCTTCTCGCCAAGCTCAACCCGCCCCAGCTCCAGGCCGTCACCCTGCCCGCCGTCCACGCCCTGATCCTGGCCGGCGCGGGGAGCGGCAAGACCCGCGTCCTGACCACCCGCATCGCCTGGCTGATCGCCACCGGCCAGGCCGGTCCCCACGCCATCCTGGCGGTCACCTTCACCAACAAGGCGGCCAAGGAGATGACGGCGCGGCTCGCCGGGCTGGTGCCGATCAACCTCCGGGGAATGTGGATCGGCACCTTCCACGGCCTGTGCAACCGCCTGCTGCGGGCGCACCACCGGGATGCCGGCCTGCCCCAGACCTTCCAGATCCTCGATTCGGCCGACCAGTTGGCGGCCGTCAAGCGGCTGCTCAAGAACCTCAACGTGGACGACGAGAAGTACCCGCCCCGGGAGCTCTGCCATTTCATCAACGCCCACAAGGAGCAGGGGGTGCGGGCCGCCCAGGCCGAGGCGTTTGACGCCTGGACCCAGCGCCGGGTCGAGCTTTACGCCGAATACGAGGCCCAGTGCAACCGGGAGGGGGTGGTCGATTTTGCCGAACTGCTGCTGCGCTGCTTCGAATTGCTATCCCGCAACGAACCCCTGCGGCGCCATTACCAGGAGCGTTTCCGCCACATCCTGGTCGATGAGTTCCAGGATACCAACCGCCTCCAGTACGCCTGGCTGCAGCTCCTGGCCGGCGGCGGCGCCCGCGTCTTCGCGGTGGGCGACGACGACCAGAGCATCTACGCCTTCCGTGGCGCCGAGGTCGGCAACATGCGCGACTTCGAACGCGACTACGCCGGCCCCCACGTCATCCGCCTGGAGCAGAACTACCGCTCCCACGGCAACATCCTCGACGCCGCCAACGCCCTCATCAAACACAACCGCGAGCGCCTCGGCAAGAACCTGTGGACCGACGCCGGGGCTGGCGAGCCGATCCGGGCCTTCGAGGCCTATTCCGACCTGGACGAGGCGCGCTTCGTCGTCGACGAGGTGCGCGAACTGATCCGCGACGGCTACCGCCGCGATCAGGTCGCCCTGCTTTACCGTTCCAACGCCCAGTCCCGGGTGCTCGAACACGAACTCTTCAGCCGCGGCGTACCCTACCGCGTCTATGGCGGCCTGCGCTTCTTCGAGCGGCAGGAAGTCAAGCACGCCCTCGCCTACCTGCGCCTCATCACCAATCCCGACGACGACACCGCCTTCCTGCGCGTCGTCAATTTCCCCACCCGGGGGATCGGCGCCCGCAGCCTGGAAACCCTCCAGGCCGCGGCCCACCAGATCAACTCCAGCCTCTACAACGCCGCCGCCTCCCTGAGCGGCAAGGCGGGCCAGGCGGTGGGCGCCTTCGTCCGGCTGGTCGAGACCCTGCGCCAGGAAACCGAGGGGCTGCCCTTGCCCGAGATGGTCGAACATATCGTCGAAAAATCCGGCCTGGCCCAGCACTACCGCAGCGAAAAGGAAGGCCAGGAGCGCCTCGAGAACCTGGACGAACTCATCAACGCCGCCGCCACCTTCGTCGACGACGAGGGTGCCATCGGCGAAGCGGGCGCCCTTGTCTCCTTTCTCACCCACGCCTCCCTGGAAGCCGGCGAACACCAGGCCGGCGAAGGCCAGGAGGCGGTCCAGCTGATGAGCGTCCATGCCGCCAAGGGCCTGGAATTCGACGTGGTCTTCATCACCGGCCTGGAGCAGGGGCTGTTTCCCCACGAAAACGCCATCGCCGATGGCCGCGACGGCCTGGAGGAAGAGCGCCGCCTGATGTACGTGGCGGTGACCCGGGCCCGCCAGCGGCTTTATCTCTCCTGCGCCCAGACCCGCATGCTGCACGGCCAGACCCGCTACTGCGTCCCGTCGTCCTTCCTTGAGGAAATTCCCGCCCAACTGCTGTTGAAGCTCAATCGCACGCCGGCCGCGAGCCTGCCCGCCGGCGGCGGCTACGGCGCGGCTCCGGCGGCCCTGCCGGGGGGGCTGCGCATCGGCCAGAACGTCGAACACCCCAAATTCGGCCTCGGCGTCATCGTCGCCACCGAAGGACGGGGGGGCGATGCCCGGGTGCAGGTCAATTTCGGCGGGGCGGGGATGAAATGGCTGGCCTTGGAGTACGCCAAGCTGACCCCGGTGTGACCGCCCCCTGCGTGGTCCCCATCGTCGGAAACGCTCCCCGCGCCCCAAGCCACGGTATAGTTAACCGCTCAAAAATGCTCAGGAGAC
Source organism: Azonexaceae bacterium (assembly GCA_009469675.1). Taxonomy (GTDB): domain Bacteria; phylum Pseudomonadota; class Gammaproteobacteria; order Burkholderiales; family Rhodocyclaceae; genus SSSZ01. The sequence continues at coordinate 43,612 of SSSZ01000050.1, read as the reverse complement.
CGCCATGACCCACGCCATCCGTATCCATCAAACCGGCGGCCCCGAGGTCTTGGCGTGGGAGGCGGTCGATCTTCCGCCCCCGGCGGCGGGCGAGGCGCAGGTGCGCCACGCGGCGGTGGGCCTCAATTTCATCGATATCTATCACCGCACCGGGCTTTATCCCGTGCCGCTGCCCGCCGGCCTCGGCCTCGAGGGCGCGGGGACGGTGGTGGCCGTCGGCGAGGGCGTCGCCGAGGTCAAGGTCGGCGATCGCGTGGCCTATGCCGGCGGGCCGGTGGGGGCCTACGCCGAAGCCCGCAACCTTCCCGCCCATCGCCTGCTTGTCTTGCCCGACGGCATCGGCTTTCGCACCGCCGCCGCCATGATGCTGCAGGGCCTCACCGCCGCCTACCTGCTGCGCCGCACCTATCGCGTCCAGGCCGGCGATGCGGTCCTCATCCACGCCGCCGCCGGCGGGGTCGGGCTGATCGCCTGCCAGTGGGCCAAGGCCCTGGGGGCGACGGTGATCGGCACCGTCGGTTCCGACGCCAAGGGCGACCTGGCCCGGGCCCACGGCTGCGACCACGTCATCAACTACAGCCGGGAGAACGTCGCCCCCCGGGTGCGGGAGATCACCGGCGGCGAAGGCGTCGCGGTGGTGTACGACGGCGTCGGCAAGGACACCTTCACCGCTTCCCTCGACAGCCTGCGCCCCCTGGGCATGCTGGTGAGCTACGGCAACGCTTCGGGGCCGGTGCCGCCCTTCGACATCCTGCTCCTCTCCCAGAAGGGTTCGCTTTTCGTCACCCGGCCGACCTTGATGACCTACACCGCCCAGCGGGCCGACCTCGCCGCCCTGGGGACCGAACTGTTCGCCGTCGTCGCGGCGGGTCAGGTCCGGATCGAAGTCAACCAGACCTACGCCCTCAAGGACGCCGCCCAGGCCCAGCGCGACCTGGAAGCCCGCCGTACCACGGGTTCCACCATCCTCCTGCCCTGAGCGGCCGTGTTTCGACCACCTGCCATGACCCTCGAGACGACGTGTGGCTTCGCCGCCCCCCGGGCGGTCCGCCGTCAATCCCGGCCGGCTTGCCCGGCGGCCCGGGCAGGGCGCCGCGAGGCCTAGGATGGTGGCCAAGCTCAAAGCCGGACTGCTGTCGCTGCGCGACCTTTTCGCCACCGCCTGGTGGATCGTCCTCATTGCCGGCATCGGTTTTGCCGTCGCCTACCAGTTCGTCGAGCCGGCGCCGCCCAAGAAGATCGTCATCACCACCGGCAGCGAGGCCGGGGCGTATTACTACTATGCCGGGCGCTACGCGGCGATCCTCGCCAAGAACGGCATCGAACTCGAGGTCCGAGCCTCGGCCGGGTCGCTGGAAAACCTGGATCGGCTGAAAAAGGACGAGGCCCAGGTCGGCTTCGTCCAGGGGGGCGTCGTCGACCCCCGGGGCGAGGCCGACGAAGCCGACGATTCCGGCCTGCAGTCCCTGGGCAGCGCCTTCTACGAGCCGGTCTGGGTCTTCTACCGCGCCGACCGGCGCATGGACCGCCTTACCGATCTGAAGGGCAAGCGTATCGCCATCGGCCAGGAGGGGTCGGGCGTCCGCCAGCTCGCCCAGCAATTGCTGACCGCCAACGAGATCGAACCCGGCGACCACCTGGTTCCCCTTTCCGGCCTCAAGGCCGCCGAGGAACTGCAGCAGCGGCGCATCGACGCGGCTTTCATCATCGCCGCCGAGAAGGCCCCGGTGGTGCAGGTGCTGCTCCGTTCGCCCGGCATCCAGGTGATGAATTTTTCCCAGGCCGACGCCTATCTGCGCCGCTTTCCCTTTCTCACCAAACTCGTCATGCCCCACGGCGTCGCCGACCTGGTGCGCGACTTTCCCCCCCACGACGTGACGCTCCTGGCGCCCACCGCCAATCTGGTGGTCCGCGACGACCTCCACCCCGCCCTGCAGTCGCTGCTCCTCCAGGCCATGAGCGAGGTGCACGGCAAGATCGGCTTTTTCCAGAAGGCCGGCGAGTTTCCCGCCTACAAGGACGCCCTCTTTCCGCAATCGCCCGAGGCGGCGCGCTACCACAAGTCGGGTTCGCCCTTCCTGCAGCGCTACCTGCCCTTCTGGCTGGCCGTACTGATCGACCGCCTGATCGTCCTCCTGGTGCCGGTGGTGGCGCTCCTCATCCCGCTGCTCAAGGTGGCGCCGGCCATCTACACCTGGCGGGTGCGGTCCAAGGTCTTCCGCTGCTACGGCGAACTGAAGTTCCTCGAAGACGACCTCAAGCATCATTTCGACCCGGCCCGCCTGGGCGAATACCGCGACCGCCTCGATACCCTGGAGGAACAGGCCAGCCAGTTGCGGGTGCCCCTCGGCTTCACCGACCTCGTCTATACCCTGCGCGAGCACGTCAATCTGGTGCGCAGCACCCTGGTCAAGCTGGAGCAGGCGGCGTGAAGGCCTTCCTCGTCGCCAACCCCAAGGGCGGATCGGGCAAGAGCACCCTGGCCACCAATCTGGCCGGCTACTTCGCTTCCCGCCGCCAAGGGGTGATGCTGGGCGATATCGACCGCCAGCAGTCGGCCCGGGACTGGCTCGCCCTGCGCCCCGCCGAGGCTCCCCCCATCGCCACCTGGGAGGTCGGCCCCGATGCCGTGGCGCGGCCTCCCAAGGGCACCACCCACGCCGTCCTCGATACCCCGGCCGGCTTGCGCGGCAAAATGCTGGAAAAGGTCTTGAAACTGTCGTCCCGGGTCATCGTGCCGGTCCAGCCCTCGCTTTTCGACATGCTCGCCACCCGCCAGTTCATCCGTGACCTGCTGGCCGAAAAGGCGGTGCGCAAGGGCAAGGCCGACGTCGCCGTGGTGGGCATGCGGGTCGACGCCCGAACCCGCGCCGCCGGGGAACTGGAGCGCTTCTTCGCCAGCCTGGAACTGCCCGTGCTGGCCTACCTGCGGGACACCCAGGTCTATGTCCAGGCCGCCGCCGCCGGCCTCACCCTCTTCGACCTGCCGCCCTCCCGGGCCGAGCGCGACGTCGACCAATGGCGGGCCATCATCGACTGGGTCGAGGCCTGAACCGGCGCCGCCGCAGCCGGTCAAACCCCGGTATCCGGGACGGGGGAGCGCCATGATAAAGATACGGGCAGGCAAGGATCGGGGTCACGCCGACCACGGCTGGCTGCTGGCGAAGCACAGCTTTTCCTTCGCCGCCTATCACGATCCCGAGGAAATGGGCTGGGGGGCGCTGCGCGTCATCAACGAGGATCGGGTCAAGCCGGGCAAGGGCTTTGGCATGCACGGCCACCGCGACATGGAAATCGTCACCTACATCCTGGCTGGCGTCCTGGAACACCGCGACAGCCTGGGCAATGGCGGTGTCATCCGGCGCGGCGAAGTGCAGCGCATGAGCGCCGGCCGGGGCATCCTGCACAGCGAATTCAACCCTTCGGTGACCGAGGAAACCCATTTGCTGCAAATCTGGATCGAGCCGGCAGCGCCCGGGGGCCAGGCCAGCTACGAGCAGCTCGCCGTCGCCGGCGGCGAGATTCCCGGCCCCTGGCGCTGCATCGCCTCCCCCGACGGCGCCCAGGGCAGCACCACCATCGGCCAGGACGCCCACATCCACGTCTGCCGCCTGGAGCCGCAGGAAGCTGCCGGGCGAACCCAGACGCCGGGGCGCCTGGGCTACCTCCACGTGGTGCGCGGTCGGGTCCGGCTGAACGGCATCGACCTCGCCGGCGGGGACGCCGCCAAGCTCGCCGACGAGCCGCGGCTGGAAATCGTTGCCGGCGAGGCGAGCGAAATCCTTTATTTCGACCTGCCGCCGCCGGCCTGATCGGGCGGCGCTCCTGCCCCGGCCCGGGGGACGGGCGTTTCGCCGGCCCCGGGCACCTGTTATAGTGGGGCCGTCTGCCAATCGCCAGGGGATAGTTCGTGGCTTTCACCTCGTCGCTCGCCGAATTGCATGTGGTTCTGGTCGAACCGTCGTCGGCCCAGGCCCATCTCGTTTCCCGCATGCTCAAGAACCAGGGGGTCGGCCAGATCGAATCCTGCCATTCCAAGGCCGAGGCCCTGGCCGCGCTGGCCCGGGTCGATGCCGGCTGGATCGTGGTCAGCAGCCTCTATCTGCCCGACGGCGCCGGCACCGAACTGGTCACCGCCATGCGCGCCGATCCCTTCCTCGAAGCCGTGCCCTTCATCCTCGTTTCCAGCGAGACCCGGCCCCAGGTTCTCGAGCCGGTGCGCCAGGCCGGCGCCTGCAGCATCCTGGCCAAACCCTTCAACGAGCAGCAGCTGTCGCGGGCGCTGTTCGCCGCCGCCGACTACCTCAACCCGCCGAGCGACATCGATACCGCCGAAATGGAGCAGCTGCGGGTGCTCGTGGTGGACGACAGCCTGGCCTCCCGGCGCCACCTGCGGCGCCTTCTCGAGGAACTCGGCATCAGCCGCATCACCGAGGCGGAAAACGGCCGCGAGGCGGTGGAATGCCTGCAGGGGACGATGGTCGACCTGGTCATCACCGACTACAACATGCCGGAGATGGATGGGCGGGAACTGACCGAATACATCCGCACCCAGAGCTGGCAGAGCGCCGTGCCGGTGCTCATGGTGACCAGCGAACAGAACCGGGGGCGCCTGGCGGCGGTGGAAAAGGCCGGCGTTTCGGCGATCTGCGACAAACCCTTCGAAGCTACGAGCATTCGCCAGCTGATCGCCCAGGCCGTCCTTTCCTGAAGGCCGCAGCCAGCGCCAGAAGCACCACCACGGGGTCCAGCAAGGCGTTCCAGGCATTGTCGAAGAGGCCCAGGGCGTAGGCCGCGAGGTCGACGCCGAGGATCACCAGCCAGCCGGATTCGCCCCGCCGGTGCAGCCAGGCGGCGAAGGGCAGGAGGGCCCCGACGAAGAGGCCGGCCGGGCGGTAGCCCAGGCTGAAGAAGTCGAAGCCGGCAAAATTGCCCAGGAAGCTCCCGTAGAACGCTCCGGCCCCAGCCACGAAAGCCCAGCGCCGCGCCGCGCCGAGGGCCGGTACGGTGCCGCCGAGGCAGCGCAGCAGGGCGAGTTGGGCCAGGGTCGCTGATGGCTGGCCGAGCAGGCCGTGCACCCACATCGCCACACTTTCGCCGGCGAAGACCGGCGCCAGGGCAAGGCCGGCCGCCGCCAGGGCGACGATGCGCGGCAGCCGGGGAAACAGCAGGGCGCCGGCGGCCCCCACGACCAGGGCCGAGGCGATCAGGCCGAAGAGGGCGGCCGGGTTCATGGCGCCGCCTCCAGCCAGGCTTCGTCGAAAGCGGCGTGGTTGATGGCCTGCCGCTTCCAGGTGTAGGCCAGATGGATGCGCCCGTCCCGGGCCAGGAGCAGGGCCGGGTAGGAAAACTCGTCGGCGCCGTCGGCGCTCTGTTCCACCACCCGGCTGGCTCTCCAGGTCCGGCCCTCGCCATCCCCAACCCACAGTTGCAGGCGGTTCCGCCCCTCCCCCGGGTTGCCGGCCAGGAGCAGGCGGCCGCTGGGCAGGCGAAGGAGGGCGAGGGAGGAATTGGGATTGCCCACGGCGATTTCCACCAGGGGCGAAAACCGTTCGCCGGCGTCGCCCGTATCGGCCCGCAGCACCTGCGGCGCGCCGCCGCCGCCGGCGTTGCGCAGGAGGGCCACGGCGCGCTGCCCGTCAAGGGCGGCGAGGGCCGGCTGCAGCGCCGGCCCTACCGCGGCCAGGCGGGTCCGGCCGACGATCCGGCCGGCGGCGTCCAGGCGCAGCCACTCGCCGCGCTTGTCAATGAATTCGTGATAGACCGGCAGGCCCACCCCGCCGTCGGCCAAGGCCAGGGGCGGGGTGCGGACCAGGGTGCTGAGATTGAAAAAGGGCGAGGTCGCCAGCTTCTCAGCCGGGGACCAGGTGGCGCCGGCGTCGGTCGAGACGCTGTGGTTGATCGAACTGCCGGCCCAGCCGCCCACCGCGGCGCTGACGAACCAGAGGTGGAGGCGCTCCCCCTCGGCGTAAAGGACCGGGTTGCCCAGCTTGCGGACGTGGGCGCCGGTGGCGGCCGCTGTGGCGGCGCGCTCGGCCACCGCCCGGGGCGGCTCCCAGCCGCTGGAATTCTTGCGGGAGAACCAGATGGCGACGTCGGCAGCGCCCTCGCGGGAACCGGCGAACCAGGCGGCGGCCAGCCGGCCGTCGGGAAGTTCGGCCAGGGTGGCGGCATGGGCCGACGGGGCGGCGGCCGGCAGCGCTTCGGCGGCGAATGCGGCAGTCCCCGGCGTGGGCAGGGCCGGCGCGGGCAGGGCGAAAGCCGGGGGCGGCGGCGCCGGGGCGCGCAGCACCGCCGCCAGGAGCGCAGCCAGGAAGAAAGCGGCGGCACTGCGCGACGGGGGGGTCATGGCGCTTCCAGGGTGAACCATTCGACGGTGGTCAGCAGCGGCCCCAGGTCGCGGCGGACCAAGGCCTCGCGCCAGTCGGCGGCGGTGGCGCCAAGGCGGGCGAAGCGCACTCCCGAGCCGTGGGAGGCCAGGGTGGCGTAACGGCCGGCGGGCACCGCCCGCCAGCCAGCCGCCGCCGCCTGCTCGGCGAGCCGAGGCGAATCCTTGCTTTCGCAGAAGACGAGGGTCTGCGAGCCCGCCAGTTCGCTTGCGGCGTGGTGGTCGAGGCGGGTGTAGTGGCGGTGGGGGGCCTGGGCCAGGATAGGCAGCAGGGCCGGCTGGGGGCCGTCGAAAAAGGCGACGGGGCGGGTCTTGCCGAGGTCGACCACGGCCGTCGGAACGGCGTTAATGCCGAGGGCGGGAAAAACCCCGGCCAGCAGCGCGCTCCAGAAAACGATGGGAGCCGCCAGGCAGTGGCCGGGTCGGCCCGGACGCCACCAGGCCCAGGCCAGGTAGGCGGCGGGCAGCGGCAGCCAGTACCAGCCCCCCAGGCCGAACCAGGCGGCGAAGCCGGCGAGCAGGCCGCCCGCCAGCAGGGCGACGGCAAGGCCGAGGCGAAACGGCCAACCCAGGCGCAGCTCGGGCAGGGCGACGGCGACCAGGATGGCGAGGGGAACCAGGGAACCGATCAGGTAGCGGTCGAAACTACGCAAAAAGAAAAAGGGCAGAAAGCTCAGGAGGAACCAGGCGAGAATCAGGCGGACCAGGGGCTGGCGGCGCTGCGCCCAGGCGCCGGCGCAAAATACGAAGACCCAGGGGGCGGCGACATTGACGAGGCCGAGGGCGATTTCCGGGCTGAGGTGGAAGAACTGCCGGGATTCGACCTCGTCGGCCAAAGCCAGTTCGGCGGCTTGCGGGTAAAGCAGGCGGACCAGGCCGAACCAGGGCAGGGCGAGGGCCAGGAAGAGGGCGCCGTGGGCGGCCAGAGCCGGCCAGCGGCCCGCCAGGTCGCGGCGGGACAGGTTCCCGCCGAGGGCCAGGGCGGCGAGTCCGGCGCCGCAGACCAGGGCGACGATCGGCCCCTTGACGAGAAAGCCCGCGGCAAGCGCCAGGGTGGCCGCGGTCAGCCAGGGCCAGCGCGGTTTTTCCAGCCAGATGAGGGTGCACCACAAGGCGGTGGCGGAAAGGGCGGCCACCGGGACGTCGAGCATGAAGCGGCGGCCTTCGCTGTGCAGCCCCAGGCAGCCCAGCAGGACGAGGCCGGCGAGCCAGCCGGTGCGGGCCTCTCCGCTCAGGCGCCGGGCGATGCCGGCGGTGGCGGCGACGAGCAGGGCGGCGAAGCAGACGGCCACCAGGCGGGCGCTGAAGAGCGAGACGCCCAGGGTTTCGTAGCTTGCCCGGCCCAGCCAGTAGAGGAGCGGCGGTTTCTTGATGCGCGGCGCGCCGTCGAGGAAGGGCACCAGCCAGTGGTCGCCGGCCATCATTTCCATGGGCGTGCGCAGGCCCAGGTAGAACTCGTCCTTGCCAGTGATGCCGGTGGCTTCCCAGATGCCCGGGACGAGGGCGGCGAGGGCCAGGAAGAAAAGGGCGAGGGGCGGGTGGCGGAGAATCATTGGCGGGCATTCTACCGCGCCGGGAAAAGTGGCCGGCAAGCCGGTGCGATTCGTGTAAGGATTCGTTTCCGGCGCCGACTAATCGCATGGGAGGAACCGGCCGCCGGGCGCCCGGGCACGAAACCGCAAACGTCCGCTACTTTTCGTTGTCACAGAGGGAATCCATCCCGCCCCTTTCAGGAGATTCATCATGTTGCGCATCCTCCGCCTCTTCCTCGTGTCCTTCCTCTTCGCCAGCGCCAGCGCCGGCGCCATGGCCGCCGGCCACGCCTACGACCAGGCCCACTTCGACGCTCTGCAAAAAGAGGGCAAACCTACCCTGGTGGTCATCCATGCCGACTGGTGCCCGATCTGCAAGGCCCAGGGGCCGGTGGTCAATGAAGTCCTGCAGATGCCGGAAATGAAGGCGCTGACCATGCTGCAGGTCGATTTCGACAAGCAGAAGAACGCCCTCAAGGGACTCAAGGCGACGATGCAGAGCACCCTCATCGTCTTCAAGGGTGGCAAGGAAGTCGGCCGCTCGACGGGCGAAACCCGCAAGGACCAGATCGTCGCCCTGCTCAGGCAGGCGCTCTGAGTCCCGGCCGTGGACTTCGGGGCGGCAACCTTTGGGCTGGCCTTCCTGGCAGGCGGCCTGTCCACCCTGTCGCCCTGCGTCCTGCCCCTTGTTCCCATCCTCCTCGGCACCGCCCTCGCCGCCCACCGCCTCGGTCCCTACGCCCTGGCCGGGGGGCTGGCCCTGTCGTTTACCCTGGTCGGCGTCTTCATCGCCAGCCTGGGTGGTTCCTTGGGCCTCGATCAGGGGGTGCTGCGCAGCGCTGCGGCAATACTCCTCATGGCCTTCGGCATCGTCCTCCTCTCGCCGCGGCTGCAGGAAAAATTCGCCGGCGCCACCGCCGGCCTGTCGGGGGCCGGCCAGTCGCTGCTGTCCCGGGTGACCCTCGACGGGCTGTCGGGGCAGTTCGTCCTCGGCCTGCTTCTCGGTCTCGTCTGGAGCCCCTGCGTCGGCCCGACCCTGGGGGCGGCGATCACCCTCGCCAGCCAGGGCAGCAACCTCGTCCAGGTGACCCTGTTGATGGCTGTGTTCGGCATCGGCGCCGCGCTTCCCCTGGTCGTCCTCGGGGTCGTCTCGCGCCAGGCCATGACGCGCCTGCGGGGGCGCCTGCTGGCCGCGGGCAAGGCCGGCAAGCAGGCCCTGGGGGTGGTCATGCTGGTGCTCGGGGTGTTGATCGTCACCGGCCTCGACAAGCGTTTCGAGGCCTGGGTGCTGGAAATCGCACCGGACTGGCTGGTCCGGCTGACCACCTCGATCTGATCTTCCGGGCGCTCAGCGGCCCCGGTAGTGCGGGGGGCGCTTGGCCATGAAGGCATCGATGCCTTCGCCGGCATCGTCGCTCATCATGTTGCAGGCCATGACTTCGCCGGCGTAGTCGTAGGCCTCGGCCAGCCCCATTTCCAGCTGCCGGTAGAACATGCCCTTGCCCAGGCGCACGGCGACTGCGCTCTTGGCCAGGATGGCCTGGGCGAGGCGCTCAACCTCGGCGTCGAGGGCGTCGGCCGGGACGACGCGATTGACCAGGCCCTTGGCGCGGGCTTCCTGGGCGTCGATGAAGTCGCCGGTGAGCAGCATTTCGAGGGCCGCCTTGCGCCCCAGGTTGCGTGCCAGGCCCACCGCCGGCGTCGAACAGAACAGGCCGACGTTGATGCCGGAAACGGCGAATCTGGCCACCTCGGCGGCGACCGCCAGGTCGCACATGGAGACCAGCTGGCAGCCGGCGGCGGTGGCGATGCCCTGGACCCGGGCGATGACCGGCTGGGGCAGGCGGGTCAGGGTGAGCATCATCTCGCCGCATTGGCGGAACAGATTCTGCATGAACGCCTTGTCGTGGTTGGCCCGCATTTCCTTCAGGTCGTGGCCGGCGCAGAAGGCCTTGCCGGCGCCGGCAATGACCACGACGCGCACCGTCTCGCTGGCGCCGACGGCCACCAGTTCGGCCTGCAGGGCGGCGAGCATGGCCTGGGACAGGGCGTTGAACTGACTCGGCCGGTTGAGCGTCAACGTCGTCAGGCCGTCCGGGCGGTCGTGGCGCAGGACGAGGGGTTCGGGGCTGGTGGCGGTAGTCATGGCGTTCTCCGGATGATGTTGAAGTTGTCCGGTTAATTTAGTCCATTCGCGCCAAAAGGGTAAGCGCCGGGCCGGGGACCGGCTGGCCGGGGGAATCGTGCTAGGATGGGGGAAAACGGTCCAGCTGATTGAAGAAAGAGACTAATTTTGAGGGGACAAGCATTTTTCCTGCGCTGGCGGCGGCGCCTGGCGGTTGGCCTGCTCGCCTTCGCCGCCAGCGGCGTCGCCGGGGCCGACGAGGATCTATTTTTCAGCAACCTGCCCGTCGTCGCCTCGGTATCCCGCCTGCAGCAGCCGCTGGCCGAAGCGCCGGGGGCGGTGACGGTGATCGACCGCGACCTCATCCGGGCCGCCGGGGCGCGCAACATCGCCGACGTCCTGCGGCTGGTGCCAGGTTTTTCCGTCACTCCGCCCAACCAGGAGGCGGCGGTGGTGGCCTACCACGGCTTGTCCAACGAGGAATACACGCCGCGGGTACAGGTGCTGGTGGATGGGCGTTCGCTGTATTCGCCACTGTTCAAGTCGGGGGTCAACTGGAACCTGGTTCCCGTGGCGCCGGAAGACATCGAGCGCATCGAGGTAATGCGCGGCTCCAACGCTGTTTCCTACGGCTCCAACGCCTTTCTCGGGGTCATCAACATCATCACCCAGCATGCTTCGACAGCCTCCGGGTTCACCCTTGCGGCGAGCCGCGGCAACCAGAGCATCGCCGACCAGACGGTGCGCTGGGGCGGACAAGTGGCCGGCGCCCACCTGCGCATGACCTATCGCCAGCAGGGCGACGACGGCCTGCGCAACATGTTCGACGGCAACCTGGGCTGGTTCGACCCCCACGATTCGCGCCACAACCGGCTTTTCGACCTGCGGGCCGACGTTCCTCTCGGCGACCGGGACGAGTTGCAGCTTTCCTTGAGCCATGCCTACGACGTCTCCCAGTTCGGCCGCCCGCTCAGCACCAGCGATCCCTTCCGCGACCTCAGCCAGAGCAGCACCAACCTGTCGGCCGAATGGCGGCGCACCCTGTCCCCCGACGAGGATTTCAGGCTGCGCTTTTCCCACGTCGAAGACTGGATGTCGGGGCGCTTCATTGGCCGGGTGTCCTTCACCAAGCCCGATGACAGTAGCGCCGCCTTCAACGCGGTGAGTCCCAATGACGGCCGGTCAGTGAGCAACGAGATCGAGTGGCAGCACAGCTTTTCGCCCTGGCGGTCGACCCGGCTCGCCTGGGGCGCCAATGTAAGCCACGTGGATCTCGTGTCGCAGCAGCAATTCAACAGCGCCGCCTGGCAGTCGCGATCGGTAGGGAGGCTTTTCGCCAACCTCGAATGGCGCCCGGCCGCCGCCTGGCTCCTCAATTTCGGCGCCGGCCTGGAGCGGGACAGCTTGTCGGGAACCCATTTCGATCCCCGGGTCGGGGTCAGCTATCACCTGCTCCCGGGGCATACCCTGCGGCTGATCGCCTCCCGCGCCCACCGCACCCCCAGTCTTTTTGAGGCCCGGGGCGACACCCAGGTCGGGCCGGTCGGCGGCGGTGGGCCGCTCGACCGCAGCTATCTCGCCGCCCCCGGTCTCAAAGCCGAGCGGCTCGATACTGTGGAGGCCGGCTACCTCGGTGAATTCAAGGCGCTACGGGCGAGCCTGGACGTGCGGGCCTTCAACGAACGCATTCCCAACCGCATCACCATCGTCCCCTATCCCCTGCCGGCCGGGGCGCCGGACGACCGGGATTCCCTGGGCGATCGCCTCGTCCTGACCACCGCGCTCTATCCCTTCGGTCGCGCCGATGCCGCCCTCAACCTGGAGAAGGTCTCGATCCGGGGCTATGAATCCCAGTGGCGCTGGCAGCCCTTCGACGCCACGCGCATCCTCTACGGCCACGCCTATACCAGCATCTATGCCGATCTCACCGACGTCTGGGCGATCGCCGACGGCAACAAGGGGGGCGGTATCAACATCGACAAGATATCGACCCAGACCCGGGATTCCGCACCCCGCCACGCGACCTCGGTGATGCTCATCCAGAGCCTGCCCTACGGCTTCGAAACATCGGTGATGTATTACAAGTCGGCCTTCATGCGCTGGCGGCGCAACTCGTTCACCGCCCCTTACGAGCGCGTCGATTGGCGGCTCGCCAAATCCTTCCGCCTCGGTCCGACCCGCGGCGAGATCGCGTACACGGCGCAGAGCGCCAATCATCCCCAGGACGGCCGGCGCGAGACCCGGGTCGTCAACGAAATGCACTGGCTGAGCCTGCGCCTCGACTTCTGATACCGATTCGCTTTCCAACCGATCCATTGTCGACTTCGCCTTGCCGTGCTCCAGCACTGTCTTCGGCTCGTCTTCGCGCCTCGAATTGAAAGCGAATTGGTATGAGCGGCTTGCGGGCGTCGGCCGGGCGGCCGGGGTAAAATCGCCGGCATGACTTCCCCCCGCTTCATTCATCTTCGGCTCCATTCCGAATACTCCATCACCGATGGCATCGTCCGCGTCGGCGACGCGGTCAAGCGCGCCGCCGCCGACGCCATGCCGGCCCTGGCCCTGACCGACCTGGGCAACCTCTTCGGCCTCGTCAAGTTCTACACCGGCGCCCGCGGCAAGGGGGTCAAGCCCATCGCCGGCGCCGACGTCTGGGTCGCCAACCCGGAAGTCCCGGAGGATTCCCGCCGCCTCCTGCTGCTCGCCCGGAACCGGGCGGGTTATCTGCAGCTGTGCGAACTTCTGACCCGGGCCTACCTGGTCGAAGGCCGGCGCGACAAGGCGGAAATCCGCCGGGAGTGGCTGGTTGAAGTCGGCAGCGACGGCCTCATCGCCCTTTCCGGCGCCCACCTGGGCGACGTCGGCGAAGCCCTGGCCAACGGCAATTTCGACCTCGCCGCCGAACGTGCCCGGGCCTGGGAGGCTCTCTTTCCCGGCGCCTTCTACCTGGAAATCCAGCGCTACGGCCAGCCGCAGCAAGAAACCGTGGTCCAGGCGACGGCCGACCTGGCGGGCGAACTCGGCCTGCCCCTGGTCGCCACCCACCCCGTCCAGTTCCTCAGCCGCGACGATTTCCGCGCCCACGAGGCCCGGGTCTGCATCGCCGAAGGTTACGTCCTGGGCGATACGCGGCGGCCGCGCCCCTACACCGAGGAGCAGTACTTCAAGAGCCAGGCCGAAATGGCCGAACTCTTCGCCGACCTGCCCGAGGCGCTGGAAAATTCCGTCGAAATCGCCCGGCGCTGCAATATCGAATTGACCCTGGGGAAGAATTTCCTGCCCGACTTCCCGACGCCGGCCGGCCTGACCCTCGACGATTTCCTCGTGGCCGAGGCCAAGGCAGGCCTGGAAAAGCGCCTGCTGCAGCGCTATCCCGAGGCCGCCGAGCGCCAGAAGCGCCGGCCGGAATACGACGAACGCCTGGTCTTCGAATGCAACACCATCGTCCAGATGGGTTTCCCCGGTTACTTCCTGATCGTTGCCGACTTCATCAACTGGGCCAAGAACAACGCTGTCCCGGTCGGCCCCGGGCGGGGTTCCGGCGCCGGCTCCCTGGTCGCCTACAGCCTGGGTATCACCGATCTCGACCCACTGGCCTACGCGCTCCTCTTCGAGCGCTTCCTCAACCCGGAGCGGGTATCGATGCCCGACTTCGACGTTGATTTCTGCCAGGACAACCGCTGGCGCGTCATCGAATACGTACGCGAACGCTACGGCGCCCAGGCCGTCTCCCAGATCGCCACCTTCGGCACCATGTCGTCCAAGGCGGTGATCCGCGACGTCGGCCGCGTCCTCGATCTTCCCTATTCGCTCTGCGACCGGCTGTCCAAGCTCATTCCCATCGTCCAGAACAAGCCCGTTTCCCTGGGCGACGCCCTGGAGCAGGAACCGGCCCTGAAGGAGATGATGGCCGACGAGCGCGACGGCGAATCGATCCAGCAGCTCTTCGACCTCGCCGTGCGCCTGGAAGACCTCACCCGCAACGTCGGCATGCACGCCGGCGGCGTTCTCATCGCCCCCGGCCGCATCACCGATTTCTGCCCCATCTACCAGGCCACCGGCAGCGAGGCCTCGCCGGTTTCCCAGTTCGACAAGGACGACGTGGAAAAGGCCGGCCTCGTGAAGTTCGACTTCCTCGGTCTGCGCAACCTGACCATCATCGAACTGGCCCTGGAGTACGTCAAACGCCTCACCGGCGAAAAGCTCGACCTGATGAGCCTGGGCTTCAACGACCCGGCGGCCTACCAGATTCTCAAGGACGCCAACACGACGGCGATCTTCCAGGTCGAATCGGAGGGAATGAAGAAGCTCCTCAAAAAGCTCGCTCCCGACCGTTTCGAGGACATCATCGCCGTGCTGGCCCTGTACCGCCCGGGGCCGCTCGGTTCGGGCATGGTGGACGACTTCATCCTGCGCAAGAAAGGCCAGCAGAAGATCGACTACTTCCACCCCGATCTCACCGCCTGCCTGTCGCCCACCTACGGCGTCATCGTGTACCAGGAACAGGTGATGCAGATTTCCCAGATCATCGGCGGCTACACCCTGGGCGGCGCCGACATGCTGCGTCGGGCCATGGGCAAGAAGAAGCCCGAAGAAATGGCCAAGCACCGGGAAACCATCGCCGCCGGGGCCAAGGAGAAGGGCTACGATCCGGCCCTGGCCGAGCAGTTGTTCGATTTGATGACCAAGTTCGCCGAATACGGCTTCAACAAATCCCACACCGCCGCCTACGCCGTCGTCACCTACCACACGGCCTGGTTGAAGGCGCACCACTGTGCCGCCTTCATGGCGGCGACCCTGTCTTCGGACATGGACAACACCGATACGGTGAAGATCTTCTACGAGGATACCGTCGCCAACCGCGTTACCGTCCTTGGGCCGGACGTCAACGCCTCGGCCTACCGCTTCGAACCGGTGGACCGCCAGACCATCCGCTACGGCCTGGGCGCCATCAAGGGCACGGGCCAGCAGGCGGTGGAATGCATCATCAAAGCCCGGGAACAGGACGGCGCCTTCAAGGATCTCTTCGATTTCTGCCGCCGGGTCGACAAGCGCCTGGTCAATCGCCGCACCATCGAGGCCCTCATCAAGGCCGGCGCCTTCGACGGCCTGGACGGCAACCGCCACCGGCTGCTGGCGTCGGTGGGCATCGCCATGGAATTCGCCGAGCAGGCCGAAAAGAACGCAATGCAGGTCAGCCTTTTCGACAGCGGGCCGGCGGCCGAGCAACACGCGCCGCAATACGTCGAGGTCAAGGCCTGGGACGAGAAGGAAAAGCTGATGCAGGAGAAGCAGGCCCTGGGCTTCTTCTTCTCCGGCCATCCCTACGCCGCCAGCAAGGGCGAGTTGTCGCGTTTCGTCCGGCGTAGCCTGGCCCAGCTCGAGCCGGCCAAGGAGTTGACGGTTATCGCCGGCATCGTGGTCGGCGTGCGCACCCAGATGACGCGCCGCGGCAAGATGCTTTTCGTCCAGCTTGACGACGGCAGCGCCATGGTCGAGGTATCGGTCTTCAACGAGCTGTTCGAGGCCGAGCGCGCCAAGATCGTCACCGACGAGGTGCTGCTGGTCGAAGGCAAGGTCAGCTACGACGATTTTTCCGGCGGCAACCGGGTGGTGGCCGACCGCCTGATGACCCTCGGCGAAGCCCGGGCCAGATACGCCAAACACCTTCTCATCCGCCTGAACGGCGGCGCCGACGCCCGCCGGCTGAAATCCCTGCTCGCCCCCTTCGGTCCCGGGCCGGCGGCCGTACGGCTGCGCTACCGCAACGCCGAGGCCGAATGCGAGCTGGTCCTCGGCGACGGCGCCCGGGTGAGGCTGGACGACGCCCTCTTGGCGGAATTGCACAACTGGCTGACGCCGGCTAATGTCGAGGTGGTTTATCAGTAGGGGCGGCGCCCTTTTCCGCCCCTGACGGGCGGCATTGCCTTCTATTGCTGCACCAGAAGAAAGTGCCCCTGCCGTCAGGCGGAATGTTGCGCAAGCGAAAACCTAGAACCCGCTCCCCGGCTGCGCCAAGTAGTCCGCCTCCCCAGGCGTGGTCTCCCGCCCGAGAATGGCATTGCGGTGGGGGAAGCGGCCGAAGCGGGCGATGACTTCCTGGTGGCGTCTGGCGTAGTCGGCGAAGCCGGCAAATTCGGGGCCTTCCTCGGTCAGGGCGGTAAACAGGGCTAGGGATTTTTCCTGGGCCGCCGGCGATTCGGCGTGTTCGAAGGGAAAATAGAGGAAAGCCCGCTGCAGGGCGGGCAGCTGCCGGTCGAAGCCTGCGGCGACGGCCCGTTCGGCCAGGTGCAGGGCCTTGGCGTCGCTCTTGAAGGCCCGGGGCTGGTCGCGATAGATCTGGCGGGAAAACTGGTCGAGGACGATGACCAGCGCCAGCATCGGCTCCGGTGCCTCGTCCCAGGCGTCGAGAAGCCCGCTGGCGGCCCATTGGTGGAGGGCGCGGAAGCGGCTGCGGATATCCGCGTCGACGGCGGCATCCTTGCGGAACCAGGCGGCGCGGGGCTGACCGTAATCGGGATCGTCGGGGGCGCCGAACCAGTAGGCGAGGACGTCCCGGTAGCCGACGGTCATCCCTTGAGGACCAGTTCCGGCTTGAAGCCGATGCGCACGCAACCCCAATGGCGGCCGCCGATGACGATGGGCATGGTGAGGTCGGAAAGGATTTCGCCGGTGTCGCGGACGTAGGTCTGGAAGAGCGACGGCTTCTGGTTCTTGGCGCAGCGGATTCCCACCGGGTCGTTGAAGATGCGCTTGTGGCGGCACTTGGCGAGGTCGACGGTGGGGTCGCCCGTGGGCGGGTTGGAGAAGACGCTGTTGTGGGCCGGGGCGTAGCCGCTGCTGTCGAGGGCCAGGGCGTAGACGAGGCCGGGCAGTTCCTTGAGAAGATCGTCGTTGACGCGGGTCATGTCGGCGTCGCAGCGGTTGTCGTAGGACGTCGTGTAGCGCTTCGGGTTGGATCCGGGGATTTCCTTGTAGGCCTGGTCGAAGATGTTGGCGCCCTGGTCGGCCAGGCGCTGGACGATGGCCGCCGTGCGGTCGCGGAACGACAGGCAGGCGTCGTGCAGCTTGTCGAACATGCTGTCGCCGGTGCGGAAATCGGCGAGGGTGGCTTGCAGGTCTTCCGTCGAGCCGCGCAGGGTCTTGGCCGAATCCTCGCACTGGCGGACCTTGCCCGAGATATCCAGGGCCAGGTTGCGGATTTCTTCGACCTCGCCGTGGATCGACTGGTTGCTCTCCCGCAGGTTGCGGATGGCGCCGGCGATGGTGCCGAGCTGGACGGTGGTCTGCTTGAAGTCTTCGACCATGACGCCGAGGTCGCGGGCCGAGGTTTCGATGTAGCCGTTGGCCTGGGTGACGTCACCGACGATGGCGCGGGTCTTGTCTGAGGTGTCGGCCACCAGGTTAATCATCGACTGGGTGTTCTGGCCGATGACCTGGGTGGCGGTCTTGACCTTTTCGGCGAGTTTTCGCACCTCGTCGGCGACCACGGCGAAGCCGCGGCCCGCCTCGCCGGCCCGGGCGGCCTCGATGGCGGCGTTGAGGGCGAGAAGGTTGGTCTGGTCGGAAATGTCGTTGATGAGGGAGACGATCTCGTTGATCTTCATCGAACTGGTGTGGAGTTCGCCCACCGTGGTGGCGAAATGTTCGATGTGGGCGTTGGCCGAACGCATGGTGTCGGCCACCGTATGCATCTGGTCGAGGGAGCGTTGCGCCAGGTCGAGGTTGTTATGGGTCGACGATTCGATGGCGTCGGCGTTGAGCGCCACTTCGGATACCGCAAGATTGACCCGGTTGCTCGATTCGAACACGGCCGAGGCCAATTCTTCCTGTTTCTTGACGGCGCCGCCGGTGAGCTGCACCAGGTAATTCATGCGCGCCGCGTCGGCGGCGATGCTGACGCTTTTTTCGCAGGCGTGGACGATGAGTCCCCGGACCTTGGCGAAAAAGCGGTTGATGTTGGCCGCCAGGCGCCCAGTGGCGCCCCCGCCGGGGGAACCGACGTTGTGCGACAGGTCGGCGTTGCCGTCGGCGATGGCCGCGATGTCGCGGTCGATTTTTTCAAGGGGGGCGTTGCCGCCGAATAGTCCCATGAGTGCCTCCTACCCTTGGTGTATGTGGACCTTGTTGTTTTCTTGTTCCTGCAATCATACGACACCGCCGGTGGGCCTGCCACCGGTTTCCCCTGCCAGTAACGGTTTTGCCGCGGGATACTTGAGCTTTTCCCTCAGGTTCCGCGGTTTTTCCGCGTCAGGGACGCTGGCGGGCGGTCAGGCGGGCCTGGGCGAAACCCTTGAGTTCGTGGAAAGGGATCGGCTTGCGGTAGGCGGTTAAGGTTGCGGGAAGCCCCCCGGCGGCGTCGATTTCGCTGCCGTCCAGGGCGCTCACCACGATGATGTCCATGGCCGCCAGCTCGGCCCGTTCCCGCAGGCGGCGGATCATGGCGAAGCCGTCCATGGCGGGCATCACCGGATCGGCGATGAGGATATCGGGTACCGATTGGCCGATTTCAAGAAGGCCGTCGAAACCGTTGTCCACCAGGCGCAGCCGCAGGGGGAATTCCCAGCGCTGCAGGGTGGCTTCGTAAAGCTTGCGCTGGATCGGGTCGTCGTCGACGATGAGGATGTCGAGGGCACGTTCCGGATTGTCGGAGCGGGAGGCCGGGTGGGTGCGGGCGACGTAGGAATCGACCGAAGTGGCCAGGATGCGGCGATGGCCGCCGGCCGTCTTCCAGGCCTGGAGGGCGCCGGACTCGACCATCTGCTGGACGGTGCCGAGGGAAACTCCGAGAACCGCCGCGACTTGGCGGGTAGTCAGGTAGCGATTGTCCGACATGGCCATCCCGAAAATAGAAATGTTTCCGGATTGTACATAAATGTCAAAAACGCTACACGCCGGCGCAAAAAAAACCCCGCCGCGGCGGGGTCGGCCGGGGCGGGACCGCTTACAGCTTCTTGGCGTTCTTGGCCAGGTAGGCGGCGACACCTTCGGGCGAGGCGGTCATGCCGGGCTTGCCCTTGTTCCAGCCGGCTGGACAGACTTCGCCGTGCTCTTCGAAGAACTGCAGGGCGTCGACCATGCGCAGCATTTCGTCGATGTTGCGGCCGAGCGGCAACATGTTGACCACCTGGTGCATGACCACGCCGTTCTTGTCGATGAGGAAGGAGCCGCGCAGCGCCACGCCGGCCCCTTCGAGTTCGACGTCGTAGGCGCGGCAGATGTCGTGTTTGATGTCGGCGACCAGGGGATAGCCGACCTGGCCGATGCCGCCTTCCTTGATCGGGGTGTTCTTCCAGGCCAGGTGGGTGAACTGGGAGTCGATGGAAACGCCGATGACTTCGACGCCGCGGTTCTTGAATTCGGCCAGGCGGTGATCGAAGGCAATCAGCTCCGAGGGGCAGACGAAAGTGAAGTCCAGAGGGTAGAAGAAAAGGACGACGGGCTTGCCCTTGAAGCTGGACAGCTTGAGTTCCTTGATTTCATTGTTGCCGTAAACCGCGGTGGCGGTGAAATCGGGGGCTTGCTTGCCGACGAGGACTGCCATGGTTGATCTCCTTGTAATATGCAGTAAAAGTTGGGGGGAAAAGAAAGACTGGGAATTTAACCAAGCGGTCTACCGCTGTCAAACGTCGGATTCGACCGCTTTTTCAGGAAAAGTTTGTCAAAGTGTCGGGATTTGGTGAAAGCCCCGGGCCGGTTCCTCGTCTCCCGGGCTGCACACCACCTGGCTGACCACCGCGCCGGGCGGCCCCTGACGGGCCCAGGTTTCGAGTTCGCCCAGGGCCGCTTCCGGTCCCCGGGCGATGGCCTCGACGGTGCCGTCGCGGCGGTTGCGCACCCAGCCGTCGAGGCCGAGCCGGCTGGCCGCGGCGACCATGGCCCAGCGGTAGCCGACCCCCTGGACGAGGCCGGAAATGTGGAAGTGCAGGGTTTTCATGCTTGACCGATTTTCTCCATTTTTTTTGATTTTCCCATGATTTCCGGCGAGACTGGCATAATCACCGGTCGAAAATTACCATTATCCGTCGGTTATGGGGGGGCAGTTGTTAAAGGCGCTGGTATTCCTGCCGGTGGTCGGGGCGGTGCTGGTGGCTTTGCTGCCTGCCCGGCTGGCGCGTTTCCTTTGGCCGGCGACCCTCTTCGTGACTGCCGCCGCACTGGCCTACGCCGTGGTCATCGCGGCCGCCTTCGACGCGGCCGATCCGGCCATCCAGCTGGCCGAGTCCACTCCCTGGAACACCCGCCTGGGTACCAGCTTCGCCCTCGGGGTCGACGGGATTTCCCTGTCCATGGTCCTTCTCGCGGCCCTGCTCACCCTGGTCGCGGTGCTTGTGTCACGCCCCATCGCGGCCGGGGCGCGGCTCTATTTCGTCCTCGTCCTCCTGCTCGAATCGGCGATGTTCGGCGTCTTCACGGCGCGGGACTGGTCCCTCTTCTACGTCTTCTGGGAAGCCACCCTGCTGCCCCTGTTCTTCCTCATCGATCGCCTGGGTGGCGTCAATCGCCAGGGCGCCGCCCTCAATTTCTTCCTCTACACCCTGGGCGGCTCGGTCTTCATGCTCGTCGCCCTGCTTTTTCTCTACGACGCCGCCCCCGGCCACAGCTTTGCCATGGCCGACATGGCCGAAGGCGGGCGCGGCCTGCCCCTGCCCACCCAGTTGCTGATCTTCGCCGGCCTCTTCATCGGCTTCGGCGTCAAGATGCCGGTCTTTCCCCTGCACGGCTGGCTCCCGCTCGCCCACGTCGAGGCCCCCAGCCCGGTGTCCATCCTGCTCTCCGGCGTGCTCCTCAAGATGGGCGCCTACGGCCTCATCCGCGCCGCCGAAACCCTGCCCGCGGCGCTCCTCGCCACCCAGGACTGGCTCGCCGCCCTGGCCTTCGTCAGCCTGCTCTACGGCGGCATCCTGGCCTGGCGGCAGCAGGATCTCAAGGCGATGATCGCCTATTCGTCGATATCCCACATGGGCATCGTCCTTCTCGGTATCGCCACCCTCAACGTCACCGGGCTGACCGGGGCGGTAATGCAGATGGTCGCCCACGGCCTGACCGCCGCCGCCCTCTTCATGGTGGTCGGGCTGCTCTACCAGCGGACCCACAGCCGCAATCTCGCCGATTACGGCTCCCTGGTCGCCAAGGCGCCGCGCTTCGCCGTCTTTTTCGCCTTCGCCCTGCTCGCCGCCGTCGGCCTTCCGGGCAGCGCCGGCTTCGTCGCCGAAGTGCACGCCCTGGTGGGCGGTTTTCAGCGCTGGGGCGGCTGGCTGGTCCTCGTCTCGCTCGCCGTGCTCATCGGCGCCGCCTACAGCCTGCGGGTGCTGGGGCGCTTCTGCGGGCGCGGCCAAGCCATGACCATCGCCGACCTGAGCCGGAGCGAAAGCGCCGGCGCTGCCGTTCTCGCCGCCGGCATCCTCGGCCTCGGCCTCTGGCCCGCCCCCCTGCTGCATCTGGTGGCGGGCAGCGTCGGCCACCTGGCCCGCCTCTTCGGAGCCTGACATGGGCGGCCACGCCGAACTGCCCCTGCGCCAGCGCCTCGACCAGTGGGTCGAGCACCTCGCCCACGTCCTGCCGGCCCAGGCCCCGATCGGCGATTTCGTCCATCACAACACCCTGCACGGCTTCCAGCATCTGCCCTTCCCCGAGGCCCTGGCGGCGGCCCATCGCCTGACCGGAGCGCGGCCCTACCTGCCCGAAGCGCGCTGCCACGAACTCCACCGTGCCGGGCGGATCACCGACGACGACCTGGCGGCGGCCCTGGACGACGCCGGCATCGCGGACCTCGACGCCGCCGTGGTGCCCGGCCGCAGCCGCCGCACCGTCCTGGTCGCCGCCCTGCTCGAACTGGCCGCGCCCCCGCCGCCGGCCCGCCAGCAATGGGAACTGCGCGAAATGGCGGTGGGTGAAGCGGCCCTCTGGCAGACCGCCGCCGCCCTCACCGACGGGCCGGTGGAGGCGCCCGCGCCGGCCGACTGGGCGGCGGCAGCCCGGGCCGAATGGCAGGCCCTGACCGCCACGATCGGCCGCGACCGCACCTGGCGCGCCGTCCTCGCCGACCTGACTGGCGAAGACATCCTCGAACGGGTCCGCACCGTCCTCCAGCGCCACCTTGCCGCCCACCTCGACCTGGGGGTCGCCGCCTGGCGTAATCCCGGCCGCGGCGAGGGGTTCTACGCCGCCTGGCGGGCCAGCGCCGGCTGCGATTTCGGCTGGGAACTCGACGAACTGCCGGCGCTGCGGGAGGAGCTCGCCTGGCTGCCCGCTAGCGCCATCGACCTGGTGGCCCAGGAACTGGCCCGTCTCCTCCCGGATGAGGCGCTGTGGTACGGCTACCTTGAGCGCCTGGCCCTGGAATTGCCCGGCTGGTCGGGCATGATGCTGTGGCGGGACCGCCACCCGCGGCAGGGCGACGGGACGCCGGTGGCCATGGTCGACTACCTCGCCGTGCGGCTTCTGCTCGAACGCCTGCTCAGCGAAGACCTGCTGCGCCGGCTCACCGGAGGCCCCCTCGAACCTTCGGAACTGGCCGCCTACTTTGCCGCCCGGCCGGCCGAGTTGTACGTCCGTCGCCTTTTTTTCCGCCAGGCCTTGCCCGAGGACTTGGCCCACCGGGCCGCCGCCCTGGTCGGCGGCGACGGCCGGCCGGACGAAGCGGCCTGGGCTGCCCTGGCCGAGGCCCTGGCGGCGCGCCCGGCCCAAACCGGCGACGCGCAATCCCGGGCCTGGCAGCTGTTCCGGCTGGCGACCCGGCTCGGCATGGCGGCCGGCGAATTGGCCGGCCTCGGACCGGCCGGTGCGACGGCGCTGCTGCAGGCCGCGGCGGCGCCCGACGCCCTGGAGCGGGGTTATCTCTGGCTGCTCGCCTACGAGCGCCACTATCGCCAGGAGATTTTCGCCGCCCTGGCCGCCAACCGGGGTCGCGGCGGAGGGCCTTCGGCCCCCTCGGGGCAGGCCGTCTTCTGCATGGACGACCGGGAGGAGGGCACCCGCCGCCATCTCGAAGAAATCGCCCCGGCCGTCGAAACCTTCGGCGCCGCCGGCTTCTTCGGCGTCGCCATGGCCTGGCGCGGGCTTGACGATGAAAAGCCGAGCGACCTCTGCCCGGTGGTCGTGCGGCCGGCCCATCGCGTGGACGAAGCACCCCAGCCGGGAGCGGCCGCCCTGGCCGAAATTCACCGCCGCCGGCGCAACCGCCGCCTGGTCTGGCGCCAGCGCTTCGTCCAGGAGACCCGCCGCGGGTCGCTGGCGGCACCGCTGCTCACGGCAGTTGCCGCCCCCGTCGCTGTGCTTTCCCTGGCGGCCGGCAGCCTGGCGCCGGGCTGGTTCGGCGAGGCCCTGGCCGCTTGGCGCGAGCGCTTCGACCGCCGGGTGCCGACCCGCCTCGACTTCGTGGCCCCGGACGACGGGGGGCCGGCCACCCCCGACGCCCCCCGGGCAGGTTTTACCGACGCCGAGCAGGCCGAGCGGGTCGGCAATTTCCTGCGGGCCATCGGCCTCACCGCCCGGTTCGCGCCGGTGGTCGCCCTGATCGGCCACGGCTCGGCCAGCCGCAACAATCCCCATCGCTCGGCCTACGACTGCGGTGCCTGCTCCGGCCGGCACGGCGGCCCCAACGCCCGCCTCTTCGCGGCCATGGCCAACCGGCCGGCGGTGCGCCGGCGCCTGGCCGAGGGCGGCATCGACATTCCCGCCGCCACCTGGTTTGTCGGCGCCGAGCACAACACCTGCGACGACGGCATCGAGTGGTACGACACCGACCTCGTCCCGGCCGGGCGGCAGGGCGATTTCGACCGCCTCGCCGGGCAGCTCGCCGCAGCCTGCAAGGCCCACGCCGCCGAACGCTGCCGGCGGTTCGCCTCGGCCCCGGCCGCGGCGACCGCCGGCCAGGGCTGGCGGCACGTCCAGGGGCGCCGGCACGACCTGGGCGAGGCCCGCCCCGAGCTGGGCCACGCCACCAACGCCGCCGCCTTCATTGGCCGGCGCTCGATGAGCCGCGGCCTCTTTCTCGACCGCCGGGTCTTCCTCATTTCTTACGATCCCCTGCAGGATGCCGCCGGTACCATCGTTGAGGCCATCCTCCTGGCGGCGGGGCCGGTGGGGGCGGGGATCAGCCTGGAATACTATTTCTCCACCGTCGACAACGACAGCTTCGGCTGCGGCTCCAAGATCACCCACAACCTGACCGGCCAGTTCGGGGTCATGGAGGGGGCCGATTCCGACCTGCGTACCGGCCTGCCCCTGCAGATGGTCGAAATCCACGAAGCCATGCGCCTGCTCGTCGTCGTCGAGCAGACCCCGGAAGTCCTGTCGGCGGTGGTCGCCCGCCAGCCGGCCCTGGCCGAGCTGGTGGGCGGCGGCTGGATCGTCGTCGCCGCCCAGCATCCCGGGGACGGCTCGCTGCATCGCTTCTGTCCGCGGCGGGGCTGGCTTCCCTGGTCGGGTCCGGCGGCCCTGCCCCGGGTGGCGCGGTCGGCCGACTGGTTCTCCGGCCGGCGCGAGCCGCTGCCCCCCGCCCTCCTCGGGGAGGCACCGTGATCGCCGCGCCGCTCCCCTACGCGGCCCTGGCAATCGGCCTGGTGCCTGCCCTGCCGCTGTTCGCTGCCGCGCTCATCGGCCTGCGGCTGCTCGCCGGAGGCGGCCGGGGCGACGCCGCCGAGCCGGCCACGGCCCGCCTTGCTGCCGGGGCGGCCGGGATTGGCCTGGTTTTGCTCCTGGTCATCGACGGCTGCGCCCTGGCCGGCGGGCTTCCGGCCTACGTCAAGCTTGGGCGCTGGTTCGCCAGCGGCGACCTGGCGGTCACCCTCTCCTTCATGGCCGACCCCCTGGCCCTCGCCGCCGCCACCCTGGTCGCCCTGCTGGGCTGGCTGGTGCTGCGCGTTGCCCGCCCCTATCTGCACCGGGAGGCCGGCTTCCACCGCTTCTTCGCCTGCCTCTGCCTCTTCCTCGCCGGCGCCCAGCTCGTCGTCCTGGCCGGCAACGGCGCGCTCCTCTTCGTCGGCTGGGAACTGCTCGGCATCTCGTCCTACCTCCTCATCGGCTACGCCTGGCACCGCCCCCTCGCCACCGGCAACGCCCTCTTCGCCTTCGTTGCCAACCGCATCGGCGACGCCGGGCTGATCGTCGGCCTCAGCCTGTCGGTCTGGTGGTTCGGCAGTTTCGAATGGCCGGTCCTGGCCGCCGCCCGGGATCTGCCCAGCATCACCGCCCGCCTGCTGGTCTTCGGCTTCGTCGTCGCCGCCTTGGCCAAGTCGGCCCAGCTTCCCTTCACGCCGTGGATCGCCCGGGCCCTCGAAGGCCCGACCCCGTCGTCGGCGATCTTCTACGGTTCCATCCTGATCCATGCCGGGGTGTACCTTTTGCTCCGCCTTGAGCCGCTCCTCGTCCAGGCGCCCGACGTGCAGCTCGGCCTGGCCCTGGCGGGCCTGCTGACCGCCCTCTACGCCTGGCTCTGCGGCCTGGTCCAGACCGACGTCAAATCGGCGCTGGTTTTCGCCACGGTTTTCCAGGTCGGCCTCATGTTCGTCGCCATCGGCCTCGGCTGGTTCGGCCTGGCCGGCATCCACCTCGGCCTGCACGCCGCCTGGCGGGTGTGGCAGTTCCTCCTGGCGCCGTCCTGGCTGCAACTGGCGCCGGCGCCGCCCAAGCCGGCCCCGGCCTGGCTCGTCCGGCGGCAGTGGCTGTATACCGCGTCCCTCAACCGGTTCTGGCTCGACCGCCTGGCCCTGGCGCTCCTCGCTCAGCCCACGGTTTCCCTGGCCCGCGACGTGCGGGGCCTGGACGAGCATTTCATCGACCGCGCCCTCGGCGAGCCGGGCCGGGGGTCTCCCCTCGTCGCCGACAAGCCGCTGGTGGTCGGCGACGGCATCGCCGGGCGCCTCCTGGCCCGGCTGGCCGAGAAGCTGCAGGAACTCGAACGCCACCTGTCGCTGCGCGGCCGCGGCGGCATCGGCGAGCGCCTGCTGCAGCGCGGCGGCCGCTACGTCCGGGTGCTCGAAAATCTGCTGGAACAGCCGCGCTACCTCATGCTGGCGGTCATGGCGACCTTCGTGGTGATCCTCTGATGGCCGGCCTGAGCGAAATCTTCTGGTCCCAGCAGGCGGCCCTGCCGCTCCTCGTCTGGCTGCAGGCGGTGCCCCTGGCCGGCGCCCTGCTGCTCTTCATCCTTGGCGAGCGGCCCGCCGCCGTGCTGGCCGGCAAGCTCATCGCCTTCGCCGTTCTCGCCCTGGCCGCCGCGGCGACCTGGTGCATCGACCCGCTGGCGCCGGCCCTGCAACTGGCCGAGCGCTTTGCGCCCCTGGCCTACCATGTGGCCATCGACGGAGTGAGTGCCGTCTTCATCCTGGTGGCGGCGCTCCTCACCTTCCTCATGACCCTCTACGGCATGAGCCGGGGCATGATCGCGCCGGGGCGCCTGTTCGCCGTGCTGCTGCTGGCGGAAGGCGGGTTCATGGTCATGCTGCTCACCCTTAACGTCGCCTGGTTTGCTGCCGGCTCGGCCGTCGAACTCTGGGCGGTGGTCTTCCTCCTCAGTCGATGGGCCTCGTCCCGGGCGGAAGTGCAGGCCCTGGCCCGCTTCGTGCAATACCAAGGCTTCGGCTGGCTGCTCTTCGTCGCCGGCTGCGTCGTTCTCGGCTGGGGCTACGCCGACGCCCAGGGCGGACGCTGGAGCTTCGACCTCGTCGATTTGCTGCAGGCGCCGCCCGTCGGCAAGTTCCAGTCGGCCGCCTTCTTCCTGCTCTTCTACGGCCTGGCGGTGCGTACGCCGCTCTTCCCCCTGCACGGCTGGCTGCCCAATATGGCCCAACACGGCCTCATCGCCGTGGCGCCGGCCCTCATGGTCGGCGTCAAGGTCGGCATCTACGGCTTGCTGCGCTTCGTTTTGCCGCTCACGCCGTCGGCGGTGGTGGCGTGGCAGCCCTACGTCGTCGGCTTCGCCATGGCCGGCGTCTTTTTTACCGCCGCCCTGGCTTTCCAGCAGACCAACCTGCGCCGGCTGCTCGCCTTCGCCGTAGTCAGCCACACCAGCCTCCTGGTGATCGGCGTGTTCAGCCTGCACCCGGCGGGCGTCCAGGGCAGCGTTCTTTTGGCGGCCAATTTCGGCCTGGCAGTAACCGGCATGTGGTTCATCGTCGGCTTCGTCTTCCGCCGCACCGGCACCACCGAACTGCACGAGCTTTCCGGCCTCTTCGAGCGCATACCGGCCCTTGCCGTGGCCTTCTTCACCTTCGGCCTGGCCATCGTCGGCATGCCCGGCACCCCCGGCTTCGACGCCGCCCACCTAGTGCTGGAGGCCGCCATCGACCGCTTCGGCGCCCTGCCCACGGTGGCCACCGCCCTGGGCAACGTGGCGGCGGCGGGCTTCCTGCTCTGGGCCTTCCAGAAGGCTTTCCTGTCACCCCACCGGGGGGGCGGCGCCCCGGACGTGGACCGCACCCTGCCCATGGAGTACGTCGTCGTCGGCACCGCCCTGGCGGCGCTGATCGCCATCGGCTTCTTCGTCGAACCCTGGCTCCACCTCACCGAAATGGCGAGCCAGACCCTGGCCGCCCCCTACAAGCCATGACCCCGCCCCTGCTCAGCGCCCTGGTTTTTCTCCCCCTGGCCGGCGCCCTGGCGGCCTGGTTGCTGCCCCGGCGCTGGGCGCCCGGCCTGGCGGGGCTGGTCATGGTCCTCGATCTGATCCTGGCGGTGGCGGCGGTGGCGGCCTTCGACGCTACCACCCCGGGCTTCCAGCTGCAGGAAAAGCACCTGTGGATTCCCGGTCTGGGGGTCAGTTACCAGCTTGGCGTCGATGCCCTTTCGCTGTTCTTCCTGCCGGTCACGGCGCTGCTCTTCCTGGCGGCCCTGGCGGCTGCCTGGAAACTGGGCGGGGAGACCCCCGGGCCGCAGCTCGGCTTTCTCCTGCTGCTGCAGGGGGCGACCCTGGGCATCTTCTGCGCCCTCGACACCCTGCTTTTCTTCGTGTTCTGGGAACTCGCCCTGGTTCCCCTCTACTTTCTTCTCCTGCGCTGGGGCGCCACCGCCGGCGCCGCGGCCGCCGCGCCGCGCTATTTCCTCATCATGCTGGCCGGCGGCGTGCCCCTGCTTTTTGCCTTTTTGTTCCTGGCCTTCAGCCAGGCGACCCCGACCACCGACCTGATCGCCCTGCTGGCGGCGCCCTTGCCGCGGGGTACCCAGCAAATCGTCTTCGTGCTCCTCTTCCTCGGCTTCGGCGTCAAGGTGCCCCTGGTGCCGCTCCACACCTGGCTGCCGCAATTTGCCCTGGCGGCGCCGGGCTACGTCACGGCCATCGTGGTCGGCCTCAAACTCGGCATCTACGGCCTGCTGCGCTGGGCCATTCCCCTCGCCCCCCAGGCCGCCCAGGAACTGCACTGGCTCCTCGCCGGGGCCGGCACCGTGGCCGTGCTCTACGGCGCCGTCGGCATGTTGTCCCAGACCAACCTGCGCGCCGTCCTCGCCTTCGCCAGCGTCTCCCACGCCGGGCTGGCGGTGCTCGGGCTGTCGGCCCTGAGCAGCCGGGGTGTCCAGGGCGTCGTGGCGCTTACCCTCAGTTTTTCCCTGGCCACCGGCGGAGGCTTCCTGCTTCTGGAATTCCTCCGTCAGCGCACCGGCTCGACCGATCTTCAGAGCCTGGGCGGGGCCGCCCGCAGCATGCCGCGGTTGGCCGGCGGCTTCCTCCTCTGCGGCCTGGTCGGCATGGGACTGCCCGGCACCGCCGGCTTTCCCGGCGAACTCCTGGTCATCCTGGCGGCGCTCCACCACCACGCCGGTTCGGGCCTGGGGGCGCTGTTCGGGCTGACGGTCGGGGCGGCCGCCTTCCTCACCGCCTACCGCAAGGCCTTCTTCGGCCCGGTGAGCCGACCCGAAGTGGCGGCGGCCGCCGACCTGCGGCCGCGGGAATGGGCCGTGCTCGTGGTGATTGTCGTGCTGGCGCTGGGGTTCGGCCTTTTTCCCGGCCCCCTCCTCGACGCCCTGCTGCCGGCGGCGGAAGCCTGGGCGATGCGGATTCCGGCGCCGTGATAAAGGCCGGCCGCCACCGGTAAAGGTGAAAAACCGCAGGCCCCGGGGCGCCGCAGCCGGGGCGCCGCCGATGGTGCCGGGGGGCCAACCGCTTTCCCGGCGCCGCCCTGGCTGGCCGCTTGGCGCCGGCCGGTCAATACGCCTTGGGGCCGGCCTCCAGGTCGGTGATCCGCTGATGGGCCTCCGGGTGGGTCTTGGCCATGTAATCCCGGTAGCGGGCCTGCAGTTCCGGCCCCTGTTTGCCGATCTCCCGCAGGATGCGGGCGACGGCCCATAACATGACGGCGCCGCCGCCGGCGGCACAGGCCACCGCTTCGGCGAGGGAGCCGGGAAAGCCGGCGACGAAGAGGCCTTTCTTCTCGACGAACCAGCTGCCGCCCAGGGACAGGCAGATCAGCCCGAAGACGTCGGCCAGGGCGTAGGCCAGGATAGGCAGGGTGAGGCGGGGGCGGGGTGGACGGTGCAGGGTGAGCATGGCGGGTGCCGGTATAATTGCCAGCTTTCCATTCTGCCCGAAGGGGAGAACTTTCTCATGCCGCGACTTTCCCCCATTGCTTTTTCTCTGGCTTTGCTGACGCTGTCCGGCGGCGCCCTTGCCGACCTCAAGATCGGCGTCATCGCCTCGAGCACCGGCCCCACCGCCGTGGTCGGCATTCCCCAGAAGAACACGGTCGCCCTCCTGCCCGGCGAAATCGCCGGCCACAGGGTCGAGTACGTCGTCCTTGACGACGCCTCCGACCCCACCAATGCGGTCACCGGGGTCAAGAAGCTGCTCGCCGAGCACAAGGTCGACGCCCTCGTCGGCCCGACCACCACCCCGGCAGCCCTGGCCATCCTCGACTTCGTCGCCGAATCTCGGACGCCCCTGGTGACCACCGTCGGCTCCTCGGCCGTGGTCCAGCCCATGGACGACAAGAAGCGCTGGGTCTTCAAGACGACCCAAAACGACGACCTCATCGCCGAGGCCGTTCTCGCCCACATGACCGCCGCCGGCATCAAGACCCTGGGCTTCATCGGCTTCAACGACCCCTACGGCGAAAACTGGTACAAGGTTTTCGCCCCCATGGCCGAAAAGGCCGGCCTCAAGCTGGTGGCTAGCGAGCGCTTCAACCGCACCGACCAGTCGGTGACCGGCCAGGTCTTGAAGCTCATCGCCGCCAAGCCCGACGCCGTCTTCATCGCCGCCACCGGCGGCCCGGCGGTCCTGCCCCAGGCCGGCCTCCTGGAAAAGGGCTTCAAGGGCAAGGTCTACCAGACCCACGGCGTCGCCACCAACGACTTCATCAAACTCGGCGGCAAGACCGTCGAAGGCACCCTGATGGCCGGCGGCCCCATGCTGGTGGCCGACGACCTGCCCGCCGCCAACCCCATCAAGGCCGTGGCCCAGGGCTACGTCAAGGCCTACGAGGCCAAATACGGCGCCGGCAGCATGTCTACCTTCGGCGCCAATACCTGGGACGCCGGGCTGCTCCTGCAAAAGGCCATCCCCGTCGCCCTCAAAGCCGCCAAGCCGGGCACCCCGGAATTCCGCGCCGCGCTGCGCGACGCCCTTGAGCAATCCAAGGAAGTCGTCGGCGCCCAGGGCGTCTTCACCATGAACGCCCAGAACCACAACGGCATGGACCAGCGGGCCCGGGTGATGATGACGGTGAAGGGCGGCAAGTGGGTGCTGCTGAAGGACTGAGGGCGAACTCCCCGGCGAGGCGGCGGTCTACCCCGCTCTCCACCGGGTAAAGGAAAACACCATAGTGAAGCGACTTCTGCGAACCTCGATCGCCGCAGCCCTGGCAATTGCTGCCGCGGCGGCCGGCGCCGCCGGCAAAGCCGGCGAAAAACCCGCCGACAAGGCGCCGCCCGTCATCGAAATCTACATACCCAAGCCCTGCCTGGCCTGCATCGACTGGGGCGCCTACCTGACCGACAACGGCTTCAAGGTGATCTACAAGGAAAGCGCCGACATGGCCGCCGTCAAGCGCCGCTTCAAGGTGCCGGCCGAGGTGGAGTCGGTCCACACCGCCGTGGTCGGCGGCTACTTTGTCGAAGGCCACGCCCACGCCGAAGACATCCAGGAACTCCTGCGCGACAAACCCAAGGCCCGCGGCATCGCCGTCCCCGGCCTACCCCGCGGCGCCCCCGGCCGGGAAACCTCCAACCCGAGCTGCGAAACCGGCTGCACCATGCTCGACAGCGACAGCGGCGAGAAGAATCCCCGGCGGGAACTCTACGAGACCCTGCTCGTGCTGCCGGACGGGGCGACCAAGATCTGGGCGCGGCACTGAGGGTTAAAGCCGCTGGCGGCGGTCATTGCCGTGGTTTTTTGCAAATCGAACGTTGGACCTTCGATTTGCAAGGATGCCGAAGTAACCCTCCATGCGACGATCCATTCCGGGACGGCTGATACCAATTCGCTTTCAAACCGATCCATTGTCGACTTCGCCTTGCCGTGCTACAGCACTGTCTTCGGCTTGTCTTCGCGTCTCGATTTGAAAGCGAATAGGTGTGAAATTGCCTGGCCGGGTTCATAGAGCTGCCAAGCGTTGGAGGGTATCTGGAAACCGCGCCGCCAGTTTCAGGAGACGGCGCGCGGCACCCGTCGGTTCCGCCCGGCCTTGCTCCCAGTTTTCTAGAGTACGCTTGGAAACCCCCAACGCCTGGGCGAAATCGGCCTGCGACAAACCAGATTGCGCCCGGGCCGCCATCAACTCCCAGCGCGGACCGGTCAGGCGCTCTTCCTTTTCCACGACACCATCCGCACGCTCAATGCGGCGGCGCACGGCGCCATCGGCCATGACCGTAAAGGTGGTCTTGCGCGCCCAGCGGCCGGCCTTGAGATCCCGGACCGCCCCCAGCAGTTCGGCGGCAATGTCCCGCCCGGCATCGCGGGCCAGAAGTTCTTCATCAGTCATCGGCATGTTCCATCTCCTCACGCAGGGCCTTGAGCACGTGGCCGGGGATCGAATCCCGGGCACTCTTGGCGTAGATCACCAGCATCAACATCTGCCCGGCCCGGGTCCGGGTGTAGTAGCACACCCGGACGCCGCCGGACTTGCCGCTACCGGCCCGAGCCCAACGCACCTTGCGCACGCCGCCCGAGCCACGCACCAAATCCCCGGCTTCCGGATTGTCGCAGAGGTGCTCCTGGAGCCCTGCGTACTCCTCATCCGTCAGGTAGTCTGGCAGGAGCGAGGAGAAGACCGGGGATTCGATGAATTCGTAGCGCACGGGTTCATTATACGCACGGCGCGTATATGAGCAAGCGCGTCAGTCCCGCGCAGTCACAGGGTTATTCGGTCGCGGGTGTCTCCGCAGCGGCGCTGTTTTTCGCCCCAGGCCGATGCAGGAATGCAAGACCAGGCCCCGACTTGGGCCCCGACTTGTATGTCATAGCACCAGTCCGTACGGCGAGAGAAGACGGAGAAATTCGACTAGGGTGATGCGGAGGCGATCATTCCAGCCTATGCCCATGGCAATTGACCCATTTGCCAGATCAAAGTAAGGGAGCACGGGCATTCCTTTATACAAGACTTCAGAGTTCTTGAGTTTTTGAAGGAACTCCTGCAGGCCTTTTCTCTGGGAAATGGTCACTCTTCCTAACTCATGGGCAAAGCAGTGGCGCAGGCGAAAAAAATTTTCGAATTCGCCCCATAGTTCCCATTCGCTTGAAAGGGAAAAATGCTCTCTTGCTGCGCCAAGTACAGATATTCCACGCTTTGGCGGTGGCATGCCGAGATCCAATAGGACGCGCTCGACATAAGAGCATGCGAGAACGATTGATGCTCCTGGGACGATGGGTGCTACAGAGCGCTGGAGTCGTTCTGCGCGAGCATCTTGAATAACTCCGATCTCAAAATCCAAGCGGCGCCATAGATGGTCACAGATGAAGCGTATAGCAGTCCCATGATTCGTTAGTTGTGCCATTTGCTCAGACCTCATCGCATATCGCGGCTAACCGGAAAATGCCAAAAACTCCCCAAACATCCCCCGCGCCCAGGCTTCGTCCTCGCCTCGCGGCTGGGCGTCGTAGGTCTGCTTCACCGTCTGCTGGATTTCGCCGTCGCCCCGGAAGCGGTAGTGGGTCTCGACCCGCATCATCTCCCGCGGTTCGGGTTTGGCGATGACGTAGCAGACGCCTTCGGGCAGTTCCCGGGGGGCTTCCCGGCCGCGGCTCCGGGCGGCGATCTCGAGGGCGGCGATGCGCCCCAGCCGGGCGGCGAGGTGGCCGGTTTTGGGGTAGTGGCCGAAGAGGGGCGACGCCTTGTCGATGAGGTCGCCCACCAGGAAGACCCGCTCGTCGCCCACGGCGTGGAGGTGCACCGGATCCTGGGCGGCCCAGCCGGTGGGCTTGCCGTCGCCGCCCCGGGCTTCGAGGCCGGCTTGCCAGACGAGGTCGCCGGCCTGCTGGGGGGGTAGGAGGATGGCGTCGTCGAAGGGGATGGTGTCGAATTCGGTGCTGATCGTCTTGCCGTAGGGGTCGACGGCCTTGACCGCGGCGTTGGGCAGGTAGCTGATCTGGTCGGCAAAGTCGTGGCGGAAGATTTTGTCGAAGCCCAAGGTGATGGGGTTGGGATCGAGAACGTGGAGCCGTCCCTTGACGCCCCGGGTTTTCAAAAGCCAGCCGATCATCGCCGCCCGCTCGTAGGGAGCCGGCGGGCAGCGGTAGGGCATGGGCGGCACGGTCATCACCAGGTCGCCGCCCTTGAAACTGTCGAGTTTGGCTTTCAGGGCCAGAGTTTCGTCGCGGCCGGTGAAGGCGGCGGGGAAGTGGCGGCGGGTGTGGTCCGCCGCCGCCCGGTCGTCGCCGAACCAGGCGCCGTAGTGGTGGCGGATGCCGGTGGCGAGGATGAGCCAGTCGTAGGCGAGGGCGCCCCGGTCGGTGTGGACCCGCCGCCGGTCGCGGTCGATGACGGTGACTTCGGCCTGGACGAGGCTGTAGCCGAAGGCCCGGGCGGCGGCGCCGCGGTCGTGGGTGAGGAGCTTGCCGTCGATCAGCCCGGCCAGCCAGCGGTTGGAAAGCGCATGGGACCAGAAGACGGGCTGGGGTTCGACGACCACGACCTCCAGTTCGGGGGCGGCGTCGCGCAGGTGGCGGGCGGCCGAGAGCCCGCCCCAGCCGCCGCCGACGATGACCACCCGGCGGCCCTTGGCGGGGGGCAGGAGGTCCGCTGCCTTGACCCAGGGCGCGGCGCCGAGGGCGGCGGCCGAGACCAGGAAGCGGCGGCGGTTTACCGGCACGGCGACGGGGATCGCCCTATTTGACGCGCATGCCGGGCTGGGCGCCCGCATCCGGCGCCAGGATGTAGAGGCCGCCGGTCTTGCCGTCGGGGTCCGAGGCGGCCAGCACCATGCCTTCGGAAAGGCCGAACTTCATCTTGCGCGGCGCCAGGTTGGCGACCATCACCGTCAGGCGGCCAACCAGGGCGGCCGGGTCGTAGGCGGACTTGATGCCGGCGAAGACCTGGCGCGGCTTTTCTTCGCCGATGTCGAGCTGCAGGCGGATCAGTTTGTCGGCGCCTTCGACTTGGCTGGCCTCGACGATTTTGGCGATACGCAGGTCCACCTTCATGAAGTCGTCGATGCTGCAGTGGGCGGCTTCGGCCACCTGCTTTTCGGCGGCCTTCTCCTGGTGTTCGGCGTGGCGCTGGGGCGAGGACTGCTCGGGGGCGGGGGCCAGGGATTCCTTGTTGGCCTCGACCAGCTTCTCGATGAGCTTGGCGTCCACCCGGGTCATCAGGTGTTCGTAGGCCTTGATGCCGTGGCCGCCGGCGAGCAGGGCGGCGGCGTCGGCCCAGGCCAGGGGGGCGATGTTGAGGAAGGTTTCGACCTTGGCGGCCACCGCCGGCAGAACGGGCTTCAAGAACACCGTCAGCAGGCGGAAGAGGTTCAGCGCGTTGGAGCAGGCGGCGTGCAGTTCGGCCTCCTTGCCTTCCTGCTTGGCGAGTTCCCAGGGTTTGACGCTATCGACGTACTGGTTGGCGCCGTCGGCCAGGGCCATGACCTCGCGCATGGCCTTGCCGAATTCCCGCGCTTCGTAAAGCTCGGCGACGCGGGGGGCGGCTTCCTGGATGGCCTTGATGGCGGGCAGGCCGGCATCGGCCGGGGCCAGCTGGCCGTTGAAGCGCTTGCTGATGAAGCCGGCGGAGCGGCTGGCGATGTTGACGTACTTGCCCACCAGATCGGCATTGACCCGGGCGCCGAAGTCCTCCAGGTTGAGGTCGATGTCCTCCATGGTCGCCGACAGCTTGGCGGCGTAGTAGTAGCGCAGCCATTCCGGGTTGAGTCCGGTCTTGAGGAAGCTCTCGGCGGTGATGAAGGTGCCGCGGCTCTTCGACATCTTGGCGCCGTCCACGGTCAGGAAGCCGTGGGCGAAGATGCGGGTCGGCGTGCGGTAGCCGGCGTGGGCCAGCTCCGCCGGCCAGAAGAGGGCGTGGAAGTAGAGGATGTCCTTGCCGATGAAGTGGTACAGCTCGGTGCCGGCCTTGGCTGCGGCATCGGCGTCGATGAAGGCGGCGAGATCGATGGCGACCCCCTCGGCGGCCTGCCGCGCCACCAGGTTCTTGAAGCTGCCGAAATAGCCGATGGGGGCGTCGAGCCAGACGTAGAAGTACTTGCCCGGGGCGTCGGGAATTTCGAAGCCGAAGTAGGGGGCGTCGCGGGAGATGTCCCAGTCGGTGAGCTTGTTTTCGCCTTCGGCCCCCAGCCATTCCTGCATCTTGTTGGCGGCTTCCGGCTGCAGGCGGCCGTCTTCCCGGGTGTAGCGGCGCAGGAAGGCCTGGCAGCGCGGGTCCGAGAGCTTGAAGAAATAGTGTTCGGATTGGCGCAGTTCGGGTTGGGCGCCGGAGACGGCGGAGTAGGGGTTCTTCAGTTCGTTGGGGGTGTAGGCGGCGCCGCAGGTCTCGCAGTTGTCGCCGTACTGGTCCTTGGCGCCGCACTTGGGGCATTCGCCCTTGATGAAGCGGTCGGGCAGGAACATCGCCTTGACCGGGTCGTAGTACTGCTCGATGGTGCGGGTTTCGATCAGCCCGGCGGCCTTGAGCTTGCCGTAGATGTCGTTGGCGAAAAAGCGGGTTTCCTCGGAATGGGTCGAATAGTAGTTATCGAAGGCGACGTGGAAACCGGCAAAGTCGCGGGAATGTTCGGCGTGGACCCGCTCGATCAGCGCCTCGGGGGTGATGCCGTCCTTTTCGGCGCGCAGCATGATGGGGGTGCCGTGGGTGTCGTCGGCGCAGACGTACCAGCATTGATGGCCCTGCATCTTCTGGAAGCGCACCCAGATGTCGGTCTGGATGTATTCGACCAGGTGGCCGAGGTGGATGGCCCCGTTGGCGTAGGGCAGGGCGGAGGTGACGAGAATCTGGCGGGGCATGGCTTCTGGCCTGGCGACAAAACGTCTATTCTAGCAAAGGCCGCCGGCCCAAGGCCGGGCCGGCCGTGTTATCCTTACTAAATTAGTCGGGTATCTCCAGGAGAAAGAGCAATGAGCGTTACCGTCGAAGCTGTCCGCGCCGCCCTCGGCCAGGCCATCGACCCCAATACCGGCAAGAGCTACGTCGCCGGCAAGGCTGTCAAGAACATCAAGGTCGACGGCGACGACGTCGCCTTCGACGTCGAACTCGGCTACCCGGCCAAAAGCCAGGTCGACGCCGTGCGCAAGCAGGTCATCGCGGCGGTGCGCGCCCTGCCCGGCGTCGGCAACGTTTCGGCCAACGTCTCGGTGAAGATCATCTCCCACGCCGTACAGCAGGGGGTCAAGCTTCTGCCCGGGGTCAAGAACATCATCGCCGTCGCCTCCGGCAAGGGCGGCGTCGGCAAGAGCACGACCGCCGTCAACCTCGCCCTGGCGCTCGCCCAGGAAGGCGCCACGGTGGGCCTTCTCGATGCCGACATCTACGGCCCCTCGCAGCCCCAGATGCTTGGCCTCCAGGGCCAGCAGCCCGTCTCCCGCGACGGCGAGAGCATGGAACCCCTCGAAGCCTACGGCGTCCAGGCCCAGTCGATCGGCTTCATGATCGATGTCGAAACCCCCATGGTATGGCGCGGCCCCATGGTCACCCAGGCCCTCGACCAGTTGTTGCACCAGACCAACTGGCGCGACGTCGATTACCTCATCGTCGACATGCCGCCGGGCACCGGCGACACGCAGCTGTCGCTCGCCCAGAAGGTGCCGGTGACCGGCGCGGTGATCGTCACCACGCCCCAGGACATCGCCCTCATCGACGCCCGGAAGGGCCTCAAGATGTTCGAGAAGGTCAATATTCCCATCCTCGGCATCGTCGAGAACATGAGCATCCACGTCTGCTCCCAGTGTGGCCACGCCGAACACATTTTCGGCGAGGGGGGCGGTGCCCGGATGTGCGCCGACTACGGCGTCGAGTTCCTGGGGAGCCTGCCCCTGGAAATGGCCATCCGTCAGATGGCCGACGGCGGCAAGCCGACGGTGGTCGGCGCCCCGGAATCGAAGGCGGCGGAAATCTACCGCGCCATCGCCCGCCGGGTGGCGATCAAGATCGCCGAAAAGGCCAAGGACATGACCAATAAGTTTCCCAATATCGTGGTGCAGAACACCTGAAGGCCGGGGCTGGCGCAGGGCAGCGATGTCGGCGCGGGAGAAATCCGGCGCCGCCAGCATCCTCCCGGCGAATTAGCTAATAGTAGGGATTGGTTGTCCCTAGTCCATAAGTAATACTGCCGCTCGGGGCCATGCCCTTGGCCCGGGGTGCGCTTCGGCGTGCCTCGTGGTGGTCGCGGCTGTCTGGATTAGGAGTCATGCAAGCTAGGATTCTGTGCCTGGACCGATCGGCGTCTATTCGAAACCTTCTGGCGGAACTGGTCCGTCGACGGGGCTGGACGCCGATCGTCGGCGACGGGTTGGCGAGCCTTGCCGCCGCCCTCGGCGGTGAACCCGTCGACCTCGTCCTTTCGGCAGCCCGGTTTACCCGCGACGACGATTATCTGTGCGTCGTCGAAGCGTTGCGCCGCTGCCCTGAGACCGCACTGGTTCCCGTCGTCCTGCTCGTCGCCGACGAATCCGATACCTTGGCCAAAGAGGCCTTGCGCGCCGGGGCTACGGAAGTTTTCCGGCGGCACGACGTTGATGGCCTGGAGCGTTATTTCGATGCCTTCGCCCGGGAAAAGACGTCGGGAGCGCCGGTTGGTGGCCGCGCCCTGGTTCTCGACGACGATACGGCGGTGGCGGCGTACATGGCCCGTATCCTGGAAGGTCTGGGTATGGCCGTCGATTGCGCCGGCAGTCTGGACGACGCCCTCGAATCGGTACTGGTGACCGCCTACGACCTGCTGGTCGTCGACATCGTCCTGGGCGAAAGCCAATCAGGCAACCAGTTGGTCCGGCTCCTGCGCCAGTCGATCGGTCATGCGCTGGCGACGCCGATCATCGTCGTTTCCGGGTTTCACGACGAGGCGCGCAAGCTCGATGCCTTGCGTGCCGGTGCCAGCGTCTATCTGCCCAAGCCGGTGAAGCCCGACGAACTGGCCTTTTTCGCCCAGAAGTTGCTGCTCCGCACCGGCTCCGGCGAAACGCCGAACCCCGTCGACGGGCAGGCTGCGAACCCTCTCGGATTTTCCCGGCGGGAGGCGATGATCGCCGAACTGGTGGCGGCCGGGCTGCCCGACAAGAACATTGC
Organism: Azonexaceae bacterium; assembly: GCA_009469675.1. Taxonomy (GTDB): domain Bacteria; phylum Pseudomonadota; class Gammaproteobacteria; order Burkholderiales; family Rhodocyclaceae; genus SSSZ01. Next base: position 4,918 of record SSSZ01000050.1, on the reverse strand, counting down.
CGAACGCCTGGGAATCAGTTTCTGGACCGTCCGCAGCCACCTCACCAACATGTTCCGCAAATGTGGCGCGATCAATCGCGTCGAACTGGCGCTGCTGCTGCGCCGGAGCGCCACCGGCGGCGGCGCGAGAGCTGCCGCCAAGGCCGAGATGCCGCCGTTTTCGCCGCCCATGCTCGATCAGCTTCAGATCGGCGTGTTCGTGGTCGATCGCAATCGCCTCATCGTATACGCCAATCCGGCCGTGGCCGAGGTCACCGGTTATTCCTGCGAAGAATTGCTCGGCCGGTCGCCCCGGATTTTCGATTCCGGCCGGCATTCCCCCGACTTTTTCCGCGCCATGCAGCGGGATCTCGAGACCGCCCAGAGCTGGAGCGGTGAAATCTGGAACCGGCGCAAGTCCGGCGAGGTGTATCCCGCCTGGCTCGATATCCGGCTTCTCGGCGACGCCGACGCGCCCTATTACATGGCGGTTCTTTCCGACGAAACCGAGCGCCTCCGGGAAAAAGAGCGGGGCGACGCCACCGCCATGGCCGACGACCTCACCGGCTTGCCCAATCGACGCCTCCTCTTTGACCGGGCGCAACAGGAAATAGCCCGGGCGAAACGCCATGGCGGCGGCTTCGCCGTCTTGGTCATCGAACTCGACTGCTACCAAGAGGCCGCCCGGCGCTTGGGGCGTGCCGTCGCCGACCGCTTCCTCAAGCACCTGGCCGGCATGCTGCGCACGCGCTTGCGGGAATCCGACACCCTGGCCCGGGTCGGCGGCGGCGAATTCGTTGCCCTGCTGCCCGATCTCAAGGAGCGAAGCGCCGGCGAGGCCCTGGCCGAAGGCCTGGCGACGCTGCTCGACCAGCCGCTCGCCTGCGAAGGGCAGCCCATCACCCCAGGGGCGAGGGTCGGCGTCAGCTTTTTTCCCGACCAGGGGAGCGACCTCGAAGAACTCATCGCCCACGCCGGCCGGGCCGTGCGCCGGGCCACACCGGCGGATGGTCGACCGGCCGGCGCCGGTGCGGCGGGTCAGGGAGTCGAAGGCGCCCCGGCAGACGCCGAGGGCAATAAAACTGCTGTCCCCGGCCCGCAAGGCGGGTAAAATTCCGCCTTTATTTTCAGCAGGGCGAGGGCATCGGGCATGGCCATCAAATCGGACAAATGGATTCGCCGCATGGCGGCTGAGCACGGCATGATCGAACCCTTCGAGCCGGAACTGGTGCGCGAGGCCAAGGGGCAGAAAATCGTCTCCTACGGTACTTCGAGCTACGGCTACGACATCCGCTGCGCCCGCGAATTCAAGGTGTTCACCAACATCAACTCGACGGTGGTGGACCCCAAGGCCTTCGACCCCAAGTCCTTTGTCGAGATCGAATCCGACGTCTGCATCATCCCGCCCAATTCCTTCGCCCTGGCCCGCACTGTCGAATACTTCCGCATTCCCCGCTCGGTGCTCACCGTCTGCCTGGGCAAAAGCACCTATGCCCGCTGCGGCATCATCGTCAATGTCACCCCCTTCGAACCCGAATGGGAGGGCTATGTGACCCTCGAGTTCTCCAACACCACGCCGCTGCCGGCCAAAATTTATGCCGGAGAAGGCTGCGCCCAGGTGCTCTTCTTCGAGTCCGACGAGGTCTGCGAAACCTCCTACAAGGACCGGGGCGGCAAGTACCAGGGCCAGGTCGGCGTCACGCTGCCGAAAATCTGACGGCACACCATGAAACGCAGAGACGCAGAGGCGCGGAGAAACCCAAGAATCTCTGCGCCTCTGCGTCTCTGCGGTTAGCGTTTTAAGGAATTCCATGCGTTTTCATTTTCCTGTCATCATCATCGACGAAGACTTCCGCTCGGAGAATACCTCCGGTCTCGGCATCCGCGCCCTGGCGGAGGCCATCGAAAAAGAGGGGATGGAAGTCCTCGGCGTCACCAGCTATGGCGATCTGACCTCCTTCGCCCAGCAGCAGAGCCGGGCTTCCTGCTTCATCCTCTCCATCGACGACGAGGAGTTGGCCAACGAGCCGGAGGAGACCCTGGCCGAGTTGCGCGCTTTCGTTTCCGAAATCCGCAACCGCAATAGCGACATCCCCATCTTCCTGCACGGCGAGACCCGCACCTCGCGCCACATCCCCAACGACGTCCTGCGGGAGTTGCACGGCTTCATCCACATGTTCGAGGACACGCCGGAATTCATCGCCCGCAACGTCAAGCGCGAAGCCAAGGCCTATCTCGATTCCCTGGCGCCCCCCTTCTTCCGGGCGCTCACCCATTACGCCGCCGACGGCTCGTATTCCTGGCACTGTCCCGGCCACTCGGGGGGCGTCGCCTTCCTCAAAAGCCCGGTGGGCCAGATGTTCCACCAGTTCTTCGGCGAGAACATGCTGCGCGCCGACGTCTGCAACGCCGTCGAGGAACTGGGTCAGCTCCTCGACCACACGGGGCCGGTCGCCGCCTCGGAACGCAACGCCGCCCGCATCTTCAACTGCGACCACCTGTATTTCGTCACCAACGGCACGTCCACGTCGAACAAGATCGTCTGGCACTCCACCGTGGCGCCGGGAGACATCGTGGTGGTCGATAGAAACTGCCACAAGTCGGTGCTCCATTCGATCATGATGACCGGCGCCGTGCCCGTCTTCCTCATGCCGACCCGCAACAACTACGGCATCATCGGTCCCATCCCCAAGGAAGAGTTCGCCTGGGCCAACATCCAGAAGAAGATCGCCGCCAACCCCTTCGCCACCGACAAGGGCGCCCAGCCGCGGGTACTTACTATCACCCAGTCCACCTACGACGGCATCCTCTACAACGTCGAAGAGATCAAGGAGATGCTCGACGGCAAGATCGACACCCTGCACTTCGACGAAGCCTGGCTGCCCCACGCCGCCTTCCACGATTTCTACGGCGACTACCACGCCATCGGCGCCGATCGGCCGCGCTGCAAGGAATCGATGATCTTCGCCACGCAGTCGACCCACAAACTGCTGGCCGGGCTTTCCCAGGCCTCGCAAATCCTCGTCCAGGACTGCGAGAACAGGAAGCTCGACCGGGACATCTTCAACGAGGCCTACCTGATGCATACCTCGACTTCGCCCCAGTATTCGATCATCGCCTCCTGCGACGTGGCGGCGGCGATGATGGAGGAACCCGGCGGCACGGCCCTGGTCGAGGAATCGATCGCCGAGGCCCTGGATTTCCGCCGCGCCATGCGCAAGGTTGACGAGGAATGGGGCGCCGATTGGTGGTTCAGGGTCTGGGGGCCGGACGACCTGTCGGAAGAGGGCATCGAGGAGCGCGAAGCGTGGATGCTCAAGCCCGGCGAACGCTGGCACGGCTTCGGCAAGCTCGCCGACGGCTTCAACATGCTCGATCCGATCAAGGCCACGGTGATTACCCCGGGTCTCGACGTGGACGGCGATTTTGCCGACGACTTCGGCATCCCCGCCGCCATCGTCACCAAGTACCTGGCCGAGCATGGGGTCATCGTCGAAAAGTGCGGTCTTTACAGCTTTTTCATCATGTTCACCATCGGCATCACCAAGGGCCGCTGGAACACCCTGGTCACCGCCCTGCAGCAGTTCAAGGACGACTACGACAAAAATCAGCCCCTGTGGAAGGTGCTGCCCGAGTTCGTGCAAAAGCACCCGCGCTACGAGCGGGTCGGCCTCAAGGACTTGTGCGCCCAGATCCACGGGGTGTACAAGCAGAACGACGTGGCCCGCCTGACCACCGAGATGTACCTTTCCGACATGATTCCCGCCATGCGCCCGGCCGACGCCTTCGCCCGGATGGCCCACCGGGAGATCGAGCGGGTGCCGGTGGACGACCTCGAAGGCCGGGTCACCGCCGTGCTGCTCACCCCCTATCCGCCGGGCATCCCCCTCCTCATTCCGGGGGAACGCTTCAACGCCAAGATTTGCAACTACCTCAAGTTCGCCCGCGCCTTCAACGCCAGCTTCCCCGGCTTCGAAACCGACATCCACGGCCTGGTCAAGGGCGAAGACGGCCGCTATTACGTGGATTGCGTCCGGTGAAGGCGGCCCTGGCCCGCCCCTTGGCCATGGCCGCGCTGGCCTGGCTGGCGGGCGCGGCCATGGCGGCGGAACTTGCCGCCGGAGTGGTTTTTGCCAGCGGCGCGACGAGCATCGTCGCAACTGACGGCGTGGCCCGCCCGGCCAGCCGCGGCGGGGAAATCTACGCCGGGGAAACGGTCGAAACCGGCGGCGACGGCCGCGCCCAACTCAAGTTCCGCGACGGCGCCAGCCTGTCCCTGCAGCCTGCCTCGCGCTTTCGTATCGACGAATACCGCTTCTCGGCCGGCGGCGGCCAGGCCGACGCCGAAGACAAGGGCTTCTTCTCCCTCCTCAAGGGGGGATTGCGCACCATCTCCGGGTTGATCGGCAAGGTCAGGCGCGACCAGTACCGGGTCAATACCGTGGTCGCCACCATCGGCATCCGCGGCACCGAGTATTCCGCCCAGCTCGGCGAGGGCGGGCTGGCCGTCACCACCGTCAGCGGCCTGGTCGAGGTCTGCAACCCGGCGGGCTGCGTCCTGGTCCATCCCGGCCAGACCGCCGGGGCGACGGGGCCGGACAGAAAGCCGGAAATCAAAGGCGGCGAAGGTGTCGCGGTCAAGCCCGGCGAGGTGTTGCCCGGCCTGCCGCCGACAACCGGGCCGGCGCAGGAGCCGCCTCTGCCGGCCGGGCCGAAAGCGTCGCCCGCCGCCGGCGAGGTCAATCCGACCTCGCCGAACCGCGGGGCAACGACTTTTTCCGTACCGCCGCCCCGTTGATCTAGGTGTGATCTCTCTGTAGGTTGTTCACTCGGGGTGTCTCCCCGGAGAATTGGAGGCACCAACCATACAAGCCTCCGAGGCCCCGAATGAACATCCATAAAAATGCCCGATTAACGCCGCACGGTCGAGCCCTACTTG
>SSSZ01000049.1 GCA_009469675.1 Azonexaceae bacterium | reverse complement strand
TCTGTCGGGCAACCCGGCAAGGACCGCTGCTAGGAGGTAGCAACGTGAGTGAGAACCTGACGACAAAGCAGGCGCTTGTGCTTGGCATGCTGAGGGACGGGAAGTCCCCGCAGCAGATCGCCAAGAAGATGAAGATCACCGTGAACGGTGTGTACGGTCACCGCCGGAAGATCGAGGCGAAGGGCTACAGCACCGAGCCGATCGAGGAAGGCACGACCGACGACGAGCCGACGAACGGCAAGGTCGGAACGGCAATCGCGACGGACGTGATCGAGAAGGTCCGGGCGAGCATCGGTGAGCAGGTCGATCTGGTGGACGGTCGCTTGCAGGCGATCGAAATCAGGTCGAAGGAAATCGCCGCGAACCGGGAGGCGCTGGACGCCGAGGCGAACCGTCTCGACACCGAGGCGGCGATCCTCGCTGACACACGCGACAAGCTGGAACGTTCTAAGGGCGCTACTAACTCCCAGGCGCTCTAGGGACAGGGTTCGGAAGATCGGGGAGGGTTGACCGGACAGTCCCCAACCCACGGCGGCAAAAACCCCGTTGATCGTCAGTCTCCGATCGGCAGACAGGAGGGGCCGGGTCGCCACGGGGCGGCGAGCGCAAGCTCGTCGCCCCTTTTTTTCGTCCGCTAGACTTACCGGGTGTCCGGTAACCCAACAATCAGGAGGAAGCTATGGTGACGCAGATCGTCGCAACGGCTCTGACGACCGTTGCACTTTCGATCCCGGGTGTAGGCCCGCAGGTGTCCGATCAGGAGAAGGTCGGCGCTGCGATCCGAGACACCGGTTCGTTCATCCTCGGTGAGCCGTCGATCGGCACCGCCCTGTCCGTCACGGGGGGCGTGGCGCGTGGCGACGGTAGTTGAGCGTTTCCAGGCCGGGTACCAGCAATACCACGGCCTGAGCGCCAAGTGGTGCAACGAACAGACGCGGGTGATCGAGGACTTTCTCTCGGTCACCCGCAAGTCCGACCCCGCTGACCTAGACGCCGCCGACCTCCGTGCCTACATGGGCACGTTGCAGGGGCGCGGGCTGGCGGTCAACACCGTCCGGAAGAAGGGAAACATGCTCCGGGCGTTCTACGGCTGGCTGTACGACGAGGGCATCATCGACGGCAACACCCTCATGGCGGTCAAGCGCGTCGAGAACCCGAAGGGCGCGTCCGCCGTCACGAAGCCGAAGCCGTACTCCCGGAAAGAGCTACGGCAGTTCTGGGATGCGCTCGACTCCTCGTGGCCGGAGACGGACCCGAAGTTCATCCGCCGCTGGCAGAAGGGGACGAGTCCCTATCGCCGGATCGCAACCCACGCGATGCGGTTGCAGATCGAGGCGATCATCCGGCTCGCCCTCGACTGCGGCCTGCGGCGGCAGGAGATTTACAACGCCACCCTGGACGACATTCACCCGGACAACGAGTACGTGGTGGTCCGGTTCGCGAAGCGCGAGGCCGGTGGCGAGGACAAGATGCGCGAGGTTCCCTACACGGACAAGGCGCGAACTGCCGTCCACCGTTGGATCGAGTTCCGCTCCCTGCTTGGCCCGACCCACGACCGCCCCTGGCTGTCGCTGGCGACGACGATGCAGAAGCAGCGGAAGTATCTCGACCCGATGCGGTGGGAGCGGTTTGAGCGCCTGACCGGGGCGGTGATCCCGCCGAAGGGGACGTGGCACCTGCACCGGTTCCGCCACACCTGCGCTACGGAATGGCTCCGGGCTGACGTACCGATCGAACTCGTGTCCCGTCTGCTCGGCCACTCCAACATCAACCAGACCCTTTGCTATGCCCAACTCGTCACCGACGATATTCACCGGGCGATGGCGAAGGCGCAACCAGCTTTCGAGGCCGCCACGAGCGGCGTAGAAGCCACAACGCCAGTCGGAGGTAAGGCATGAACACGAGTGGCATCCGCAAGGGCGACATCGTGATGGTGGACGTGAAGGGCGCGACCGGCATTGGCCGGGTCGCCGCACCGAAGAACGACCAGGGCCAGATCGAAGTCGTCCCGTTCCAGACCGCACGGAACACCGTCAGCTACGTGCCCCGGAGGTTCGTCACGGCACGGCAGATCACCGGGCACTACCGGAGGATGAAGGGATCACGATGAACGAGAACCAGAGTCTCTATGACGTGGCCCGCGAGGTCACCGACGATGTACTAGGGGAAGGGACGTACGCGAAGGTGAACGAGGGCAACCACAACCCGGGCGTCCAGGCTGCTATCAAGCGCGGCGAGGGCGGTCCTAAGCCGTGGCAGCCCATGACGAAGGGCACCGTCAACCCGGCCCTGAAAGCCGCTCACGAGGCCGCAGGCATCCCCGAGGACGACTCGATCGAGGCGTGGGGAAACGACCTCTACCAAGTAGTCGCCCGCAACATCGAGCTAGACACCGGGGAGGTAATGACGCACCTGTCGATCAAGCGGCACGACCGTCGCACGATCCGCAGGTGGCGGCACTTGCAGCAGATCAAGAACGAAATCTGCGGGCCACTCCGGGAGGCGGTCGAGATATTCCCGTCCGAGCGCCGCCTTGTGGACGGAGCCAACGAGCAGCACCTATGGGTTCTTCCCGAAGGGGTGGAACTGCCGTTCGGGTTCCCGCAGGGACTCGTGACCAACGACGAGGACGTGGCCGAGTTCAACGCCGGTCGCGAGGCCGGTCGGCACAAGGGTCGGCAGGACGAGTGGCAGCCCGGACTGACGACCGGGCGCAACGAACACACCCGCTACATGAGCGACGAGCAGCGTGAGGCGCTGCGTCGTATCGGTAGCTAGGCTGGCTGCGACAGCGGTGGCGAGCTACCCAATCCCCCCGGGGCAACCCGGGGGGATTTTTTTTGGCCCGCGCTAGGCCAGGAGTTCGGCGGCGGGGATGTCGTCCGCCGTCTTCTCGCAACTGCCGTTGGAAGGTTTCCAGTCCGCCATCTTCTCGCGGATCGCCTTCAACCCGGCGGCGACCTCCCGCTTCGGGATGCCGACCCGCTCGACCATCTCGTCCTGGCAGTAGCCGTTGTAGAGCAGCACCAGCAGTTCGCGTTCGTTCCGGGTGAGCGTGTTCGGGATCGACGGCGGCGAGGCCAGCAC
>SSSZ01000048.1 GCA_009469675.1 Azonexaceae bacterium | reverse complement strand
TGGCCATGACGCGACAAAGTTCCCGGAAGGACTGCGCCCTTTTTGCCTGCACGTTGTTCCCGCTGGATTGCGATTTCAGGAAGTTAGACGTACGGCCCGGTGCGTACCTGACGACCGATTTCATGGGGCCCGACCAAGTGCTTGGAGCGCCACCCACCGAAACGTCTCCTGCGACCTGGCGCCGTGCGAGGAAAACACTTTCAGTGTCCCCGCCACGGAACGAAGTAAGCGCAGATCGTTCCGTGGCGGAACGAAAACTCGTAGCGGTCAAGTGATCCCCCCCCACTTTGTTCCGCGGCGGAACAAAGTGGGGCGTTTTCGGGTGCCCGTTCGTTCCGTGGCGGGTCACCTTTATAGAGAACCATCTGTAGCGACTGAAATGGCCGCGGTATGAAGATTCTGACGATCCACAAAGAACGGGTTTTTGAGCTTGTCCGCTGCGAGCCTTACGAGCGTTGCGACGGAACGGGCAGGCAGCTCGCCTATTGGCGTGCTGCCTGCCAGGTATGCGGGGCGCCGTTCGAGGTCTCCACCCCGGCGGCGCTACCCGCCCTAACCAAGTCAAAAGCCTTCGAGCGCGTCCATTGTGAGTTGCACAAGCGCGCCGGCAATATCAAGAAAGGAGCTTGACCATGAGCCATACCCAAGACATTGCAACGCTTGAAGAACTCGCCGACCTGAACGCCGAAATCGACGCCAAATGCGCAGGGGGGGAAGCATGAAGATCAACGTGGACACGCGAGGCCTGCATGCAGAAATTGCACGCCTTCGCGGAATGCAGAAGCAAGTTGCCTATGCCGCATCGAGGGCGCTCAATGCCACTGCGAAAAAAGTAGCCGATGCCATGCCGGCCGAGTTGGAACGCGCCCTGGATCGTCCCACACCATTCACCAAGCGTGGTGTCCGCGTACTCAGATATGCCTCCGGCGCCCGGCTGGAAGCGGTCGTCGGCTTCATGGATGCGCAAGCCAAGTACATGCAGTGGCAGATCGATGGCGGGTCTCGCTTCCCGGGGCGTGGTGGCTTGCGTCTACCAACTGCCGTCAAGGTAAATGAGTTTGGCAACATCCCCCGGGGCGCCATTGCGCAGTTGCTCGCCGTTGCGAAGAAGGAAATGCGGGCCAACGGCAAGCAAGCCAAGCTGACCCGGGGGCAGTCAAGGCGGATCAGGGTAAGCAGCAGGGTAGAAATTTTCTACGGAGACCCGACAGACCAGGGTGGCAAGCAATACCCGCGTGGCATCTACAAGCGCGTGCAGTTATCGGCGAGCAGGCGCCAACTGATTCCGCTCATCGTCTTCCCGGATAGGCTGGCGAAGTACAGACCACGCTTCAACTTCAAGGACAAGGCCATGGCAATCGTCGAACACGAGTGGCCAATTCAATTCGGTGTGGCATTTGACGAAGCCATGAGGAGCGCCCGGTGAATATCGCGGGTCCTCCCTGGCACTTTCCATCACGGGTCATTCGCACCCCACTTGCGGCCTAGTCATAGAAACATTTGCGTAGGTTGAATGTAGGTAATAGGTTTCTACTATGATAATGAAAGACCTGACGGAAGCCTTGGGTATCAGCTTGGCCATGGGCTACAAGCTGAAAGATAGGGGCATGCCCACGCATAGCGTAGAAGCCGCCAGGCGCTGGCGGGACAAGAACCTCGATTCTGCACGGCGGAAGGAGTGGCGCGTCGACGGCAATCCCGGCGTACAGGACGAGAAGCGTGCGCGGCCTGATGCCGTACCGCATGCCAAAGGAGATGGTGGCCCGCTTTGGCACGACTCGGATCTGGAAAAAATGCCCGCCCGCTTTGCAGACCACGGAGACACGAGCGAGTGGATAGCGATCCAAGCAAGCGAAATGGCAATCACCCGACTCGTTCCGCGTTACTTTTTCCGACCGATCCTGATCGCCGCATGTTCCGCCGACGCCGGCCTTGCCATCGATGGCGCTCAATCTCAGCGCCTGGCCGCCCATCTGCTCAATGGCTACATGGTCATATTTGGCAGCGACAAGCAGTACGACCTTAACCCCGACCTTCACCCCCCAGCCTCCCCCGAGTTCGCCAAGCTAGCCGCCGAAATCGACGTATTGCTGTCTGAGCTCGGCGAGTGCGATGAGGCTAAATAGGACGGGGCGGGCTTCTATCTACTCACGCCCCTGGCGAAATGGCCGACGCCATACTTCTCGCTGCTCGCATCGCCGCCACCGGGGAATTGGACGACGAGAGCCGGCGGTGGTTGGCCGACGGCATCCGGCGCTGGTGGGTTCATGGAGGAGAGGCGGCCCGCTTGCCGGCCTTCCTTCGTCTTCCTGCAACCAGGGGGCGGGCAGCGATTGCTGCACGCGACTACTGGCTCCGCCTGGCCGGGGAGGAATTGGCCGCCGGTGATCGTGCCGCGGAACTGCGGAGGGCGGTGATCGTCTTCCTGCGCCATCGCTGGCACCTCTGGAAGGCCCTTCCCGCCCCGCCGGAAGGCTGCTCGCCGCTCGATGGGGCGTTGTTTTTTGCGGCCCAAAGCGGGGCGCAAATGAACCTGTCTCGCCGGCAATACTGCAACATCCTGGCCGGGAAGTAATCGGCCCGCCTGTTTCCCGCGAATTCCGGCCCAATGGCATGGCAACCAACCACCAAAGGATCATAACCATGGCCGCTGTATTCCGAAACCACAGCCCCGCAGCGTCTCGGGTCGCCTCTGAGCGATCCGCCCGCGCCCCCCGGGCTTTCAGCTTTTCCCGACTTCTCGCTGCAATGTCCTTCGACGGAAGCCGTCTCGACGGTTATGAGCGTGAAGTCATGACCGAGATATCCCGGTCATCACCCCTTGGGTACGACCCTCAGCGGCAAGGTATCCCGCTTGCACTGATCGCCGACCCCACCGCCCGCCCGGACACGCTGAACCGCGACTTGTCGGTCGGCGGCGGCTCTGCCGGAGGCTATCTGGTCGGAACGATCCGGTCCGATGTTCGGGACATCCTGCGGCCCTGGTCGATTTCCGCCAGGTGCGGCGTTACCGTTATTCCGGCAGCGGAAAAGGATGGCCCCCTGTCGATCCCGAAAACGACGGCCGCAACGACGGGTAACTGGCTGGCTTCCGAAACGGCGACAATTACCCCGAGCCAACCGACTCTTGCGCAAATCAGCATGTCCCGCAAGTCGGCCGCGGCCTTAATCCGGTTCTCAAGGCAATTGAACGTGCAAAGCGAAATCGCCGACGCCACGATTCAGCGTGAATTGCTGAAAACCATCGGCCAGATGATCGATCAGGCGGTCATTTCTGGAACCGGCGCCTCTGGCCAGCCGACTGGCATCTTGAATACGGCAGGACTCGGCACTCAACCCGGCGCATCGTTCGGTGCGTCCGCAGCCCTTGCGATGGAACAAACCTGTGCGGATAACAACGGCGACGATGAGAGTTTCGCGTATCTCACCACCCCGGCCGTTCGCAAGCTGCTTCGGACGCGGGAGATCGCCACCGGCAGCGGCGCGCTCTGGTCCTGTAACGGCGCTGAAAACCGTCTGGCCGGCCGGGGCGCTTTCGCTAGTACCCTGATGCCCGCCGCCACCATGATTTCCGGCCCCTGGAGCAATCTATTGCTGCCGATTTGGGGAAATCCGCGTATCGAGATCAATCCCTTCGACCCCAGCGGGTTCAAGAGCCTGACCGTAGACGCACGCCTGGTCCTCGATGTCGACGTGGCGATCCAGACGCCGGCCGCCTGGGTCTCTTCGAGTTCGATTACTTAAGGAGTGGCCATGTTCTCTCAGAGTCGCCCCGCCGTCCTGCGCATGCCGTACGAACAGCCAATGGCTCCCTGCAAGATCCGCATCGTGCGGGAGTGCTATGTGGACGGCAAGAAATACCAGCCCGGTGCCCTGTTGGAATTGCCGCAGCACAAGGCAACCGATGTAGTTGCCGCCATGCGCGCCGAATTCGCCGATTAAGCCCCTTGCCGGGCACCGGCCTGGTGATCGCCGGCACCAGGGATGCTTCTCCGGGCGCTGGGCACTCCTGGCCCAGTGCGACGTAGCACCCACTGACAGCAACCGGGCGCCGTGATTGCAAGCAGGGCGGAGGCTGTCACCACTGCCATGGGCGGCGCCGCACAAATTACGCGCCGTGTTACGGCCAGAATTTGAACCGCTGCAAAGTTGCCAGCCCGGAGGTGGGTATGTACGCTTTGGGCATGTGTACCCGCTACATCACCCCAGATCAGGCCGCCATTGAACGCGCCTGGCATATCGGCCGGCACAATCAGCCCAAATGGGCATCGGAGGTCTTCCCGCGCTCCCAAGCACCATTCCTTCGCCTCGATGCATCCGGCAAGCTGCGCCTCGTTGTCGGCACCTGGGGCCTGATTCCATCGTGGTCGAAAACACCGACGCTGAAATACGCCACGAACAACTGCCGATCCGAGGAGGCCGCAGCAAAACCCACGTTCCGGGATGCCTGGCGCCAAGGGCAGCGGTGCATCATTCCGGCCATGTCCTTCGACGAACCGTGTTGGGAGACGGGCAAGAATGTCTGGTGGCGGTTCCGGCGTGCTGACCGTCTTCCATGGGGCTTGGCAGGGCTCTGGAATACCTGGGTGGATCGGCGCTCCGGCGAGATAGTGGAGAGCTACACCATGCTGACCGTGAACGCTGATGACCATCCGTACATGAGCCGGATGCACAAGCCTGATCCGAAATTGCCACCGGATCAGCAGGACAAGCGGAGCGTGGTTGCCGTCGAGGCATGCAACCTTGAGCAGTGGTTGAGCGGAGCAGGTAGTGAAATCTTTGGGCTTTTGCGTCCGCCGGCACCAGAATTGATCGAAGCTGATCCAATCCGAATGGCATGATACGGGATCGAACCGTTGCACATTTGCCACTCCAAAACCATGAAGGTACACATAAGGGTATATTAATTTTCCTAATCGGTACTATTGATTGCGGCACAATAGATCTAGAAGTATTTTCGATCCCGGTATGTGCCCCATAGATTCATGAAAAACCCGCCGATTCGTTGGCGGGTTTTTTCTTTTCGTCAGGGCTTTGGGCCGGGGCGGACCGCCCGAGACTGTGGCGATCGTCCGGGGAGCAGAAGCCCTTCCCTGGCTCCGCCGGGACGGGAGTATATTGCCGGGTGCGATCCACCTCCAAAGGGCATGCCATGACCCATCTCCTTGCCGGCCAGCCGGCTCCCGCCGCGGCACTCGCCGACCTTCCGGCCCTCCTGGCCGCCTACCGCAAGGCCCCCGAGATTGACGACCCCGCCCAGCGGGTCGCTTTCGGCACCAGCGGCCACCGGGGCAGCGCGTTGTGCGGCAGTTTCAACGAAGCGCATATCCTGGCCATCACCCAGGCGGTGTGCGAATACCGGGCGGAAAAAGGAATCCGCGGCCCCCTGTTTCTGGGTAAGGACACCCATGCCCTGTCGGCGCCGGCCCAATGCACCGCCTTGGAGGTGCTGGCCGCCAACGGGGTGCCGACCCGCTGCCAGGCGGGGGATGGCTATACGCCGACGCCGGTGATCTCCCGGGCGATCCTGGTGCACAACCGGGACAACCCGGCCCGGGCCGCCGACGGCATCGTCATCACCCCCTCCCACAATCCGCCCCAGGATGGCGGGATCAAATACAACCCGCCCCACGGCGGCCCGGCCGACACCGATGTCACGGGCTGGATCGAGCAGCGCGCCAACGCCCTGATGGCCGAGGGCAATCGCGGCGTGAAGCGCATCCCTTACGCCCAGGCGTTGGCCGCCCCCCAGGTCGTCCAGGAGGATTTTGTCGCTCCCTACGTCGCCGACCTGGAGAATGTCATCGACTTCGAGGCGATCCGCCGTTCGCGCCTCAAGATCGGGGTCGACCCCTTGGGCGGTGCCGCGGTGGCCTACTGGGCGCCGATCGCTGCCCGCTACGGCCTGGACATCGAGGTGGTCAATCCCCGCGTTGATCCGGCCTTCGCCTTCATGCCCCTGGACCACGACGGCAAGATCCGCATGGACTGTTCCAGCCCCTACGCCATGGCCGGCCTGGTCGGCCTCAAGGACCGCTTCGCCATCGCCTGGGGCAACGACGCCGACGTGGACCGCCACGGCATCGTCACGCCCTCCCTGGGTTTGCTGAACTCCAACCACTTTCTGGCGGTCGCCATCCACTACCTGCTCGGCCACCGGCCCCGGTGGCCGACCGGCGCCGCCGTCGGCAAGACCCTGGTGTCGAGCGGCCTGATCGACCGGGTGGTGGCGAGCCTGGACCGGCCGCTGCTGGAAGTCCCGGTCGGGTTCAAATGGTTCTCCCCCGGCCTGCTCGCCGGCAGCCTCTGTTTCGGCGGCGAGGAAAGCGCCGGTGCGAGCTTCCTGCGCCGGGACGGCACGGTGTGGACCACCGACAAGGACGGCATCATCCTCGGCCTGCTCGCCGCCGAAATCACCGCCGTCACCGGCAAGGATCCAGGGCGCCACTACCAGGATCTGGCCGCCCGTTTCGGTACGCCCTATTACCGGCGCATCGACGCCCCCGCCACCCCTGCCCAGAAGGCCGCTTTCAAAGGGCTGACCGGTGAGCGGGTGGCGGCGTCCACCCTGGCCGGCGACCCCATACTCGCCAAAATGACCCGCGCTCCGGGCAACCATGCCGCCATCGGCGGCCTCAAGGTGACCACCGCCCAGGGCTGGTTCGCCGCCCGGCCCTCGGGAACCGAGGATATCTACAAGCTCTACGCCGAGAGCTTCAGGAGCGCCGACCACCTGGCGGCCATCGTCGCCGAGGCCCAGGCCATCCTGGCGTCGGCGCTGCAGTAGGGCCGAACGTCCGGGCCGGGCGCGTCAACGGCTTGGCCGATCTCAGGCGGCGGCGGTGAACTTGATAAGCAATCCCAGGAGCGCCGCTGCGCCGATGACCTGCATGACCGACCAGCGCCAGCGAAAGAGGGCAAGGGCGGCGGCCAGAGCGAGGACGGCGGCGATCCCGTCGAAGGCTCCGGCCAGCCCGGCCGGCCACAGGACATGGTAGGCGAAATAGAGCGCCAGATTGAGAATGACGCCCACCACGGCGGCGGTAATGGCAGTCAGCGGGGCGGTGAATTTGAGGTCGCCGTGGGTGCTTTCGACCAGCGGGCCGCCCGCCAGGATGAACACGAAGGACGGCAGGAAGGTGAACCAGGTGACCAGCGCCGCCGCTGCGGCGCCGGCCAAGAAGAGGTTTTCCGGGCCGAAGACGGCCTTGCCGTAAGCGCCGACAAAACCGACGAAGGCCACCACCATGATGAGTGGCCCCGGCGTCGTTTCGCCCAGGGCCAGGCCGTCGATCATCTGGGCCGGGGAGAGCCAGCCGTAGTCGCCCACCGCGCCTTGATAGACGTAGGGCAGCACGGCGTAGGCTCCGCCGAAGGTGAGGAGCGCCGCCTTGGTGAAAAACCAGCCCATCCGGGTCAGGGTGTGGTTCCAGCCGTAGGCCGCGGCGAGCAGCGCCATGGGGGCGACCCAGAGGAGGCCGCCGGCCGCCCCGACCCGGAGCAGGCGAGGCCAGGTGAAGCGGGCGTGGGGCGGGGTCGGCGTATCGTCGTCGAGGCAGGCCCGGCCGTAAGACTTGCCGGCCCCCCCGGAGCCGCCCCCGAGCTGGAAGCGGGCTGGCGCCAGGTGTCCGCCAGCCATGCCGACCAAGGCCGCCCCGCCGACGATCAGGGGAAAGGGGAGTTCCAGGGCGAAGATGGCGACGAAAGCCGCCGCCGCCACCGACCAGAGCACGCCGTTCTTCAAGGCCCGGCTGCCGATGCGGTGGGCGGCGTGGACGACGATGGCGGTCACCGCCGGTTTGATGCCGTAGAACAAGCCTGCGACCAGGGCGGTTTGGCCAAAGGCCACGTAGACCCAGGACAGGGCGACGAGGATGACGAGGGAGGGGAGGACGAACAGGCCGCCGGCGACGATGCCGCCGCCCGTGCGGTGGAGCAGCCAGCCGATGTAGGTGGCGAGCTGCTGGGCTTCGGGACCGGGGAGCAGCATGCAGTAATTGAGGGCATGGAGGAAGCGCTTCTCGGAAATCCAGCGGCGTTTTTCCACCAGTTCCTGGTGCATGATGGCGATTTGCCCGGCCGGCCCGCCGAAACTGATGAAGCCGAGCTTGAGCCAGAAGAGAAAAGCTTCCCGGAAGCCCACGGCGGGGGGTGGCGTCTCCTTGGGGGAAGGATCGGGGCGGGCCGGCGGCGTCATGATTCGTAGCCGTAGGTGCGGATGATGGCGCGGGCCTTGGCGCCGCGCAGGTAGTCGAGAAACGCCCGGGCGGCGGGTTTGTCCTGGCCCCGGAGGAGAAGGACCGCCTCCTGGCGGAGCGGCCGGTGGAGGTGGGCCGGGACGATCCAGGCCGACCCGGCGGCGAGGCGGCCGTCCTTGCTGACCTGGGAGAGGGCGACGAAACCCAGTGCGGCATTGCCGCTGGCGACGAACTGATAGGTCTGGGCGATGCTCTCGCCGATCACCAGGCGCCGCGCCAGGGCGTCCTTGAGGCCGAGTTGGTCGAGGACGGCGAGGGCGGCGCTGCCGTAAGGCGAAGTCCTGGGGTTGGCGACGGCGAGATGGGCGAAGGCGCCGGTACGCAGCACCTGGGCATCGCGGTCCACCCCATCCGGCCGGGGCGACCACAGGACGAGGCGGCCGGTGGCATAGACGAAACGGCTGCCGGCCACGGCCAGGGATTCGCTTTCCAGGCGGGCCGGGGTTTCTTCGTCGGCCGCCAGGAAGAGATCGAAGGGGGCGCCGCGGCTGATCTGAGCGTAAAGGGTGCCCGTGGCGCCGAAGGCGGGGCGGGCGACGTGGCCCGTGTCGCGGGCGAATTCGGCGGCGATGGCCTGCATCGGGGCGGTGAAATTGGCCGCCACCGCCAGAGTGATCTCGCCGGCCCCGGCAGGGCGGGCGAAAGCCAGGGCGGCGGCGAGGAGCAGGCGGGCGAAATGGGGCATGGGCGGGCGGCGGGGCAATACGGAAGGGGCGGGGGCGAGCTTTGCCCCCCGAGTGTACCCGCTCCGGCGCCGCTTCGACACTTCGGGGGCCACGGCGGTGCGGGCATCGGGCGAAACTTTGATCTATCTTACGGCGCAGCGGCGAGACGCATGGGAGAATGAAAGCCTTTCGTGCGACAGGGCGGATTTTTCCATGGTCGAAGCAACGGCCGATCTCGGCAATCCCGGCAGCGCCGCTGGCGATCCCCGGCCCCGGGAGGCGTCGGGCTGGATTCCCGGCAACAAGGGAATCTGGGTCGGTATCACTTGCGAACTGATCGAATTCACCGTCATGTTCGTCATCTATTTCGTCGCCCGCGCCCATTTTCCCGACGCTTTCCAGGCCGGCGCCGACCGGCTTTCCCGCGTCGCCGGGACGGCCATCACGCTGCTCATGGTGAGCAGTAGTTTCTTCATTGCCTGTTCGGTGGCGACCATGCGGGCCGGTCAGCGCCGGCGCTCCCTCTACTGGCTGGCAGCGGGCCTGGTGACGGCGCTGGGCTACCCCCTGGCCAAGTACCTGGAGGTGAGCTGGAACCTGGCCCAGGGTATCGACGGCGGCTCGGGCATCTTTTTCACGGTGTATTACTACCTCACCTTCAACCACCTGGTCCATGCGTCCTGGGGCATCCTCGGCATGGTGTGGGTCTTCGCCCGCCATCTGGCCGGCGGCTATTCGACCGAAGACCACGGCGGCCTGGAGGCCCTGGCCAGCTACTGGCACGCCACCGACATCATCTGGCTGGTGATTTTTCCGCTTTTCTACGTCCTCGCCTGAACCATGACCACCGGCTCCCATCCTGCCGTTCCCCCGCCCCCGCCCCCGCCCCCGTCCCTGGCCGGCCTGGGCCTTGCCTGGCTGGTGCTGGTCGCCTTGAGCCTCGCCAGCCTCGGCCTCGGGCAATGGTTCCACGGCGCCGTCTGGCTGCCGGCCCTGGTCGCCGTCATCGTCTGGGTCAAGGGGACGATCGTCGTGCACCGCTTCATCGAGGGGCACGTGGCACACCCCTTCATTGCCTGGGTGTTGCGGGTTTTTGTCGCCTTTGCGCCGGCCGCCCTCGTCCTGACTTCCTACTTCGGCGGCCCGTTCGCCCGCTGGGCGACGCTTTAAGCGGGAAGGTCGGCTTCCTGCAGCAGGAAGACGTACTGGTTGCCGGCCCGGGTTTCCAGCCAGGTGAAGGGCAGGTCGGGGTAGACGGCTTCCAGTGCCTCCTGGTTGTGGCCGATCTCGACCACGAGGAGGCCGCCCGGGTTGAGGTGGCGCTTGGCCTCCCGCAGGATGGTGCGGGTGAAGTCCAGGCCGTCTTCGCCGGAACCCAGGGCCAGGGCGGGTTCGTGCCGGTATTCGGCGGGCAGGGCGGCCACCGCGGGGGCGTCCACGTAGGGCGGGTTGGAGATGATGAGATCGTAGCGCTGGCCGGCGATGCCGGCAAAGGCGTCGGATTCGACCCGGCGGATGCGCCCCTCCAGGCCGTAGTCGGCGACGTTCCGGCGGGCCACGGCGAGGGCGTCCGGGGAGATGTCTACGGCATCGACCCGGGCATTGGGGAAGGCCAGGGCGGCCAGGATAGCGAGGCAGCCGGAGCCGGTGCACAGATCGAGGGCGCGGTCGACGGCAAAGGGGTCGTCGATCCAGGGCGACAGGTGTTCGTCCAGGAGTTCGGCGATGAAGGAGCGGGGAACGATGACCCGCTCGTCCACATAGAATCGATGCGCCCCCAGCCAGGCTTCCTGGGTCAGGTAGGCGGCCGGCAGGCGCTCGTCGATGCGCCGGTGCAGCACCTGGAGGAGCCTTTGTTTCTCGTCGTCGAGGAGGCGGGCGTCGAGGAAGGGTTCGAGGCGGTCGAGGGGCAGGTGCAGGGTGTGGAGGACGAGATAGACCGCTTCGTCCCAGGCGTTGTCGGAGCCGTGGCCGAAAAAGAGCTGGGCGGCGTTGAAGCGGCTGACCGCGAAGCGCAGGAAGTCGCGGACGGTATGTAGTTCTTGGCAGGCGGCGTCGGGGCTCATGGACGGAGCAGGGTTTCCATAAGGCGGCCATAGATGGCCGAGAGCTTCGGCAGGGCGGCGATATCCACGCATTCGTCGATCTTGTGGCTGGTGGCGTTTACCGGGCCGATCTCGATGAGTTGCGGGCAAATCTGGGCGATGAAGCGGCCGTCGGAGGTGCCGCCGGTGGTGGAGAGTTCGGTCTCGCGGCCGCACTCGGCGCGAATCGCCGCCACCGTGGCGTCGGCCAGGGGGCCGCGGCCGGTGAGGAAGGGGCGGGCGCCGAGAGTCCAGGCGATCTCGTACTCCAGGCCGTGCTTGTCGAGGATGGCGGTGAGGCGCTCCTGCAGGCTTTCCGGCGTACTGACCGAGGCGAAGCGGAAATTGAACTTGACCTCGAGGCTGCCCGGGACCACGTTGGTGGCGCCGGTACCCCCGTGGATGTTGGAAATCTGCCAGGTGGTTGGGGGGAAGAATTCGTTGCCCCGGTCCCATTCGGTGGCGGCCAGTTCGGCCAGGGCCGGCGCCGCCAGGTGGATGGGGTTGCGGCCCAGGTGGGGGTAGGCGATGTGGCACTGCACCCCCTTGACCTTGAGACTGCCCGAAAGGGAGCCGCGGCGGCCGTTCTTGACCATGTCGCCTAGGGCATCGACTGCGGTTGGTTCGCCGATGACGCAGTAGTCGAGGGTTTCGCCGCGGGCCTTCAAGGCCTCGACGACGGCGACGGTGCCATCCACCGCGTCGCCTTCCTCGTCGGAGGTTAAGAGCAGCGCGAGGGAACCGGGGTGGTCGGGGTGCTTGGCGACGAAGGCCTCGATGGCGGTGACGGCGGCGGCGATGGACGATTTCATGTCGGCGGCGCCGCGGCCGTAGAGCCTGCCGGCGCGGATTTCCGGGGCGAAGGGGGGCGAGGTCCAGGCGTCCAGCGGGCCGGTGGGAACCACGTCGGTGTGGCCGGCGAAGCAGAAGATGGGCTTGGCGGTGCCGCGTCGGGCCCAGAGGTTGGTGACGCCGTTGCGGTTGATGAATTCGAACGCGAAGCCCAGGGGCTCGAGGCGTTCGGCAATGAGGTCCATGCAGCCGCCGTCGGCGGGCGTGACGGAATTCCTGGCGATCAGTGCAGTGGCCAGGGCGAGGGTGGGATCGGGGGTCAAGCTTTGTCTTCTTCGGGGTCGTCGAGGCTTAGGGTGAATTCCTTGAAGGAAGCACCGCCTTCGTTGGTTGAATCGAATTCCAGCGCCACGTCCTGGCGCTTTTCTTCCTTGCCGGAGGGGCCGCTCATTTCGGAGTTGTTGATGAGCCAGGAGAGGTTGGTCGGCGAGTCGGCATTGACCAGCGCTTCGTCCAGGGTGATGACGCCGTCGCGGTAGAGGCGGAAGAGATCCTGCTCGAAGGTCTGGGATCCCGGTGCCAGGCTTTGTTCCATGGCGTCCTTGATGCCCTGGATTTCGCCTTTTTCGATGAGTTCGGCGATGTGGCGGGTGTTGAGCAGGACTTCGGCGGTCGGGGTGCGCTTGCCGTCGGGTTTCTTGACGAGGCGCTGGGAAACGATGGCGCGCAGGCTGACCGAGAGGTCGAGGTAGAGGGCCGGCCGGTTTTCCAGGGGGAAGAAGCTGATGATGCGGTTAAGCGCGTGGTAGCTGTTGTTGGCGTGCAGGGTGGCGAGGCAGAGGTGGCCGGTCTGGGCGTAGGCGATGGCGGCCTGCATGGTCTCCCGGTCGCGGATTTCGCCGATCAGGATGCAGTCCGGGGCCTGGCGCATGGCGTTCTTCAGTGCCGAGTGCCAGTCCGCGGTGTCCATGCCGATTTCCCGCTGGTTGACGATCGATTTCTTGTGTTTGAAGAGGAATTCGATGGGGTCTTCGACCGTCAGGATGTGGCCGGAGCGGTTGGCGTTGCGGTAATCGAGCATCGAGGCGATGGTCGTCGACTTGCCCGAACCGGTGGCGCCGACGATCAGGATCAGGCCGCGCTTTTCCATAATCATGTCGCCGAGCACCGTGGGCAGCCCCAGGCTTTCCAGGGTGGGGATGTTGCCCAGGATGAAGCGGATGACGATGCTGATCGAACCCCGCTGGCGGAAGATGTTGACCCGGAAGTTGCCGACCTGGGGAACGCCGAAGGAGAGATTCATCTCCATGGTGGCTTCGAAGGTCTTGATCTGGTCCGGCGACATCAGTTCGAAGGCGATCTTCTCGATCATGTCCGGCAGCATGACCTGCTGGTTGACCGGCACCGTGTTGCCCTGGATCTTGATGTGGATCGGGGCGCCGGCGGTGATGAAGATGTCCGAGGCCTGCTTTTCGGCCATCAAACTGAAGAGCTTGTCGAGAATCATCGGGGTCTCCGCCGGTTCGGGATGGTGCGGGGTCTTAGGCGCGCAGCAGGTCGTTGATGCTGGTCTTGGAACGGGTCTGCGCATCCACCTTCTTGACGATGATGGCGGCGTAGAGGCTGTAGGCACCGCCAGCCTTGGGCAGGCTGCCGCTGATGACGACGGAGCCGGCGGGAATCCGGCCGTAGCTCACCTCGCCGGTCTCGCGGTCGTAGATGGGGGTGCTCTGACCGATATAGACACCCATGGAAATCACCGAGTTTTCGCCGACGACGACCCCCTCGACCACTTCGGAGCGGGCGCCGATGAAGCAGTTGTCCTCGATGATGGTGGGGTTGGCCTGGAGCGGTTCGAGAACGCCGCCGATACCGACGCCGCCCGAGAGGTGCACGTTCTTGCCGATCTGGGCGCAGGAGCCGACGGTGGCCCAGGTGTCCACCATGGTGCCTTCGTCCACGTAGGCGCCGATGTTGACGAAGGAGGGCATGAGCACGGCGTTCCTGGCGATGAAGGAACCCTTGCGGGCGATGGTGCCCGGCACGACGCGAAAGCCGCCGTCCCGGAAGCGCTCTTCGGACCACTCTTCGAACTTGGTGTCCACCTTGTCGAAAAAGCGGATGTCGCCGGCTTCCTGGACGCGGTTGTCGCGCACCCGGAAGGAAAGCAGCACGGCCTTCTTGATCCATTGGTGGGTGACCCACTCGCCGCCGATCTTTTCGGCGACGCGCAGCCTGCCGCCGTCGAGGTCGTCGATGACCTTGGCGATGGCCGCGATCTGGGCCGGGTCGGTCTGGGGGGAAAGCTCGGTGCGGCGTTCCCAGAGGGCTTCGATGGTGCTTTGCAGGGGATGGGACATGGTGCGGTTCTCTATGGGTTAAAGTTGTCGGGCAAACTGGCTGATCCGTTCGGCCGCCTCGAGGCACTCGGCGAGGGAAGCGACGAGGGCGATGCGGACGAAGCCGGCGCCGGGGTTGACCCCTCCCGCCTCCCGGGCGAGGAAGCTGCCGGGCAAAACGATGACATTATAGGCGGCGAACAGTTCGCGGGCGAAATCGGTGTCGGAACCCGGGGTTTTCGCCCACAAATAGAAACTGGCGTCGGGTTGGGCGGTATGCAGCACTTCGGCCACCCGGGGGGTCACGGCGGCGAATTTTTCCCGGTACTGGTTGCGGTTGTCCACGACGTGGGCTTCGTCGTTCCACGCGGCCACCGAGGCGGCCTGGACCGGGGGCGGCATGGCGCAGCCGTGGTAGGTGCGGTAGAGAAGAAATTTCTTGAGAAGCGCCGCGTCGCCGGCGACGAAGCCGGAGCGCATGCCCGGTACGTTGGAGCGCTTGGACAGGCTGGAGAACATGACCAGCCGGTCGCAACCGCGGCCCAGTCGGCGAGCCGCCTGGAGGCCGCCGAGGGGCGGGTTGGCCTCGTCGAAGAAGATTTCCGAATAACACTCGTCGGAGGCGATGACGAAGCCGTAGCGGTCGGCGAGTTCGAAGAGGCGCTTCCAGTCCTCCAGGTTGAGCACCTTGCCCGTTGGATTGGCTGGCGAACAGACGTAAAAGAGCTGTACCCGCGCCCATTCGGCGGGGGAAAGGGCGTCGAAGTCGAAGGCGAAGCCGTTTTCCGGCAGGGTGTTGAGAAAGCGCGGCTCGGCCCCGCCCAGATACGCCGCACCTTCGTAGATCTGGTAGAAGGGGTTGGGGCTGACCACCAGGGGAGGCTCGCCCCGGCTCGGATCGATGATGGTCTGGGCGAAGGAGAAGAGTGCCTCGCGGGAGCCGTTGACTGGCAGGATCTGGGTCTCGGCGTCAAGTTCGAGGTCGTAGCGTCGCCGGCACCAGGCGGCGATGGCCTGGCGCAGGGCCGGGATGCCCTGGGTGGTCGGGTAATTGGCCAGGCCCTTCAGGCCGGCGGTGAGGGCGTCCACAATGAAGGCCGGCGTTGCGTGCTGGGGTTCGCCGATGGACAGCTTGATCTCGCGCATCGCCGCCGGGGGGGTGACGCCGGCAAAGAGCTGGCGGAGCTTTTCGAAAGGGTAGGGCTGGAGTTGGGCGAGGTGGGGGTTCACGGCAGCGGGGCGTAGTTTGAAAAAGGCGATTATCCCCGAAAACCGGCCGCCGTTCATGGCCTGGCGGTGGCGCCGGTGGCTTCCGGCGAATCAGCGCGGCGCCGCGGCCGGCGGTTGGGGGGCGCCGTCGGGGGCCGCGGAATCGGCCTTGATCCGTTGTCCCAGCGCGGCGGCCAGGGTTGTCGCCGCGTCTACGGGGCCGTCGCGGGCGGTGCCCAGGTCGTGGGCGATGTGGTCGTCCGACCGGCCCAGGGCGGCGTAGCGTTGCTCGGCCCTGACCAGGGCGTCGAGTTGCCGGCAGGATTTGCGCCACAGGCCGGCGAAGCCGACCGAGACACCGGTGAGCAGCAGGATAAAAACGACGAGGACGGGGCCGGCGATGCTGCCCGTTTCGATCAGCTCGTTCGCCTGGGTTTCGACCAGGAGCCGGGGGGAGTTCTCGCTTTCCGGCCCCGACCAGGTCAAGGCGACCGCATTGGAGCTGTTTTCGGCTTTGGAAAAGGCGGCGGCGACGGCCTTGACGCCGTCCTCGCCGTCGGAGGAGGCGACGGGCTGGCCTTTCCACCACAGGCTGAGGCGGGTGCCGGGGTAGGTCAGTTGGGTGACCAGGGCGTGGTCGAGGGGCTTGAACAGGATGAGGTGGCCGTTTTCCTTGCCCAGCCAGATGAATTGCCGGATCGCCAGGTAGAGGTGGCCGTCGCGGGGGTTCTGGAACCACAGCGTGTTCTGGCCGGGAGAAAATTTGATTTTGGCGTCGATGGGGCCGGCGTGGTGGTGGGCGGCAAGGCGCTCGCCGCTGGTTTTCTCGATGTGCAGGGCGGGAAATTCCAGGCTGCCGCCGTGGGAGATCAGGAGGGTCATCAGCTTTTCGTTGCGCTGCCCCATCTTGTCCAGGATATCGAGGGCCTCGATGCGCGTGCGCAGATTGAAGGCTTCCTGCCCCCAGTGCCGATTCAGGTCGGCAAGGACGACCGTATAGTGGGTGCGGGCGTTGGCCAGCTGCGTGCTGCGGGCGATGGCGTTGATCTGGCCCTTGGTCCACAGGCCGACCGCGATCAGCCCGGCGAGAATCAGCAGGAGAAGGCCGCCCAGGCGGAGGGCGAGCTGAAAGTTGAGGGAGCGGCACTGGGCCACGGGGGTCATGGCGAATTTTCCCGCCGCCGGGGCAGCTGCCGACCCCTACGGGAAAGCGGAGGAAAGCTAGTCACGGCGGCCCACCCAGCGATCGTCGATCATCGCTTCGATGCGGAAATTCTCGGCTGCGGCATTGCCGGCCTGGGAGTCGATGAAAAAGATTTCGGTTTCCTGCAGCTGGCGCCGGGAAAAACTGCCGTCCCGGCTGTATTGCCGGGGGTATTGTTGGAGGACGGCGATCAGTTTTTGCCGCTCGTCGGGATCGGGGACGCCCAGCTTGTCGGCGAATTCCTCGGCGGAATGGGTAGCGATCCAGGCCAGGGTGCGCTGGATGATCCGGACCATCGTTTCAGCCTTGCGCTTGTCCTTGTCGATCTTGTCGCTGCGGCCGATCAGGGCTCCCCGCAGGAAGCCGGTGCCGGCAAACTGGCGCGCCGTCTCCGGGTCGCCGAGATGGACGAGGGGGAAGGCGATTTTGTCGGCCACCATGTGCGAAGCGTGGGGTTCGTCGCCGATCACGGCGTCCACCGCACCGGTCTTGAGCATCATTGCCTCGGATTCCCAGCGCCGGCCGACGTTGGCGATGCGATAACTGCCCGGCGGCACGCCGCCGCGCCGGAACATCAGCTCCAGAACCTGCTGCGAGGTGCTCTTGGTGGCGGTCGAATTGCTGTGCAGGCCGATGGTCCGGCCTTTGAGGTCGGCGATCGACTTGACCTGTCCCTTCAACCCTTGGCGGACGAGAAGGACATAGAGCGGCAGGTCGTTGATGGCGGCCAGGGCGACGACGCGATGGTCGGTGAGGCGCACCGACATGGCGGCGGGCAGGCCGACCACGGCGAAATCGACGTTGTTGGACAACATTTCGCCGACGGCTCCCGGTCCTCCGGGGGAAAAGACGATCCGCACTTCGGCCCCCTCGGCCTGGTCGGCGCCGATCTTGGGGATCAGTTCGACCGGGTAGTAGGAGGCCGCTCCCGGCCCGGGAATGCTGATCGAAATACGCAGGGGGGCCGCCTGCAGGCCAAGGGAAGCGAGCAAGGTGGCGACAAGCAGCAAACCACGGAGGACGTTACGGCGCATGCGGAACCCGAAATCGGACAAGTAATTGGCAATTATGCCTTAGGGCGGAGAATCGCAACAGCAGCGGCTTTCGGGCCGTACCGAACCGTCCGGAGGCAGGCCCCGGGCAGCGAAAAAAGCTCAGTAAACCACCCGGTCGGGGCGGTTTCGCCACTGGATGAGCGGTTCGTCGGCGCCGGCCAGGGGCAGGTGGGTGGTGGGAACGCTGCGTTGGGCGTGGGGCAGGCGCAGTTCGCCGTACAGCTCGTCGTCGCAGAACCCGATGGCGGCGGCTTCGGCGCGGGTGTTGGCGAAAACGATGCGGGCGATGCGCGCCCAGTAGGCGGCCGACAGGCACATGGGGCAGGGTTCGCTCGAAGCGTAAAGGACGCAGCCGCTCAGATGAAAACTCCCGCGCCGGGCGCACGCCGCACGGATGGCGTTGATTTCGGCGTGGGCGCTGGGATCGTTGCAGGCCACCACCCGGTTCCAGCCTTCGCCGATGATCGTGCCGTCCTGCACCACCACGGCGCCGAAGGGGCCTCCTTCCCGCTGCGCACTGCCGGTAAGGGCAAGTTCGATGGCGCGGCGGAGAAAGAGTTCATCCATTTCAGTAGGTTATCCGCGTGTATTAAGGTTTTGCTCGAAGTCTGAAAGCTCGACCCGGGGTTGGGGCTTCCAGCCTTTTTTGCGGTGTTCGGCGACGACGTTGGTGAAGATGCCGCCGCGTACGTAGAAGCGGGCGGTAAGCCGCATGAAGCGGGGTTTGGTGGCCTTGGCCAGGTCGTCGAGAATGCGGTTGGTGACCGCTTCGTGGAAGCAGCCCTGGTCGCGGAAGGACCAGATATAGAGCTTGAGGCTCTTCAATTCGACGCAGTGTTTTTCCGGAATGTAGTCGAGGGTCAGGGTGGCGAAATCGGGCTGACCCGTCTTGGGGCACAGGCAGGTGAATTCCGGAATCTGCATGTGAATATGGAAATCGCGCTCGGGTGCCGGGTTGGGAAAGGTCTCGAGGGTTTTGCTGGGTTGGGTGGTCATGCTGCGGCAAGCTTTCGGAATGGGCCAGATGGTATTATACGACCCCCCGAAAAGGCGCGGCCATCGATGGCGTCGTGCGCCTGCCGGATTCGACCCCCATGCGCCTGACCAAGCTCAAACTCGCCGGTTTCAAATCCTTCGTCGATCCCACCGCCGTCTCCCTGCCCGGGCAGCTGGTCGGGGTGGTCGGCCCCAATGGCTGCGGCAAGTCCAACATCATGGACGCCGTGCGCTGGGTTCTGGGCGAATCGAAGGCTTCCGAACTACGCGGCGAGTCGATGCAGGACGTCATCTTCAACGGCACCACGGGCAGAAAACCGGTCTCCCGGGCGTCGGTCGAGCTGATTTTCGACAATTCCCTAGGGCGGGCGCTGGGCCAGTGGTCCCAGTACGCCGAACTGTCGGTCAAACGGGTGCTCACCCGCAACGGCCAGTCGGACTACTTCATCAACAACCTCAAGGTCCGGCGCAAGGACATCACCGATCTTTTCCTGGGCACCGGCCTGGGGCCGCGGGCCTACGCCATCATCGGCCAGGGCATGATCTCCCGCATCATCGAAGCCAAGCCCGACGATCTGCGGGTCTTCCTCGAAGAGGCGGCCGGGGTCACCCGCTACAAGGAGCGGCGCAAGGAAACCGAGGGGCGCCTCGAAGACACCCGGGAGAACCTCACCCGGGTCGAGGATATCCGGGTCGAACTCGCCGCCCAGATGGAAAAACTCGAAGCCCAGGCCGAAGTGGCCCGGCGCTACCACGCCCTCAACGACCAATTGACGACGCGGCAGCAGGTGTTGTGGCTGCTCCGCAAGCGCGAGGCCGAGGTGGAGCGCCAGCGGGCCGCCCTCGAAGTGGAAAGGGCGGCCACCGAGCTGGAGGCCCAGCTGGCGGCGCTGCGGGAGACCGAGGCCCAGGCCGAAGCCAACCGGGAGGCCCATTTCGCCGCCGGCGAGACGCTCCACGCCGCTCAGAGCGACATGTACGCCGCCAACGCCGAAGTCGCCCGCCTGGAGGCGGAAATCCGCCACCGCCGCGATTCCCAGCGCCAGCTCGAATCCCGCCTGGCCCAATTGGAGGGGGAGTTCGACCACTGGAGCCAGACCGCCGGGCGCCTCGCCGCCGACCGCCAGCGCTGGGAGGAACTCAAGGAAACCACCGCGCTGCGGGTCGCCCAGGCCGACGAGCGCCTGCAGCAGCAGATGCAGCTCGGCCCCCAGGTCGAGGAAAGCCACGCCCAGGCCAGCGAGGAACTGAACCGCCTGCGCGCCCGCACCGCCAACGGCGAGCAGCGCCTGGAGGTCGAACTGACCAACAAGGCCCACGCCCAGCGGGCGCTGCAGGCCCTGGTCCAGCGCCGCCAGCGGCTCCTGGAGGAAACCGCCGACCTTTCCGAACCCGATCCGGCAGATTTGGCCGAAGGGGAAGAGGAGCTTGCCCTGCTGCGGGAGGAGTTGGCTGCCGACCAGGATAAACTGGCCGAGCTGCAGGCCGAAGTTCCCCGCCTCGAATCGGCCCGCCGCGCCGCCCAGGAGGAGTTGCAGGGCCATAGCCGCGAGTTGGCCGCCGGCGAGGCCCGACGCGCCGCCCTGGAACAGATGCAGGCCCGCGCCCGGGAAGCCGGCAAACTGCCGGAATGGCTGCGCCGCCACGGCCTGGATGGCGCCGTCCCGCTCTGGCAGCGCATCCACGTCGAGGCCGGTTGGGAAGACGCGGTGGAGGCAGTTCTCCGTGAGCGGCTCAACGCCATTGCGTGCGACGACCCGGGCAAGCTCGCCGAATGGCTCCACGACCGGCCCGACGCCAAGCTGACCGTCATGTTGCCGGCCGAAGCCGAGCTGAGCCTCGGTAACGACCGCCTGGTCGAGCGCCTGCGCTGCGACGACCCGGCCATCGCCGCCGTGCTCGCCGACTGGATGGCCGGCGTGTTCACCGCTGCTTCCCTCGACGCCGCCCTGGCCCGCCGCGGCGAACTGGCGCCGGGCATGGTGCTGGTGACGCCGGGGGGCGACCTGGTGAGCCGCTCCAGCGTGGCTTTCTTCGCCCCCGACCAGAGCGAGCATGGTCTCCTCGAACGCCAGCGCGAGATCGAAGCCCTGTCCCGCGGCATCGCCACCGGGGAAGCCGCGGCCCAGGCGGCCCAGGCCCGGGTCGGCGAACTCGAAGGGCAGCTGGAGGCCAAACACGAGGCCCTGACCGAATCCCGCCACTACGTCACCGACCGCCAGCAGCGCGTGCACGGGCTGCAGCTGGAGGTGTTGAAGCTGACCCAGGCGGCCGAACGCTACCGCGAGCAAAAGGAACGTCTGCACGAGCAACTGGCCGAGCTGGCCGAGGAAGAAGAAGGCGAACGGGAGCGGGAGATGGCCGCCGACGACAAGATCGCCGAGGTGCGGGAGGGCCTTTCCCGCATCCAGGTTCTCGTGGCCGGCGCCCGTCAGCGCCTGGAAGAAGCCGAGCGGGCGGTGCGCGCCGAGCGCGAACGCAACGCCGATTTCGACCGGGCCCTGCGGGAGGCGCAGTTTTCCCTGCGCGAATGCGAAAGCAAGCTGCAGGACATCTACGGCCAGCAGGCCCTGGCCCAGCGCGAGCTCAACCGCATCGAAGCCGACCGCGGCCAGTGCGCCGAGCAGGTCGAGGCCCAGCCGCCCGACGCCATGGAAGAGCAGCTGCAATACGCTCTCGCAGCCCGCCAGGAGAGGGAAAAAGCCCTGGCGGCGGCGCGCGACGCCCTGGAGACGGCGACCAACGCCTTGCGTGGCCTGGAAGAGCAGCGCCAGCAGATCGAAGTCGGCCTCGAACCCCTGCGCACCCGCATCGGCGACTTGAAGCTCAAGGAGCAGGCGGCGGCCATGAACAGCGAGCAGTTTGCCGCCCAGCTGACGGAAGCCGGCGCCGACGAGGCGGCGCTCCTGCCCGAACTGGAAAAATTGGCCACTGCAGTCCGGCCCGCTTCCCTGCAGGGCGAGATCACCCGCCTGCAGAATGCCATTGCCGAACTCGGGGCGGTGAACCTGGCCGCCCTGCAGGAACTCGACACGGCCCGCGAAAGAAAGGGCTACCTCGACGCCCAGGCCGCCGACCTCAACGAAGCGATGGCCACCCTGGAAAACGCCATCCGCCGCATCGACCGCGAAACCCGGGATCTGCTCAAATCGACCTTCGATACGGTCAACGGCCATTTCGGCCAGCTTTTCCCGGAACTTTTCGGCGGCGGCCGGGCCGAGCTGGTGATGACCGGCGAGGAAATCCTCGACGCCGGCGTCCAGGTCATCGCCCAGCCCCCGGGCAAGAAGAATTCGACCATCCACCTGCTCTCCGGCGGTGAAAAGGCCCTCACCGCCATCGCCCTGGTGTTCTCGATGTTCCAGTTGAACCCGGCGCCCTTCTGCCTCCTCGACGAAGTGGACGCCCCCCTGGACGACACCAACACCGAGCGGTTCTGCGGCATGGTCAAGAAAATGTCGGGCCAGACCCAGTTCCTATTCATTTCCCATAATAAAATCGCCATGGAAATGGCCGAGCAACTGGTCGGCGTCACCATGCAGGAATCCGGCGTTTCCCGCGTGGTGGAAGTGGATATCAAGGAAGCACTGCAAATGAGGGAAGCGGCGTAATGACCGAACTCCAGATGGGATTGATCGGGCTCGGGACGGCGGCGGTGGTCGGCGTCCTGGCCTACAACAAGTGGCAGGAACAAAAGCATCGCAAACTGGCCGAGAAGGTCATGAAGTCCCAGCACAGCGACGTCCTGCTTGGCGACTCCGGCCCCCCGGCCGGTTCGGTCGAGGCGCCGCGGGAAAGGCCGGAAGCGGCCCGGGGCGAACGGCGTGAACCGATTCTGGGCGAGGCCGAAGCGCCGGTTCCCGGCGCCGTTGCCGTGGCCGCGCCGGAGGACGGCGAGCCGGTCAAGGTCAAGGTGGCGCCGGTCGAGGACTGCGACGACGTCGCCGAGGTTGCGGCCGGCGAGGTGCCGCCGGCCCTACTCGACCCGCGGCTCGAATTCATCGTCGCCATGGAACTGGTCGAACCCTTCCCGGGGGAGCAGATCACCCAATCCCAGCGGCCGGTCTTCGAGCGCATTGCCAAGGCCGTGCACTGGGTCGGCTTCAACGACCGCAGCCGGGAGTGGGAGCGCATCGCCCCGGATTCGCGGCAGCCCTACCGGCGCCTGCGCGTCGGCCTGCAACTGGCGGACCGCCGGGGGCCACTCGCCGACGCCGACCTGGCCCTGTTTACCGGCGCCATGCAGGAACTGGCCGACGACCTGATGGCGGTGGCCGACATGCCGCCCAGCCGCGTCATCGACCAGGCTCTCGAACTCGACCGGTTCTGCGCCGAGGTCGATCTCGAAATCGGCGTCAATCTGGTCAGCCAGGGCCTGCCGTTTTCCGGCACCAAGCTGCGCGCCCTGGCCGAGGCGGCCGGCATGGTGCTCGGCGCCGACGGCCTGTTCACGCGCTACGACGACGTCGGCCGGGCGCAGTTCAGCCTGCAGAACTTCGAGAGCACCTTGTTTTCCCCCGAGTCGATCAAGACCTTGTCCACACATGGCGTCACCTTCCTTCTCGACGTGCCCCGGGTCGACCACGGCGAACGGGTCTTCTACCAGATGGTGGAACTCGCCAAACGCTTTGCCGACACCCTCCAGGGCGTCCTGGTGGACGACAACCGGCAGTCCCTGTCGGATTCCCAGCTCGATCACATCCGCCGGGAATTCGTCATGAAACCCCAGGCCACCATGGCCGCCTACGGGCTGCCGGCTGGCAGTGCCCAGGCCCTGCGCCTCTTTAGTTGAACCCGCCTGGCGCCATGGAAGGCATCGCCTCTGTCGAGGACGCGGCGCGGGCCGCGGCCCTGCGCCGGGAACTCGAGCGGCACGCCCACGCCTACTACGTCCTCGATGCGCCGACCGTTCCCGATGCCGAATACGACCGGCTGTTCCGCGAATTGCAGGATCTCGAGGGGCGCTACCCGGAACTGGCGACGGCCGATTCCCCCACCCGGCGGGTAGGCGGCCGGCCCCTGGCGCAGTTCGCCCCGGTGGTCCATGCCGTGCCGATGCTGTCGATCCAGACGGAAACCGACACCGAGGCGAGCGGCGCCTATCAGTTCGACGCCCGGGTGCGCAAGGAACTCGGACTGGGGGAGAGCGACCCGCCGGTGGGCTACGTCGCCGAACTCAAGTTTGACGGCCTGGCGGTGAGCTTGCGCTACGAACACGGCATTTTCGTCCAGGGCGCCACCCGCGGCGACGGCAGTACCGGCGAAGACGTCAGCCAGAACCTGCGCACCATCCGCCAGATACCGCTGCGCCTCGACGGCGCGGCGCCGGCGCTGCTCGAAGTCCGGGGCGAGGTCTACATGCGCCGGGACGACCTGCAGCGCTACAACGCCGCCGCCCTGGCGCGGGGCGAGAAGACCCTGGTCAACCCCAGGAACGGCGCCGCCGGCAGCGTCCGCCAGCTCGATCCGGCGGTGGCGGCAAGCCGCCCCCTGAGCTTTTTCGCCTACGGCATCGGCGCCGTTTCCGGCTGGGCGCCGCCGGCCACCCACAGCGCGCTCCTCGCCGCCTTGGACGGACTGGGTTTTCCTGTCTGCGCACATCGCCGGGTGGCCCGGGGGCCGGCCGACCTCGCCGCCTTTCACGCCGCCATGGGGCGTCTTCGGCCCGATTTGCCCTTCGACATCGACGGCGTGGTGTATAAGGTGGATCGCCTGGATTTGCAGGAGGAACTGGGTTTCCGCAGCCGCGAGCCACGCTGGGCGGTGGCCCACAAATACCCGGCGGAAGAGGCGCTGACCCGCGTCGCCGCCATCGACATCCAGGTCGGGCGTACCGGCGCGCTGACGCCGGTGGCGCGCCTGGAGCCGGTCTTCGTCGGCGGCGTCACGGTGACCAACGCGACCCTCCACAACGAGGGCGAAATCGCCCGCAAGGGCGGCATCTGCGTCGGCGACACGGTGGTCGTGCGGCGGGCCGGCGACGTCATTCCCGAGGTGGTCGGCGTGGTGGCCGAGCGCCGGCCGGCGGGCGCCCAGCCCTTCGCCATGCCCAGGAATTGCCCGGTCTGCGACTCGCGGGTCGTGCGCGAGGAGGACGAGGCCGTGGCCCGCTGCAGCGGCGGCTTCGCCTGCCGCGCCCAGCGCGTCCAGGCGATCCTCCATTTCGCCGGGCGGCGGATGATGGATATCGAGGGCCTGGGCGAGCGCTACGTCGAGCGCCTGGTCGAATTCGACTTCGTGCGCGGCGTCGCCGACCTCTACTGCCTGAGCCTGGACGATCTGCTGGAGATGAAACAGCGGGCCGACGAACGCGACGGCGTCACGCCGGAAACGGTCAGGCAGGGGCAGATCGCCACCCGCTGGGCGGAAAACCTGATGGCCGGAATCGCCGCCAGCAAGGCGCCGCGCCTGGCCCGGCTGCTCTTTGCCCTGGGCATCCGCCATGTCGGCGAATCCACCGCCAAGGTGCTCGCCGATTGGCTGGGTTCTCTCGCCGTCGTGCGCCGGGCGCCGGCGCCGCTCCTTGCCGTTCTGCCGGACATCGGCGCTACGGTGGCGGCGGCCATCGCCGGGTTTTTCGCCGAACCCCACAATGCGGCCGCCGTGGACGCGCTTCTCGCCGCGGGAGTCGGTCCCGCCGACGAGCATCCGCCCGCCCCGGGCCTGGCCGAACGCCTGCAGTGGGAGGCGCTCTACGGCGCCCTTGACATTCCCCGCCTGACGCCCGTGCGGGCACGGCAACTGGCGGAGCGGGTGCCGACGGGGGAGGCGCTGGCCGAACTGCCGCCGGACGATCCCGCTTGGGACGGCTTGCCTCCCGAGGTCAAGGGGGCGGTGCTGGCGTGGCGGGACGCCGCCGGCCACCGCCAGGATTTGCTGGCCCTCGCCGACTTGCGCCACCAACTCCTGTCTGCGCTTCCGGCCGCGCCGTCCGCCGCCGGACCCCTGAACGGCAAGACCCTGGTGCTCACCGGTACCCTGCCCAATTTGAGCCGGGACGCGGCGAAGGCGGCGATCGAAGCGGCGGGCGGTAAAGTTACCGGGTCGGTTTCGAAGAAAACGGATATCGTGGTGGCCGGCGACGAAGCCGGTTCCAAACTGGAAAAAGCCAGGGAGTTGGGAATTCGGGTCGTCGACGAACAAGGCTTGATGGAAATTCTCGAAAAAGGAGTAGAAGAATGAAGAAGGTTCGCAAGGCGGTATTTCCCGTCGCCGGTCTGGGCACCCGCTTCCTGCCGGCCACCAAGGCCAGCCCCAAGGAGATGCTCCCGATCGTCGACAAACCGCTCATCCAGTACGCCGTGGAAGAGGCCGTGGCAGCCGGCATCACCGACATGATCTTCGTCACCGGCCGCAGCAAGCGCGCCATCGAAGACCATTTCGACAAGGCCTACGAACTGGAAACCGAACTTGCCGCCCGGGGCAAGGACGAAATGCTCGAATTCGTCCGCAGCATGATTCCCCGGGAAATCAACTGCATTTACATCCGCCAGGCCGAAGCCCTCGGACTCGGCCACGCCGTGCTGTGCGCCAAACCGGTGGTGGGCGACGAACCCTTTGCCGTACTGCTGGCCGACGATCTCCTCGACGGCAGCCCGGCGGTGATGAAGCAGATGGCCGACACCTACGACTACTACCGTTGTTCGGTGATCGGCGTGCAGGACGTTCCCCGCTCCGAGACCAAGAGCTACGGCATCGTCAAGGCGGCTCCGGTGGCCGAGCGTCTGGAGCGCATCGAAGCCATCGTCGAGAAACCCAGGCCGGAAGAGGCGCCGTCGACCCTGGGCGTGGTCGGCCGCTACATCCTGACGCCGCGGATATTCCACCACCTGGAAAACATCGGCCGCGGCTCCGGCGGCGAAATCCAGCTCACCGACGGCATCGCCAGCCTGCTTGCGGAAGAACAGGTGCTGGCTTACCGTTACGCCGGCACCCGCTACGACTGTGGTTCCAAACTGGGCTATCTGCAGGCGACCGTGGTGTTCGGCCAGCGCCACCCCGAAGTCGGGGAGGCCTTCACCAGCTATCTTCATCAGCAGAGGAACGACTAATGGAATTGCAGGAAGCGCAGAACGTCCTGGCTACCGCCGAGCTCATCCACGGCGCCGATACGGTGCACGCCGCGGTGCACCGGGTGGCCGGAGAAATCAAGGCCGCCCTGGCGGAAAAGAATCCGCTCATCCTCTGCGTCATGACCGGCGGCATTATCTTCGCCGGCCAGCTTCTGCCGCAACTCGATTTCCCCCTCGATTTCGACTACATGCACGTCACCCGCTACGGCCAGGACACCCAGGGCGGCAAGCTTTCCTGGCGCAGCGCCCCGTGGACCCCGGTCAAGGGCCGGACGGTGCTGGTGGTCGACGACATCCTCGACGAGGGCGTCACCCTGGCGGCAGTCAAGGACAGCCTCAAACGCCTGGGGGCGGCCGAGGTGCTGACGGCGGTCTTCGTCGACAAGGCCAACGGCAAGGCCAAGCCGGTGCAGGCCGATTTCGTCGGCCTGCCGGTCCCAGACCGTTTCGTCTTCGGCTTCGGCATGGACATTCGCGGCGCCTGGCGGCATCTGCCGGCCATTTACGCCGTGCAGGGGGAATGAGCCGATGAGCGGCGCCACCGTCACCGACTTCTTGGCCTATTGGGAAAACGAAGGCGAGCGTTACGCCAAGGCCGGCGACTACGACTGGATGGCCTCCCTCGTGCCGGGCCGGCGGGTTCTCGAAATCGGCTGCGGCGTCGGCTTCGGCACCGCCGCCCTGGGGCGCCGGGGCTTGGCGGTCCTGGCCATCGACACCCTGCCCGAATGCCTGGGCGCGGCCCGGGGCAAAGTGCCGGCCGGCGGGGCCGGCAGCATTGAATTCCGGGTGGCCGACGTTACCGCCCTGGCCGACGATGCCCGTGCCGCCATCGAGAAATTCGCCCCCGACACCGTGGTCTGCTGGCTGATGGGGGCGCCGGCCGAAACCACCGGGGCGACTCCCACCGACGCCGGCCACGCCGTTGCCGCCTACCGCGAGACGGCCCACCGTGCCGTGGCCGAACTGGCGGCCGGACTCGCCAGCGTCGCCGCCTTGCATTTTGTGGACCGCACAGCCATCCCCTGGCAGGCCAAGGATATCGGCCGCGATACCCTGGTCCGCTACCATCTGGGCAAAACCCTGGTCGACCTGCCCTTTGCCGCCGACCGCAAGAACGCGCTCTATCGCAAGCTCGAAGGCAACGGACTCGATCTGGCGGAAATCCGCCGCTCCCATCCTTCCCTGAAGAGCGTGGTGCCCACCCTGGCTTCCCTGGTGGCCGAAAGAAAGGGCTGAAATGAAACGACCCCCATGCCCAGAGTATTCATGGAGGGCCTGCCTCGCCCAGCCGGCCCGTTACGCGGGCGCGGCGCGGTGCCCCGCCAATTCCCCGTTTCACCCTCCCGAGGGGGCCTCGGCCCCCTGCGGGGCGGCCCTTCAGGAGTCCTGACATGTTGGCAATCATTGGCGGCAGCGGCCTCACGACGCTGTCCAACCTCGACGTTTCCCATCGGGAAGTGGTGCGCACGCCTTACGGCGAACCTTCGGGCGCCATCGTCTTCGGCGAAATCTGCGGCCAGCCGGCCATGTTCCTGCCCCGTCACGGCTACGGCCACACCATTCCGCCCCACATGGTCAATTACCGGGCCAACATCTGGGCCTTGCATCACCACCGGGCCACCGGCATCATTTCGGTGGCCTCGGTGGGCGGCATCCGCGCCGACCTGGCGCCGGGAGACGTCGTCCTGCCGCACCAGATCATCGACTACACCTGGGGCCGCCAGGCCACCTTCTTCGATGGCGGCGCCACGCCGGTGACCCACATCGATTTCACCGAACCCTACGACGGTCTCCTGCGCGCCCGCATCGCGGCGGCCGCCACCGCCGTCGGCGTGCTCATCAAGGACGACGCCGTCTATGCCGCCACCCAGGGGCCGCGCCTCGAAACCGCCGCCGAAATCGACCGCCTGGAGCGGGACGGCGCCCATGTGGTGGGTATGACCGGCATGCCCGAAGCGGTCCTCGCCCGGGAGATCGGTCTGCCCTACGCCGCCATCAACGTGGTGGCCAACCACGCGGCCGGGCGGGGCAGCAGCGCCCACGGCATACATTTCGAAAGCCTCGAACATGTCCTGCAGGAAGCCATGGGACGGGTACGCTCGGTGATCGAGCGCCTGGTGGGCAGCCAGGAGGCGGTCCAGCCCCTGGGAATGTCGGTCTAGCCGGCCTTCCCGCCGGCTATCGATTCCCCGGGCCGATTCGAGCCGAAGAACAGGTTCCCGTTTTCTGGCAATCCGTATTGGCCGGCGCCACCGTGGCCGGCTTGTCGCGGGGCGGCGGGGTGGGGCGGCCGCAGTCGTTGCCGATGCAAAGCGGCGACTTCGGCCGGCGCGCCGGCACCACGGGAATATAGACCGGCTGATGAACCACCGTCGGGTTGGGGGCGACCCCCTGGCAGGCGGCGATCAGGTTGGCGCGCAACGCCGGGTCCGGTTCGCGCTGGGCGTTGTCCATACACCGGGTTTGCCGGGCCGATTCCTCCTCCGCCAGACGCCGCCGGAAATCCTGTTCCCGCTGCTCCTCGCCGGCCCGCAGCTTTTCCCTTTCGGCGAGGCGCTCGCGCTCCCGGGCCAGTTGCTGTTCGGCTTCGAGTTTCTGTTCCGGGCTGATCCGTTCGCTGGGCCGCACCGCCTCGGTACGGCTGCCCTCCTGGCAGGGTTCGCTGGAAATGACGGTTTTGCCTTCCCGGGTCTTGCACTTGAAAACGTCGGCCGGCGCCGGGCCAGCCAGAACAAGGAAAGCAAGGCCGACCAGCACCGTCCCAAGACGGCCCGCTTGAGGCAGGGAAAGCGAGATGGCGGCATTCGGCATGGACATTGCTTAATGTTATCCGGTCGGATTTCCACATGGTATGTCGATACGACGGTTTGCGGCGCGAATAGTTTCTTTCGGGGCTTGGGCATCAATTCCCGGCGGGGTCGGTTGTCAGATTTTCCGACACTTGGTGCCAGATCGTCTCGGATTGGCGACCGGCAAAGTTTGAAACTGTTGCGGTTCAGTTGCATGATCGAACCACTTTCCTATTCGTTTCCGGACTCTTGAAGTGCAGCGTACTCTTGATTTGAGCAAGTTTTTCACCCGGCGGAGCAAATGCCCGACCTGCGAATCGTTGCTGCTGCGGCCGTCGCGCTGGCGTTCCAAGGAGGAAAAAGCCAGCTTCCAGGGGTTTCGGCCCTACCGCTGCGACCAGTGCGGCAATCGCTTCCTCGCTCCGCCTCAACTCGCTTTCCCCGCGGTCATCGTCAATGTGGCTGCCGGCATCGCCCTCGGCGTGCTGATGCTGGCCGGAATGGCCCTGTGGCTGGCAGGCAGCGAGTCTCCCCTCGACGACACGGCAGTGACGGCGGCGTCGATGGCGGCCGAAAGGCTGGGCGATCTGCCCCGGGGCGAAGCGCAATCCGGTGCCCTGCGGGGCGCATCGCCGGGAACGGCCGGAGACCCGTCCTACAACGTCGAATGGCTGCGCCAGTCGGCGGAAAGCGGCAACCCCCGGGCGATGGTCTGGCTCGCCAAGGCGCTGGCCGGCGGCGACCGGGTGGCGCGGGATCCCGAACAGGCGGCGAAATGGATCCAGCTCGCCGCCTCCGCCGGCAACGCCGAAGGCATGGCCGAACTGGGGCGCTACTACCGCGACGGGGTCGGTATGGAAAAGAACCCAGTGCGGGCCTACGTCTGGTTCAGCCGGGCCGCCGCCGCCAATCACCTGGAGGCGCTGAAGGAGCGCGACGAACTGGTGCGTGCCATGAGCGACGAAAGCCTCAAAGCGGCGCAGAAACAGCTGACCGGACTGTGATGCCGCGGGCCGGCCTCGGCCGCCGGCCCATCGCAATTCGCTTCCAAGCCGATACCTTGTCGACTTCGCCTTGCCGCGCCGTAGCACTGTCTTCGGCTCGTCCTCGCGCCTCAATGTGAACGCGCACCGGTATCAGACCTGCAAGCGCTCCATCAATTCGGTTTCCAGCCGGATGCGGCTGGCGCTGCTGCCCAGGTCGCCGCCGCTAATCAGGAAAACGTCCTCGACCCGCTCGCCCAGGGTGGCGATCTTGGCGGTATGGAGATTGGCGCCGTGTTCGGCCAGAGTGGTGGCTACCGTGTAAAGGAGTCCGGGCCGGTCGGCGGCGACGAGGGAAAGGATGAAGTGGGCGCCCTTTTCGTCGGGGCGGATCGCCGCCTCTGGCTTGATGGGAAAATGCCGCACCTGGCGCGACAGCCGGCCGCTCGAAGGGGCTTCGGGCGGCGCCTGGCGGACCAGCCGCTCGGCCAGCTCGTGTTCGATGAAGGCCACCATTTCCCGGTCGTTGTCCCGCTCCAGGACGTCGAGGACGACGAAGCTGTCGAGGGCGTAGCCGTGATGGGTGGTATGGATCTTGGCATCGACGATGTTGTAGCCGGAGCGGGCGAAAAAGCCGACGATGCGGGCGAAGAGATCGGGCTGGTCGCTGGTGTAGACCATGACCTGCAAGCCTTCGCCTTCGGGGTTGGGTTTGGCCCGCACGACGGGCTGGTTGTTGAAGATGCGGTAGTGCAGCGAGCGGGTGTGCCAGGCGATTTCTTCCGCCGAATGGCGCAGGAAATAGACGGTGTCGAGCTGTTTCCACAGGCGCTCATGGACGGTGTCCGAGAGGGCGAAAAAGCGCAGCAGCCGCATCGCTTCCGCCTGCCGTTCGGCGATCACGCCGTGGCGGGCCGGGGCTTCGCCCTGCCCGAGCTGGTGGAGGGTCTGGTGGTAGAGGTCGGAGAGCAGCCGGCCCTTCCAGTTGTTCCAGACCTTGGGGCTGGTTCCCCGGATGTCGGCATGGGTGAGGAGGTAGAGGGCGGCCAGATGTCGGGCGTCGCCGACCCGGGCGGCGAAGGCCGAAATCACTTCGGGATCGGAGAGATCGGCCTTCTGGGCGACCTGGGACATCACCAGGTGGTTGCCGACCAGCCATACCACCAGTTCGGTGTCGGCCTCGGCGAGGCCATGGTCGCGGCAGAATTCCCGGGCATCGTCCATGCCCTTTTCCGAATGGTCGCCGCCGCGGCCCTTGGCGATGTCGTGGAAGAGGGCGGCAACGTAGAGCAGCCAGTGCTTGTCGAAGTCGCTGATGATGTGCGAGCAGAGGGGGTGCTCGTGGGCGAATTCGGCCATGGTGAAGCGCCGCAGGTTGCGCAGCACCTGCAGGATGTGCTGATCCACCGTGTAGACATGGAAGAGATCGTGCTGCATCTGGCCGACGATGCGACCCCAGGCGGGCAGGTAGGCACCGAGCAGGTCGAGTTGGTTGAGGCGGCGGAATTCGTGGACGATGCCCCGTCTGCTCTGGAAGAGTTTGATGAAGTTGGCGCGGTTGACGGGATCGGCGCGGAATTCCGGGGTGATACGTTCGCGGGCCCGCCACAGGGCGCGCAGGGTATGGGCCGTCATGCCCTTCAGGTCGGGGGATTCCTGCATCGCCAGGAAGGCATCGAAAATGGCCGAGGGCTGGCGGTCGAAGAGGGTGTCGTCGCGGACATCGAGCAAATCGGTGACGGCCTGGAAATTGTCGTCGATGACCTGGGGCGTCTGGTCGCGTTTGGGGTAGAGGGCGGCGCCGATGTTCTGCAGCAGGATGGTGTTCAACCCGGTGACTGCCTTGGCGTTGCGGTAATACCCCTGCATCAGTTGTTCCGAGGCCCGCTTGGCTTCGGTGGGCTGAAAGCCGAACTGGGTCGCCAGGGTGTTCTGGTAGTCGAAGAGCAGCCGGTCTTCCCGGCGATTGACCAGGAAATGGAGACGAATCCGCAGGTGCCGCAGGTATTCCTCGCAGCTTTCGGCGTGCTGCATCTCTTCCCGCGTCAGGAAGCCGTGTCGCTCCAGGTCGCTCCAACTCGTGCCGTATCCCGCCGCCTGGGCGACCCAGAAAATGACCTGGAGATCCCGCAGGCCGCCCGGCGAATCCTTGCAGTTCGGTTCGAGGCTGTAGGCGGTTTCGGCGAAGCGCAGGTAGCGCTCCTGCTGTTCCAGGCGTTTGGCCTGGAAAAAGGTGAGGGGTTCGAGGCGGCTGCGCAGGGTCTTGTCGAAATCGCCGTAAAGCTTCTTGCTCCCTGCCAGCAGACGGGATTCGAGCAGCGAGGTCTGGACCGTGATGTCGCGGGCGGCTTCGGCCAGGCATTCGTCCACGGTGCGCACGCTGTGGCCGATTTCCAGGCCGATATCCCAGAAGCAGCCGACCAGTTGCTCGAGCCGGGCCTGCAGCTTGGCGTCCGGCGGCTCGGGAAGCAGGATGAGCAAGTCGATGTCGGACGCCGGGTAGAGTTCGCCCCGGCCGTAGCCGCCCACCGCCGCGAGGGCGAGGCCGGCGGAAAAGTGCAGGCCTTTCCAGAGGCGGACCAAAACGTCGTCCACCCGGGCGCAACGGGACTGGAGCAGGCGTTTGCCGTTGCCGTGCTCGGCGTATTCGTCGCGCAGCGCCTGCTGGCCGGCCTTGACCTCGGCGCGCAGGGCGGCGACGTCGGGCGGAGTCACGCGATCCATTCCGGCTTGGGCCGGCAGCCGGCGGACAGGGTGAGGACTTCGTAGCCGGTTTCGCTGACCAGGATGGTGTGCTCCCACTGGGCGGAAAGGCTGTGATCCTTGGTGACGATGGTCCAGCCGTCGGCCAGCTCGCGGATCGCCGCCTTGCCGGCGTTAATCATCGGCTCGATGGTGAAGATCATCCCCGGCAGGAGTTTGACGCCGGACCCTGCCTTGCCGTAATGGAGAACCTGGGGTTCCTCGTGGAAACGCTCGCCGATGCCGTGGCCGCAGAATTCGCGGACCACCGAATAGCCGTTCTTTTCGGCGTGCTTCTGGATGACGGCGCCGATATCACCCAGGAAAGCCCCGGGCCGCACGGCCGAAATGCCCAGCCACAGGCATTCGAAGGTGATTTCGCAGAGCCGCCGGGCCTGAATCGACCCTTCGCCGACCACGAACATGCGGCTGGTGTCGCCGTGGAAGCCTTCCTTGATGGTGGTGATGTCGAGATTGACGATGTCGCCATTCTTCAGGGCCTTGTCGCCGGGAACGCCGTGGCAGACCTGGTGGTTGATCGAGGCGCAGATCGACTTGGGGTAGGGCTTGTAGCCGGCAGGGGCGTAATTGAGCGGGGCCGGGATGCACCCCTGGATATCGACCATGTAGTTGTGGCAGAGGCGGTCGAGTTCCTCGGTGGTGACGCCGGCCTTGACGAAGGGTTCGATGTAGTCGAGGACTTCGGAAGCCAGGCGCCCGGCGACGCGCATTTTTTCGATTGCTGCCGGCGTCTTGATCTGGATGCCCATGGGAATGCTTTGCTACGGTTGGGGAAGGGCAGAAGAATAAATTATGCGCGGCGTTTCGCAAAGCCGAGGCGGCGAAAATGGCATACTTACGGCCGATTTTACGGAGCACCTACGATGACCATCCTCCTTCTTGGCCGCGACGGGCAGGTCGGCTGGCAACTTCAGCGTTCCCTCGCCCCCCATGGGCCGGTTGTGGCTTGCGGCCGGGCCGAATGCGACCTGGCCGACCCCGACCGGGTCCGTGCGGTCGTGCGGCAGCTGCGGCCCGGCATCATCGTCAACGCGGCGGCCTATACCGCCGTCGATCGGGCCGAAAGCGAGCCGGAACTGGCCCAGCGCATCAACGGCACGGCCCCCGGCATCCTGGCCGAAGAAGCGGCGGCCCTGGGCAGCCTGCTCATCCATTATTCGACCGATTACGTTTTCGGCGGCGAACAGGACGAACCCTACCGGGAAACCGACGCCCCCAATCCCTGCAGCGTCTACGGCCGGAGCAAGCTGGCCGGAGAGGAGGCGATCCGGGTCGCCGCACCCCGCGCCCTGATTTTTCGTACG
The DNA here is from genome assembly GCA_009469675.1 of Azonexaceae bacterium. Classification (GTDB taxonomy): domain Bacteria; phylum Pseudomonadota; class Gammaproteobacteria; order Burkholderiales; family Rhodocyclaceae; genus SSSZ01. The sequence continues at coordinate 41,300 of SSSZ01000048.1, read as the reverse complement.
AGCTGGGTGTTCGGCGCCCGCGGCGGCAATTTCGTCAAGACCGTCCTGCGCCTGGCCCGGGAGCGCGACGCCCTGAAGATCGTCAGCGACCAGGTGGGCAGCCCGACTCCGGCCGCCCTGATCGCTACGGTCACCGGCCTCGCCCTGGCCATGGTGCGACGGGGTCAGACCCTGGCTCCGGGGGAGACCCGGCTTTATCACTTGGCCGCGGCGCGGCCCGTCAGTTGGCACGAATTCGCCCGCACCATCGTCGAACTGGCCGGGCGCACCCCGGGTTTTGCCTTGCGCCTGGGCCCGTCGGCGGTTTATCCCATTCCGACCGGCGACTACCCGACCGCCGCCCGGCGTCCGAAGAACTCCCGTCTGGACTGCCGCCGGCTGGAAACCGATTTCGGCCTCCAGATGCCGGACTGGCAACCGTATCTGGAGCGCCTGCTGCAATTGCTGTCGCTCAAGCAGCAAGGCTACTGAATTGCTCGGAATGCCGGAGCGGGCCTTCTTTTGCCGGCCGGACCGATGGTATAATCCAAAAGTTTTTTCGCGCCGAAAGGCAGGAAAAAGCGGTTGCGTGCACGGTGTGCGCAGCCTAATCCACACACCCGCCGATTAAGGGTGTCCGCCAGAAACCAAACAATGGCGGGCGTTTCCGGCGGGTGGCGGTACAACCCTTAAAGGAGTTTTAGAATGTCCGTGACCATGCGTCAAATGCTGGAGGCCGGCGTGCACTTCGGCCACCAGACCCGTTTCTGGAGCCCCAAGATGGCTCCCTACATCTTCGGCGCCCGCAACAAGATCCACATCGTCAACCTCGAACAGACCCTGGCCAAGTACAACGAAGCCATGGCCTTCGTGAAGAAGCTTGCTTCCAACCGGGGCAACATCCTCTTCGTCGGCACCAAGCGCCAGGCCCGCGAGATCATGGCCGAGGAAGCCCAGCGCGCCAACGCCCCCTTCGTCGAACAGCGCTGGCTGGGCGGCATGCTGACTAACTTCAAGACGGTCAAGACCTCGATCAAGCGTCTGAAGGACATGGAACTGGCTGTCGAAGCCGGCGAACTCGAGAAAATGCCCAAGAAGGAAGCCCTGACCTTCCGCCGCGAACTGGAAAAACTGCAGAAGTCCATCGGCGGCATCAAGGACATGAACGGCCTGCCCGACGCCATCTTCATCGTCGACGTCGGCTACCACAAGATCGCCGTCACGGAAGCCGCCAAGCTCGGCATCCCGGTCATCGGCGTGGTCGATACCAACCATTCCCCGGAGAGTGTGGCCTACGTCATCCCGGGTAACGACGATTCCTCCCGCGCCATCCGCCTCTACGCCCGCGGCGTGGCCGATGCCATCCTCGAGGGCCGCAGCCAGGTCGTCCAGGAGATCGTCGCCGCCGGCGGCGACGACGAGTTCGTCGAAGTGGTCGAAGAATCCGCCGAATAAGGCGGAGTAAGGTTGTCACGGCGGGGCGCCCGGCCCCGCCGGTTTGAAAAGTTCAGGAGAAGAAGTATGGCGGCAATCACCGCAAGCATGGTGGCAGAACTGCGTGGCAAGACCGACGCACCCATGATGGAATGCAAGAAGGCCTTGACCGAAGCCGACGGCGACATGGCCAAGGCCGAGGAAATCCTCCGCGTCAAGCTCGGCAACAAGGCCAGCAAGGCCGCTGCCCGCGTCGCGGCCGAAGGCGTGGTCTGCATGTCCCTGTCCGCCGACGGCAAGGTCGGCGCCGTGGTCGAAGTCAATAGCGAAACCGATTTCGTCGCCAAGAACGACGAGTTCCTGGCGCTGGCCAAGGGTTGTGCCGACCTGGTGGCGAGCAAGAATCCGGCCGACGTCGCCGCCCTGTCCGCCTTGCCCCTGGGCGAGGGCACGGTCGAATCCACCCGTTCCGCCCTGGTCGGCAAGATCGGCGAAAACATGTCGATCCGCCGCTTCGTCCGCGTCGAAGCCAAGGGCAAGCTGGCCACCTACGTGCACGGCGGCGCCAAGATCGGCGTCCTGATCGACGTGGTCGGCGGCGACGAGCAGCTGGCCAAGGATCTGGCCATGCACATCGCCGCCTCCAAGCCGAAGTCCATCGACGCCTCGGGCGTTTCTGCCGAACTGCTCGACACCGAACGCCGCATCGCCATCGAGAAGGCCCGCGAATCCGGCAAGCCGGAAGCCATGCTCGAGAAGATCGCAGAAGGTACCGTGCAGAAATACCTCAAGGAAGTTACCCTGCTCGGCCAGGTCTTCGTCAAGGCCGAGGATGGCAAGCAGACCATCGAGCAACTCCTGAAGCAGAAGGGCGCTTCCGTAGCCGGCTTTACGCTCTACGTGGTGGGCGAGGGCATCGAGAAGAAGGTGGACGATTTCGCCGCCGAAGTCGCCGCCCAGGCCGCTGCCGCCGCTGCCAAGAAGTAACCGTTGCAAGGACACCCGATGACCACACCCAGATACAAACGCATCCTCCTCAAACTCTCCGGCGAGGCCCTCATGGGGTCGGACGCCTACGGCATCAACCCGCAGACCATCGCGGAAATTGTCGGAGAGATCAAGGCGGTGGCCGATCTGGGGGTGGAAATCGGCGTCGTCATCGGCGGCGGCAACATCTTCCGCGGCATGGCCGGCACGGCCACCGGGATGGATCGCGCCACCGCCGACTACATGGGCATGCTGGCCACGGTGATGAACGCCATGGCCCTGTCCGACGCCATGCGCCAGGGCGGGCTCAACGCCCGGGTGCAGTCGGCGCTCAATATCGAGCAGGTGGTCGAACCCTACATCCGGGGCAAGGCCATCCGCTATCTCGAAGAAGGCAAGATTGTCATCTTCGGGGCAGGCACCGGCAACCCCTTCTTTACCACCGACACCGCCGCAGCCCTGCGCGGTTCGGAAATCGGCGCCGAAATCGTCTTGAAGGCGACCAAGGTGGACGGCATCTATTCCGCCGATCCCAAAAAAGACCCCAGCGCCACGCGCTACGACAAGATCAGCTTCAACGAAGCGATCGCCAGGAATCTCGCGGTCATGGATGCGACCGCCTTCGCGCTCTGCCGCGACCAGAAATTGCCGATCAACGTGTTTTCCATCTTCAAGGCCGGCGCGTTGAAGCGCGTCGTTTGCGGCGAGGACGAAGGCACGCTGGTTTACTGCTGACGGAGGACGATATGATCCAGGAACTCAAGAAAACCGCCGAGCACAAGATGCAGCGTTCGCTCGAGGCATTGAAGGCCGATCTCGCCAAGGTGCGTACCGGTCGGGCTCATACCGGTCTACTCGACCATGTTCAGGTCGATTATTACGGCTCCCTGGTGCCGGTGAACCAGGTGGCCAACGTCACCCTGGTCGATTCCCGCACCATCGGCGTCCAGCCCTGGGAAAAGAACATGCTGCAGAAGGTCGAAAAGGCCATCCGCGATTCCGACCTGGGGCTCAACCCTGCTTCCCAGGGCGATCTCATCCGCGTGCCGATGCCCGCCCTGACGGAAGAGCGGCGCAAAGAGCTCATCAAGGTCGTCAAGCAGGAAGGCGAAACCGCCAAGGTGGCGATCCGCAACCTGCGCCGCGACGCCAACACCCACTTGAAGGACGCCCTCAAGAAGCACGAAATTCCCGAGGACGACGAGCGTCGCGCCCAGGACGACGTGCAGAAGCTGACCGATAAATACATCGCCGAAGTAGACAAGATGCTGGCCCAAAAAGAGGCCGAGTTGATGCAGGTCTGAGAACTCAGGCCCGCAGCGGATGCCCAACTTCACCAGCTCGACCCGCGATGTACCGGCCGCGGCCGCCGTGCCGCGGCACATCGCGGTCATCATGGACGGCAACGGCCGTTGGGCCAAGAAGCGCTTCCTTCCCCGCTTCGCCGGCCACAAAAAAGGGGTCGAGACGGTGCGCGCAATGGTCAAGGCCTGCCTTGAGCGCGGCGTCGAATACCTCACCCTGTTCGCCTTCAGTTCCGAAAACTGGCGGCGCCCCCAGGACGAGGTCAGCCTTCTCATGCAACTCTTCGTCAAGGCGCTGCAGCAGGAGATCGTCAAACTCCACCGCAATGGCGTGCGCCTGCGCATCGTCGGCGACCTGACCCGCTTCGACCCCAAGTTGCAGCAGCTCATCCGCGAAGCCGAGGAAAAGACCGCCGGCAACCAGAAGCTTTGCCTCACCGTCGCGGCCAACTACGGCGGCCGCTGGGACATCATGCAGGCGGTCAATCGCCTCGCTGCGGCCCACCCGGAGCAGGGCGGCCGATGGTCGGAAACCGACCTGGAACCGTTTCTCGCCATGAGTTTTGCGCCGGAACCCGATCTCTTCATCCGCACCGGCGGCGAGGAGCGCATCAGCAATTTCCTCCTCTGGCAACTCGCCTATACCGAACTCTACTTCACCGATGCCCTGTGGCCCGAGTTCGACTCCGCCGCCCTCGATGCCGCCATCGGCTCGTATCTCCGGCGCGAGCGGCGCTTCGGCCGGACCAGCGAGCAGCTGCTTGGCGGGTCGGCAGGCGGCAACCCACCGCCGGAATCCAGCCTCCATGCTTAAGACCCGCGTCATCACCGCGGTCCTGCTTCTCGCTGCGCTGCTTCCCAGCCTGTTTTTCCTGCCGCAACGCCATTGGGCGCTGCTCATGGCGGCAGTGAGCGGGCTGGCGGCCTGGGAGTGGGGCGGCCTGGCCCGCTGGGGCGCGGCCAAGCGCATCGCCTACGGGGCGGCCGTCGGCTTTCTGGCGATCGGCCTCACCCTGGCCTATCCGGCCGTGGTCGAAGGCCGCACGCCGGGACTGGCCCTGCCGCTGTACCTGGTGGCACTGCCCTTCTGGCTCGCCGTCGTGCCCCTCTGGCTGCGCTACAAGTGGTCGGGTGCGGTGGGCGGGGCGCTGGTCGGCCTCGTTGTCATTCTCCCCGCCTGGCTGGCCATCGTGCAGTTGCGCAGCCTCGGCGCCGGGGTCTTGCTGGCCATCCTGGCGGTGGTCTGGCTGGCCGACATCGCCGCTTATTTTTCCGGCCGTGCCTTCGGGCGCCACAAGCTGGCGCCGACGGTGAGTCCGGGCAAGACCTGGGAGGGCGCCATCGGCGCCGGCATCGCCGTCCTGGTCTACGGCTTCGTCCTGCGCCATGCCGTGTTCGCCGGCGACGGCTCGATATTCGTCTGGATTCTCGGCCTCGTCCTGGTCACCGCTGTGAGCATTCTCGGCGACCTGTTCGAGTCGCTGTTGAAGCGCCAGGCCGGCCTCAAGGACAGCAGCGGCATCCTGCCCGGCCACGGCGGCGTCCTCGACCGCATCGACAGCCTGACCTCGACCTTGCCGACGGTGGCCTGCCTGTGGCTTCTTTCCGGGCGGGCCGGGCTGTGACGCGGCAGCAGCTGACCATCCTCGGCTGTACCGGTTCGATCGGCGTCAGCACCCTCGACGTGGTGCGCCGGCACCCGGAGCGCTACGGGGTGTTCGCCCTGTGCGCCCACAGCCAGGTGGACAAGCTCTTCGCCCAGTGTCTTGAATTTTCTCCGCGCTTCGCCGTCGTCCGCGACGCCAGGCTGGCCGACCAGTTGGCGACCCGCTTGCGGCAAGCCGGCCTGCCTACCGAGGTGCGGCACGGCGTCGAGTCGCTGGTGGCCATGGCCGCCGCCCCCGAAGCCGATGCCGTGATGGCGGCCATCGTCGGCGCCGCCGGCCTGGAACCTACCCTGGCCGCGGTGCGGGCCGGGAAGAAGGTGCTGCTCGCCAATAAAGAGGCGCTGGTCATGGCCGGCGAACTTTTCATGGCCGCCGTGCGGGCCAGCGGATCGATTCTGCTGCCCGTCGATAGCGAGCACAACGCCATTTTCCAGTCGCTTCCCGCCAATTTCGGCCGGGGACTCGCCGCCTGCGGCGTGCGCCGCATCCTCCTCACGGCGTCCGGCGGACCCTTCCGCCGCACGCCCATCGGCGCCCTGGCGGCGGTCACGCCGGAAGCGGCCTGCGCCCACCCCAACTGGGTCATGGGCCGCAAGATTTCCGTCGATTCGGCGACCATGATGAACAAAGGCCTGGAAGTCATCGAGGCCCATTGGTTGTTCGCCTGCCCGCCGGAGCGCATCCAGGTGGTCGTCCATCCCCAGAGCGTCATCCACTCCCTGGTCGATTACGAGGACGGCTCCATTCTGGCCCAGCTCGGCAATCCTGACATGCGCACGCCGATCGCCCACGCCCTGGCTTATCCGGAGCGTATCGATTCCGGCGTCGAACCCCTCGATCTCTTCAAGGTGGCCCGCCTCGATTTCGAGTCCCCCGACTTCGAGCGTTTCCCCTGCCTGCAATTGGCCTACGACGCCTTGCGCACGGGCGGCACGGCACCGGCGATTCTCAACGCCGCCAACGAAGTGGCGGTCCAGGCCTTCCTCGACCGCCGGCTTTCCTTCCTCGGCATCGCCCGCCTCATCGCCGCCACCCTCGCCGGGCTGCCCGCCGGCGCTGAAGGCAGTCTCGCCGACGTCCTCGCCGCCGACGCCGAGGCCCGGCAGCTGGCCGGCCGCTTGATCCACGACCAGCGCGTCCAGTGAGCAATTTCGCCTTCTATACGGTGGCTTTCCTGGTGGTGCTCGGGGTGCTCATCGTGGTGCACGAATTGGGCCACTACACGGTGGCGCGGCTTTGCGGCGTCAAGGTCTTGCGTTTTTCGGTGGGTTTTGGGCGGGCCGTCTGGCAGCGCCGCCTCGGCGTCGACAAGACCGAATGGGCGATCGGGATATTTCCCCTAGGGGGCTACGTCAAGATGCTCGACGAGCGGGAAGGGAAGGTCGCCCCGGGTGAATTGCACCGGGCCTTCAACCGACAGCCGGTGGGCAAGCGCAGCGCCATCGTGGCGGCCGGACCCCTGGCCAATTTCGCCCTCGCCATCGTTCTGTACTGGGGGGTGTTCATGGCTGGCAGCAACGAACTCCTGCCCATCCTCGGCAAGCCGCCGTCCCAGTCGCCGGCCGCCGCCGCCGGCATCACCAACGGCGAAGCGGTGCGGACGGTGGATGGCACGCCGGTCGCCACCTGGACCGATCTGCGCTGGCTCCTCCTGCAGAAAGCCGTCGACCAGGAGAGCGCCACCCTCGAACTGATCGACGAAGCAGGGCACATCACCATCCGTCGCCTGGCCTTGGCCGCCGCCGCGGAGCAGGGCTGGGAAGGCGATGCTCTGGACCGGCTCGGCATCGGGTTTTATCGCCCCCCCATCCCGCCCGTGGTGGGCAAGGTGTTCGAAGGCGGGGTCGGGGAGAAGGCAGGTCTCGAGCCCGGCGACCGGATCGTCGCGATCGACGGGCTGGAGATCGCCACCTGGCCGGATCTGGTCGTCAAGGTCCGGGAATCGGCGGGAAAAACCCTGCTTTTCAGCTTTCTGCGGGGGGAGCGGATGCTCGCAGCCAGTCTCGTCCCGGTCGCCGCCGAGGAGCGCGGCCGGACGGTCGGCCGCATCGGCGTCGCCGTCGCCGACAGCGGCGAACCCCGGCGGGAGGTGCGGACCTTCGTCCGCTACGGCTTCTTCGAAGCCGGCCGCAAGGCTTTCCAGGAAACCTGGGACAAATCGGCCTTCAGCCTCGTCATGCTGGGCAAGATGCTGACCGGCGAGGTGTCCTGGCGCAATCTCTCGGGGCCGGTGACCATCGCCGACTATGCAGGGCAGTCGGCCCGCCTGGGTACCGACTATTATCTGAAATTCATGGCCCTGGTCAGCATCAGCCTCGGCGTGTTGAACCTCTTGCCCATCCCCGTGCTGGACGGCGGGCATTTGATGTATCATATGATCGAAGTCGTCAGGCGCGGCCCGCTGTCGGAGCGGGCCATGGAAATCGGCCAGCAGATCGGCCTTTCCCTATTGTTGGCCCTGATGGCTTTCGCCTTTTTTAACGACATAAACCGCCTGCTCTCCGGCTGAAGATGAAAAAACCCCTGTTGGCTACCCTCCTGGCTGGCGTGTTCGCCCTGCCCGCGCTGGCTTTCGAGCCTTTCGCCATCAAGGATATCCGTATCGAAGGCATTCAGCGCACCGAAGCCGGCACCGTCTTCAGCTACCTTCCGGTCAAGGTCGGCGACACCCTCACCGACGACAAGGCCGCCCAGGCGATCAAGGCACTTTTCGCCACGGGCTTCTTCAAGGACGTGCGCATCGAGGTCGAGGCCAACGTCATGGTGGTGGTGCTGCAGGAGCGCCCGGCCATCGCCCAGATTGCCTTCGTCGGCATGAAGGAATTCGAAAAGGACCAGATCCTCAAGGCCTTGAAGGAAACCGGCATCGCCGACGGCCGCATCTTCGACCGCTCGCTCCTCGACAAGGCCGAGCAGGAATTGAAGCGGCAGTACCTCGCCCGGGGCAAATACGGCGTCAATATCACGACGACCATCACGCCGCTGGAGCGCAACCGGGTCGGCATCAATTTCAACATCGAGGAAGGCCAGGCGGCCAAGATCAAGCAGATCAGCGTCGTCGGCAACAAGGACTTCAAGGAAAAAGACCTGCTGTCCCTCTTCGAACTGACGACCCCCGGCTGGATCACCTGGTACACCAAGAACGACCAGTATTCGCGCCAGAAGCTGTCGGCCGACCTGGAAAAGCTCAAGTCCTTCTACATGAACCGGGGCTACCTCGAGTTCAACGTCGAATCGACCCAGGTTTCCATTTCGCCGGACAAGCAGGACGTCTACATCACGATCAACATCACCGAAGGCGAGCGTTTCCAAGTTTCTTCGGTCAAGCTGGCGGGCGACCTGACCTTGAGCGAGGCCGAGCTGCGCACCCTGGTCAAGGTCAAGCCGGGGGACGTCTTCTCCCGGGAAAAACTCAACGATTCAACCAAGGCGATCAGCGACCGCCTGGGCAAGGACGGCTACGCCTTTGCCAACGTCAATGCGGCGCCGGAACTGGACAAGGAAAAGCACCAGGTCGCCTTCACCATTTTCGTCGACCCGGGCAAGCGGGTCTATGTCCGGCGGGTGAACATTACCGGCAACACCAAGACCCGGGACGAGGTAATCCGCCGCGAAATGCGCCAGATGGAAGGCGGCTGGTACGACGCGGGCAAGGTGGCGCTCTCCAAGCAGCGCGTCGACAAGCTCGGCATCTTCCAGGAGGTGACCGTCGAGACCCCCGCCGTGGCGGGGACCGCCGACCAGCTCGACGTCAATCTTAATGTCACGGAAAAACCCACCGGCAACCTGATGCTCGGCGTGGGCTTCTCGACGACGGAAAAAATCGTGCTCTCCGGGTCGATCGCCCAGAACAACATCTTCGGCAGCGGTAAGAACGTCAGCGCCCAGCTCAATACGGGCAAGATCAACAAAGTCATCGCCTTTTCCTACACCGATCCCTATTTCACCATCGACGGCATCAGCCAGGGCTGGGACGTCTACCACCGTACGGTCAACCCCACCTCCCTGACGGTGGGCAACTACAAGACCGCGTCCACCGGCGGCGGCCTGCGTTTCGGCTTCCCCATCGCGGAAAAGGAATCGATCGTGCTCGGGGTCGGCATCGACTCCACTTCGGTTGAGACCTTCTCCGACAGCCCCAAACGCTACATCGATTTCGTCCGCGAGTTCGGCAAGACCAATCTGTCGCTTCCTCTGACCTTCAACTGGGTCAGCGACGGCAAGGACAGCTTCATCTATCCCACTTCCGGCACCTTCCAGCGGGCGGGGTTTGAGGTTGCGGTTCCCGGGGGCGACCTCAAGTACTATCGGGCCAGCTACCAGTTGCAGCATTTCTTCCCTCTGTCAAAGGACTTCACCCTGCTGGTCAACGGCGAGCTTGGGACGGCCAACGGGTACGCCGGCCAGGGCTTGCCGTTCTACAAGAATTTCTATGCCGGCGGCATCGGCTCGGTTCGCGGCTATGCCACCGCCAGCCTCGGTCCCCGCGACCAGCTCTGTACCGGAAGTCCCGCCGTGTGTTCCTTCACCGACGACCGCCTGGGCGGCAACCGCCGGGTCGTGGGCAACGCCGAATTGCTCTGGGGTTTCCCGGGCCTTGAGAAATCCCTGCGCCTCGGACTCTTCTTCGATATGGGCAACGTCTTTGCCAAGGGCGAAAAACTGGAGTTGAGCAACCTGCGGAGTTCGACGGGGATTTCGGCGGCCTGGATTTCGCCCCTGGGGCCGCTCAAGTTCAGCATTGCCCAACCGCTGAACGACAAGCCGGGCGACAAATCCGAGCGTTTCCAGTTCCAGCTGGGTACTACTTTTTGATTCAGGAGCAACATGTTGAAAACTAAATTCCTAGTTCTCGCGACCCTGGCCGCCGCCCTCGTTTCCGGCAGCCTTGCCGCCGAACAGCTTAAGGTCGGCTACGTCAATACCCAGCGCATCTTCCGCGACGCTCCGGCGGCGGTCAAAGCGGCGAAGAAGCTCGAGGGCGAATTCTCCAAGCGCGACCAGGATCTCCAGCGCCTCGCCAAGCAACTGCAGACCATGCAGGAAAACCTGGAGAAGAACTCGGTGACCATGTCCGAGGGCGACCGGCGGGCCAAGGAGAAGGAATTCGGCGAACTGTCGCGGGAATTCCAGCGCAAGCAGCGGGAATTCCGCGAAGACCTGAACCTGCGCCAAAACGAAGAAAACGCCGCGGTCATCGAAAAGGCCAACAAGGCGATCAAGCAGATCGCCGAAGCCGAGAAATACGATCTCGTGCTCCAGGACGTGGTCTGGGTCAGCCCGCGTCTCGACATCACCGACAAGGTCATCAAGGCGTTGTCCGAGGGCAAGTGATGCCCGTGCCCGGCGCCGACGGCCATTCGCTCCTCGACATCGCCGCCCGCCTGGGCGGCGATGTGCTTGGAGCCGCCGAAACCCGCGTCGTCCAGGTGGCGACTCTGGCCTCGGCCGGGCCGGCGGAAATCGCCTTTTTGAGCAATCCCAAATACAAGGGCCAGCTCGCCACCACCCGGGCGGGCGCGGTCATCGTCGGCCCGGCGTTTGCCCAGGCCACCGGGCGGCCCCGCATCGTCGCCGCCAACCCCTACGCCTACTACGCCCGCGTGGCGGCGCTCCTCAATCCGCGTCCGGCCCAGCCGACGGGCGTCGAGGCCGGCGCCAACTGCCTGTCGGCCGTGCCGCCCAGCGCCAGTATCGCCGCCGGTGTCCGCCTCGGGCGTCGGGTCGTTCTCGGCGACGGTGTCGAGATCCATGCCGGCTGCGCCATCGGCGATGGCGTTGAGATCGGCGCCGGCAGCATCCTCTATCCCAACGTTACGGTCTATGCGGGCTGCGTCATCGGCCGCAACGCCGTCGTTCATTCCGGCGCGGTGATCGGCGCCGACGGCTTCGGTTTTGCCCCGGACCAGGGGCGCTGGGTCAAAATTCCCCAGATCGGCCGGGTCGTCATCGGCGATGACGTCGAAATCGGCGCCAACACCTCCATCGACCGCGGCGCCCTGGACGACACGGTGATCGGTGATGGGGTCAAGCTCGACAACCAGATCCAGATCGGCCACAACTGCGTCATCGGCGACCACGCGGTGATCGCCGGCTGCGTCGGCATCGCCGGCAGTACGCGGATCGGCGCCGGCTGCCGGCTGGGAGGCGCGGCGATGATCTTGGGCCACCTGGAGATCGCTCCCGGGACGGAAATCTCCCCGGGTTCCATGGTCATGAAGAGCATCACCCGGCCGGGTAAATATACGGCCCTGTTTCCCCTGGAAGAACACGACCGCTGGTTGCACAACGCGGCCCAGGTCAAGCACCTGTCGCGCCTTGAAACCCGGGTGGCAGAACTTGAGAAAAAACTTAAACAACTAAATATAGAGAGTTGATTAAATGGACATTCATCAGATCCTTGAACACCTTCCCCATCGCTATCCTTTTTTGCTTGTCGATCGCGTTGTCGCCATCGAAGTCGGCAAGTCGATCCACGCCTACAAGAACGTCACCATCAACGAACCCTTTTTCCAGGGGCATTTCCCCCACCACCCGGTGATGCCCGGCGTCCTCATCATGGAAGCCCTGGCCCAGGCGGCGGGCATACTCTCCTTCAAGACCATGGGCGAGAAGCCGGACCCCAACTCGGTGTTCTATTTTGTCGGCATCGATGAAGCCCGCTTCAAGAAGCCGGTGATGCCGGGGGACCAGTTGCACCTGCACGTCGAAATTCTGCGCCAGATGCGCGGCATCTGGAAATACAAGGCCGAAGCCAAGGTGGATGGCCAGGTCGTGGCGGAAGCCGTCCTCATGTGCGCCAAGCGGGACATCGAACCATGATCCACGCCACCGCCCTTGTCGATCCGGCGGCGCGGATCGGGGCCAATGTCCGTATCGGCCCCTATTCGATCATCGGTCCCCAGGTGGAAATCGGCGACGGCACCGAGGTCGGCCCTCACGTCGTCATCAAGGGGCACACCCGCATCGGCCGCGACAACCGCATCTTCCAGTTCTGCTCCCTGGGCGAAGTGCCCCAGGACAAAAAATACGCCGGCGAAGACACCCGGCTGGAAATCGGCGACCGCAACACCATTCGCGAATACTGCACCCTCAATCTGGGGACGGTCCAGGACGCCGGCGTGACCCGGGTCGGCAACGACAACTGGATCATGGCCTACGTCCACATCGCCCACGACTGCCAGGTCGGCAACCGCACCACCTTCGCCAACAACGCCCAACTGGCCGGCCACGTCCATATCGACGACTGGGCCATCCTCGGCGGCTACACCGGCGTACACCAGTTCTGCCGCATCGGCGCCCACGTCATGACGGCGGTGGGCACGGTGGTTCTGCAGGACGTGCCGCCCTACCTGATGGCCGCCGGCAACACCGCCCAGCCCTACGGCATCAACAGCGAAGGCCTGAAGCGGCGCGGTTTTTCCGCCGACGCCATCACCGCCCTGAAGCGCGCCTACCGCACCCTTTACAAATCCGGCCTGATGCTGGACGAAGCCAGGGCCAAGCTGGTGGAAGACGCCAAGCTGCAGCCCGATGTGCAACTGCTGGTTGATTTTCTCAATATTTCAAAGCGCGGCATCATTCGATGAAGGACGGGGCAAGGGAGGTCCGCATCGCCATGGTGGCGGGTGAGGCCTCGGGGGATTTGCTGGCGAGCCATTTGATGGACGCCCTCAAGGAACGCCTGCCCGGCGCCCGCTTCTTCGGCATCGGCGGGCCACGCATGGAAGGCCGCGGCTTCGACGCCTGGTGGCCGGCCGAAACTCTGGCGGTACGGGGCTACGTCGAGGTCTTGAAGCATTACCGCGAGATCGCCGGCATTCGCCGCCAGCTCAAGAAGCGGCTCCTCCAGGATCGGCCCGACGTCTTTATCGGCGTCGACGCACCGGATTTCAACCTGGGGCTGGAAACCGACCTCAAGGCCCGGGGCATTCGTACCATCCATTACGTCAGCCCGTCGATCTGGGCCTGGCGGGGCGGGCGCATCAAGAAGATGCAGCGCGCCGTCTCCAAGGTGCTGGCGCTTTTTCCCATGGAGCCGCCGCTCTATCAGAAGGAAGGCATCCCGGTGGCCTACGTCGGCCATCCCATGGCCGACACCATCCCCCTCACCACCGACCGCCTGGCGGTGCGGGAACGCCTCGGCCTGCCGGCGGCGGTGCCGATCTTCGCCCTTCTGCCGGGTTCGCGCCAGTCCGAACTGCAGTACATGGCCGCCACGTTCGTCCAGACGGCCAAGCTCATCCGGGAGCGGCACCTGCCCCAGGCGATCTTCGTCGTCCCCCTGGCGACGCGGGAAACCCGGCTCATGTTCGAGCAGGCCATCTACGACCAAGGGGCAGCCGACGTACCCTTCCGCCTGCTCTTCGGGCACGCCCAGGACGCCCTCGGTGCCGCCGACGTGTCCCTCGTCGCGAGCGGCACCGCGACCCTCGAAGCGGCCCTCATCAAGCGGCCCCTGGTCGTCACCTACAAGATGGCCCGGGGTTCCTACTGGCTGATGAAGCGCATGGGCTACCAGCCCTACGTCGGCCTGCCCAACATCCTGGCCGGGCGCTTCGTTGTGCCGGAAATCCTCCAGGACGAGGCCACTGCCGAAAACCTCGCCGAAGCCCTGGTCAAGCTCTACGCCGACAAGGCAGGCGCCGCCGAGCTGGAAGAGGTATTCACCGACATCCACCTCCAATTGCGCCAGAACACGGCGCAAAAGGCGGCCGACGCCGTTATCGAATGCCTCAACTGATCTACCCGTCCGGTTTCGTCTGCGGCATCGACGAAGCCGGTCGCGGCCCCCTGGCCGGGCCGGTCGTGGCGGCGGCGGTGATTCTCGATGGGGCGCGGCCCATCGCCGGCCTCGACGATTCCAAGAAACTTTCCGCAAGAAAGCGCGAGGCGCTGGCGGCGGTCATCAAGGCCGAGGCCGTCGCCTGGGGCATCGCCTGGGCCACGGTCGAGGAAATCGACACCCTCAACATCCTGCAGGCGACGCTTCTTGCCATGGGGCGGGCGGTGGAGCGGCTCGGCGTGCCGGCCCAGGCGGCGCTGGTCGACGGCAACGTCTGCCCGCGGTTGAACTGCGCCGTCCAGGCCGTCGTCAAAGGAGATGGCAGCATCGCCCCCATCGCCGCCGCCTCGATCCTTGCCAAGACCAGCCGCGACGGGGAAATGCTGCGCCTGCACGGGCTTTATCCGCAGTACGGTTTCGACCGCCACCAGGGCTACCCTACGGCGGTGCACCTCAAGGCCCTGGGCCAGCACGGCGTTTCGCCGATCCACCGGAAGAGCTACGGGCCGGTCAAAAACCTCTTGGAGAATACCTCATGAACTTCACGCCGCTGCTTGTCTTTCTTCATGTTTCCGGGGTTGTCGTCTGGGTGGGGGGCATGTTCTTCGCCTACACCTGCCTGCGGCCCGCCGCCGTCGACGTCCTCGAGCCGCCCTTCCGGCTCAAGCTCTGGAAGCGGGTCTTCGACCGCTTTTTTCCCCTGGTCGGGGTGGCGGTGGCGTTCATCCTGGTTTCCGGCGTGGTCATGCTCGCCCGTGCCGGCTTCGCCCAGGCGCCCCTCCACTGGCACGTCATGTTCGCCCTGGGGCTGGTGATGACCGCGGTGTACGCCGGCATCGTCGCCGTGCCCTTCCGGCTCCTTGGCGAGGCCGTGGCGGCCTCCAACTGGCCGGCCGGGGGCAACGCCCTGGGCAGCATCCGCAAGCTGGTGGGATTCAACCTCATCGTCGGCTTCGTCACCATTGCCGTCGCCACCCTCGGGCGATGGCTCTAAAATCCGTCCACTCCCGCGACAACCCTCTCGTCAAGCGCCTCCGGCGTCTCGCCGAGTCGGCCCGGGAGCGCCAGAGGGAAGGGCGGACGCTCCTTGACGGCATGCATCTCATCACCGCCTACGAAGGGCTGGGCGGGCCGGTGGAAACCCTGGTGGTGAGCGAAACCGGGGCCGGCCAGGAGGAAATTGCCGCCTTTCTCGCCGGGCGGGAGGCGGTTTGCCTGCCCGACAGCCTCTTGCGCAGCCTCGGCCTGGTCGACAACCCCAGCGGCATCCTTGCCCTGGCGCCCATTCCGGCGCCGGCCGGCGGGCCGGACCCCGAACGCGACAGCGTCCTGCTCGACGGCCTCCAGGATCCGGGCAACGTCGGCACGCTGATCCGTACGGCCGCCGCCGCCGGCTTCGGTCAAATCCTGCTTTCCGCCGACTGCGCCGGCGCCTGGTCGCCCAAGGTGCTGCGGGCCGGGCAGGGCGCCCATTTCGCCGCCACCATCCACGAAAACGCCGATCTGCCGGGTTTTTTGGCGGCTTACCGCGGTACCTCCGCCGCCACGACGCTGGCCGATGCGCTATCGCTCTACGCGGCGCCCCTGGCCGGGCCGGTGGCCTGGGTTTTCGGTTCGGAAGGGCAGGGCGTGCGGCCCGCCGTGTTGGCCCAGGCCAGGTTGAAAATCCGCATTCCCATGCCCGGGCGGGTGGAATCCCTCAACGTCGGCGCCGCCGCGGCGATCTGCCTCTTTGAGACGCTGCGCCGGCGGGGCGGCTAATTCACTCCGCCGGGCGCCGCCGCAGGAGGTGAATCACCACGAAGGAGAGCACCGCTTCGCCGTGCTGGTTGATCGCCCGGTAACGCAGGCGGGCGATGCCGCGATCCGGCTTGGTGGCGGAGGGGCGGGCTTCGAGCACCTCGATTTCGCTGTACAGGGTATCCCCCGGCCGCACCGGCGCCAGCCAGCGCAGTTCGTCGATACCCGGCGACCCCATGCTCGACCCGGCCAGCCAGCCGCTCTGGATGAAAAGCCGGAAACACAGTGCCAGGGACTGGAAGCCGCTGGCGATCAGCCCGCCGTAGAGGGATTGGGCTGCCTTCTGGGAATCGAGATGGAAGGACTGGGGGTCGTAGCGCAGGGCGAAATCGATGATTTCGGCTTCGGTCAGGGTGACGCCGCCGGTCAACAGGCGGTCGCCCGGGGTGAGGTCGTCGAGGTAGCGGGTGGGATCGGGAAAGGACATGGCAAATCCGGCGGTCGGGGTGGGCAAAGGCGCAGGGTAAGCTCAGCGCAGCTTGAGTTCCTGCAGGATGGTGGTGGCGATTTCTTCGATCGACTTGGTGGATGAATCGAGCCAGCGGATGCCCTCGCGGCGCATCATCTTTTCCGCCTCGGCCACTTCGTAGCGGCAATTGGCGAGGGAGGCATACTTGCTGCCGGCGCGGCGCTCCTCACGGATGTTGGCCAGCCGTTCGGGCTGGATGGTCAGGCCGAAAAGCTTGCTGCGGTGCCGGTTCAAGGTGCCGGGCAGGCGGCCGCGCTCGAAATCCTCGGGGATGAGCGGAAAATTCGCCGCCTTCAGCCCGAACTGCATCGCCAGGTAGAGGGAAGTCGGCGTCTTGCCGCAGCGCGAAACGGCCACCAACACCACGTCGGCCTGTTCCAGATCGCGGTCGGTGATGCCGTCGTCGTGGGCCAGGGTGTAGTTGATGGCCTCGATCCGGTTCTTGTAATCCGAGCTGTCGGCCGAACCGTGGGAGCGGCCCACGGTGTGGCTGGATTTGACCCCTAGTTCGGCCTCCAGCGGCGCCAGGAAGGTTTCGAAGAAGGAAAGGCTGTAGGCATCCGCCTCATGGACAATGGCCGCCAGTTCCTGATCGACCAGGGTGGTGAAGACGATGGGTCGTAGGCCGTCCGCCTCGCCGGTGGCGTTGATGCGCTCCACCGCATCCAGCGCCTTGGCCTTGTCGTCGAGGAAAGGAATGCGGACCTGGGTGAATTCGACGTCCTCGAACTGGGTCAGCAGACTGTGGCCCAGGGCTTCGGCGGTCAGGCCGGTGCCGTCGGAAACGTAGAAGATGGTGCGTTTGATGGTCATGGAGTTTTCGGAAACGGGCAGCACCTATTTTTTCCCGGGGACATCCTGGAGCACACTGGCCGTGGCCGGGTGCTGGTTGCGCGTGGCGTAGAACTGGGGCGGATTGCCGGCGGTGTCTTTGGCTTTGGGGTCGGCGCCGTGCTGCATGAGGAGTTTCGCTAGGTCGGGCTGGCCGGTGGCCGCCGCCAGGTGCAGCGCCGTGGTCTTGCCGTCGGCGCCGGCCTTGACGTCGGCGCCCATGGTGATGAGGAGTTCGGTTTCGGCCAGGCTGCCGGCCAGGACCGCCGCATGGATGGGCGTCATGCCGACGCGGTCGCGGGCTTCCAGGTTGGCGCCGCGGCCGATGAGGAGCAGGCTGGTCTTCTGGCGGGCATGGAAGGCGGCGGTGTGGAGCGGCGTGCGGCCAAGGACGTCGGCGGCATTGACGTCGGCGCCGCCGTCGAGCAATTTCTTGACCTCGGCCAGATCGCCCTGCATGGCGGCGACGGAGAGGGGCGGCTGGGCGGGGAGGGCTGCCGCCTGGGGCGACGACGCGGCCGGCGGCGTGATTGGGGCCGAGGGCTGGCGGTCGCAGGCGGCGGCCCCCAGGATCAGGGCCAGGGCGGCGGCGGCCGCCGGGGCGCCGTTGAAGCGGCGGGATCCCGGGGAATCAGGCAGGGGGTTCATCTGGGGCAATGGGCGGCTCCGAGGTGGCATCGGCCCGGTTTGGAACATGCGGGGCCGGGTTCGCAGTGCCAATTCTACGGGACTTTGGGGCGCCGCATCGAGGGGCTTATGACCGCCGCGTGGATGCACGCCACCCGGCGGCTGCGGCCCTCCTACCCATTCGCTGCCAAACCGGTCTTTGTCGACTGCGCCTGGCCGTCCTCCAGCACTGTTTTCGGCTCGTCTTCGCGTCCCGATTTGCAAGCGAGTCGGTATCAGCCGCTGTTCCTTAGCCCGGCGGCGATGCCGTTGATGGTGAGGTGGATGCCGCGGGCCACCCGCTCGTCGGTTTCGCCGCCGCGGTAGCGGCGCAGCAGTTCGACCTGCAGGTGGTTGAGAGGGTCCATGTAGGGAAAGCGCTGGGCGATGGAACGCTTGAGGAGCGGATTGTCGGAGAGGAAATCGTCCTGCTCCTCGATGGCCAGCAGGTGGCGCCGGGTTCGTTCCCATTCGGCGCGGATGCGGCCGAAGACGGCGGTGCGCAGGCTTTCGTCCTGGACCAGTTCGGCGTAGCGGGAAGCGATGGCGAGGTCGGACTTGGCGAGCACCATGTCCATGTTCGACATCAGGGTGCGGAAGAAGGGCCAGGCCCGGAACATGCGGCGCAGCACGGCGAGGCCGTCGGGGTTTTCGCCCAGCCAGGCGTCTACGGCGGAGCCGAAGCCGTACCAGCCGGGCAGCATGAGCCGGCATTGAGCCCAGCTGAAGACCCAGGGAATGGCGCGGAGGTCTTCGATGCGGTCCGAGGCCTTGCGCGAAGCCGGGCGGCTGCCGATGTTGAGGGTGGCGATTTCGGAAACCACGGTGGATTGCCGGAAATACGTGTTGAAGCCTGCGGTTTCATAGACCAGGCCGCGGTAGGCGGCAAATGCCAGTTGCGACAGGCGGTCCATCACCGGGTGGAACGCTGCGGCCGGCTCGACGCGGTTTTCGTGGTCGGTGAGGCTGGCCTCGAGGGTGGCGGCGAGCAGTACCTCCAGGTTGCGGCGGCCGGTGCCGGGATTGCCGTACTTGGTGGCGATCACCTCGCCCTGTTCGGTCAGCCGGATCTGGCCCGAAACGGCCCCCGCCGGCTGGGCCAGGATGGCTTGGTAGCTCGGGCCGCCGCCCCGGCCGACCGAGCCGCCCCGGCCGTGGAAGAGGCGTAGCCGCACGCCGTGGTCCTGGCAGACGCGGGCGAGGGCGATTTCCGCCTTGTACAGTTCCCAGCCCGAGGTGAGAAAGCCGCCGTCCTTGTTGCTGTCGGAATAGCCGAGCATGACCTCCTGTTCCATGCCGCGGGTGGCGAGGAGGGCGCGGTAGGCGGGCAGGCGGAAGAGGCCGTCCATGGTGGCGGCGGCCTTTTGCAGGTCGCCGATGGTTTCGAACAGCGGGATGATGTTGGTTTCCAGGCGGGGCGCGGCGCCCGGCTGGAGGAGGCCGGATTCCTTGAGGAGCAGGGCGACTTCGAGAAGGTCGGAGACGCCGTCGGTCTTGGAGATGATGCAGTTGGGCAGGGCGGCGGCGCCGTAACGCTGGCGCAGTTCCCGGGCGGCAAAGAAGATGGCGAGTTCGCCCCGGGTTTCGTCACCATAGTCGAGGTAGGGCGAATAAAGCGGCCGCGGCGTTTCGAGTTCGTGGCAGAGCAGGGCGATGCGCTCGGGTTCGGCGAGGGCCTCGTAGTCCGGGCAGCGCCCGGCGGCGGCGAGCAGCTCGGCGACGGTGCGGGCATGGACGTCGGAATTCTGGCGCAGGTCGATGGGCGCCAGATGAAAGCCGAAGACTTGCACCGCCCGCACCAGGCGGCGCAGCCGACCGCCGGCCAGAAGGGCGCCGCCGTTCTGCTTGAGGGACGCGGCGAGCACCTTGAGGTCGGCGCGCAGGGCCTCGGGACGCCCATAGGGTTCGGCGTCGGCGACGGCGTGGCGCAGGGGTTCCAGGCGATCGAGGCGGCGGGCCGTCGCGGCGAGCCGGGCGTAGATGCCGGTCAGGGCGCGGCGGTAGGGTTCGTCCGAGCGCTGGGGCGATTTGTCGGGGGAGGCCGCGGCAAGGCCTTCGAGTTCCGGCGTGATGCCCACGAGCAGCTGGGAAAGGGGGAGTTCGCCGCCCAGGGCGTGGATTTCGGCAAGATAAAAGTCAAGGACGGCCGACGACTGGAGGCGCAGGGCTTCCTTCAGGATGTCGGCGGTGACGAAGGGGTTGCCGTCCCGGTCGCCGCCGATCCAGCTCCCCACCCGCAGGAAGGGCGGCAGCGCCCAGGGCCGGCCGGGATAGGCGGCTTGCAGGCGGTCGCTGGCCTCGATGTAGAGCTTGGGCAGTTCGGCGAAGAAGGTGCTGGCGAAATAGCCGATGCCGTTTTTGACCTCGTCGATGACCTTGAGGCGGATCGGGCGCAGCATGCGGGTCTGCCACAGGGTGAGGACCGAGCGGTAGAGGCCGGTGTCGTTTTCCGCCTGCTCCTCCGGGGTGAGCTGCTGGCGGTCCCGCTGGTCGAGCAGGCGCTCGATTTCCCGCTGGTTCTGCAGCATGCTCTGGCGCTGCACCTCGGTGGGGTGGGCGGTGAGGACCGGCGAGATGAGGGCGTGGGCGAAAAAGTCGGCCACCGCTTCGGCATCGACCCCGGCTTCGGCGAGGCGCTCCAGGGCGTAGTCCAGGCTGCCTTCCCGGGGCGGGGAGTGGGCCAGGTCGTGGGCGCGGCGCCGCCGGATGTGGTGCTGGTCCTCGGCGATGTTGGCGAGCTGGAGAAAATAGCTGAAGGCCCGGACCACGGCCTGGGTGGTATCCCGCGGCAGGGGGTCGAGGAGGGCCGCCAGTTCCGCCCGGGCCGCGGGGTCGCCGTGGCGGGCAAACCGTACGGCGGTCTGCCGCACCCCCTCGACGATGGCGAAAACGGCCTCACCATCCTGCTGGCGCACGGTGTCGCCGAGAATACGGCCGAGCAGGCGGATGTTGGCCCGCAGGGGTTCGTCCTTGTCGTCGTGGCGGACCATGGTGTTCAGTGCTTGCGCACCAGGAGGAGCGACATGGTGGCAAGCCGCGACAGTTGCTCCGCCACCGATCCGATAATCAGCAACTGCAGGCCTCGGCGGCCGTGGGTGCCAGCCACCAGCAGGTCGGCCCGCCATGCCTCGGCGGCTTCGACGATGGCCTGGGAAATACGCTTGTCGCGATCTTCGATGAGTCGGGTCTCGACCTCGACGCCGCCGGCCTGCTCCTTTGCCGCCCCGATCAGCGCTTCGCCGGCGGCGCACAAAGCCTGACGGGCGTGATCGAGATTGAGGGTGGTGGTGATCGTCCGGTGATGGAGACCCATGAGGGTCTCGTCGACGATGTGAAGGATGCACAGCTTGGCGCCGTAATTGCGGGCGATGTGAATGGCCTCGCCGAGGGCGCAGCGGGAAGTCTCGCTGTCGTCGATGGCGACCAGGATTTTCTTATACACGGGTTCTCCTTAATGATCTTTGAGTTGCGAAAGTACCAAATGCCCGGCCTTCCGCCACCTAGGGAAAACACTCAGCAGGCGACACCGGGGTTGCGGCTGCATTCCTCGAGCAGGTAGGCGACGGAGCGGTAACTCCGGCCGGTCTCCGCGGTCAGGCCGATTTCGCAGGTGCGGTTGGTGGAAACCCCTTCGCAGCAGGAATCCGGCAGGCTGCCGTGAATTCGGCGCAGGGCATGGGCGTTGAGTTCGGGGACGACGAAGCCGCGGTCGCCGCCGAAGCCGCAGCAGGTCACCCCGGCCGGTTCGACGATAGCCTCGGCGCAGGCCGCGACCAGCGCTCTCAGCTTGGCGTCGGAAGCGGTGCGGCGGACGCTGCAGTTGATATGGAGGGCGATCGGGCCGGGGTTTTTGGTCACCCGCAGGCGAGGCAGCAGCGCATCGTGGGCGAATTCGTGGAAGTCGAGGACCGCCAGCCGGCCCGCCAGGTGCTTCTGGAGGCGGGTCGTGCACGCGCTGGCGTCGATGATGACCGGGTGGAACCCGCCTTTCCCGTCGTCGGCGGCCGCCAGCAGCGCCTTGGCGACGGCTTCGGCCATGGCTTCGGCTTCTTCCGCCAGGCCCTTGCTGGCCAGCATCTGGCCGCAGCACAGTTTGTCGAAACCGGCGGGGAGGACGGGGGCGTACCCGGCCCGGACGAGGAGTTCCATGACCACGTCGGCCAGGCCGGCATCTTCGGCCGTATTGCCGCCGAAGATGCGCCCGCCGCAGGCCGGAAAGTACACCACCGGGTCGCCTTCGCCGGTGCGTACGGCGGCCGCCTTGCCGGCCCGCGGCATGTCCCGCTTCCAGGCACCGCCGGTGACCCGCGAGACAAAACCGTCGCCGAGCACGCCTGATACGGCGTGGCCGAGCTTGAGGCCGATGCGGGAGGCCGTTGCCACCTTGCCGAAGTTGTCCGCCGTCCATTGGCCGACCTGGCGGGAGGCGCTGCCCAGGCCGCGGCCCCGCAGGCGGCGGGTCAGTTCGCCGGTATCGATGCCCACCGGGCAGGCGGTGGAACAAAGGCCGCAGCCGGCGCAGGTGTCGAGGCCGAAATAGGCGAAATCGGCGGCGACGCGGCCGGCATCCTCGCCGGCGGCCTCGCGCCGGGACAGTTCACGCCAGCTGACGATGCGCTGGCGGGGGCTGAGGGTGAGGCGGTGGGAGGGGCAGAGGGGTTCGCAGAAACCGCATTCGATGCAGCGATCGACGATGTCCTCGGCGGCCGGCATGGGTTTCAGGTTCTGCAGATGGGCCGCCGGGTCTTCGTTGAGGATGACCCCGGGGTTGAGGAGCCGGTCGGGATCGAACAGGGCCTTGATGCGGCGCATCAGGTCGGTGGCCTGGGCGCCCCATTCCATTTCGACGAAGGGCGCCATGTTGCGGCCGGTGCCGTGCTCGGCCTTGAGCGAGCCGTCGTATTTTTCCACCACCAGCCGGCAGACGTCGTCCATGAAGTCCGAATAGCGCTGGATTTCGGCGGCGTCTCCGAAGTCCTGGGTGAAGACGAAATGGAGGTTGCCCTCCAGGGCGTGGCCGAAAATGATCGCCTCGTGGTAGCCGTGTTGCCGCAGCAGGGCCTGCAGGTCGAGGGTGGCGGCGGCGAGCGACTCGATGGGAAAAGCCACGTCTTCGATGATGACCGTGGTGCCGGTGCGGCGCACTGCGCCGACCGAGGGGAAAGTGCCCTTTCTCACCTTCCAGTACATCTCGCAGGTGGCGGGATCGGTGGAAAACTGCGGCGCTTCGACGGTGGCGATGCCGGCCAGGGCCTCCAGGGCGGCGCCGATCTTGGCCTGCAGGCCGGCGGCGTGCTCGGCGCGGACCTCGATCAGGAGGGCGGCCGCCTCGTCGCCCAGGGTCTTCATCACCGGCGGCAGGCCGGGCTTGTTCTCGACCGAGCGCAGGGCCGGGCGGTCGAGGAGTTCGACCGCCGAAACCGGCTGGGGCTTGAGGGCGATGACCGCCTGGCAGGCCGTGCCGATGGTGGGGAAGAAGACCAGGGCGCTGGCCTTGCAGGGGTCTTCGGCGACGGTGCAGTAGGTAATGCGGGAAATGAAGCCCAGGGTGCCCTCGGAGCCGATCATCAGGTGAGCCAGGATGTCGATGGGGTCGGTGTAATCGACCAGGGCGTTCAGGCTGTAGCCGGTGGTGTTTTTGATCTTGAACTTGTGGCGGATGCGGGCCGCCAGGGCCTCGTCCCCCCGGGTCTGGCGCCCCAGGAGGTCGAGTTCGCCGACCAGGGCGGCGTGGCTTTGGCGGAAGGCGGCGATGCTGAAGGGGTCTTCCGTGTCGAGCACGGTGCCGTCGGCCAGCACCACCCGCATTCCGGCCAGGGTGCGGTAGCTGTTCTGGGCCGTGCCGCAGCACATGCCGGAAGCGTTGTTGGCCGCAATGCCACCGATCTTGCAGGCGTTGATCGAGGCGGGGTCGGGACCGATCTTGCGTCCCAGGGGGGCAAGGCGGTAATTGACTTCGCCGCCGATCATCCCCGGGCCAAGGCGGACGGTGGCGGCGTCGGGGGCGATCTCGCAGGTGGCGAACCCCTCGCCGATCAGGGCCAGCACCCCGTCGGTGATGGCCTGGCCGGAAAGGCTGGTGCCGGCGGCGCGGAAAGTCACCGGCCGGCCGTGGGACCGGGCGCTGTGCAGTACGGCCTGGACTTCCTCCTCGTTCTCGACGACGGCGATCACCTCGGGGATGAGGCGGTAGAAACTCGCGTCGGTGCCGTAGGCGAGGCGGCGGAGTTCATCGGTGATGACCTGGTTTTCCGGGAGTTGGCGTTTCAGGGAGTGGATGAGGGGGGTCATGGGAGTGGGATTCCTCAAGCGGTATGGATTGGTTTCGCGCCGTGTTCCGCCTGGCCGGCGGGCGTATTTTCTTTTGCTTCGCCAAAAGAAAGTAGCCAAAGAAAAGGCGACCCCAGGCTCCGCGGTCGGCTTCGCCGACTCCCCTGCGTGACTCGAAGGGCCGGGCGGCTGCGGAACTCGGGGCTGCGCCCCTCAAACAGTCCTCGCCGACTTCCCCCGGCCCTTCTCCGTTGCTCGGCGCTCCACATGGGGATCCGGCACACCGAGCGCATCCTGAACCGTTTGGCGGCAAAGCTGAGACGCCTTTGGGGCCCTTGAGAGGCGCCGAGCAACGTAGGCTTGGGCGGATAAAGAGCGAGGACTGTCTGAGGCCCAAAGGGCCGAGTTCCGCAGCCCCCGCCCGAGCCGAGTAGCGCAGGGCACCGGGCAACGCCCAGCGCCGACCCAGGGGTGGCTTCTTCTTTGGCTACATGGCCACCAAGAAGAAAGTACGCCCGCGCCTCAAGCGCGGAACCCCTAGGTTGAGCACCCGAAAACAACATCATTCCCGCTCTGCCAACAAATCCCGCAACCGCTTTGGAGCCGGCCTCAACGGCGTCCGCACCGAAGTCCACCCCCCTTGCCCGGCGGGCGTCAGCCAGTTGAACCGGCTGACCAGCCAGGAATAGAGGCGGTAGAAGGCGGGGTTAGCGTAGATCGCCGCCCAGCCGCGCCAGACGGCGGTCATCAGGCGGCTGTAGCCGGCGCCCTGGCCCTGCAGCGGGCTGCCGCTGCCGGGTTTGGAATTGATTTCCGAACGCAGGCGGACGAGGAGGTCGGGAATGGGAATCTTCACCGGGCAGACTTCGCCGCAGGCGCCGCAGAGGCTGGAAGCCGAGGGCAGGGTGGCGGTGGCTTCCAGGCCCATGAGGTGGGGCGAGATGATTTCGCCGATGGGGCCGGGGTAGGTCGTGCCGTAGGCGTGGCCGCCGATGTGGGTGTAGACCGGGCAATGGTTCATGCAGGCGCCGCAGCGGATGCACTGCAGGGTCTTGCGGAGTTCCTCGTCGGCGTAGGGCTGGGTGCGGCCGTTGTCGAGGAGCACCAGATGGACTTCTTCCGGCCCGTCCTTTTCCCCCGGCTGGCGGGGCTTGGAGATCATGTTGAAGTAGGTGGTGACGGCCTGGCCGGTGGCCGAGCGGGTGAGCAGCGAGAAGAGGGGAGGCACGTGTTCGAGCTTCTCGACCACCTTCTCGATGCCGGTGATAGCCACGTGGACCCGGGGCGCGGTGGTGGAGAGCCGCCCGTTGCCTTCGTTTTCGACCAGGCAGAGGGTGCCGGTCTCGGCCACGGCGAAATTGACCCCAGACAGGCCGATGTCAGCCTCCAGGAATTTTTGGCGCAGCACTGTGCGGCCGATCTGGATGAGGGCGTCCACGTCCTCGGTGTAGGCCACCCCGGGGATCTGTTCGGCGAAGAGCTTGGCGATCTGCTGCTTGGTCTTGTGGATGGCCGGCATGATGATGTGGGAGGGCTTCTCCCCGGCCAGCTGGAGGATGTATTCCCCCATGTCGGTTTCGATGGCCTCGACCCCGGCCGCCTCGGCGGCGTGGTTGAACTCGATTTCCTCGCTGACCATGGACTTGCCCTTGACCATGCGCTTGGCGCCGTGCTTTTTGCAGATGTCGAGGATGATGGCGTTGGCCTGGTCGGCGTTTTCCGCCCAATGAACGTGGATGCCGTTACGGGTCAGATTGGTTTCGAGCTGGGTGAGAAGGGCCGGCAGCTTGTCCAGGCTGTTCTGGCGGATGCGTTCGCCCAGTCGGCGCAGGCTTTCCAGCTCGTCGGCGTCGGGAAACTGGGCGGCCCGCTTGGTCATGAGGAAATCCATGGCGGCGCGGAAGCTCTTTTGCAGGAACTCGTTCTCGACGACGGCCTTGGAGCGTTCCCGGAAACCCTCGGTGGGCATGAAGTGCAGCGGCTTTTCGCTCATCACGCTACCTCCTTCAACAGCACCACCAGTTCCTTGGGACCGTGGGCGCCGTAGGCCAGGGTTTGCTGGATGTCGGCGGTTTTCGACGGGCTGGAAATGAGCAGCGCGTTGGTCGGCAGGCCGGCCGCCCAGTTTTCCGCCTGCAGGGCGTCGAAAAAGGTGGCGTGGATGGTGCCGGCATCGACCAGGACGATGTGCACTGGCGGCACCAGGGACATCAGACGGGGTTCGTCGGCGTCGGGCCAGAGGATCAGGCTGCCGGTTTCGGCGATAGCGCCGCGGGCGGCGGTGAGGCTGGCCTGCACGTCGTTGAAGAGGGCGGGCTTCCAGGCCTCGATGGGGCGGTCGTAGGCGAGGCAGGCCACGGCCCCACCGGTCAGCCCTTGCCGGGCCAGCCGGCCGTGGGGCGTGGCCGGGGCGAGGAGAAGATTGGTCAGCCCCTTGGCGGCGAGAATTTCCCGCAGCTTTTCAACCCAGTTGCCGTCGTTGACCCGATAGACCTCGGCCCGCGCCGCCTCCATATTGGCCTGGAAGCGCCGGGCGCGTTCGGCCGGGGATTCATTGCGGTCCCGGGGGCCGTACCACTCGCCGGCCGCCGGCGTCGGATAGCGCCCCCCCGCCTGGGCGGCTTTCAGGCGGGCCAGGATGCGGTCGCGAGCGCTGCCGCCGTCGGGCCGGGAAGCGACCCCGGGGTGCGGTGAATCGGTCCGCCTCATTGGGCACCTCCTGTGCGCTTGAGAAGAAAGGTGGCGATGTGCTCCCCCGGCAAGCTCGGCCGGGTGCGGCCTTCCTGCCGGTCTTTCCAGGCGGCGTGGCCGAGGATGTTCATGAGACAGCCGCAATCGGCGCTGACGACGCGCTCGGCCCCCGTGGCCCTGAGGGCATTGACCTTGTCCTGGACCATGGCGCCGGAAATTTCCGGATGCTTGACCGAGAAGGTGCCGCCGAAGCCGCAACATTCGGCTTCGTGCTCCTGCTGGGCGACGCTGACCTGGTTCAGTTGGCCGAGGAGGGCGCGTCCGGTGAGGTGGACGCCCATTTCGCGGCGGGCCGAACAGGAGGTATGGAGGACGACCTTGGTCGGGCCGCCGCGGTCTTCCAGGGTGATCCCGAGTACCGTGACGAGAAACTCGGTGAATTCATACACTCTCGCCGAAACCGCTACGGCCTTGGCCGTGAGCGCCGGGTCGGCGGCGAACAGCGCCGGATAGTGATGCTTCATCATACCGGCGCAGGAACCGGACGGAACGACGATAGGCCAGGGTTCGGGAAAAAGTTCGAGTTGGGCTCGGGCGACCCGCCGGGCTTCGTCGTGGAAGCCGCTGGTGTAGGCCGGCTGACCGCAGCAGGTCTGGTTCTCCGGGAAATGCACGGTAATTCCCTCGCGTTCCAGGAGGCGGATGGCGTCGAGGCCGGCCCCGGGGAAGAACTGGTCCACCACGCAGGTGGCGAAGAAATAGACGGCCTGGGGTCGGGGCGGGCGGCAGGTTGCGGCTTCTGTCATGGTTCCTCCTGATGCGGTCCTTTTCGTGTTCGAGCCTGGGGTCGGTCGATCGTTCGGTGGATCATTGGTCAAACCAATTTTTCTGAGCGAGAAATGTAAAATTAATCCTGTGTTTAGTCAATCCTGGGGATTTCCCTAAGTCTTGCACAGCGATAAATCTGACGTTAGAATCATATGGTCTTACCAATCCAGACGAGTCTCTCCAAGCCATGTCGGCTAAACTGCAGGTCACCCGTATTTCGGATACCATCGCTTCTTCCCTGGAGCGGCGCATCCTCGAGGGTTCGCTCAAGCCCGGCGACCGCCTGCCGGCCGAACGGGAACTGGCGGCCGATCTCGGCGTGTCCCGGCCGTCCCTGCGGGAGGCCATCCAGAAAGTGGCGAGCAAGGGCCTGGTCCAGAGCCGGCAGGGCGGCGGCACCTACGTCACCGACCGCCTGGAATCGGCCTTTCGCGACCCCTGGCAGGAAATGCTCGGCGCCCATCCCAATCTGCGGGAGGATTTGCTCGAATTCCGCCGCATGCTCGAAGGGCAGGCCGCCGAATGGGCCGCCGAACGGGCCACCGAAGCCGACCTGGAGCGGCTCGGCCAGGCCTTCGCCACCTTGAGCAAGGCTTTCGAGGGCAACGACATGGCCTACCGCTCGGCCTGCGACATCGCCTTCCACCAGGCTATTTCGGAATCGGCCCATAACGTCCTCTTCGGCCACCTGGCGGCCACCATGCTGAGCCTTCTGGAAAACAACATTCGCCTTAACCTCACCGAACTGAAAGAGGTTCCCGGTGCGGCGGAATTGCTCCACAGCCAGCACCGGGCGCTCTACGAGGCGATCCGCAACCGGAAGCCGGCCGCCGCCCGGGCCGCGGCGGAAACCCATATCGATTTCGTCCATGCCACCCTGGCCCAGTCCCTGCGCTCGGCAGCGCGGCGCGAGACGGCCGCCCGGCGGCTGAACAGCGCCCAGGCCCTGGGCACCGATTTCCTCAGCACCATTCCCCATCATTCCAATAGCGAATTACCCTGAAAGGACAGCCCATGGAGCAGTATGTCATCCCCTTTGAACACCTGCGCATGACCGACGTGGACCAGGTCGGCGGCAAGAATGCCTCCCTGGGCGAAATGATTAGCCAGCTCGCCGAAACCGGGGTCCGCGTGCCCGGCGGCTTCGCCACCACGGCCAAGGCCTACCGGGATTTCCTGGCCCAGAGCGGCCTCGATGCCCGCATCAACGCCGCCCTCGACACCCTCGACGTCGACGACGTGAACGCCTTGGTCGAGTGCGGCAGCGCCATCCGCCAGTGGATAGTCGACACGCCTTTCCCGACCCAGCTTATTGTTGAAATTACTGCGCAATATCAGCGTCTTGTTTCGGAATCTTCAAGTGATATGTCGTTTGCGGTCCGCTCCTCCGCGACGGCCGAAGACCTGCCTGATGCGTCCTTCGCCGGCCAGCAGGAAACCTTCCTCAACATCGTCGGCCTGGAAAACATCCTGCACGCCATCAAGGAGGTCTTCGCCTCGCTCTACAACGACCGGGCCATCGCCTACCGTGTGCACAAGGGCTTCATCCACGCCGACGTCGCCCTTTCGGCCGGCGTCCAGCGCATGGTGCGTTCGGACCGGGGAGCGGCCGGGGTGATGTTCACCCTCGACACCGAATCGGGCTTCCGCGACGCGGTTTTCGTGACGGCCAGCTACGGCCTGGGCGAGACGGTGGTGCAGGGCGCCGTCAATCCGGATGAGTTCTACGTCCACAAACCCATGCTGGAAGCGGGAAAACACGCCGTGGTGCGGCGCAACCTCGGCTCCAAGATGATTAAGATGACCTTTTCGGCAGAAAAGGTCGCCGGCAAATCGACCGTCACCGAGGAAGTGGCCGAAGCCGACCGCCACCGTTTCGCCATCAACGACGCCGAGGTCATGGAGCTGGCCCGCTACGCCCAGATCATCGAAAAGCACTACCAGCGCCCGATGGACATCGAGTGGGGCAAGGACGGCCTGGACGGCAAGCTCTACATCCTGCAGGCCCGCCCCGAGACCGTGAAATCCCAGTCCGGCGCCGGCCACATCGAGAAGTTCAAACTCAAGCAGTTCTCCAAGGTGCTCTCTTCGGGCCGCGCCATCGGCCAGAAGATCGGCATCGGCCCGGTGCGCATCGTCCACGACCCCAAGGAAATGGACAAGGTCCAGCCCGGCGACGTGCTCGTGGCCGACATGACCGACCCCAACTGGGAGCCGGTGATGAAGCGGGCCGCCGCCATCGTCACCAACCGCGGCGGGCGTACCTGCCACGCCGCCATCATCGCCCGCGAACTGGGCATTCCGGCCATCGTCGGCTGCGGCGACGCCACCGAGACCCTGACCGACGGCGACACCGTCACCGTCTCCTGCACCGAGGGCGATACCGGCCACGTCTATCGCGGCCGCCTCGATTTCGAGGTCATCACCCGCGACATCTCGGCCATGCCCGACGTCCCGGTCAAGGTGATGATGAACGTCGGCAACCCGGAACTGGCCTTCGAGTTCGCCCAGTTGCCCAACGCCGGCGTCGGTCTGGCCCGCGTCGAATTCATCATCAACAACGTCATCGGCATCCACCCCAAGGCCATCCTCGACGTGGACCGCCTGCCGGCCTCCAAGCGCGAGGAGATCAAGCGCCGCGCCCGCGGCTACGCCAGTCCCAAGGAGTTCTTCGTCGAAAAGCTGGTGGAAGGCGTCTCCACCATCGCCGCCGCCTTCTGGCCGCGGCCGGTGATCGTCCGCCTTTCCGACTTCAAGTCCAATGAGTACAGGAAGCTCCTGGGCGGCGACCTCTACGAGCCGGAAGAAGAGAACCCCATGCTCGGCTTCCGCGGCGCCTCCCGCTACATCGCCCAGAGTTTCCGCGACTGCTTCGAACTCGAATGCCGGGCCATGAAGAAGGTGCGCGACGAAATGGGCCTGACCAACGTCCAGCTCATGGTGCCCTTTGTTCGTACCGTGGATGAGGGCGCGGGCGTCGCCAAGCTGCTGGCCGAACACGGCCTGCAGCGCGGCGAGAACGGCCTGAAGCTCATCATGATGTGCGAAATCCCCTCCAATGCGCTCCTGGCCGACCAGTTCCTCGAGCACTTTGACGGTTTCTCCATCGGCTCCAACGACCTCACCCAGCTCACCCTCGGCCTCGACCGGGATTCCGGCCTCGTCGCCAACCTCTTCGACGAACGCGACCCGGCGGTCAAGATGCTGCTGGCCATGGCCATCGCCGCCTGCAACAAGGCCGGCAAGTACATTGGCATTTGCGGCCAGGGGCCGTCCGACCATCCGGATCTGGCCGAATGGCTGATGGACCAGGGCATCACCAGCATTTCGCTCAACCCGGATACGGTGGTCGATACCTGGGCACGGCTGGCGAGCCACAAGAAGGCTTGATCCTGCCAACGTCATCGGTTGGCGACGGTCAACCGGAAATTTGAGCCAAAATTGAAAAGGCCGGGAGCGATCCCGGCCTTTTCGTTTTAGTCGGCCCCGCACTTTCTATCGCATACGGGCTTTCCCAAGCGATCAGTCATGTATATACTTTGTTTAAACATTAGGAGAGACAGCATGGCGGAGGCGATTCTTCATATCAAGCATTGGGGTAACAATCTAGGCGTACGTTTACCGGCTGCAGTAGCTCGGGAAGCTCATCTGCACGCCGATCAGCGCGTTCGTGTGACCGTTGAGTCTGGGCGGGTGGTCATCGAACCGATCAGGGATGAGACCTTGACGCTGGAGCAACGACTGGCTTGTTTTGACCCGGCGCTTCATGGCGGCGAGAGCATGGCGGTGGACACGCTCGGAGCCGAAAAGTGGTAATCAGGAAGGCGGATTGGGTGCCGGAACGGCAGGAAATTATCTGGATTGATTGCAATCCGCAGGCTGGCCGAGAAATGCGCGACCGCCATCCTTTCCTGGTGTTGTCGCCCAGAGTCTTCAATGAGCGAACCTCGCTGGTGATCGGCTTGCCGATGACCACTGCCGCCTACAATGCCAGCAATCCGTTTGCCATAGTGGCAGGCATTACCGGTGGCGCCAAATCCGGCAAAACCAGTTATGTGCTTTGTCATCAGCCAAAGTCATTCGACTGGCGTGTTCGCGATGCAGCTCCTCACCCGATGAGAAAGCTGGCAGATGCCCGTTTTGCAGAAGTCTGCGCTGTCCTTAACCAGATTGCGCAGTTGGGCTGAGCCCGTGGTTCGTTTCGCACCGTACTCCGTCCGGCGATATTCGCATCGTCCGATCTGGGTATTGAGCCGAGGGTGTTCAGCGCTGGTCGAAGTCTTCCGGCGTGCTATCGGAAACTGCCGCCAAAGCCGCCTTGAACTTGTCTGCCGAAGCCCGCTGGGCGCGTTCCTTCAGGTAAGTCTCGGCAGTTAGCGCCGCGACTTTCTCGGCAACTGCCGAGGCGATGAACTGGTTCATCGATACCTGGTCTTCGGCAGCGATGGTTTTGACCATCTATTGGTATCGAATTGATACCAACGCGGATGGGAATACCGAGTGACAGAATATTTTCTAGGCTCCGGTCAAGGTCATGATGAAGGTTGGCCTGCCAGAACGGCCCGTTGCATTTACCGCGCTGCCAAACGTGGCCTCCTGGCCGAACGCGGCCTGCAGCGTCGGGAGAACGGGCGGAGGCTCATCATGATGTGCGAAATCCCCTCCAATGTGCTCCTCGCCGACCACGTTTCGCTCAACCCGGATACGGTGCGATACTTGGGCCCGGCTGGCGCAGCACAAGAAAGGTTGATGCGCCGCAAACGGCAGTCGGGAAAGGCCGGGGCGACCCGGCCTTGCGTTTGGCGTCGGCAGGGGTAACACCTGCCGGCACTTCCCGCCCTGCACCCGGGCGGATTCCGCTAAACTCAGCCTTCACCCCCGATGTCCAGCCCCTCCGCCAATCCCCATTCGCTTTTCGAAGACGCCCAGGCCATCCTGGTGGCGCCACTCTTCGTTGCCTTCGCCGTGCTGCTCTTTCGCGAGGCCGGGTTGCTCACCGGCGGTACGGTGGGCATCGCCTTCCTCATCCATTACCTCTCCGGCTGGCCCATGGGGGCGGTGGTTTTCTGCCTCAATCTGCCTTTCTATTTCTTCGCCTTGCGCGTCATGGGGCGGGATTTCACCGTCAAGACCTTCGTCGCGGTGAGCCTTCTGGCGGTCTACACCGAAGTGGTGCCGCGCCTTATCCACCTCCAATCGGTGGACCGGACCTTCGCCGCGGTGATGGGGGGCTTTCTCATCGGCGTCGGGCTGCTCATGCTCATCCGCCACAAATCCAGCGTCGGCGGCCTCGGGGTGGTGGCCATCTACCTCCAGAACACCCGCGGCTGGCGGGCCGGGAAGGTGCAGATGGCGGCGGACGTGCTCATTCTCGGGGCGGCGGTGTTGATCCGCGATCCGCTCAGCGTCTTCCTCTCCATCGTCGGTGCGGTGGCGCTCAACCTGGTGATCGCCGTCAACCACAAGGCCGGACGCTACATGGGCATCTGAGGGCGCAGGTGGCGGCCGGGCAGGCCGTCGTGCTTGGGCCGCCGAGCCTTCGCGGCAGGAGAGGCAGGCCGCCGCATACCCTTCGGGTTCCCATCGCGATGCAACGATGAAGCGAAGACAGTGCTGCCGTGCGGCAAGGCGCAGTCGGAAAGGATCGGTTTGAGAGCGAACGGGTATCAGCCGCCCCGGCCGGTCAGCGCTGCCTTTCCTTCATGGCGCGGGAGGCTTCGCGCTTGGCGTCCTTCTCCTGGGCGTCGGCCCGCTTGTCGTACTGTTTCTTGCCCTTGGCGAGGCCGACCTGGGCCTTTATACGGCCCCGGGTATAGTGCAGGTCAAGGGGGACGAGGGTGTAGCCGGCCCGCTCCACCTTGCCGATCAGCTTCATGATCTCGTTGTGGCGCAGCAGCAGCTTGCGAGTGCGGGTGGGGTCGGGATGGATGTGGGTGGAGGCGGTGGAGAGCGGCGTCAGGTGCATGCCGACGATGAAGATCTCGCCGTTTCTGATGATGACGTAGGCTTCCTTGATATTGACCCGGCCGTCGCGGATGGATTTCACCTCCCAGCCTTCGAGGGCGAGACCGGCTTCGTATTGTTCCTCGACGAAGTAGTCGTGAAAGGCTTTTTTGTTGACGGTGATGCTCATGCCGGCGGCGATCCATTAAAATGCGCCATTTTACAGGATCGGGAAAGCCTTCCCCCATGGCGGTCGTCGAGAAAACGGTGCTGATCGGGCATTCCGCCCAGCAGATGTTCGACCTGGTCGACCGGTGCGAGGATTACCCCCAGTTCCTGCCCTGGTGTAACCGCACCGAACTGAAGTTCCGGGACGACGGCAGGACCGTCGCCACCCTCCATATCAACTACCACAGCGTGAAATCGTGCTTCACCACCGAAAACGCCAAGGAGCGGGCGGCGTGGATGAACATCCGCCTGGTGGACGGCCCTTTTCGCCGCCTGGAGGGGTCGTGGCAGTTCAAGGCCCTGGCCGAGCAGGCCTGCAAGATCGAGTTTCGGCTGCATTACGAATTTTCCAGCAAGGTGTTCGAAAAGGTCATCGGGCCGGTGTTCAGCCATATCGCGAACACCTTCGTCGATGCCTTCGTCCGCCGTGCCGCCCAGGTTTACGGAGAGAACAATGGCTGAAATGCTGCAAATCCAGGTCTGCTACGCCCGGCCCGACAAGCAGGAACTGGTCGATCTAAAATTGCCGGAAGGGGCCACCCTGCAACAGGCCCTCGATCAATCCGGGTTGCTGCAGAAACATCCGGAAATCGACCTCAAGAAGAACAAGTTCGGCATTTTCGCCAAACTCTCCAAGCTCGACGCCGTCCTGCGCGACAAGGACCGGGTCGAAATCTATCGGCCCCTCATCGCCGACCCCAAGGAGGTGCGCAAGCAGCGGGCCGCCGAAGGCAAGGTCATGAAAAAGGGCGCCGGCGATGCCGACGCCCCCGAGGCCTGAGCCGGCCGGGCCTATTTGCAGGCGTCGGCGGTCATGCGCCGGGTGCGCTCGATTTCGGCCTGGCGCTCATTGTCTTCCAGGAAACGGCGTTCGCCGCTGGCGTCGGGCATGGCGACGCGCTGACCCGATTCCAGGAGCGCCAGCTGGCGCTGGGCGCGCTCGCAGTTTTCCTTCCGCTCGGCGGCGGCGGTTTGCTCTTTGGCCGCCTTGTCGGCCTTGTCGGCGGATTCCTGCTGGCGCTTCTTGAAATCCATGTCCTTTTCCGCCGTCGTCTTCGGGCCGGTCGGCGCCGCGCTCGGCGCCACCGAAGGGGTGAAGGAGCCGCCGCCGCTGCAGCGGATGTCCCGGGCATTGCCCGGCGGAGGCTGGTCAGAGACCACCGTGCGGCCGGCGCCGTCCTTCCATTGGCAGGTTTCCGCAAAGCCGGCGGAAGCGGCAGTCAGGGCAGCGATGCCGAGTACGACTGGGAAAAAGCGGTTCATGGCCTGCGGAAGGAAGTTGTCGATGCTGTATAATATCCATTTGTGACCTTGGATCAAAGGCCATGCGACTGCTGCAAAAAGCTCTGACCTTCGACGACGTACTGCTCGTCCCCGCCCACTCGCAAATCCTCCCCCGCGATGTGAGCCTCGCCACCAAGCTGACCCGCAACATCACCCTCAACCTGCCGCTCCTTTCCGCCGCCATGGATACCGTGACGGAAGGGCGTCTGGCCATCGCCCTGGCCCAGGAAGGGGGGATCGGCATCATCCACAAGAACCTCTCGCCCAAGGCCCAGGCGGTCGAAGTGGCGAAGGTCAAGCGCTTCGAGTCGGGCATCCTCAAGGATCCGATCACCGTGGCGCCGTCGATGACCGTCCGCGACGTTCTTGAAATCACCCGCCAGCACCGGATTTCCGGCCTTCCCGTCCTGGATCGGGGGGGCAAGGTGGTGGGGATCGTCACCAACCGGGATTTGCGTTTCGAAACCAACCTCGACCAGCCGGTCAAGGCCATCATGACCCCTAGGAAGCGCCTCGTCACGGTCAAGGAGGGCGCCAGCGTCGAGGATGCCAAAGAGTTGATCCGCAAGCACCGCCTGGAGCGGGTCTTGGTCATCGACGACGATTTCACCCTGCGCGGTTTGATTACCGTCAAGGATATTCTCAAATCGACCGAACATCCGCTCGCCAACAAGGACGGCTCGGGCCGGCTGCGGGCCGGCGCCGCCGTCGGCGTCGGGGCGGGTACGGAGGAGCGGGTCGAACTGCTGGTCGAGGCGGGGGTCGACGTCGTCGTCGTCGATACCGCCCACGGCCACTCCCAGGGCGTCCTCGACCGGGTCCGCTGGGTCAAGAAGAACTTCCCCCAGGTCGAAGTCATCGGCGGCAACATTGCCACCGCCGATGCGGCCCGCGCGCTCGTCGATTTCGGCGCCGACGCGGTCAAGGTCGGCATCGGCCCCGGCTCGATTTGCACCACCCGCATCGTCGCGGGTGTCGGCGTGCCCCAGATCACCGCCATCCAGAACGTTTCCGAAGCCTTGAAGGGCACCGGCGTGCCGATGATCGCCGACGGCGGCATCCGCTACTCCGGCGACATCGCCAAGGCCATCGCCGCCGGCGCCAATACCGTCATGCTGGGTGGACTTTTCGCCGGCACCGAGGAAGCGCCGGGGGAGGTCGAACTCTTCCAGGGGCGCTCCTACAAGTCCTACCGCGGCATGGGTTCCCTCGGCGCCATGCAGGCCGGCTCCTCCGACCGCTACTTCCAGGAAAACACCTCGAATGTGGACAAGTTCGTGCCGGAAGGCATCGAAGGCCGCGTCCCCTACAAGGGGCCGGTCCTGGCGGTGATCCACCAGTTGATGGGGGGCTTGCGCTCTTCCATGGGTTATCTCGGCTGCGCCACCATCGACCGCATGCACGCCGAAGCCTGTTTCGTCGAGATCACCTCGGCCGGCGTCCGCGAATCCCATGTCCACGACGTGCAGATCACCAAGGAAGCGCCGAACTACCACGTCGAATGACCCGTCGGGAAGGGGGAAGGGCGAGGAGGGCAGGGGGCCGACCCCGCTCCTTTCCTTCTCCCTTTCCCCATAATCCTCCGCGAAAAATGCACCAGAAAATCCTCATTCTCGATTTCGGCTCCCAGGTCACCCAACTCATCGCCCGCCGCGTGCGCGAGCAGCAGGTCTATTGCGAATTGCACCCCTTCGACGTTTCCGAGGAATTCATCCGCGATTTCAAGCCCCAGGGCATCATCCTCTCGGGCGGACCCAATTCGGTCTACGAGGCCCTGGACTGGAAGGCGCCGCCGGTCGTCTTCGAACTCGGGGTGCCGGTGCTGGGGATTTGCTACGGCATGCAGACCATGGCCCAGCAACTGGGCGGCAAGGTGGAAAGTTCGGGCAAACGCGAATTCGGATTCGCCGAGGTCCGGGCCCGCGGCCATTCACGGCTTTTCACCGGCATCGAGGACAAAACCAACGCCGAGGGCCACGGCCTCCTCGACGTCTGGATGAGTCACGGCGACAAGGTCACCGAGTTGCCGCCCGGCTTCAAGGTCATCGGCAGCAGCGAATCCTGCCCCGTGGCGGCCATGGCCGACGAGGCCCGCGGCTTCTACGCCGTCCAGTTTCACCCGGAAGTCACCCACACCCTCAAGGGCAAGGCGATGCTCGCCCGCTTCGTCCACGAGATCTGCGGCTGCGGCCACGACTGGAACATGCCCGACTACGTCAACGAGGCCATCGCCAAGGTGCGCGCCCAGGTCGGCCAGGAGGAAGTCATCCTCGGCCTTTCGGGCGGCGTCGATTCCTCGGTGGTGGCGGCATTGCTCCATCGGGCGATCGGCGACCAGCTGACCTGCGTCTTCGTGGACAACGGACTCCTGCGCCTCAACGAGGCCGAACAGGTGATGCAGACCTTCGCCCGCAACCTGGGAGTCAAGGTTGTCCATGTCGATGCCACCGAACAGTTCATGGGCCATTTGCAGGGCGTTTCCGACCCCGAGCAGAAGCGCAAGATCATCGGCCGCGAGTTCGTCGAAGTTTTCCAGGCGGAAGCCAAGAAATTGCCCAACGCCCGCTGGCTGGCCCAGGGCACCATCTATCCTGATGTCATCGAATCGGCCGGTGCCAAGACCGGCAAGGCCCACGCCATCAAGAGCCACCACAACGTCGGCGGCCTGCCGGAAACCCTTAACCTGAAGCTCCTCGAGCCGCTCCGGGAGCTGTTCAAGGACGAAGTCCGCGAACTCGGCGTCGCCCTCGGCTTGCCCCATGAGATGGTCTATCGCCATCCCTTCCCCGGTCCCGGCCTGGGGGTGCGCATTTTGGGCGAGGTCCGGAAGGAATTCGCCGATCTGCTGCGGCGGGCCGACGCCATCTTCATCGACGAACTGCGGGCCGCCGACTGGTACGACAAGACCAGCCAGGCTTTCGCCGTTTTCCTCCCGGTCAGGAGCGTCGGCGTCATGGGCGACGGCCGCACCTACGAATACGTGGTGGCGCTGCGGGCCGTGCAGACCCAGGATTTCATGACCGCCCATTGGGCCGAACTGCCCCACAGCCTGCTCGGCAAGGCGTCGAACCGCATCATCAACGAGGTGCGCGGCATCAACCGGGTGGTGTACGACATTTCCGGCAAGCCGCCGGCTACCATCGAGTGGGAATGATTAGATAGCGTTTCACGCCATCCAACAACGGCCCATTTCATGCAGAGACCCTTGAGAAATCAAGGGTCTTTGTGTTTTTACCGTCCCATGTCGTCCAGTAGTAGCCCACTGTTTTTGACGGTAGATGTGACGGTATAATTTTTGATGTGTAGGACGTTGAACTGTTTACCGTCTTGATACTCTGACGGTAAACGCGCGATGGAGGGGGTGCAATGGCTCTGACTGACATGAAGCTTAAGAACCTCAAGCCAGAGGAGAAGGCTTATAAGGTTCTAGACAGAGACGGCATGTATGGCGTGGTGTCGCCAAGAGGAACCGTGACCTTCCGCTACGACTACCGTCTGGCCGGGAGACGCGAAACGCTTACCCTGGGGCAGTACGACGAGTTTCAAGCCAGCCAGCCCAAACGTGACCCCGAAACCATCAAGTACGGGGATCCGCTGTCGCTGGCCGATGCGCGCGAACTGCTGGCGCGGGCAAAGAATTCCGTCAGCCGAGGAGAATCACCGGCACGGGACAAGGCTGACGGTAAGAGGGAACTCCGGGAATCGGGTACTTTTCAGACATTTGCCGAAATCTGGCTGCGCGACGCCGGCCTGGCTGACAGCACGGCGGCGATGCGCAAGAGCATCCTCGACCGCGACGTATTGCCCAAGTTCGGCAAGCGCAAACTGGAGGAAATCACGCCTAGTCAGGTGCTCGGTCTGTGCGAGAAGATCAAAGAGCGCGGTGCACCGGCTACGGCGGTGCATGCCCGCGAAATTATCCAGCAAGTTTACCGTCACGCTATGTCGCGCGGCCTCAAGATCGACAACCCCGCCGATGCCGTGAAGGCTTCGGCCATTGCTACCTTCAAACCGCGAGAGCGGGCTTTGACGCCGGGTGAGATACAGACGTTTTTTACCGTCCTCGATACCGTCGGCACGTTGCCCACACTCAAGCTTGCGCTCAAGTTCGTTCTGCTGACCATGTCCCGCAAAGGGGAACTATTGCAGGCGACGTGGAAGGAGGTTGATTTCGACAAGGCCACCTGGACGATTCCTGCCGAGCGCATGAAGGCTCGCCGGCCGCACGTGGTCTATCTCAGCCAGCAAGCCCTCGATCTGCTGGTGGGGCTCAAAACCTGCGCCGGCAGTAGCCCATACCTGCTCCCCGGGCGATATGAAACTGACAAGCCGATGAGCGAGGCGACGCTCAATCGCGTGATCGCCGCGGTAGTCGAGAAGGCGCAAAAAGAGAGTCTCGATCTACCGCACTTCTGTGTCCATGACCTGCGCCGGACAGCCTCGACCCTGCTGCATGAGGCCGGCTTTAATACCGATTGGATTGAGAAATGCCTGGCGCACGAGCAGCGGGGTGTGCGGGCCGTCTATAACAAGGCTGAGTACGCCGATCAGCGCCGGGCAATGCTGCAAAGCTGGGCCGATATGGTCGATGGATGGATTGCCGGGGCCAAAGTGGCGCCGATAAGGGCTGGTAGGGCCGCGTAGGTCTTCACCACCGCCTGGCGGCGTTAGGTACGGCGGGCAGCAGGTCTTGACGGTGGAAATGCAGCAGATGAGTGGCCGCAGGCTTGAAGCGTATGCCGTCAGGTGTAGGCTGAATCCGGGAGGACGAAATGAGAAAACTCATCTTCATAGTTTTCATCGCGCTGGGCGCGCTGATCGGCTTGATCGCTGCTGCGAATACCGATTGGGGAACCCGCCTTGTAATGATGGGCGTCGGCGCACTTTTCGGAGCGCCCATTGGCGGGGCGCTGGCTAGCATTGGTAGGAAGGGGCGGCAGCCCCTTGAATGGGACGAGAATCCGCTCCCCGGGATGGGCACCACGCCGAAGGATCTAGCTGCGAACTACTGGCGTGACAAAGGCCATCCTCCATTCATGAAGCCATCTGAAGCTGAACCTGACAAGCACATGTTCGACCCGGATAGGCTCGGCTGACTACTTTCGCAACAAGTCCTTCACTACATCCTTTGCGTTGTCGAGTGTCGCTCCAGCGTCCTTGCCGACCTGCTTACCTGACTGCACCAGCAGCGATTTCTTCGATGCGAGCGTTCCGTCATCAGTCGTGATGATCTCAGCCTTGGCGTCAAAGCTTGTGCGGCTCGATTCTGCATCCGATCGTATTTTATTGCCTTTGGTACGAACCTCCTCTCGGACAGGCGACACCATTGGGGCAGTTTCATGCGACGGCTTGGCGTTTCCAAACCGTGATGTTTGTTCCCGGTTGGATTGGTGCAGCCTGGCTATATCGGGCGTCAGGGCAGGATCACTTCGCTGATGCACATGCTGCTCCCGGATATCGCCAAAGGAGGCCGGTAATGCGGCCCCGTCGGAGAACACTCGATTCGGGCGAAGAGATTGTCGCGCCAATTCGGATTCCATCAGGGTATGGGCTGCGGCACTGTTGCCGCCGTACTGCTCAGCATAGCGCATGAACATTTCCAGGTTGTGCGGGTCCTGAGCGATGTCGATGGAAATGGTTTCTCCCTTCTCGTGGGCGGCAGACATGCGCTCCGCGAAGGCCGTACGCTCAGCGAGACTCGCCTCAGCGCGCTCCGATCGTGCATGCGTGAAAGCAAGGCGAGCAGTCATGTCGCGCGCTTCGCGCGAATCATTGGCTATCGTGCTCATGAAGCTCGCGTCGCGCGACACCCTGTCGCCGAACTGTTTGAACTCTGCCAACTGTTCGTTGCTCATGCTGCCCAGGACCTTTTGTTCCTGTGCCGATAAGCCAGACAGGTAACTCTTGTCCGCGCTGGCGTTCAGCCGACCCCCAACTGCGCCGGCGTTTAATCCCAGGTGGCCGGCTGCTCCAAACGCGATACTGGCAACTTGAGACTGCGACAGTCCGGTGCTATCGGCCACACTCTTTGATATCTGATCCAGCCTGTTCAGTGTTTCGCCCACCTGCTCGAAACTGCTGGACGTGGAGCCACTGCTCCTGCGCGATGAGTGCAAGTTGGTCAGCCCGCGCGA